>CAJUTE010000005.1 GCA_910589555.1 uncultured Muribaculum sp.
ACAATTCAGAGAGCAAATGTTAACTCTGAATCTCGGATACAAAGGTAAAAGCTACACCATAGAGTTTGCCTTTCAGGCAATTAGCTATGCGTGAATTGTGCCAACGGCAAGCGTGTGGGTTTACCTTTCAGGCAATTAGACATGAGTGGGTTGTGCCAACGACAAGCGTGTGAGTTTGCCTTTCAGGCAATTAGACATGCGTGGAGTGCGGTCGTTAGTGCTCCGGGATTGACGGACATCTTCGATGCCCGTTGGGTGTTATCGCTTTCTCCGCGCCTCGGCTACGCCTCGTGGCGGAGCTACGATTGCATTGCCGTTTCACGGCATTTTCATGGTTTGGTGTGGATTGTAGTGCCGTATCACGACATGATTAGTGCATACAGATATTCAGATTATTGAATTCAAGCATAAACGAATCCGCAGGATTCATCCAATCGGGGTGCGACAGAACCTCTAAAATGTAGGAATGCACGGCTCGTGCGTCCGAATACAATATCTGATATTCAGCTAATTATGGTGGACTCTCGAACCGAGCGTCCCTACAATTACGGCTAAAAATATATTCTGTAACATCGTGCCAACCTATGTCAACGGCATGACAAATCGTACACAAAATGTCCGTAAGAGAATACCTATGATGCCTACACTTCAGGCTATTGAATCCATGCATAAACGAATCCGCAGGATTCATCCATTGGTAGCCTAGGGCCGAGCGAAGCGAGACCCTAGGAATAGGTTTATTTTTATGATGTTTCTGAATGAATCATCTGTATGAGACGAATCTTTCAGATTCGTGTTTGATTGTGCCATCTCTCCGGGGGTCTACGCCTACGGCTCCGGCCCCCGGCTACACCAGAGAGTTTGCCTTTCAGGCAATTAGATATGTGTGGATTGCGAGCATCATATCTCCGGGTTGGGGGGGATGCGGCGGGAGGAGATGAAAAAGAGGTTATGCGATGGCATAACCTCTTTTTATGGTGGGGATGTGTTATTTTTCTGATGGTTGGTCGGGGATGGGAGGGATGTTGGGGTTGAGCGGTTCTGAATCAGACTCATCGGCTTTTTTCCCTTCGCCTACTTCTTCGGCTTTCACATCTTCAACCTGAGATTCTTTGTGCTCTGCCAACTGACGGCTTGCGAAAATCTCATCGGTGCGTGAAATCCATTGGCGTTTTCCGAATATGCGCTCCACATCCTCGGTGTAGATTACCTCGCGGGAGATCAGGACCTCGGCAAGCTCCTTATGCCCGGCAGCGTGCTCACGGAGAATCTCTTTGGCACGTTCATACTGCTCATTGATGATCCTCGACACCTCGGCATCGATATTTTTCGCACGCTCCTCGCTGTAAGGCTTGGAGAAGCCGTATTCTTGTCCGGTAGAATCGTAGTAGCACAGATTGGGGAGCTTCTCGCTCATACCGTAGTAGGCGACCATAGCGTAGGCAAGCTTGGTGACGCGCTCAAGGTCATTAGCCGCTCCTGTAGAGATGTGACCGAGGAAGAGTTCCTCAGCGGCACGTCCGCCAAGAGTGGAACACATTTCGTCGAGCAATGCCTCGGAGGGAGTTATCTGACGCTCCTCGGGGAGATACCATGCAGCACCGAGAGCCTTTCCGCGTGGCACAATAGTAACTTTAACCAGAGGGTTGGCATAGCGCAAGTGCCATGAAATGGTGGCGTGTCCCGCCTCATGCACAGCGATGGAATGCTTTTCCTCATCGGTGGTGATTTTCGTGCGCTTTTCAAGACCTCCGATTATGCGATCGACCGCGTCATTGAAATCCTGACGGGTGACACACGGCTTATTGTGGCGAGCCGCAATAAGAGCAGCTTCGTTGCACACATTTGCGATATCGGCTCCGGAGAATCCGGGGGTCTGGCGGGCAAGCAGCTCCACATCAAGCGAATCATCGGTCTTAATGTTGCGGAGATGCACATTGAAGATAGCCACACGGTCGTTCAAGTCGGGAAGATCCACGTAGATCTGTCGGTCAAAACGTCCGGCACGCAACAGAGCCTTGTCAAGAATATCGGCACGGTTAGTAGCGGCAAGGATTATAACACCGCTGTTTGAGCCGAATCCGTCCATCTCGGTGAGCAACTGGTTGAGGGTGTTCTCCCGCTCATCGTTGGCACCCATGTTGGGATTACGTCCACGGGCACGTCCCACGGCATCGATCTCGTCAATGAACACAATACAGGGCGCTTTTTCTTTTGCCTGACGGAAGAGGTCTCTCACTCGCGAGGCACCCACACCGACAAACATCTCGACAAAGTCAGAACCTGACATAGAGAAGAATGGCACGTTTGCCTCTCCGGCAACAGCCTTGGCAAGCAGGGTCTTACCGGTTCCGGGAGGGCCTACGAGAAGCGCTCCCTTAGGAATTTTACCACCCAAATCGGTGTAACGCTGCGGATTTTTAAGGAATTCGACGATTTCCTCAATTTCGGTCTTAGCCTCCGACAGTCCTGCTACATCCTTGAATGTCACCTGTATAGGACCATCTTTATCGAATATCTGGGCTTTGGATTTTCCCACGTTGAACACACCGCCGCCACCGCCGTCTTTTCCTGACATTCTCTTCATGATCACAAACCAGAAGACAATCAGCAGCAAAATAGGGGCAAACGACCAGAACATAGCGGAGTAGTCGCTACCTTTCTCAAACGAGAACTTGCCTTTGAACACTCCATCCTGCTGCCACTGGTCGATCTTGTCCTGAAGCTTGTCGGCGCTCGGTATGGCGGTGACTATTTTCACCTCCTGGTGCGAGCCTTCGGTATATTGCGACGGGGGGAAGATTTTTGCGGCGAGAGAATCAGTGATCACCGCCTCTGCCTCATTCTTATTTGTAAACACGACGATCTGCTTTACGCCGCCTTCGGTGACATATTTCTCAAATTCAGAGTAGCTCACCTCCTTGGTGATGGAATTCTCATCGAGGTAATATATGCCAATCAGCACAAGAAACACGATGGCATACATCCAGTAGATGCTGAATTTTATTGTGGGCTTTTTAGGTGTAAGAGCCATATTTATTGGTTTAATTATTCATTAATTAACGCATGGTGATTGACGCCTTTCCACAGTCAATCCACATCGGGAATCTCGGTGATAGCGGCATCGCTCCATAACTCCTCGAGATTGTAGAACTCACGGGTGTCAGGGAGGAAAATATGCACGAAAGTGTCGCCGTAGTCAATCACAATCCATTGCGAATTCTGGTAACCGTCATAATTAAACGGCTTAATATCGGCTTCCTTCTGCAAAGTCTCACGAATGCTGTCGGCGATGGCACTCACCTGCATTGTCGACGAACCCTGGCATATTATGAAGCGGTTGGCGGCGGCACCGTCAATATCTTCAAGATTTACTACTGTAATTTTTTTCCCTTTGCGATTTTGAATTCCCTCGATTACGAGTTTTGTAATATCAATTGTTCCGTTCATTAAATAGTCATAAATAAGGAAGTACAAAGATAGTGGAAACTTTGCAATAAAACGTAAAAATTATAAGCAAAGTTCATCCTTTCATAACAACAACGGCACAATTTTTCAACATATTAACCCACACCAAAATACTCTCGCAGCGTGTCAGCCCGATACCGGCACGGTCATCACCACGTGTGTGTCATAATCGGTTCATCTCAGATTCCGACGCAGTTTTCCCTTTGTACTTGCTTCCCACCGGACGCAAACGGTAAGTGACCGACAGCGCCACACCCCTCCGATCATAGCTCTGGCGCTTATCGACGGAAACTCCGTAGGTGTTCATAGTCCAGTCGTTATTGGAGGTATTGAATATGTCGGTGGCCGAAAGCTTCACTTGCAGTGACTTTTTGAAAAATTCCTTGGTGAGCGAAGCGTCAAGCGTGAACCAGCTCGCAGCAAAACGATTGGTGTGCATATCGCCGCTTGACTGTCCGCGCGCCCACACAGTCAACATAAATCCCCGAGGCAATGATATCATATTGTCAAAGTAATAAGAGAATATTGGCGTTCCATGCCCCGTTCCGTCCAAGTCAAGCCACTGCTTGTGCATCCCCACCACGAAGTCAGGCGTCCATGCTCCTATTTTTTTACGCCAGATGACATAAACGTCGACCGCCGACACATCAATGTTCACCGGCTGCATCAGCAACTGCAGCGAAGATGCCGGATAAAGCCGTTTCACAAACCCGTAGGTGTCGATGCTGCGCGTATAGTCGGCTTGCACCATAAAATCATTCCACATCCCGAACAGCTGCACATCGTGCATACGTTCGTCACGCAACGCAGGATTTCCGCCCTCTATTTCATGAGCGCCGACGTAGCTCAGGCTGCCGGTGAGCTGAGAGTAAGGAGGCCGCACGGCTGCCATCTTGTAGCTGAGAGTCAATTGAGCGCGCTCATTAAAGAAATATCCGAGCGACAGATCGGGCGTGACCAAATGGTCACGGCGGCTCACATCGCGGTCTTTTTTGCCATTTACTTGAAAATTGTAGTCCACATATTCATATCTTAACCCTCCGTTGAAACTGAAATTGCCCCACATACGGCTCCATGAGGCAAACACCGCAGCCGATAATTGCCTGCCGAGTGTCAAAGATGACGGTATATACTCTCCAACCTCGGCATTGAGCATACGGTAATCAAGCCGGCTCTCGGTATAGGAATCCTGGGTGCCAAAAGTGATCTCTCCGCCACACAACGGCGACTTCACATACAGCCTTCCGGCATACAGAGATGAGGAACGAGAGTCTTCCGACGACACAGCCGATGACACATCAGCAGGATATACCGCCGAAACATCATTTGAGGAATTAGCCTTAAGGATATCCCCGTCGAAATGCACCACGCAATCATCCGATAATTTATGGTCATAGTAAACCGATCCATGATGGGTGCGTGAACTTCCACGCCGTGATATTTTTCTACTGACCGGCTCATTGAGATCAATCCATTCCTTTCCTACATTAGTAAACCGGGAATTCTCAGGAGCATAACGATAATATGCACCTAACGACATCGCGCCAGCCGAATAGTTGAACCCTGCTTTCAAAGCACCTTCGGTCGAAGGATAGGAATTATGTTGTGAACTTCCCACGATTGTTTCCTTTCCTTCATACAACAAGCGGTTAATGGTCGAGCCCTTTATAACCTTGTTATTCCTCTCGATATTCCCCGATAAGAAAATATCCCAATTCCCGTTTCGGTAATTCAAGTCAAGCATATCACTGAGCGAACACTTGCGACGCACACTCACCTCACCACGGTCAATCATCGAAACACCATCAATGAAACTGCGTTTGGTGGTAATTTTCAACACGGCATTAACACCGCTTGCATACATTGCTCCCGGTGCCATGTCAAGCTCAATCCTCTTTATATTTTCCGACCGCAATCTCATCAGTTCATCGGCGTCATGCACCGGGCGTCCATCGATATAAATGTCAGGCGAGCCTTTCCCTGTCACTGATACTGAACTATCGTCGACCACTATCATGGGAAGCTGCGCCAACACGTCGAGCGCCGTGCCAAGATTCTGAAGAGGCGAGCCGGCAATAGTAGACACAAGCGTTGACCCTACAAGCTTTGTAGCCGGTTGATGAGCCGTCACCACCACCTCCTGAAGCCGGAGTGAAACCGAATCAGACGGCACCTCGGATTGCTGCCCCCAGAGGATGCTTCCACACATCGACAACACTACTGCGGCACATTGCCTGAATAATCGAAACTCTCTAAAACAATAAATAGTCATGATGATAAAATTTTGAAGTTTTCAGGCTTCAAAATTACATCCCACCACGGCTTAAATCCAAAAATAAAAGCTGACCAACACCGTTATAGCTCCCTATATATCAATACAATACAAACTCCGCAGTTAAATTTTTCTGACAGTTGTCGCCGTCAATCAAAATACCGACAAGAAAAGCTCGGAATGAGGCGATCCAAGCGATGATAATTTTGATTTCAACCGGGATTTACGCTTGTAGACCACATCAATGCTCTCCCCTATCAAAAGAGCGATCGAACGGCTCGAAAGATTACTTGCCAGATATACCATCATTCGGTATTCCTCAGGCTTTATCGCCGGATACTCCTCTTTGAGGTGGGAAAGCAATCCCTTTCGGCAACGGTCCACGCATAGCTCCATTTTGGAAAACACTTTCTCATCGGCTTTCAGCGCGGCAATCTGTTCTTTAACCTTATCCACGATAGCCTTGCGTTCGATTTTGGTGCCTTGCGATTCATAATAAGTCTGACAAAGCTCGTCAATCACATTGAAATGCACGGCGAGGATATCGGAAAGCCACAATTCAAGACGGCTCAGACCTGACAAATGCCCTGATATATCAGCCCGCAGCCCCGCAGCTTCGGCAAACAATGCCTCGTTGCGCGCATCCTTGATTTTAATTTTGTTGCGTTGCCACACAATCACGCCGAGCGCCATAGACAATATCAATAAGCCGGCATAGAGGTATCGCTCATGCTTCACCCTCTCCTTATATAACATGAACTCCTTTTCTTTCTGTAGATAAAGAGCCGATGCCAGGGCACTGCCGTTGTCACACTCCTTCATCAACGCTTTCAAGCCGGACGCATGCCTGGACTCCTGCAAGAGATTATGCCTGGAGTAATAATCAATCGCCATATCCACTATAGTGTCATTTGGAGCGCAAATGCGGTTTGCCACCATAGCCTCGCTATAAAGCAACGCCCACCGCGCCACTGACGCGGAATCATCCAGCGATGCAACATCGATGGCGTTAAGTTTATCCAATGCCGCCTTAGGATCGCTCAACATAAGCGATCCGGCATCCTCAATACGTTTCAACGACTGAGAATTGGAATAAGAGCATCCGGTGATCACCATCAGCAGAATTATGTAAAACAATCCACGCATATTACTTCTTCTCCAAGCATAAAAGGATAACAGGACTTTGTCTTGGCAAATATACTAATCACACCGTTACCTACAAAACTGAATGTCATTTATTATGAGATTTTAACCCAATTATTATTAACCGACATCTAAATAAAGTCAAACCGGACGACGCGGACAAACATTTGATTATCTGCCGTGTTCTTATTTCAAACAACCAAAACATATAACGATTATGGATTGCAACAAAACAAAACACGCCTACCACTTCAATATTACAGAAGTGATAGATGGAAAGATTCAAGAAGTGATGAATTTTAATTTCGGAGGCCATCATGACCTTGCCCAACTGGCTAAGAAAGCAGAAGCCAAAGAAGGACTTTCCGACAAACACGCAAAAGAACTTGTGGTGGGGCTGCGTCTTCTTCACCATGTGCTGAAGAAAAATCCTGACAATGAATTATTCCGGGACTTCGCACCTGCATTGCAGGCATTCAAGAAAGCCCTGAAAGAGAAAGGCGATTGCTAAGACAGTCTATATATAATCCTGAAAGCGTGTCATCGTGTCAATGATGACGCGCTTTCGTTTTTTAACCATTGCGACAGACCACGCTAAAGTGTGTTAAAAATCGCAGCGCTATGGTGATAACTCCAAATGGAAAGATTAATTTCGCATTATATAGAAGATGTTACCACAATTACGTCTTATAGTAACGACAAAATCACGTTTCAAAACTACCAATCAGCAAAATGAACCTACGTTTGTCTGCTCTGTCTTTGGCTTTGGCTATATTCTGCATGACGTTGGATGCGAGTGACATCTATAATCATTCATTAGGCGTCGACTTTCGCCCTCAATGGGTGATTCCCACCAATGATTTCATCAAAAACAGCGATATCAATTCGGCATTAGGGGGCGATCTAAAATATTCATTCAGCTTTTCACCCGATTCATTTTACGGAAGAAACTATCCGGCGGCAAGGCAAGGAATAGGATTGGGCTATACCAGCATTGCCAATGGCACGAAATTAGGCAAGCCGATAAATCTATATCTCTTCCAGAATGTGCCTATAGCCAAGCTATCATCACGCCTGTCATTGATATATGAATGGAATTTCGGACTCTCCACCAATTGGAACCCGTATGACCCCGACAAGAATCCCGACAACGGCGCCATCGGCTCCAAAACAAACGCCTATATCAATCTGGGACTGCTATTGCGTTACCGCCTCAACCGCAATGTCGACATTACTGCCGGAATCGACGGCACTCATTACTCCAACGGCAACACCACGATTCCAAATGCCGGCGCCAACTTCGCCGGAATAAAAGTGGGACTCTCCTACACCTTTGACTCTCAACGTGAAGTCCCTCTGCCTGTTGACAAAGACAAATTTGAACGTGGCATGGGCTATGACCTCACCGTGTATGGCGCGGCACGCCGCAGAGCGTTTTTCAGCGATTCATCACATGAGTATCTTTATGCAAGAGGACTCTTTGGCGTATTGGGCTTGAATTTCGCCCCGATGTATGGATTCAGCCGATATTTCCGCGCGGGTGTGTCGCTCGACGCTCAATATGATGAAAGCGCCAACATCCTCAATCACCGCGTAGAGGGTACTCCTGACGACGACATGAAATTCTATCGTCCCCCGTTCAAGGAACAAATTGCCGTGGGGCTCTCATTACGTGCCGAACTGGTGATGCCAATCTTCTCTATCAATGTGGGAATAGGCAGAAATATAATATGCGACGGCAAGGATACCGACATTTTTTACCAAACACTCACACTAAAAGCATACTTGTGGCGAAACGCATTCTTAAACATTGGTTACCAACTGAATGACTTTCATGAGCCGAATAATCTGATGCTCGGTTTCGGCTACAGTTTCGGAATGAAAAGATAGTAAATTTCAAGTATAAGCAACTTTTTCACAACTCAAGGCATCTAACAGAAAAAGCAATGGAAAATAAAGATATAATGATTCATCTCAGAGACATAAACAAGACCTATCCCGGTGCCGTGCCACTCCATGTGCTCAAAGGCATAAACCTTGATATAGCGCGCGGCGAACTGGTTTCAATAATGGGAGCTTCGGGCTCGGGCAAATCCACACTGCTCAACATTCTCGGAATACTCGACAACTATGACACCGGAGAATATATTCTCGACGGGACTCTGATCAAAGACTTGAGTGAAAACCGTGCCGCCGAACTGCGTAACAAGCTGATAGGATTTGTTTTCCAGTCATTCAATCTGATAAATTACAAGGATGCCGTTGAGAACGTGGCACTCCCACTGTTCTATCAAGGAGTTTCACGAAAAAAACGTAACAAACTCGCCCTCGAGCAACTTGAAAGAATGGGCTTGAAAGAATGGGCTCACCACTTGCCGAGCGAACTTTCCGGAGGACAGAAACAACGTGTGGCGATAGCCCGCGCCCTCATCACCAATCCGGCAATAATCCTTGCCGATGAACCCACCGGAGCTCTCGACAGCAAAACATCGGTAGAGGTGATGAAAGTGTTCCGACAACTTAATGACGAGGGGATGACAATAGTCATTGTCACACATGACCCGAATGTGGGCGCTCAAACCAACCGTATAATCCGCATCGCCGACGGCATAATCGGCACCGACGGAAAAGAGGTCTCAAGCAATTAACGAGGTGTTTAACACAGATAAGTCATGATTGATCTTTCCAAAGAAATATGGCAGACGCTCAAAACCAATAAACTCCGCACCCTGCTCACAGGGATGTCGGTGGCGTGGGGCATATTCATGCTCATCATGCTGCTCGGAATGGCAAAAGGTGTCATAAACTCATTCTCATCGAGCGATTTCGCCAAAAGCTCCAATGTGATTCAGCTATGGCCGGGAAAGGCGGCTAAAGCCTATCACGGGCTGAAGGAGGGGCGTCGCGTGAACCTCAGGGAGCGGAACCTTGCCGATATCGAACGTGATAACCATGCCCATGTCACAGAAGCGGCTCCCGAACTGTCGTCGTCATCGATGAAAATCTCAACGAGCAAGGACTATATCACCAAGAATTATTCAGGAGTATACCCCGAAGCCAAGGAACAGAAAAAGATGATACGGGGCAGGTTCATAAATGAAAATGACCTCGAAAAGCAGCGAAAGGTGATGGTGCTGAGCCTTAAGACCGCCGCAATCCTGTTTGACAACCCGGAGGAAGCAATAGGGAAAACAGTGAATATGAGCGGACTTTCATTCACTGTAGTGGGAATCTATGAGCACCGGTGGCAGGACAGGATATATATTCCCTACACCACAGCCAAAGCGTTGACCGCCTATTCCGACAAACTGAGCACAATCAGAGTCACCACCAAACAATTATCTACCGAGCAGGAAGCCAATGACCTTGAAAAAGATATACGCGGCACCCTCGGCAAAGTCAACCGGCATGCCTCCGATGATGAAAGCGCCGTGTGGGTGTGGAACCGATTTGCCAACTATCTCTCCCATCAGCAAGGCATGAGAATCCTCAATATAGTAATGTGGGTGATAGGGATGCTTACACTGATCACCGGAATAGTGGGCGTGAGCAACATCATGTTTGTTTCCGTGCGAGAGCGCACCCACGAGATAGGCATCCGGCGAGCCATCGGAGCCAAGCCGCGCAGCATTCTGTCGCAAGTGATAGTCGAAAGTGTGGCATTGACCACCATATTCGGCTACATCGGCATAATCATGGGCACAGTGGGCACAACGATACTCGACAAGATGTTTGGCAACACTGATTTCATAAAAGATCCCACAGTGGACATCTCCATAGCTCTTGAAGTAACCGCGGTGCTGATAGTAGCCGGAGCTCTCGCCGGACTGTTTCCTGCAATGAGGGCGCTGAAGATAAAACCTGTAGAAGCATTGAGAACCGAATAAGCAGAAAAGATGAAAAATCCAATTTTTGACATTGACAGCTGGAAAGAGATCACGGCGACATTGAGCCGCAACAAAACCCGCACCTTTCTCACAGCTTTCGGCATATTCTGGGGCACAGCCATGCTCTCGATGTTGTGGGGAGGAGCACAAGGGCTGCAGGACATATTGCGCCGCAACTTCGCCGGACTGTCGACAAATATGGCTTTTGTGTTCACCGGCAGAACAAGCATGCCCTACAAAGGATATGCCAAGGGCATGTCATGGTCGCTCACCCAGACCGACATAAATAATCTCCGCACACGAGTGCCGGAGATCGACGCAATGTCGGGCGTGTCTAACCGGTCCACCACAGCTGTATACGGCAAACACTCAAAAGCCACAAACGTACAGGGAGTGGAAGAACAATTTCCGCGTATTTTCGCACCGGTCATCTATGAAGGACGATTTATAAATGATTCCGACGAACGAAATATGAAAAAAGTGTGTGTGATCGGCAAAGCGATCTCCGATGAGATATTCGGCAGCGAGTCGCCGATAGGCAAATTCATAGCGCTTGACAACATATATTATCGCATAGTCGGGGTCGCCGGACAATTGTCGGAAGTGCAGATCAACGGTAAAATCGACGAGATGTTCACCATCCCCCTCTCAACCCTTCGCCAAGCCTACAATACCGGTCAGGATATCGACCAGATAATGCTCACTGCAAAACCGGGGCATCGCCCCAATGAACTCAAGCAGCGAGTGCAACGCATAATACGTGCATCCCATCCCATACATCCCGATGATATGCAAGCGATTGAATATTGGGATGTGTCGGAAGAGTTTGAAACGGTCGACAATATGTTTACAGGCGTGGACATTCTTGTGCTGTTTGTGGGATTCAGTTCGTTGCTTGCCGGAATCATCGGCGTGGGCAACATAATGTGGATCATAGTCAAAGAACGCACCCAGGAGATAGGCGTGCGCCGTGCCCTTGGAGCAAAACCGCGTGACATCATCGTGCAGATTCTGTCAGAGAGCGTGGTCTTGACCACCATAGCCGGAATAGCGGGAATATGCCTGGCTGTGGTCATCCTTTCGGCAGTGGCATCAGGCACCACCGTCAACGGCGATGTGCCACGATTCCAGCTTTCATTTCCTCATGCCATGATCATTCTGGTCACATTCCTCACGCTTGGCACCGCAGCAGGAATCATCCCGGCGGTGAAAGCCATGCGTATAAAACCGATTGAAGCGCTTAACGATAAATAATAAACTAAAAATCATATCATACTGCAATGAAAAAAGTATTCAGAGTCATCATTTGGTCAATTGTAGCGATTTTATTCATTGGCACATTCGTTTACCTGTTCTATAATTCAAGAGCAAAAGAAACGGTTTATGAAACCGTAAGTCCCGAAATAAGGTCTATTGAACGCAACAGCGTGCTCACAGGCACAATCGAGCCTCGCGACGAGATCGAGATAAAGCCTCAGATTTCCGGAATCATCTCGGAAATAAATGTCGAGCCGGGCGATCAAGTGAAAGAGGGCGACATAATCGCGAAAATCAAAGTCATCCCCGAGGAATCGCAACTGTCATCGGCTCAAAACCGTGTTGAGGTCGCCGATATATCACGTTTGCAGGCAAAAAACGAATATGAGCGCACCAAGTCGCTATATGAAAAGAAATTTGTGAGCCGCGAAGAATTCGAGCAGTCACAAGTGGCTTTCAAAAAAGCTGAAGCCGAGTATGCGGCGGCAGTCGACGCGCTGTCGATCGTGCGCGACGGAATATCAAGCATCAACGCGCAGCAGAGTAACACCCTTGTCAGAGCGACCATAACAGGGCTTATCCTTGAAGTGCCCGTAAAGGTAGGTTCGTCAGTGATTCAAGCCAACACCATGAACGATGGAACCACTGTGGCTAAAATCGCCGATATGTCAAATCTCATCTTCAAAGGCAAAGTTGACGAAACCGAGGTGGGACTCCTCCGCACAGGCATGGATACTGAAATCTCAATCGGCGCGCTTCCCGATGTAAAACCGGGCGCCGTGATCGAATACATCGCGCCAAAGAGCACCGAGGACAACGGATCAAACACATTCGAGATGAAAGCAGCCCTCGATGTGCCCGAAGGAGTACAGTTGCGAGCCGGTTACAGTGCCAACGCCTCTATATGCCTTGAAAAAGCCGACAGTGTCCTTTCACTGCCGGAGGGCGTGATCGAGTGGGTAGGCGACAGCACATTTATCTACGTGCTCACTGCCGAGGAACCGGCACAGAAGTGGGAAAAACGAGCTGTGGAAACCGGACTCTCTGACGGCGTGAACATACAAATCAAGTCGGGAGTGAAAGCCGACGAAAAAGTGAGAGGCAACGAAAAGAACAACTAAACCACCACATCAACCACGATTATGAAACATATATTACTGTCGGCAATGGCGGCGTGTTCGTTATTTGCCAATGCAGAAACATGGTCGCTTGAAAAATGTATCGATCACGCTATCGAAAACAATATAACAGTGAAGCTGCGCCGTGCCGACCTCAACTCATCCGAGCTTGAAGTGACCGAAGCTAAGTCTCGGTATTTGCCGACTCTGTCGGCTAATGTGGGACAATCCTGGAATTTGGGACGAGGGCTTACTGCCGAAAACACTTATGCCGACCGCAACACATCGAATCTGCAATGGGGAGCATCGCTCAATCTGCCGCTATTCTCCGGAATGTCGACAACACGCCGCGTCAATCTCGCCAAGGCTAATCTGTCAACCGTGATGGAGCAATACGAAGCCGCAAAAGAGGATATAACCCTCAACGTGATCGGAGCCTACCTGCAAGTGCTGTATTGCAAGGAGCTTAACGAGGTAGCGCTGTATCAGGTCGACCTTTCCAAGCATGAGCTTGCAAGCCGCAGCGCGCTGCTCGAAGCAGGGAAAATACCAGAAATCGATATGCTCGAAGCCCGCTCACAGCTCGCTCAGGATGAGATGAACCTGTCGCAGACCAAAAACGACGTGGCTCTCGCACTGGTCGACCTTTCGCAACTTCTGGAACTCGGCGACATAGCAGGTTTTGACATCGAACCGATTGAAGAAAATGAGCTGACCATCCTTTCTCCCGACGAAGTCTACTCGGCGGCTCTGCAACGCAACCATTCATTGATAGCTGCACGCAATAACATCACCGCTGCCGACCGCAACATCTCGCTCGCCAAAAGCGGCTACCTCCCCACCCTGTCGTTCAACGCCGGAATAGGCAGCAGCTACTACCGCATTTCCGACACTAAAAATGAATCGTTCGGACGCCAGATGAAAAACAACTACAGCACCTACTTCGGACTCTCGTTGAACATCCCGATTTTTGACGCGCTGTCCACACGCAACTCCATACGCCGTGCGAAAGTGCAGAAGGTAACGGCGATGCTCAATTATGACGATGCGCGTCAACGTGTGTTCAAGGCAATCCAACAGGCATATTACCAAGCCGATGGCGCCAAAAACAAGCTGAAAGCAAGCGAAGTGGCAGATGAAACGGCAAATGCCGCCTTCAAAGCCATGCAGGAAAAATACAATCTCGGCAGAGCAACCCCCACGGAATACGAACAATCCAAAGCCAAAGCGCTGAAAGCGACCGCCGACCGCATCCAAGCCCGCTACGAGCTCATCCTGCGCACACGCATCCTCGCCTTCTACGCCAAGCAATAACCCATCATAAAAACTCACAAAAGTGTAAAGCCTGCGAAATTGGAGCTTTACACTTTTTTTGTTTTAAAAATTTTCTTTATATTTGCAGCAACTCGTCAGCCAAGAGAGGCAAGGCGGGTTTATCATAAGAAAGACGTATACCAAAGCGTAATCTTCGGGACTCAGAACTTCGCAACTTCAAAAGACCTGTCAGAAGAGAAGCAACGTAGACGTTCACGGGAGATGATTTATCTTCTCGGATGTTGACGTATGTAAATCATACGCCACATCTGATGCTATAATCATCCATGGCGTGGGCTGACTGGGTTGCTTATCCTGACAGGTGGGCAATGCGAAGGCCCTGAGACCGGGATAAGTATAAGTACAGACTCCCACGTCTTTTCAATATGTACAATTCCTTAATCAGGGGAGACTATAAAGGAAAATCTATGCCATATTCTTGCAAATGAAACGATTCCTCCTGATTTTCGCGATGCAACTTTGCTTTTCGATTTACTCAGCAGCACAAAATGATTTAATCATTCTCAGAAACGGAAGAGAGACCACAGCCAACATCATCCAAGTTAATGACCGAGAAATTATCTATGCCGAGTCTAATAAAAAGAACTCTGCGGAATTCACTATTCCAAACACTGAGGTGTATATGCTTCGGTTTGCAAAACGAGGCAATGTATATATCACCAACGATGGCAAACGCGTGACCGGAGAAAACCGGATTTTGCCAAAAGATGCAGATGTAATATACCTCGTAGAAGGTCAAGAGATTCCGGCATACGATTTACGAATAATGGAAGACCGCATAACTTATCTCCCCAAAAAGAATAAAAATAAAAATGTAGTGCCTATAGCAGAAGTTTTGCCTCGTTCAGCTGTGTTCATGGTAAAATACACCGATGGCACTACCGATGTGCTTACTGATATCACTCTAAAAAAAGAACTTCCTCAACCGGTAAAAGAAGAGAGCACAGCACAACCGACAGAAGAGGATGAAGAGCTTGAAGTGGTGTTTCACAGCGTAAAGAAAGGAGAAACACTATCCTCAATCGCAAGCCGATATAATGTCGCCATTAATGACATCATAAAATGGAATGACCTCCCATCCACAACTAAGCCGACAGCAAAATTAAGGGCTGATATGCAACTCATGATTTACGTGGCTCCCATCGGCAAAAACGAACTGCCATGATAAAGATAAAAACACTGCCGCTGCTACTGCTCTTCATCGCTATGTTAATCACAGGATGCGGCAACAGAGACACAAGCACAGCTCTTTTGGAATTAGTTGCCGAAAGAGATTCCTTACGTTCAGAAAACAACTCCCAACGCAAAAGACTTGATACTTTAAACGACATGATTTTTACAATAAATAGTGCATTGGATTCCATCTCCATGCAAGAAAACATCCTATTTATTGATCCGGAGTCAGAAACACAAGTGTCACGAGATGATGTCATTCGCAACCTGACCCGTTATGAACAAGTATTGAAACATCAACAAGCCCGCATCAACCAACTACGGCAAAGTATCCAACCCGATAGTGCGAATGGAAGCCTTGACGGAATGCTGGGCGTGATGCAACAACAACTTGACGCAAAAGACCGGCAAATATCAATCTTAAAATCAGAACTTGCAAAAAAGGATGTCGATATCACCCGACTCCGTAAGCTTATCGCATCTCAACGCAATGAAATCGAGGAGCAAACACAAACCATAGCACAGCTTGACCGAACAACTAAAGTGCAAGTGGAAGCTCTCGCACGCCAAGATGAATATATTAATTCAGCTTACGTCATAGTTGGAACAAAAAAAGACCTTGAACGTAAGGGAATAATCAAGAAAAAACGTCTGATACCCGAATCAGCACTCGACAAAAGCAAATTTGCAAAGATTGACATACGCAAATACCGTGAAGTAACCTTCTATGCGAAAAAACCTAAAATTTTGACAGACATGCCTCAACGTACCTACACACTCACTACCGACGGCAACGGAAATTTCACTCTCCGCATAACCTCACCCGATGACTTCTGGAAAGTCTCAAATTATCTCGTGATACAAACCGATTAATCCACAAAACCGTTAAATTCATCAATCATGAAAAAATCAATTTCATTTCTTCGCTACATTGTTACGGCAATACTGCTCATTGCCACCACCACCTTGTTTGCCCAAAGTTCCATGTTAAAGCACATTGTCGCTCGTGGCGAAACTCTTGAAGACATAGCAACCCGCTACCAGACAACTACACAAATCATAATTCAGAATAATCCGCAAGCATCACAGTTTATATATGTAGGCATGGAACTTCAGATTCCTACACCACAATCGACCACCGTAACGACCACACAACAAGCTCAAACTCCCAACCAAGCCACACAACCGAATAATGGCGTACAAGCATCCGAAACAGAGCCCGTTCAATCTAATCGAGGCAACATTCTTCTCTCAACTAACATAATCGATGAGCCTCAAAAAAACTACTCACAATATCCTACCAGCCGATGGGGTGTCAATTTACACGGTTATTTTGATGCCGATATTGTAAAATATGGATCAAACATAAGTTTAGAAGGACTTTGTAAAGGAGATTCAAGCCCATTAGGTGTAGACTTTTCTGTTGGGTGGAACATTATGTGGAATCCAAAGTTTGATATGTCATCATGTGTTTTTGGCTTAGGTCCGTTTTGGTCAACAAAGTTGAGTGAATCAGTTGATCTATACATTCCTATAAAACTTATGTGTGCCATGACGTTGGATGACAACAACAAGTGGCATTATGGATGGGGCTGCCGCATTAATCCTCTCATCTGTATGCAGTCATTCACTTGCGGCATCTTCGCAGATATTGCAAAGGATGCAGCGTTCGGTCTTTCATTCGGTTTTTTGTTCGCACAATAAAATTCCCTATAATTAGCAAGTGCGAGCATCGTAAAAGTATACTCACCTAATATTTTAACCAATCATTTTTATATTACAATGAATCAAAAATCAGTCATTTTCACTTTATTCATGATGCTATTGTGCACAATACCATTGCAAGCACAATACAACATTGAAATCGGATCTTATGAATTCCTATCGTTAGATCCACCGGCAGGATATGTCAGAAACGCATATTGGTCATGTGACGAAGGTCTCACTCTTACAGATAAATCAGAAGCCGGGGCAGTTGTAAAAGTAACCCACTGGTTTTCAGGAGCCGCCTATGTAAATTGCTCTTATACCTACGAATATCTCGGCACTTATGATCACAATTATCATGGCGGAAGTGCAACAAAAACTTATAGAATCACCTGCAAAGGTGGAACTGCATCAATAAGCGAGGCAAATCTTGAACTTAATCCGGGAGAAAGTTATTCGCTCAGTTCTTCCCGATCAAAAAGTTACGGTACCCCCACATGGGAATCCACCAACACCGATGTCGCCACAGTAGATAAAAACGGAAAAGTCAAAGCCATCAGCACAGGGGTCGCCACAATAAAATATGACCCAATAACCGCCGCCCCGTGTTTTTGCGAGGTAAGAGTTCGAAAAATAGATGCCAAAACCATCAAATTAGAACCTGATCCACTGAGCGTAGTAATAGGAAAAACAAAAAGCCTTAAACCGGTTTACACTCCTTCGGGAGCCTCTGCTACATTGACATGGAGTTCTGAAAATGAAAATATTGCCACTGTATCTTCTTCAGGAATAATCAAGGGCATCTCCCAAGGCAAAACAACAATCACGGCTACTACTGAAAAAGGCATCTCGGCAAAAGCATCAATCGAGGTAGTCGGGGCGCCTACCGCAGTAAGTCTGCCTTCCAATATTAAAATATCGGCAGGATACTATTATTCTCTCACACCATCATTAACTCCGTCTAATTCCGAGGCAAAATACTATTGGAAATCATCTGACACATCCATCGCCACGGTATCCTCTGCGGGTAAAGTATATGGCAAAAAGAACGGAGTAGTGACAATAACCGTGACTACCGACAACAATCTATCCGCCTCAACGACAATACAGATTGTTGACGCACCGGCAGGAGTTGAGAAAAACAACACTGATTACAGAATAAAAACAATCACCAATCTCGTGAAGAAAATCGAACTAAAAAATAATGACAATGAAAAGAAATAAAAAATCATATCTTGCAACTCTGATTATTGCTGCTTTAATGTGCGGTTCCTATTCTTGTTCATCCGATAATGATGATATGCCTCCAAGCGACAAAACCACATCGACAGATGAAATATCAGAAACACTCAACAATGTGAGCACCGACTGGGGAGCATCAAAGAAAGCAATCGAAAAATACATGAAAGGTTATCGCGATGAAGAAAACAATGACACTACCGTGCTGCAATTCAGTGCTAAAAAATCGCCAATAACCATTGTCTACCAATTCGCCGGTGATTATTTATGCTCGGCAGCAATCAAAGCTAAGAAGGGCGATGCGGAGATAGATGTAATGGAAACTCTCAAAGACTTCATCTATGTCGGCGAATCAAACGGTTGTGACGTTTACACTAATGAATCGAAAAATGTTTTTGCCGCTGCATACTCCAAAATTGAAAATGACGACAATTATCAGATCATAGGTTTTACCCCTCTTTTATCAATTATCGACAGAATCGATGGAAAAGAAACTGTTGACTTAGGATTAAGTGTAAAATGGGCAAATTGCAACATCGGCGCTACAAAGCCGGAAGAATACGGCAACTACTACGCTTGGGGCGAAACATCAGCTGACAAAAAAAGCTATACCTGGGACACTTACGCCCACTGCGATGGCTCCCTGAACACCTGTAAAATGATAGGAGACAGCATCTGTGGAACATCCTATGACGCAGCAACAGTAAATTGGGGCAGTAAATGGCAAACACCAACCAGAAAACAACTTGACGAATTGCGTAGAGAATGCGACTGGGTTCAAGGTACAATAGGTGGCATAAACGGATATTATGTCTTTGGAAAAACCGGGAACTACATTTTCTTACCGGCAGGAGGTTGGAAAAGTAATGTATCAAATACCATAAACAATGCCGGTTACTATATGTCATCGACACGCTACAATAATGGGTATGCCTACTGCCTGAAATTTTCCTCATCGTCGCGAACTATTGCTGACCAATACCGACATGTCGGAATGAATGTAAGAGCCGTAATCCACCGTTAATGATATACACATTTTTCACAAGAGGCAGTCTAACACGTTTAGGCGGCCTCTTTTTCATTGGTGTCAGAATTTGAGCGATAAATCTGCATATAGTGAACTAAGTGCCACCAGGCACGGATCCGTCACTATCCCCGACTGAGCGAGCGAAGTCGGGGGCAGGGGCGGCACACCCCACCACGAGCCCCGGACGGGCGAGTCTGTTGAAGGAATTTAGGCTATCCGGTGTTGATTGGTGGACATCTTCGATGCCCGTTCATTAGTGTACCTTACACCGCACCTCGGCTATCGCCTCGTGGCGGTGCTTAAATTATTTTGCCGTTTCACGGCAACAAGCCTCCGAGAATATATCCTAATCGGTAATCAGTGGGAGGAGATGTAGGAGCGGAGCACGTCGCAACCTGTTATACGGCGGTCATCCACTTTGGTGTAGAGCTTTGCCAATTCAGCGTAAGCGCGAAGGCGAGCCGGTGAAAAGCGGTCCCAGTTCCATCGGTTACGGTAGTCATAGATTTCGTAGAACAATCCGTCGGCTGAGGTTTGTACCGATGCGATGCCATAATATATGCGAGCCTTTACATCATTGGGAGCTTTCATGCGGCTCACCTCTTCCAGAATGCTTGCCGAGCGATCAGACAATGCGTCGACCAAGTGTCCCACGCTCCACATATTATTAGAGATAGCCCACAAGTCGCCTTGCGCTGACGCTTGAAACAAAGCTGCGGCATAATCATAGCCGAGCTGCGGCCTCTGTGAGGATGAAGCATTTTCATAATCAGCTTTCAAGTCGCGGAGACGGCGGCAATAATCGGCTCGATAATTGACCGTGCCAATCAGCTCGACAGAATCTTCCGAAACATAATTTGTCGCGCTGCGGGCAAATGGTTTCATCTCATTGTCGTAACGTGCCTGCAAATAGGCATAAAATCCCTGGCGCCCCATCCAATACACATCCACACGGTCAAAATAAGCTATCGCCTCATCATAATCTCCAAGAGACAATGCCACTCGTCCCAATGCATCATAAATGGGATTGGGATTAATTTCGGCGCTCGAAAATATCGATTTGTCGAGCTGCGACAAGCCGCTTCGGTCATCAAGCATACGCGCAAGAGCCTGAAGACCTTTTGTCTGAAGAGTGTAGGTGTAGCGTTGCTGCGGCTCAAACGCCCGGTAATCCTGACCGGAATTCATAGCCCTTACACCATCCATCATGACTAAGACTCGATAGTATAACGGAGTGTCGCGGTACTGCAACTCGGCATACGGTACAACGAAATTGGCGAGAAAGGCATAGTCAGCCACTTCCGACGGGCTATAAGAAGAATAGTAAGCCGCAAGCGATGACTGAGACTCGGCTTTCACATAAAGGGTGTTGTACTCCTTCGCCAATAATGCCGACTGAGAGGAATCACCCTCATTATAATTCGAGAAATCAATCCAAAATGATATGCGGCGGCGATTACTGTCCATTTCAGGAGTGCCTTTAAGCCGTGCAGCCGCAGCAATCTCCTTTTTAGCCATCGCTCCATTATTGCACAGATTGAATGCAAATGCCTTTGCCGTAGCCCACACTTCGGGATACTCCACCCGCTGATCGTCCATAGCCACTTCAGCCATCGAGATTATGGCATTGCAAGCTCCTGTTAGATTGCCCTCGGCTGAATATGCCCCATTGCGGTAAGGATTGCCCGGCAACGGGAAATTATACTCCTCGGCTTGATTGAGCTTAAGCAGCCACAGGTAGTTCATATAGTCCTGCAACACGTAGTACACGGCATCGGAGTTAGGATCGACATCAAACAGCTTCAACAGATTGGAGGCTCCGACAAGATGCGACAAGCACCAGTTCAAGCTGTTGGCATCACCGTTTTTAGCAAAAATGGATATTGCATCCACATATTTCCCGGTGTGGTAATAGGCACCGCCAAGATAGCCAAGCAATCTGTCTTTAAGTTCTTGATTTTTTATCTCGCCATTGTATTTATTCCAAAGTTCTATCACATCGTCATAACGATGCATAGCCGCGTCGGCACGCACGAGCAGAAACACATATCGCTCAAACATGGGATTGCTTTTGGCGGGAATTGAAATCCGAGCCACAACCTCGGAAAGCTCAGCGCTTGAGTTTTTGTCATAGTCCCACGAGTTCTCACGGCTCGCGTCCAACGCCTCACTGAAATGCAGGCTTTGCTTCAGGAAATTCAATGCCGCAGTATCTTTTTCAGCCTCGAGATAACGGAAGAACGGACTGTTGTCTTTTCCGGCACACACCTCGGCATAGGTAGCTTGAGAAAGGAATGCCGACACATCATCGCGATCCACTCGCCCACCGGTGTAATCACACCAAAAGTCGACTGTCTCGCCGTTCAACTCATCAGATTTGGGTTGAGGAGCCGGAGTATTCACAAACTGGAATGCGGGATAACGCGACACACTGCTCGCCGGTTCCCAACCACATCCTCGGGCGTCATCTGCCGACAGCGCCACTATGCCAATCACTGACACTGCCGTCAGTAAGTTTTTCCAAAAATTCAGGTTCATATTGCAATATGGATTTTTCGTCAAGGTGATACAGCACTATATTCCTCACCACATCGGGTCTTGCCGATTTTATTTCCGAAAACACAGCCGCAAGCGTTGCCGGCGAAACAAACTCGTGTCTCACCACATCGCCCGGGTATATTCTGCCGCCCAAGCCATCACGGCTGCCTGCCATGGCAAGAGGTCCATACTTGATGCACCGGTAGCGTCCGTCATGCTCCGGCACGAACATTGCCGTGTCAGTTACTTCCAGCGAACGGGATAGAGCCTTGAATTCGCCGCCGGAAAACACCACGTCCCAGCTATATACGGGCAATGCCGTGGAAAGTGGCAACCTGTATGATCGCAGCATCCTTATATAAGGCTTCACACTGTTACAGTCAAGAATGGAATTGGTCGTTGAAAAGTCGGTTATATTACCCGTATTATACACCATCAACACCCCACGGTCAACCGGCGGCGGATCCTGAGCAAGCTGATGCAACCTGATGGTTGTCGACAAGCGCCTGCCACACGAATGCAATATATCGGCAGCATTTTCAAGAACGGCATAATACTTCTTCCGGTTGGATAGCGTCCAGTCAAAGTCGATCTGCACCTCATCAGGAAGAGGATAACCATTTTGAGTGAGCATTTTATCGCATCGGCTTATTATACGCAATGCAAGCGAGTCGACCGGAGCGGAACCGTTTAAAGCTCCGGGTTCTATGAATATGACCGGAATGACACGCACACTGCCAGGAATCGTGTCACGGAATCTCAATGTCGATGTCGGCATCAACTCGCCATCTATGTCACGCACATCAAAAAGATGCAGATACACCACGTCTATATCATTGTCGGCAATAAACCTCTTCTCCTCTTCACTCAGTTTTAAAGTGGTGCGCCAATAATACACGGCACGGCTATCGACGGGACACGCCCCCGTGCTGCATCCCGCTACAACGAAAAAGATGCAGAGAAGCAAAATCGATGCTCCTGAAAGAATCAACTTATCAACAACGGAAGCGTGCTTCATCAACACATCACTTCTCAAACATACGTGCCATCGAGCGCTTGTCCTCGCGCTCTTTGATGGACTGACGCTTGTCATATTCTTTTTTGCCTCGGCCTATGCCTATCACAATCTTTGCAAGACCGCGATCATTTATGAACAGACGCATGGGCACGATTGTGAAGCCTGATTCTTTTCCGTTCTTCTCAAGCTTGGCAATCTCTTTTTTATTAAGCAGCAATTTGCGGTCACGCCGTTCGGCATGATTATTGTAAGTGCCGTAGAAGTATTCGGCGATATACATATTCTTGATCCATACCTCGCCGTTGCTGACATAGCAGAAAGTGTCGACAAGGCTCGCCTTTCCCTGGCGTATCGACTTTATTTCAGTTCCTGTGAGCACAATACCGGCGGTAAATGTTTCAGAAATGGCGTAGTCAAAAGTGGCTCGCCTGTTTTTTATATTAATATCTTTTTGAGTCATAGCATTGAGGGAGTGTTATCATGAGCCGAAGGCAACATATTATTAAGCAACGGTCCGAAAATATAAGGCGGAACCATGATTGAGGCAACGCTCAAAATAAGGAACAGCACCTTCTTATTCTCCTTAATCGAGAGATAAGGTATCCCGAACCAGATAATGAATATGTCGAAAAACGGCAGGAATTGAAAAATTGATATTTCAACCGGCAGACAATTGTTTATCATCTGGAAAAGTCCGAGCAACGAAAGATTATAGATGATAAAAGTGTGGCACCGCTTTTCATCAACCTCACCCTGTGTCAATTTAGAAATGAAAAGCGAAAACAGGAACGAGGCAAGAAAATAGGTGATGAAATACTGCAAAAATGTTATCACCGCATTTTGCAGCAATTGGGCGAGCCCGGTTTCAGTGGAGTAAAAATATTGAACGAATACCGTACACGCCACTACTCCGATAAATGGATAAAAACCTTCAGCACATAACTTGCGCGGTTCCATATCCTCATCGGCAATAGCCTCCCATCCCTTTGCAGGAGCGATGATGAGCTGTAACAGGCACACTAAAAACTTCAACATAATTATCAGGCGGATGAACTAAATTATCTTTTTTAAGACAACAAAGTTAGCAATATATCTGCAAAAATCGTACCTTTGTCATTGTGAAATTTTAAATCATTATATAAACTTATCATGTTAAAAACTATTTTAGCAATTTCCGGAAAGCCGGGGTTATATAAATTGGTGCGTCAAGGCAAAAATATGCTTATCGTAGAGTCACTTGCCGACAAAAAGCGTGTGCCTGCCTATGCTCATGACAAAGTGATATCACTGGGCGATATAGCTATGTATACCGTCGAGGATGATATACCTCTTGGTGATGTGCTCGAATCACTTAAAGCAAAAACCGAAGGAAAGCCGGTAGACATCAAGTCGTTCAAAGATGACAGCGAAGTGCGCGCGTTCTTCAAGGAAGTGCTTCCTGAATTTGATGAAGACCGAGTGTATACAGCCGACATCAAAAAACTTTTCACTTGGTATAATCAGCTTCTTGCTGCCGGCATCACCGATTTCAAGGATGCTGAGGAAGAGACTGCCGAAGAAGCCGCAGAAGAAGAGAAGTAACATAACACCGACTCTTTATTATAACGACACCGTCATGAATCAGTTGATTCATGACGGTGTAAGTTTTTTACCTCGGCAGAGATTATCGAGAGGGAAATCAATTACCTTTCAGTTCGAACACCTGCTTAAGCCTGATATCTTCTGAACTTGCCCCTATCATCACCTCAAATTCTCCCGGCTCGACAGTCCAGTTCATATTTTTATCCAGCAATTCAAGATCGGCAGGAGTGAGGGTGAAATGAATGGTCTTGGTTTCTCCGGGTTGCAACGCCACTTTTTCAAATCCACGTAACTGCGAATCATAAGTGACCACCGAACTGTACTTATCACGGAGATAAAGCTGCGCCACCTCTTCGCCAAAACGCTTGCCCACATTGGTCACGTCAACCGAAACATTGACATTGCCTTGTGTTCCGCTCTCGGGAGCATCAACCTTCAGATTGGAGTAATCAAACTGTGTATAGCTCAGTCCGTGTCCGAAAGGATACAATGCCCCGATCACGCGAGTGGTGCCGCTGCCGTTGGGTCCGCTCTTCGACTGCTTGCCGTGTGAGCCCTTTTTAAACGGAAAATTATACTCCACCTGCCCCACCGACTTAGGGAATGTCACGGTGAGTTTGCCTGACGGGTTATTGTCTCCGAAAAGGGTCTCAGCGATTATCTCACCGCCTCGATAAGACGGGAACCAGGTTTCGAGGATAGCCGGCAACTTGGCATCCTCCCAGTTAATGGTGAGCGGCTGTCCGTTGATGAGCACAAGCACCACGGGCTTGCCGGTGGCATGAAGCACGCGCAACAACTCACGTTGATGCCCCGGCAACTCGAGCGATGTGCGTGAGCGGCTCTCACCCACCCTATACTCATCCTCGCCCATCACGGCAATAACGACATCAGCCTCCTTAGCCTTGTCGACAGCCGCCTGCATCATGCTGTCCTCAGCTTGCGTAAGTTCCACCGGCATCAATTCACTCGCCGGCCACAAGGCATCGACTATGTCGCATCCTTTCTCATAATTGACCACTGCCGAGCCCCCAAGATAATCGCGCACACCTTTCAGCACGGATATTGTGGAAAGACCGTTGGGTCCGTAGCGGCTTTGCATGAAGTTATCCTCATCGGCAAGCGGACCCGTCACCAACACATTTTTTATAACTTTTTTATCAAGCGGCAACAGATTGTTTTCATTCTTAAGCAACACCAACGACTGACGCTGCATATCCTTGACAAAATCGGGGTTCTTGTCGGCACCTACATATTTATCGGCATCAACGGGATTGACAGGATAGGGATTGTCGAAAAGTCCCATGCGGAATTTCACGCGAAGCACATCACGCACACGCTGATCCACGGTCGACATGGCAAGTTTATTTTCTTCCACAAGCTTACGCACAGGAAGAATAAAATCGGAGGGCTTTGTAAAGTGGGTGCGCACATTCAATCCCGCTTCAAGAGCCTGACGCACGGCATCCTCATAGGTAGAAGCCACCTGATGTTTCGTGTGGATAAACTCCACCGCCTCACTGTCGCTCACCACATAACCGTCAAAACCATATTCACCACGAAGCAGCTCGGTCAAAAAATAGTGGCTTGCCGACACCGGTTCACCGTTCCAGTCATTGTAACTGCTCATCACACCCCACGGCTTGGCGCGGGTTATGACACGCTTAAACGGGAACAGATGTATCTCGTGCAATTCACGAGGAGTGACATGGGGATCGGTACGACACTTTCCGTCACGTCCGCCTTTAGGTGTTCCATAGACAGCAAAATGCTTCAGGGTGGAGCCGATGCCATTGCTTTGGATTCCGTTCACCATCTCGCATCCAAGTTCCGACACGAGATACGGATCCTCGCCATAGCACTCCAACACACGCCCCCAGCGTGGATCGCGCGCCACGTCGAGAATCGGAGCATATACGCTATGGTATCCCAACAGGCGAGCCTCTTTTCCGGCAATCTCTCCGGCACGACGCACAAGAGTGCGGTTCCAAGTGCTTCCCACCGCTATCGGCGCAGGCAGCGGAGTGGCAAGAGTGTGATTCAACCCGTGAATACCTTCATTGGAAAATTCCACCGGTATTCCCAGACGTGTCTCTTCCACAAACCACCGCTGCGTGTCATAAAGCGCTTTCACATGGCTTGAAAATGGCACGATGAGATGACGTGCTTTTGCAGCACCACGCCCCACGCCATTCAACTGCTCGTCGATATTGGCTATGCCATCTTTCCATATCTCGTTTTTCCATGACGGCATCGGCAGCGAGTCCTTCAACACTCGCCCATAGCCATAAAGAGTGGCAAGCTGACAACTTTTCTCCTCCAAAGTCATCTGTGAAAGCAAGTCGTCCACTCGCTTGTCAATAGGTTGTGATGGATCCTCATACACGTCCATCACACCATTTTTATTAAAATCAATCCATCCCTTATGATAGATTGAGCTCTTCTGAGCAAACACTCCCGGCGAGACACACAGCAGGAGCGACACAGCAATACATACTCTTTTCTTCATTGCGTGAATAAAACAGGATTAAAAATGCAAAAATCAATATACAAAGATAGCGCATTTCCCTATATTCACATCAAACTATCATAAAATATGTTCAATAGTCAGTTTCGATGAAGTCTACCTCTTCGCGTGATTTGTGGTTTATTGTATTGGCATTAGCTTGGATGGATATGCCAAGCCCGCTTAACTGAGCATTCATCTGCGACACGGGATTGTCGATCATCTTGCGTTTTGCCTTCAGAAGCTCTTTTCTGTCAATATTATCATAAGAATCCGAGGAATACACCGGGATTATATCTTTTGAAGAGGGCTGTATGCCGGTGGCAGCGAATGTATATAATCCTGATTGATCAGATGCCTCCAATATTAATCCGGGAAGTCCGCCGAGTTTCCACGGACCATTCATCACAGGGATCTCAGTGGCAAACCACACAGTCCATTCGCGACCGTGAAACTGCGTTACCGCCATCTGGCATTCATAGCCCAACAGATTCTTGACGCTGTCACATATCTGCCAATTCCATTCCGGCATCGGCTCCTCAGTCACATACTTGTCAAGACCATTGACATCATAGGTAGTCACTGTATTATCCCTTGATGATTTTATGACATAATAACGTCCGTCGCGTCGCGGCATCTTGTCCATCTTGCCGGCTGCAAATGCGCTACGCGTCATCTCCTTATATTTCGCGTTGCCTTCGGGCGTAGATTCCAGCGAATCGATATACTCGGTCATCGGGGAGTAAAATTTCGAGTCGATTGAATTGGCAATCAGGAGAAATTGATTGAACCTATCCACTTCGCCTGTTCTGAAGTTGGGCAAAGATGCATTGTAGCTGACCTCAATGTCAGCTTTCCCTTGTGCCACAGCGGCTATCGTCGCGAAACACACGATTGTCAGTAGAATAACCTTTTTCATTTTCTTAGTGATATTGATATAAGCAGCTCGCGTCCACGAAGCCATCGTTGTGACTCAAAGGATGACAGCTGGCTATAGGTAGTGTAATTGTAAGAGCGCTGGTCGAAGATATTGCTTAGATTGGCTGAAAGTTCTAGCCGCTTGCTTAATTTATAAAGTAATTTGGTGTCGAGCAAAAACACATTCTTATACGTTTCCGACGTGAGTTCATTACGATAATGTTCGCCCATGATGTGCCATTCCCATTTGGAGTGAGGCATGATATTTATGAGCAGCGAGTTCTCCATTCTGCCAAGCCAGGAATTTTTAAAGTTGTTCATTTCCAGCATGCTGTTGCTGAAATCTATTGCATAATCAAAGCTCATCCATCGAAGCGGAGCGCCACTTATTTTCGCCCCGACGCTCCACGATGTGCTGACTGAATTTACAGCCCGACTCTCTGAAAAAAGATGAGACTCATTGCGGTTGAACGACCCGCGCACACCGGCGCTTCCACGCATGAAGTCAAGAGTTTTTCCCACATTTCCATTTGCCATCAGCATCTTCCGGTCGCTATTCGCATCAATGTATGAATACATTATATAGTCGCCGTAGAGCTGCTGTTCCATGGTGTAAGGCAGGTGGGTCCATGATTGCATCACGAAAGCATTTACAAAAACGCCACGGCGAGTATGCTTATAAGCGAAATTAGCCGACAGATTCTGCGATGTAATATTGTAAAAATCATCCACACCTCTATTAAATGAACGGTAGTCGGTCATGATATAGCCCGGATGAATCATATTAAGGTTCATGGGCGAACGCCCCGTTCCACCGCGCAACCCGACCGAAAACCTATTATTGGGCTTCCAATTCACACTCAATGCCGGCGAGAAATAGAGTTCCGAGCGGTTGGCAAGCGCCTTGTCAAAAGTATAATTCACGAAGCTGACAGGCACGTCAAGCGAGAAGTCCACACGCTTCACCCAGTATTCAAGCTTAGGCTCGGCATACAGTGTAAAGTAATTTGTATTAACCACATTTTCCACCTCTCCCACCGGCAGCGAGACGATAAATCGCGTATCAGCCATATCAGTATTCATCGAACGCAGATACCCTTTCACGCCACCCTCAAGGCTCACCGTCACTCCTTTCAGCGAGAAAGCGTAGGCTGCGCTCTCATGGGTATAGAAAGCATGGTCGCCTATATGCTGATGCAGATGATCACCGACAATCGACACTTTCAGCGTCTGCGGCAATGACTCCCACTCATTATCGCTTTGGAAAGTGACAAGATGGTTGCCGTTGAAACGCTTAATCATTTTGAATTTATTGGTAACGTAATAATCAGGCAAAGACACCGACTGATTGTTCGGCAAAGAGCCGGTGACACTAAGACGCACGTCATCCCAATCAACATTTGCCGAGAGCGTGTTGTTGATAAATGTAGTGCGCTGATTGACTTCATACACAAATTTTCCTGACAATGAATGAATGCGGTCACGACCATCCCGTTTTTCAGATATAATGCGGTCATCGCTTGTCAAATTATCGCCATTCCCGTCCGGATCCGCCACGAAATATGTGGTCGTATTTTCAGCTTGAGCCGTGACACGGTTGAAAGCATAGTCAATCTGCGCCTTCAACTCGCCGCCGCGCACTTTCCACAGGCTGTTGGTAGACACAAGAACCGAACGATTGAAAAGCGTGCGTTTCTCTTTCAGCGACGGCACTCCCGGCAATGACACGTCAACATAGCGGCTCAATGCGGTTTGGCGACGCGAGGCAAAGAAATCAGTGGCATGAGACGACAGATCCTCCCCTACATTATTTGTTTTAATGGTTGTGATATTCTGGAAACCGGGCATAACCGCCATCGCAAATATTTCACCGTCCCACACGACACCTTCCGGTTGCCACGAGCAGCCTGCTCCGGCATCGCCATGAAAAGTCCATGTGGCTTTTGCCTTATTTTTAAGTTTAAGATTAATCGCCGCCTTATCGGAAAAACTTATTCCGGAAAGCACCTGCATGGGCTGATGATTCTCCATCACCTCCACAGCACCTACATCATCGTGGCTTATGCCATTGGTGGCTATGCCATATTTCCCGCCGAGAAGATCAGAACCCTCGATGTAGAATTTGTTGATATCCTCACCCTGATACTGAATCTTTCCGCTCTTTGCAACATCAATGCCCGGCATACGCTTCAACACGTCGCCAATGCTGCGATCCTGAGCCTGCGCGAAGCTGCCTACATTGTATGTGATGGTGTCGCCCTGTTCACGAATGCGGTCAGCTTTCACGGCAACCTCCTTCAGAACCGTCGCCGCCACTTCCATTTTTACTGTCAAGGGAAATTTAGCCGAATCAAGATTTATGGTCTGCTTGGCAAAACTCATCATAGCCACGTCGACAGTATATCCTTTTAGTTCAGGCACCGATAACGAGAACTCGCCTTTGGCATCGGAAGTTGCAAACTTCTTTATCTTGCCCTCAGCATTTCTCAGAACTATTGACGCACCTGCCAACGGAGTGTCAGGACCCTTTTCCAGGACTATCCCCGACACATTGACCTGCGCAATTCCGACAAGTGCAGTCAAAAGAAACAATGTCACACACAACCGCCTGCTCATAGAGCTAGTTATTTACGAGCCTTGAATTTATACCGTCGATTATCCTGCGACGGATATATGACCGGATCTTGCTGAGCGGATGTGACCCACAGTTCATCAGGAGTAAGCTTCTCAATAAGCCAATAACCTTCAATATAACCGGTCATGCGAATCACGGAAAAATTTGCCGTAGTGAATGACCATTGAAAATATCCGGTTCCGTCCTTCTTCTCGGTGTCAATCCATGACCCCTTGGCAAACCATCCTTTCCCGGTGCGTTCAAATCTATAGATATCCGTATCAGTTTCAAATGTGCTTTCGCCAAGAGCTCCATAGTCGGCCCATGTCATGAGCCACTCCACATCGGTCAGCAGCTCGACAGTGGTCTGTTGATCATCCTCAAGATAACCCGAACGCTCCTCACACGAAGCAAAGACCATGAGCAGCAAGACTGCCAGAGCTCCTGATATCAATTTCATACTGATCGAAATATAATGATTTGCCTATTACTTTTTCCAACACTTGACAGAACTGAATCTACCACGGCAAAGATAATGATAATATTTCATATTAACCGATTATTAATAAATAATTCATCAAGCAAAAGCCACATATCAAAATGAATTTATCAGTGATAATCGGTTTCGATGAGGTCAAAATAAGTTGTTCTCCTGTTTTCAAGATTTACTTGCCCACCTGTCATCGCTCCAATCTGAGACGCCCTATTCTGCCGACCATAATTTTTCATCTTCAAAAATGCCTTACGATTTGAATCGAAATATTTATCTTGATCGAAGACAGATTTAAGCACTTCCTCAGATTGTTGCAATCCTTTTATCTCAAATTTAAACAATCCATCGCAAGTTTCAGCTTCCATTATCAAACCCGGGAGTCCGCACAATTGCCACGGACCATCCTGAACAGGGATATCGGGAGCGAACCATGCGTGCCACTTTCGTCCATGATAATCTGCAACTGCGTTCAAACATTCATATCCCAATATATTTTTTATAGAATCCCCGATTTCCCAAACAAGATCCGCCATTGCCACATTATAACGATAGCGATCACCAGCCCTATCCCACACCTGTATAATGCCGGTGTCAAAATCCTTAAAGTCAATTCTTGCCGATTCTGACATCATTCCATTCTTTTCTAATATTTCAAAATATGACTTGCCTGAAGAAACAGCTTCATTCAAAGCATCCACGTTAACCTGATCATACACAAGTTTCCCTACCGGATCATGCATAAGCGAATCAACATAATATGTGCGGGGATTATAATAGCAGGAATACCCCGGAGCTACCTGCAAAATAAAATCATACTTCGTCATAATGGTATCTCCCTCACTTGTCAAATGTGACTTAGTGGTTTCGGAATATTCAACCTTAATCAAAGACTTCGGTCTTTCATCAGCAAATAATATATTTATTGCGACAAAAGCAGATAGCAGCATCGAGGCAAGCCGTTTCATAATTTATCAGTGATAATCGGTTTCAAGAAAATCTATCTTTGACTCTTCATCAGTCAGCATGTGGTCGGTGCCAAGATTCAACCCAACTTCTGCTCCGGCAAGAGAAGAGCTGTGGTCGGTGCCGTAGCGTTTGGTTCTCAACATCTCAATACGGTTCATCTTATCATAATTCCGATACGGGTATATCGAATATATCTCCTGATTGGAACGCTCAATTCCTGTAGCGACAAACCAATGCTGCCCCAATGACTCTCTCGCTTCAAGAATAAGCCCGGGCAACCCGATGAGTTTCCATGGACCCTCCTGAATCGGAACATCGGGAGCGAACCATGCAGTCCAATGCCGTCCATGATAATCAGCTTCAGCTATCACACATTCGTATCCCAGAATCATTTTCACAGAATCGCCTATCTCCCATTCTATCCTGTCGATCGGATCGGCATAACAAGCGAAATCAAGTGGTCCTACCGCGTCATAAACACGCGTCTCATTTTCATCACGCAAACGGAAAACATAGAGATGGATCTTATAAACCACGTTGTTCATAAAACTTTCATCCTTCGTCTCCCAATACTTTTTAAATGCCGCATCAAATATTTTGCGTGCTTTATTTCTGCCTGAAGGAGAGGATTGCAAAGAATCTTTATATTCAGTATGGGGGCAATAGAATTTTGCCTGCGATTGATTGGCAAGCAGCACGAAAGGGATATCTTTTTCTACAATGCCGTCAGAACCGCGCACTAAAGTTTCATGATAGGTGTAACCCACCTTTATATCGGCACGCGGATACACCTTCTTCTTCGCCGATGTCACACATACAGAAAAAAGAAGTATGCTTATAGCCACAAGTGTTTTTCGTTTCATATATAGTCCTATTTAATTTTAATAAATTCATTTACTCCAAGAGCGAATTGCCGGATAGTGAGCATTTCTCTGCCATTAAATTTTGAAAAATAATACATCCTTTATCAACTGATTAAGATTACTGATTTTTAGACTTGTTTATTTCTTCTTCCACCAATCTCACTCTTGCCTGTAGCTCCTCTGCCGATGGCAACAGTTCCGATACAGAAGCAATTCGCACGTTATCATAGGATGAAACACCCATGGGCGTATTAATCCCCTTGAATGACCAACGAACATCCGTTTCATCTTTATCGCTGCATATCAATAGTCCAATAGTAGGATTATCATCCTCTCCTTTAATAAGTTCATCAACAGCATTAACATAATAGTTGAGTTTTCCTGCAAATTCAGGATCGAACGGTACAACCTTTAATTCTACAACTATGTATGACTTTAGACGAATATGATAAAACAGCATGTCAATTTTGCGAGTGCGACCACCTACTACCAGTTGAATCTGACGTCCAACGAAAGCAAAACCGGTTCCAAGTTCCAACAGAAATCGTGTTATGTTCTTCTCAAGGGCTGCCTCAAGATGCTCTTCCTTATAGTCGACAGGCACAGTAATAAATCCGAAATCATAATTTTCTTTTGTAATTTCCTGTGCCAATCGGCTTTGAGCCTCTGGCAAACGCTCAGAAAAATTACTTATTGCATTTCCTTGTGTACGATAAAGATTAGCCTTCAGCGCATTATCCAATGTTGATCGACTCCACCCGTCGGAGATGCATTTTTTAAGATAAAAGATTGCTTCATCATCTGACTTACACTTAGTTATTATATTGACTTGATGACGCCACGGCACAAGACCAAGAGCCTGCGGAAAATCAATCTCTCCATCATGATGAAACTGCCTTATTAATGACTGATTGACTTCATGATGCAATTCTCCACCAAGTTGGTGGAGTTTTTCAATTGTTTGGATCGATGAGAAAAAAAGATACCATTTCTTCATCGCCCAAAGATTTGTCGTGCCAAAACCTTTATCGTTAGGAAACGCTTCCTGCAAATCAAAACTAAGCTGCTCAACAACCCCTGCACCCCAGCGTTCTTCTGCCTTGCGAACAACAAGATCTCGCCCTACACTCCAATTAAACCTGAGCTTTTCAAGATTTACTTTAACCGCCGCCTTGATTTGCGCCGAGAGATAACGATGCTTAATCTCAGAAAACCAACAAGCATAGTCTGCATCAATTCTAAAATTTTTCACCTTGACAATATGAGGCTCATTGTTTGAAATAGCATCACTCATAACAATACAATGTTAAAAGACCCTTGATTTATTTTCAAACACCTTGTTAATTCAGGTTCGCATAATATAATAGGAAACATTAGCTTTGCAAACTGTGTCAATGAGCACTTCAAGTGTGCAGAAAATGCGGAAAGCAATACAAGCAAAATGGTCAAGATTGATTGAGGTTTCATGGTTGAATATTTTGAATACACAAAGATTACAAAATTTTCAATAAAAACCTCAATAAATCGTTGAAAATATTCACATCATGGAAATTTAGCCCACTGATATCAGGCAAGATCAACCACCGTTATGCCTGCGCCGCCAAACTGCACGTGCTCGTCACGATAGTTTTTCACTCCCGGAACAGTGTCGAGATATTGACGCAGATATTGCCTCAACGCGCCGGTGCCGGTACCGTGAAGGATTCTAACTGTCGAAGCATTGAAACGTATGGCATCGTCAATATAATAGGTAAGCGCTTGTATCGCCTCATCGACACGCATTCCGCGCAGGTCAATCTCTCGGTTGAAATTAAGCTGCTTGTCTCGTTGTGAGTCAGACAATGCACCACCTACCGCTACTGTCGCTGATGCGCCTGTGCGTGGCTTTGCGATGGTGAGCTTCAATCGGTCGAGCTTCACTGTGGTTTCCAGAAGCCCAAACGCTACAATGGCATTCTTACCTTCAATTTTCAACACTTTGCCCGGTTCGCCCTGCCCGTCAAGCTTCACATTATCGCCTACTGCTATCGGACGGTCATTCTTGGCTTCCTGGGGCTTAGCGGCTTTCTTCGACTTAGGCGCTTTTTTGAGCAATGGATGTTCGGAGTCCTTGCCGTTGGCAAGCCGCTCTTTTTCCTCAGCAAGGCGTCGACGCGCTTCAATCGTGCGATCTTTTTCAGCCTGTGCCTTCTTGATGTCATGGATAGTGCGCTCGATGACGGCATTGCTCCCTTCGAGAATTTTACGCGCCTCCTCTTTTGCCTCGCTCAATATAGCCCGGCGGCTTTCACGCAACTGGGTCGCCTCATCTTCATAGCGTGCAAGGCTCGTCTCAAGTTTCTTCTCTTTCTGCCTTATAGCAAGACGCTTGTTTTCCCAATAACGCTTGTCGCGGGCAATGTCGAGCAGGTATTTATCCATGTTTATATAATCGCTGCCCACAATCTCCTCGGCATCCGAGATAATTCCTTCAGGCAAGCCTATCTTGCGGGCTATCTCCACGGCAAATGAGCTTCCCGGATTACCTATTGACAACTTGAACATAGGCTGCATCAGGTGGCGGTCATAAAGCATAGAGCCATTGATCAGCCCAGGAGTATCTTCGGCAAACTGCTTGAGATTCTGGTAGTGAGTCGTGATCACGCCCCATATCTGCTGCTCGTTGAAACGCTTCAATATCGCTTGGGCTATGGCACCGCCGATCTGCGGTTCCGTACCGCCGCCAAACTCATCGATAAGCACAAGGGTGCCGTTTTTCCCACGTTGCAAAAACAGCTTCATATTGCGCAGATGTGAGCTGTAGGTACTGAGATCATCCTCAAGCGACTGATCATCGCCTATGTCAACAAATATATTGTCAAAAATGCCGAAATGCGAATTTTCATATACCGGAGGCAACAGTCCGCACTGCAGCATATACTGAATGACACCTACAGTTTTAAGGCACACTGATTTTCCGCCGGCATTAGGTCCTGATATAATCAGAATGCGGTTCTCAGGAGTGAGCGTCATGTCGAGAGGCACCACTTCTTTTCCCTGACGGCGCAGCGACAGAAGCAATCCCGGATGCACCGCATGGAACCACTCCATCTCAGGAGCATCGACAACCGAGGGACGACGTCCGTCAATATCAATGGCAAAACGAGCTTTAGCGCGAATGAAATCCATCTCACCCATTACATCCATACTTTGACGGATGTCATCAATGTGAGGACGAAGCTCATCGGTAAGCTGAGTCAGTATGCGGGCTATCTCATGACGCTCCTCCATCCTGAGCTCGCGGATGCGGTTATTTGCCTCCACAATCTCAGCAGGCTCGATATAGACAGTTTTACCAGAAGCCGATTCATCATGAACGATACCGCTTATTTTCCGCTTGTTCATCGGCGCCACAGGAATCACCAGGCGCCCGTCGCGCATGGATGGCGCAGTGTCATTGTCGATATATCCTGCCTGAACGGCATTTGACATGACACGCCTCATCGTGGAATTTATCGAATTGACGGTAGACGCAAGACGATGGCGTATTTCCGCCAATTCAGGCGACGCAGTATCCTTCACCTCTCCATGCGCGTCGACCACCCTGTCGATTGACTTTACAATAAGAGGAAACGGCTGAAGCATTACTGCGATTTTATCAAGCGATGGATATTCCGAACCCTCCTCATGACGCTTTGAGTTAAAGAAAGAGGTCAATCCCACGATCACTATCAATGATTTGCGCAACTGCATGAAGTCGGCAGCCGGCAGAAATGTGCCGGCAATAGATGCGGTATCAAGTTGAGCGGAGACATCAATAAAGCCGTCCAGCGGAAAATCTTCACCGCTGTTGATTATCGACATCATTTCAAATGTGGAATTAAGCTTATCCTCCACCACCTCAAAGTCGGACGAAAAGCTCATACTGTCGCAACGCTCCCTACCGAGCCCTGAGATACAAGCTCCTTTTAATATGTCGCGAAACGCAGAAAATCCTATCTTATTTTCAAATGAATCAGGGTATATCACTTTGCAATTCTGTTTTTAGCCTGCAAATTTAACTAAAAACCGCGACTTTTATAATACCGTGCAAGCGTAAAAACTTGTGCTTAAACGTGAATCTTCATTAATTCACATTGTTAATAATCTTAATACATCAAACCCGAAAAGATAAATAGATGTTTTAAGTCTATAAATCATTTAAATTCAATTATTATGGCTGAAGACAATTTTAAAGACAGTGTTGATAAGCTGGAATCAAGAAAAGAGTTGCCGGAAGGCCCTGAAACTAAAGAGCTTCCTCAGCATGAAGAACCCATAGCAGGAGCACTTCCACCCGCCGATGAAGAGAAAGCCGCCGCAGCAGCTCCAATGGCGGCAGCAGCCGCAGGCAATGCAACCACCGATGCACAAGAGGCTTCGGGAATTCTTAAAACAGGCGTATGGGCAGTTGTAGCTCTCGCCGTAGTAGCCTTGGGAGCATTACTATATTACGGCTCACACACCGGATTGAAGCATGACTACAATCCTCGGGTGGCACAAGCCGACGAAGTAGCTACAGCTCCCGATTTCGGATCTGACGGATTATACTATTATCAAACCCCGTCGGAAGCTACTGCCGACGAAATCGATGCGTCAGGCATCATGAAAGGAAGCCCGGTATCAGCCGGCACTTTCGACGCGACAACAGCCAACGCCATCGCAGGAAATGCCGCCAATGCGCCTCAGATAGTGGTAGTCTATCTGTTTGGCTATGACAAAGCCGGAGTACCCGAAAACGCCGATCTGACTAAAGTGGCAAAACAAGCTGTAGCCGACAGCAAAAACGTGCTTATCAAGGCCTATACCGATGAACACGGCGCTGTAGCTTACAACAAGAAACTTAGCGACCGACGCGCCAACGCCATCCGCGATTATATGGTGAAGCACGGAGTTCCCGCCACTAATGTAAAGGCAAAAGGAATGGGTCCAACCCACGCTTACGCCGGCGGTGACGCTCAAAACCGACGTGCGGAAATCAGCCTCTCAGAATAAAGACAGACTGATCTGACATAAAAAATACTCGGGGTGGAAATCATTTTTTGCCCCGAGTATTTTTTTATCTTCACCAATCCAATCAATGGATATACTCTATCTTGCATACGAGTTTGCGGCTTGTCACCGGCTCCCCGTCGATTACCGACGGCTGATGGTAGTCGGTAGGGAAGAACAAATAAAATGCTTCCGGCCCTGCCTTGTAATAGGTCACATTATCGGAATTGAAATGAGCCACATCCTTCTTGGGATTATATTCATGCTTCACAGTAACGTCCTTGGCATAGCCCATCTTTTCATTTCCGCGAAGAGTGTACTGGAGGTCAATCCAGTTGTGATGCTGCTCAATGTTGACCTTCTCTGATTCACGAGGAACGTATTCACTCATCTTTATGTAGCAACGTCCCGGCACAATGTCAATACGTCCCAATGAAAGCGTGTCAAGATCAATCTTAGCCAAATAAGCGAACATGGCATCCCACACTTCACGGTTTTTCTCATACTGCTCATGGAATTCTTTCGCGTTTATCGATGAATGAGCAGCCACATTCCAGCCGTTGTTCCACACATTGCTCTCCATCCATGAGTGATGGGGACAATCACCTTTCTTGCACTGAGACTGAGCGCTTAATGTCATTGCCATGATCAATGACGCTCCTAAAATAATCTTACGTAGCATATTGTATTTCGGTATTAAACTTTACGCAAAAGTAATCACTCCTCCCCATTCCACAAAGCAAGCACGCAAGTTTTTTATTTGCAGTCCATTCACCAAAACTCATAACCGGCACCTCACACATCTCTAATCCAATAACTAAATTCCTTAAAAAGAGCCGCAACAAGAGATTTTGATGTGTGGAGATTTTTTTGTAAATTTGCACGATTTAACTTTGGGACAGCGAAATGTCCCACACAGAGCAACTTAAGTAATGAATATCTCATATAATTGGTTAAAAGAGTACATCGATTTCTCGCTTACTCCCGATGAAACAGCCGAAGCGCTCACTTCAATCGGTCTTGAAGTCGGCACAGTCGAAGAGGTAGAGTCCATCAAAGGAGGTCTCAAAGGGATTGTGATTGGAAAAGTCCTTACCTGCGAAGAACACCCCAACAGTGACCATCTCCACATCACAACTGTAGATCTTGGCAATGGAGAGCCCACCCAGATAGTGTGCGGAGCCCCCAATGTCGCTGCCGGACAAACCGTGGTAGTAGCCACCGTAGGCACTACTCTATATGACGGAGACAACGAGTTTCAGATCAAGAAGTCTAAAATACGCGGAGTAGAGTCATTCGGCATGATTTGCGCCGAAGATGAGATAGGCGTAGGCACTTCACATGACGGCATCATCGTAATCGACAAGGAGGTTGCCCCGGGGACTCCCGCTGCCGATTTCTACAATCTGAAAAGCGATTATATGATTGAGGTCGACCTCACACCCAACCGTGTCGACGCCGCGTCACATTACGGCGTTGCCCGCGACCTCGCGGCTTGGCTTTCATGCCATGCAGCCTCATCACCACTCCACCGTCCCGACGTTGACTCATTCAAGAGCGACAAGGCTGACGGAGCCATAACAGTGGAGGTGGAAGACAGCACAGCGTGTCCGCGATATTCAGGCGTGACAATCCGTGGCATAAAAGTCGGAGAGAGTCCTGAATGGCTGCGCAACTATCTTAACGCAATAGGACAGCGTCCCATCAACAATGTTGTTGACGTGACCAACTATATCCTTCTGGGCATGGGTCAGCCCCTCCACAGCTTTGATGCCGACAAAATAGGCGGCGGCAAAGTGATTGTGAAACATTGCCCCGAGAACACCCCTTTCACCACTCTTGACGGTGTGGAACGCAAGCTTGACTCCCGCGACCTGATGATATGTGACGCTGAAAAGCCCATGTGTATCGCCGGCGTGTTTGGAGGTCTTGATTCAGGAGTGACCGAAGAAACCACCTCGGTGTTCCTTGAGAGCGCATACTTCAACCCCACATCAGTAAGAAAAACCGCACGCCGCCACGGTCTGAACACCGACGCATCATTCCGCTACGAACGCGGCACCGACCCAAACGCCACACTCTACTGCCTCAAACTTGCGGCAAAGATGATCAAGGAGCTTGCCGGAGGTGAGATATGCGGCGACGTAATCGACCTGTATCCCGAACCTATCGCACCCTTCCCGGTGACATTAAGCTACGATTACCTCAACAATCTTGTGGGCAAAAATATTCCCAAAGATGTGGTTGATTCAATCGTTGAATCACTCGAAATGGAAATTGTGGCACGCAACGAAGGCTCGATCGACCTTCTGGTACCCACCTATCGAGTTGATGTAAAACGCCCTTGCGACGTGGTGGAAGACGTGTTGCGCATCTACGGATACAACAATGTCGAAATGACATCAACCGTGCATTCAAGCCTTTCATATAAAGGATTCACTGACCGCAGCAACGAACTCCGTGAAATGATCAGCAATCAGCTGTCGGCAACCGGGTTCAACGAGATTCTCAACAACTCGCTCACCGCCGAGTCATATTATGAAGGATTGACCGATGATAAACATTCTCCCGTCAAGCTTCTCAATCCGCTAAGCAACGACTTGAACGTGATGCGCATGACTCTCCTTTTCGGAGGACTTGAGTCAATATGCCACAACATAAACCGCCGCGACAGCGACCTGATGCTTTATGAATTCGGCAATGTGTACAGCCGCGATCTTACGACTGAAATCACCGCCGAGAACCCGATTGCGCCATTCAGCGAGTCGGAACATCTTGCATTATGGCTCACAGGCAACATCCGCACCGGCAACTGGGCACGCAAAGAAGAAAAAGCCACATTCTACGACATGAAGGCAATCGTGGGAAACATATTCGAAAAGCTCGGAATCTCCAACCGCGAGATCGCCCTTTCAGTAGCAGTTGATCCCATCTACTCAGGTTGCGTGGCTATCAGCACCCGTTCAGGAAAAGCTCTCGGAACAATGGGCATACTTAAAAAGTCACTCCTGAAAAAGAACGATATCAAGCAGGAAGTAATATACGCCGAACTTGACTGGAGAGCTCTTGTGAACCTGTCAATAAAGAAAAAAGTGCTTTACGCGCCGCTACCCAAGACACAGCCGGTGAAACGCGACCTCGCCCTGCTCATCGACGACGGAATCAGCTTCGCTCAGATAGAGAAAGCGGTGAAGGACAGCGAACGCAAACTGTTGAAAAACGTAGAGCTGTTTGACGTCTACACAGGCGAAGGCCTCGAAGCCGGCAAAAAGAGCTATGCCATCTCGCTCACACTCCAGGACGAAGAGAAAACCCTTCAAGACAAACAGATTGAAGCGGTAATGTCGAAAATAATCGCCAATCTTCAGAAACAGCTTGGAGCATCACTCAGATAACTATACAAAACAATCAATAGATAAACATAAGAATATATTATGGGAAGAGCTTTTGAATACCGCAAAGCCAGAAAATTGAAACGCTGGGGAAATATGTCGCGCACATTCACCCGCATCGGTAAAGAAATCACCATCGCTGCCAAAGCCGGCGGTCCTGATCCCGACACCAACCCCCGTCTACGTGTATTGATGCAGAATGCAAAAGCTGCAAATATGCCCAAGGACACCGTTGAACGCGCAATCAAGAAGGCAACCGACAAAGACTCAAGCGACTACAAGGAAATCGTATATGAAGGATACGGACCCTACGGAATCGCCATTGTGATTGAAGCGGCTACCGACAACAACACACGCACCGTGGCAAACGTACGTTCATATTTCAACAAGCACGGCGGCACTCTTGGAACCCAGGGATCACTTTCATTCCTGTTTGACCACAAGAGCGTCTTCAAAATCAAACCCACCGAAGGAATGTCAGTTGAGGATCTCGAACTTGAGCTTATCGATTACGGTGTTGACGAGGTTGAAGCCGATGAAGAAGAAATCATCCTTTACGGAGCTTTTGAAGAGTTTGCCAACATACAGAAGCACCTTGAGGAAAACGGCATCGAAATCATCAGCGCTGAATTTGAACGCATTCCCAACGACCTTAAAGAGGTGAACGCCGAACAGCGCGCACAGATTGAAAAACTTCTTGAAAAATTTGAGGAGGACGAGGATGTGCAGAATGTGTTCCACAACATGAAGGAAGACGAAAGCGAAGAATAATTCCTCTACGCAATCCACATCTCATAATCCACGGCGGGTCGGTATGCAAGTCCAATTATGACTTTAAGCATGACGACACGCCGTGAATAGTTTGCGACAATACGCAATTTCATTAACTGATGGAAGATATCCTAATTAATATCGGCATTTCACCCGACAACATTTCGTGGTCGGCAAGAATCGCCATAGCGCTTGCCGTGATTCTTGCAGGCGGAATTATCGACACATTCGCCCGAAAGGTCATCATCCCCATTATCGATAAAGCAACCGCAGCCACCGCAACCAAGTGGGACGACTACATCCTCAGCAAAAAAGTGCTCCACACTTTGTGCCATCTCATCTATCCTGTGCTGCTGTTCTTTTTCATGCCGCTCATACTCAAAGGTGAGTCGACATGGTGCTTTTATACACAAAAGTTCATAGAGATAACAATCATAATCATCAGCATACAGTTCCTGTGTGCCATCCTGGAAGGATTTTATTTAGCCACAGCCCACGAGACTTCGCGACAAAACGACCCTCTGCACGGATTGCTACAGATGGGCAAGCTCATCGTGATAGGGATGGGAACAATCCTCATAATCAGCACACTAATCGACCGGAATCCATTGGTGATTCTCACCGGACTTGGAGCTTCGGCAGCAGTGCTGATGTTGGTGTTCAAGGACACCATACTCGGATTAGTGGCAGGCGTGCAGCTGTCGGTCAACGATATGCTCAAAGTAGGCGACTGGATCACCATCCCGTCACGCAACGTCAACGGCAATGTGGTGGGCGTGTCGCTCACCACTGTCAAGGTGAGAAACTTCGACAACACCATCGTCACCATCCCTCCCTACTCTCTCATCAGCGACTCATTCCAAAACTGGCGAGGAATGATCGACAGCCGAGGCCGACGCATCATGCGATCAATAAACATCGACATGAACACAGTGAGATTCTGCTCTCCGGAAGAGATTGAAAAATACCGCCGAAAAGGTTGGATTGACGACAACGCCCTCGCCGACACAGTCAATCTCAAGGTATTCCGCAACTACATGGTGGAATATCTATCGCATCATCCCGGGGTGAAAATTGACAGTGACTCGAAAATGTTTGTAATGGTAAGGCAGTTGCAACCCACTCCCCACGGACTGCCGGTAGAGTTATATTTTTTCACCTCCACCACCGAGTGGATCACTTACGAAGCAATACAATCAGAAATTTTCGACCACACCATAGCCATAGCCCATGAGTTTGGATTAAGAATCTTCCAGTCTCCCGCCGGAACCGACCTCCGCGATATGAACATAACCACCACTTCATTACAATCATGACTCAAAACGACCTGAAAGAGCTGCTCGACTATGAAGCGGCACGCATAAACCATCCCGACTTCATCGGCAACGATCCCGTGCAATTTCCACGCCGCTTCACCGATCTGCGCGACATCGAGATCGCCGCGCTCCTGTGTGCCACAATCTCATGGGGAAACCGCAAGATGATATGCAACAACTGCAATAAAATGCTCTCCTTGATGGACAATTCACCCTATGCCTATGTCATGGATAAGGGATATGAAGAACTCCCCGACATGAACATACACCGCACATTCTTCGCCAAAAATTTCCGTCACTTCTTAAGAGGTCTCCATGCCATATATTCATCCCACGGCAGCATCGCCGATTTTGCCGTGAGCGAGAGCGTTCCGCAATCCGAATTCCCTGCATGGAAACTTGTGGAAAGCCTCAACAGAGAGCTTTATAACGCCAACGGTTGTGATGACTCCCGTTGTCTTCCCGGAAATCTCGATGCAACAGCGCTCAAACGCGTGAACATGGCATTAAGATGGCTGGTAAGAAACGACGGGATTGTCGACCTTGGCGTGTGGGACATTCTCAAGCCCTCGCAGCTCTACATCCCGCTCGACGTGCACGTAGGCAACACGGCACGCGAACTGGAACTGCTCACCCGAAAAGCCAATGACCGCAAGTCGGTGCTCGAACTCACCGACCGCCTCCGCGAAATGCGCCGCGAGGATCCCGTATACTATGACTATGCCCTGTTCGGAATAGGCGTCGAGAGAGCGACAGCCCATGCCGATTAACTTAAATTAACCTTTATTTAAGGGATTCCAAAATTCAGAGTTGTTAACTTTACGTTATATACATAGCAACGTAATTAAAGACATCATAATGACACGAACTATTTTTTCTATTTTTATCGCATTGCTGAGTCTTACCGCATTTGCCGGCAACGACGCCAAAATCGTATTTGCCGACCCGGTCTATGATTTCGGCAACGTCAAGGAGAACGGAGGCATCGTATCACATGGATTTGTGGTCAAAAACACCGGTAAATCACCGCTGATAATCAAATCGGCGCGTGCATCATGCGGTTGCACAGTTCCTGAAATACCCAAAGAACCGATCAAGCCGGGTGAGAGCGCCGTGCTAAAAGTGAGCTACGACCCCAAAGGCCGACCCGGTGAATTTGAAAAAAACATTCAGGTAAAATCCAATGCTAAAGACTCACGCGTCACTATCAAGATAAAAGGTGTGGTAATCCCTCAGGCAAAATAATAAACGATGAAAATACTACGAGTGTTGCCGGCAGCCGCATTGCTGGCATTATCGGCATTCAATGCCGCCGGCGCCACTTCGGCAAAGTGGCTTGAAACATCGCATGATTTCGGAGCCTTCGATGAGGACATGGGAAGAGTGTCGACCCACTTCCGCCTTGTCAACACCGGCGACGAGCCACTTATAATCTATGCAGCCCGAGCATCTTGCGGCTGCACAATACCATCATATACCAAAGAGCCGATAGCTCCGGGCGACACCGCCACAATTAAGGTGGTATACGACCCGGCAGGACGACCGGGAAAGTTTGACAAGAAAGTCAAAGTTGAAACCAACGCAACTCCTCGACAAACAATCCTCGTGATAAAAGGAGTGGTGATCGGAGCCTCCAACACTCTGCGCGCGCGATTCCCCATTGAGGTCGGCAAGCTGAAATTACGCCGCGACATCGTACCGGTAGGTGAAATTCTGAAAGGAAGGACCAAAACCGCTTTCCTTGAAGGCTATAACCAAAGTCCCGACACCATACGCCCGTCTATAAACGGACTGCCCAAATATATCACGGTGCAGACCGAGCCTCAATGCGTTCCTCCTGGCGAACAGGTCACATTCACTCTCTTCTACAATACTGCCGGTGAAAATGACTGGGGACTCGCCACCCATGAGGCTACGATGAAATCTGACACCCGCGAAGCGGCTTCTCACATGATAAACGTAACCGCAATCATCAATGAGGACTTTTCAAAGATGACAAAAAGTGAGCTTGAAAAAGCTCCGAAAATAGCATTGTCAGATAGCCGCATTGATTTTGGTTCAGTCAAAAAAGGCGAAAAAAAATCAGGCGATATCAGCATTGACAATTTCGGCAAGAACGAGCTTATCATCAGAAAAATCAGTTCATCTGACCCTTGCGTGAGCGTAAAGGCATCAAAGACTAAAATAAAGGGTGGCGGGAATGCCGTTCTTAAAATAAACGCCGACACGTCAAAGAGCAACGACAAAATGCTTAATGCGCGAATAACTATAATAACCAACGACCCTGACCGTCCGGTCTCCAACATCAGAGTCACCGGCGAGTATTAAACAGAGGTTGATTAAAATAGCTATAATATTATGACCGACAATCATCACCATATAGAAAACGACGAGCAATTCATAGGGCTTACCGTGAACAGCGGTGTTAAACAGCCTCCGGTAGTCAACCCCTATCTCAAGCCACGAAAGCGTCGCCCGCTACCTTCAGCCTCCGAGCTTGTGGAAGGGATTCTCAAAGGGGATGTCACAGTTCTAAGCCGCGCGGTGACTCTCGTTGAAAGCTTGTCGCCCGAACATCAGGCTGTAGCGCAGGAAGTGATTGAAAAATGCCTGCCTTACTCGGGCAACTCACGGAGAATAGGAATCACGGGGGTGCCGGGAGCAGGAAAATCAACATCAATCGACGTGTTCGGGCTCCATATTCTGAAAGATGGAGGCAAACTTGCCGTGCTCGCCATCGATCCGTCAAGCGAACGCACCAAAGGCTCCATCCTCGGCGACAAAACCCGAATGGAGCAGCTTGCCGTACATCCTGCGGCATTCATACGCCCCAGCCCATCGGCAGGCAGTCTGGGAGGAGTGGCTCGCAAAACACGCGAAACAATCGTGCTGTGTGAAGCTGCCGGATACAACAACATATTCGTAGAAACCGTGGGTGTGGGACAAAGCGAAACTGCCGTTCACTCCATGGTTGACTTCTTCCTGCTCATACAGCTCGCCGGCACCGGAGATGAACTGCAAGGAATAAAGCGCGGCATAATGGAGATGGCTGACGGCATCGTGATCAACAAAGCCGACGGCGACAACATCGACCGCGCCCGTCTCGCACAAGCACAATTCCGCAGCGCTCTTCACCTGTTCCCGCCCACAGCTTCGGGATGGAAACCGGAAGTGCTTTGTTATTCAGGATACTACAATTTAGGAGTGCCTGAAGTGTGGGAAATGATCGACCGCTATTTCACGTTTGTCAAAGAAAACGGATATTTCGAGGTGAAACGACAGGAGCAGGCTCGCTACTGGATGTATGAGACTATCAATGAAAAACTCCGTCAACATTTTTACACCAACCCGGAAGTAGAAAAACTGCTGCAGGAAAAGGAGATGAAGGTTCTTGGCAATCAGCAAAGTTCATTCACAGCCGCCCGCGACGTTCTTGACTTCTACTTCAAAAAATAAATCGCCTATGTATATAGCTTCACAAAAACGCAAAGAGAATATCGCGGAATATTTGCTCTATATGTGGCAAATTGAGGATATTATCCGAGCCAACGGCATGGATCTCGACAAAATCAAGTCAAACGTGATCGACCGGTTCACATTAAGCCCCGAGCAATACAAAGAGATGGCTGAATGGTATGAATCGCTGATCGACATGATGCACCGTGAGGATGTGACCGCTAGAGGCCACCTTCAACTTAACAAAAACGTGCTCATTCAGCTCGACGATCTCCACCTGAGACTTCTCAAAGACCCCAAGCATCCCGACTATGCCGCAGAATTCTACAAGACACTTCCATACATCGTGGAGCTGCGGTCAAAGCAGGGTGACAATAAAACCGATGAGATTGAAACGTGCTTCACAGCCCTGTACGGCGCTCTGATGCTAAAATTAAGAGGCGTGGAAATATCTAAAGACACGGCTACGGCGCTCACTCAAATCTCACGATTCATCGCGTTGCTCGCACATTACTACCAGCTCGATCAGGAAGACAAGCTCGACGAAGAATAAAACACATAGTCATTCCCCAACATCAAGGCTCTTTGGCTGCCGGCTCAACGGTAGATGAAGAGTCTTTTTCTTTTGAAGCTTTCTTCTGCTTATACTTGCGGCGAAGGCGTTTCCAGAAAGAGAATATATCGTCAAAATCACGCTTAAACACCACACCCACACCCTGCGTGGTCTGTGCCGACCGCAGATAGTAGTTTTGGTCATTGTATCGGTTATATGCCTTAAGCCTTATGTTTCCGGATTTATTCAACAGGTATTCAAGGTCGAAATCACCGATGAATGAGTTATTATTGCTCATGGCATTGTCACGATAACCGAAATTGCCGTTGAACAGCAGCCTGTTGTCAAGAAGATAACTCGACAATGCGAGATCCACCTCCATGTCGCTGAAATCGCCCCTGTCACTGCGAATGTTGGGCGCGATGGTCCAATTATCGCTCAACTGTCCAAGCATTGACGTGAGCTGAGAGGATATAGTCGATGATGCTACCGACACAAGTTCATTTCCTTTTGTAGTCGATGCCATGTAATCGGGAGTATAGAACCGGTTCAAGGCAAGCAGATATATTATCTGACGGTTCATCATCTCCTCGGTGCTGACTATACTCTTCACCTTGCGGTAAGTGTCCTGCGTCAATGTCGGGAACTCAAGATCAAAATTTATATCGGGTTGCTGCATATCGCCCGACACTTTCAGCAGAGCGTGAACAGGCACATTGGTGCGCGTCAGCTCCCTGTCCTGAAGGAATGACTCATCAAGATCGCTGAGATTGGCGTTGACCGAATACACCGCCTGGATATCCAGCACTGCATCAAGAGGATCGCCATGAAATGCGATTGAGCTTCCCGGCTTAATCGTAAAATCTTTTTTGATGATATCCTGAAGAGTGAAATTATAGCTACCCTGAGTCAAGGTGTAAGTGCCATACATGAGCATATCATCATTCGTCGAGTTATATTCTATGCGCAGATTGCCGTTGCCTCGGGCTTTCATCTGGTCGCCACCCTCGGGATCAAGCACAAGCACCATCTCGCCGTTAGGATTGGCTTCAACTTGAAGATTCACTCTGTACACCGATGGATTCTCCTCCTCACGGCGCAGCCGCTCATAATGCTCCTTCAAGCGTTTTATCGACGCGGCGCGCGGATCCTCGACCGACAGCAGCAAGTCGCCGGTAAGCGCATCACGATCATTGAATGTCATGAATGTATATTCATCAGCCGCTTCAGTGTCAGAAAGCACAAAATGGAACTCCGATTTAGGAGCTGTGGAGATATCCACATTGACATCAATAAATCCGGGGACACCCTTTATCAATGCCATACCATTGCAAAACACTTTCCCGAACCACACCGGATTTATATTTTTCGTGACGTCAAAGCAAAGGAAATTACGGGCATTGGACACCCTGAACTCAAATTCAGGACGCTTGAAACACTCGTGGGTCACCCAACCGTCGAGCTTCGCCTTATTGCCATAGTCATCATATAGAGTCACATCGCCGAAAGATATCCTGCCCGGGGTGAGATGTATAGAGTCGGTAGTAGAATAATAAGTGTTGGTTATGTCGAGCTTAAGTTTCAGATCTTCGGCATATATCTCGCCCGTCATATCAATCAGTTTGAATGTACCGAAGAGCCGTGCGTCGCCCGACGCATAGCCGCTCACCGATGATGTGAACGCCTCCATATAAGGCTTCATGAAACCCACATCGAGTTTATCGGCTTTAAACCGGAAATCCAGCGCCTCAGCCATCGGATATATGATTCCGTTGACCGCCGACCGCCGTCCATTGGGCTGCAATATGTCGGCATCAATCGTCACGCCCTTCCGGTCATTATCCCACCGGCTTACAATATCGGCATCGCCGAGCAAAGACTTGTTGTAACAAAAATCCTTCACATGAAGATTGGGAGTGTCAAGCCTCGGTTCTTTCGACATAAGATTCCTTGCATAGAAATCGCCTGTTGCCGTTCCACCGAAGTCGACATTGCTTATCGCAAGCGTTTCAAACACGTAGTCAAGGCTCATGGCGTTCAGGTTCAATGTGAGCACATCGTCAGGATTATCCGACACCACACCGCTTATCTTTACAAATTGCCCCGACCGTCCTACATCGATATCATTCACATGAATCTTTCCATGAGCGATATCCACCGATGCCGGTTGCACCACCCATGCAGTATCGTTTATCACAAAATGGCTCTTCTGTATTCCGACATTCACATCTATTCCGCCGAATTTACACTCTTTAAAAAGCGTTGAAAGCCCGATCAATCCGTCAAAGCGTCGCTTTCCCTCTATGTCCCATGCTATCTGGGAGTCCAGCACATCATTCCGTCCATGTCCGGTCACTTCAAGTGTAGCCGCTCCATTTTTTGTGGGATATAGCGTGGTAAGGAACAGATCGGCAGCCCCCTCCTCTCCATCGACATTGAATTGCAGTGAAGTCTTGTCGATGAATTTATCCTTCTTCAGCAGATACGGAGCATCAACAGTGAGCCTCATATTGCGTGTGGCGGTATTCAGAGTGCTCTCTATAGTGACCGGATGAAGCACCTTGACCGGCGACTTGAAAAATTCAAGCCACTTATTTGTAATGTCATTTTCCCTAAGTTCAAAATTGAGAGTGAGATCCACATTATTATCCTCATCGGGCACATACTCTCCGGCAGGAATCAACGCGGGAAAAACGGCATACAGCAAGTGTTTACCGGCAGGCACAATGTCCTTAAACCGGTAATGCCCCGACAGCTGACCCTCAAATATGTCGGAACGCAGCACGATGAACTGCGGGGTGGTAGTGCCTGATGCAAGCAGAGTGAGATGACTCAACCCCACGCCATTGCCGGCGGCATCTTTAAAACTAAGCCTCGACAATTCAGCCTTTCCATCGGCATGGTCGGGATTATGCCCCTTAATCTTGACATCGATATCTGATGCAAGCGAATAACCCGGATGTGACTGTATCAGATGCAGAGCATGAGGATTGAAGTCCTTCACATAGCCTTCGACATCACACGTGAGCATCTTCTCGGAAAAGTCAGCCCACCCTTCAAGCTTCACCTTCACATTGTCATCATCCACGGTAAAGGCTCCGTCAATGCGCCGTTTATCGACATTGCCATGGAAAGTGGCATTGCCATATTCATAATCTTTGAAGATAAACCGGTCAAGATTTATGTCAAAGTCGCCATTCACTTCCCCGCCTTTCAAAACAGCATCGGCGTCGATGCTTGCCGACAATGTCCCGAAATCTTTCTTATCAAGAAGCGTACCAAGATCAAAAGAATCGATATCGATGTTTCCGAGCAGGAAACGACTGCCTGTAATTGAATCAAGGCGATAGGCGGCATCGACATCCACCGAACCGATCGCAGTGGCAAGATGCCCGTCGCATACAGCTTCGTTAAGTTTTCCGTCGAAAACTCCACTGTACCGGAAATCACCCACACGTGAAATCAATCCGAGCAGATTGCGGTTGTCACCAACAAACGACGTTATCAACGGCAAATAGCGCGATGGCTTCACCGACAACTCCATTTCCGGCAACTCAACCTCAAGGGCTTTTATGTCTGGCAAACCAGACACTTTTCCTTTGAGCTGAAAATCTATGCCTCCATTGGGGGTTTGTGCCGAAAATGAGTGTACATCCAAATCCGATATGCGCCCCGACATCTTGCCATTCAACGCAAGCGACACCCACTGGGCGTCAAGCTGCGGCACAAAAGGCACGGCGTCGGAAGTGGATATCCGGCTTCCGGGAAGAAACTCAAGTTCTACGGGAATGTCAAATATCTCCTTGCCCAAATTTTTGAGACTGCTGCAATGCAACGCGATAGGGCCGAGAGCTATTCTTGATTCCGAGAGCTTCAAGTCAAAATCATCCACAGCCACAAGCGTGTCGGTGATCAAGATTTTTCCGCTAAGCGACTCAACATACAACCCCGACCGCTCTTTCAGCGCGATACGCTTCAAGTCGATGCGGTAATTGTCATTCCTTATCTCCGGAAGATATATGTCGGCTTTAATATCGCTTATCTCGATGTGATTTTTATCAAACCGATTAAGATGCGGCTCAGAAAGCACATCATACCTTATGCCGGCTTTTCGGATTACGATATTGTTTATGCGCAAATCATACTGAGCAGGCGGCTTATTATCATCCTTTGACGACAAACGGTCAATGATGGGCTGTATATTGAGCGGCGCGTTGGCAGAATCTTTCCATAACCGAGCCTCAAGCCCGAGAATCTCAGCATAAGAAAAGATGAGCCGGCGTTTTACCAACAGCTTCGACATGACAATCCTCGCTCCTATGCGGTCAGCGCGCAGAATGGTGTCATTGAGAGAATCACGCACGATTACATTCTTGAGCGTCAACTTATTGAATGGAGCAAAATCGACATTGCCTATCTCCACATCAGCTCCAAGCAACTTGCTCAATTCATTTTCGGCAATATCTCCCACTCCCCGCTGCACTCCGCTTACCGACAATACCAGATACAACACCAATGGACCGATAATCGCAAATGCGAATACAGTCACAAACAGCGCCCTGAGTATGTTGTAGATTTTTGTCATATAATATTATTGCAAAATTAAGCATTTTTTTCTCCTCTTAGGCGCTTGTTTCAAAAATTCTGGCTAAGTTTGCACTCTAAAACAAGACTTTTTATGAGCACAATAATATTGGGGATTGAATCATCATGCGATGACACATCGGCTGCCGTCATAAAAGACGGAATCCTTCTGAGCAATGTCATTGCAAGTCAGAAAGTGCACGAGGAATATGGAGGCGTAGTCCCTGAACTCGCATCGAGGGCACACCAGCAAAACATAGTGCCGGTGGTGGACACGGCTATAAAGCGTGCGGGAATCGACAAGAGCGAAATTTCCGCCATCGCATTTACCCGCGGTCCGGGCTTGCTCGGCTCGCTGCTCGTTGGCACTTCATTCGCTAAAGGCCTCTCACTGGGACTGAACATTCCGCTTGTAGATGTGAACCATCTCCACGGTCACGTGCTGTCGCATTTTGTGAAAAGACAGGAATCTGACACTGTTCCGGAATTTCCTTATCTATGCCTACTTATTTCAGGTGGCAATTCACAGCTCATCCACGTGCGCAGCCCTTACGACATGGAGGTGATAGGAAAAACCATCGACGATGCTGCCGGCGAAGCTTTCGACAAGTGTGCCAAAGTCATGGGACTCCCTTATCCCGGAGGTCCGCACATTGACCGTCTTGCCGCTGAAGGCGACGCTTCGCGGTTCAAATTCTCAAAGCCCCACATCCAGGGCCTCGACTACAGTTTCAGCGGATTGAAGACCTCGTTTCTGTACACACTGCGTGACAATCTTAAGACCGATCCCGATTTTATCGAGAAGAATAAAGCCGATCTTGCGGCATCGCTCCAACGCACAATTATCGAAATACTACTTGACAAACTAAAAAAAGCGGTGAAACTCACCGGAGTCTCTACTGTTGCAATAGGCGGAGGCGTGTCGGCTAACTCAGGTGTGCGCGAGGCTATAGCCGAATATTGCCGAAAGAATTCGCTGAACGCATTCATCCCGGAAAGAGCATTCACCACCGACAATGCTGCCATGGTGGCTATTGCCGGATATTTCAAATATCTGAATCAGGATTTCTGCAAACTTGATGAAGCTCCTTATGCGAGAGTCACAATTTAAAACCCGTTAATAACAACACATAACCACAATGCAAGTATCAATAGTCGTAATAGGTAAAGAACTGCTGTTAGGACAGGTGATCGATACCAACTCTTCCGACATATCACATCGTCTCGATCCTCTTGGGTGGCAAGTAGGCGACATACAGACAGTCGATGATGACGCTTATCAAATAACCCGTGCCATAGACCGCGCTTTTGAGTCGAGCGACGTTGTCATAACTACCGGCGGACTCGGACCCACGAAAGATGACATAACCAAGCAGACACTCTGCAACTATTTTGGCGGAGAACTCGTGCATGACGCTTCAGTGCTGGAAACAGTGAAACGCGTCATCGCGCGTCGCGGACTCGAACTAAATGACCTCACCGCCAAGCAAGCTATGGTGCCTTCGTCGTGCCGTGTGATACAAAACGAGGTAGGCACAGCTCCCATCATGTGGTTTGAGCGCGACGGCAAAGTCTTGGTGACACTGCCGGGAGTGCCATTTGAGACTCGCGAGATGCTCGACCGCCAAGTGATTCCGCAACTCATCAAGCGCTTTCCTTCAAAAATGAATTACGAGCACCGCACGGTAATGGTGGTGGGATACAGCGAATCGCTTCTCGCCATGAAGATTGAAGAGTGGGAAAACTCCCTGCCTCCATATCTTCATCTTGCCTATCTTCCTAAACCTGGGCTTGTGAGACTTCGCATCGATGGAGCTCACACCGACAATCCGCTTCTCATAAGCGAGATAAACCACTATCACTCCATGCTGTGCAATCTGCTTGGCGAAAATGTGCTATGCAATGCCGACATCCCGGTCGAAGAGATTCTGCTACAGGAATTGGAGGCGCGCGGATTGTCAATCGCAACAGCCGAAAGCTGCACAGGCGGCAACATAGCCCATCTGCTCACATCTGTGCCGGGGAGCTCGAAAGTTTTCAACGGAAGTGTCGTGGCATACTCTAATGAAGTTAAAGAGCATTTGCTCGGAGTGAACGCCGACACCCTTGCCGCTCATGGAGCTGTAAGCATCCCGGTAGTTGAAGAGATGGCGACAGGAGCTTGCAAAGCGCTCGGCACCGATTGCGCGATAGCCACATCGGGCATAGCAGGACCTTCGGGAGCAACCGACGGAAAACCTGTCGGAACCGTGTGCATCGCCATCAAGACTCCCGAAGAGATTTTCTCGTTCACCCATCATTTTCCGGGCAACAGGCAGCGTGTCATCATCCGTGCGTCAATGACAGCGATGATCGCCGCGATAGAGAAGATAAGAGCGCTCCCCCGCTACTCAGTAGAATAACATCAGGCTCAACCATGACTACCCTACGATTATACTTATTTTTAGCGGCGGTCTCCCTATTGATTGCCGGATGTTCTGACAAAAACAGATACAGCACTCTCCAACGGGATCTCAAAGCTTACGCCGACAGTTGCCGGGCTGAAGTCGGGATTGCCGTGATAATTGACGGCAAAGACACAGTAGCCGTAAATTGCGACAAGCAATACCCCATGATGAGTGTGGTCAAATTCCCTCAGGCGCTCGCCGTGGCAAACTTTGCCGAAAACCGTGGCATACTGCTTGACGACAGCATCGACATTTACGAAGGGGAGATTCTCTCTGACACTTACAGCCCCATGCGCGAGCGTTACGGAACCGGAGCATTGAAATTGCCCCTTCATGAGTTGCTGGCGTTCTCGCTGCAGCAGAGCGACAATAACGCCTGCGACATTCTGTTTCGCCTAATCGGCGGTCCCTCTGCCACCCGTCATTACCTTGATTCAATCGGAATAAATGGAGTGGACATAGTCGCTACGGAAGCTGATATGCACGCCGATCTCGACATGTGTTATCAAAACTCAGCCGACCCTCTGGCTATGGCTGGATTGCTCGAAATATTCTCCACGGCTATAGGATGGCAATCGCCGGCAATGCACACCATATTTAACCTTATGACCACCTGTGCCACCGGAGATGACCGCCTTGCAGCGCCACTGTCAGCTACAAATGCCACTATAGGGCACAAAACCGGCACCGGCGATAAAAATGCCAACGGCGAAATAATAGGGCTGAATGATGTGGGATTCGTGTTTCTGCCAAACGGCCACCGCTACTGCATAGCAGTGTTCATCAAAGATTCCAAAGAGAGTCAGCAAAAGACTTCGGCAATGATAGCCCGCATTTCTGAAATAGTGTACCAAGCATTGACTGAACCGGAAAATTAATTTTGATGGAAAAGAGCAGGATAATACTGGTCACCGGAGGACAACGCTCAGGGAAAAGCGTTTTTGCTGAAAATCTTGCGTTGCGTCTATCCCCAACTCCGGTTTACATTGCCACGGCACAAGTGCTCGATGATGAGTTTCGGCACCGTGTGGCGATTCATCAGCAACGTCGCGGTCCGCAATGGACCAACATCGAGGAACCTCTATCCCTGTCGCGTCTCGATGTCAACGGAAGAACCGTGCTGATAGACTGCGTCACGCTTTGGGCAACCAATATGTTTTTCGCCAACGGCGATGACATTGATGCCGCCGCACGCGCTATGAAAGAGGAATTTGACAAGTTCACCTCGCAAAATGCCACGTTTATCTTCGTCACCACCGAGACCGGACTTGGTGGCACAAGCGAGAATCCCATGCAACGCCGATTCAACGATCTTCAAGGTGAAATCAACCAATATATCGCCTCAAAAGCCGATGAAGTTCATCTCGTAATCTCAGGTATAGATGTGAAAATAAAATGAAACAGTTCAATATAACCCCAATAGCCAAGGACCTTCGTCCGGCACTACTTGAAAAAATAGACAATCTCACAAAGCCCAAGGGTTCATTAGGACGCCTTGAAGAGCTTGCACTCAAAATAGGGATGATCCAGCACACGCTGACCCCCGAGCTGCGCAACCCACACAACATCCTCTTCGCAGCCGACCACGGCATTATCGAAGAGGGTGTGACCGTATCTCCTAAAGAAGTGACCTGGCAGCAACTCAGCCACTTCTCAAAGGGCGGAGCAGGAATAAATTTCCTATGCGACCAGAACGGGTTTAAACTGGTGCTCGTCGACGCCGGAGTGGACTACGACATACCCGCAGGCCACGGCATAATAGACCGTAAGATACGCCGCTCAACACGCAATTTCCTGCATGAGCGCGCCATGACTGCCGACGAGCTTGACCGATGCCTTCAAGAGGGAGCCAACACAGTCTACGAAGTGCATGCTGCCGGATGTAACATAGTAAGTTTCGGAGAGATGGGAAGCGGCAACACATCATCGTCATCGATGTGGATGCACCTGTTCACCGGAATACCGCTCGCCGACTGCATCGGTGCCGGCGCCGGGCTTGACAATGACGGCATCCGACACAAATATGATGTGTTGAGCCGCGCACTTGCCAAGTTCAAGAGCGAAACTCCCGATGCCGGCAATCCTGAGGAGATCATGACATGGTTTGGCGGCTATGAGCTGGCGATGGCTGTAGGCGGAATGCTGAGAGCTGCGGAACTTGGCATGATTGTGCTTGTCGACGGATTTATCATGACCGCCTGCGCGCTTGCCGCGTCCAAATTATATCCGGAAATGCTTGACTACTGTATCTTCGGACACCAAGGCGATGAGTCGGGACACAAACTCATGTTGCGGCATCTCAATGTGAGAGCGTTGCTGCACCTTGACCTGCGTCTTGGCGAGGGGAGCGGGGCCGTGTGTGCCTACCCCATCGTCATGTCGGCGGTCAACATGATAAACAACATGGATTCATTCAGCTCGGTAAATGTCACTAAATACTTCTAACCCGTGAAAGAACTGCTTGCCGCCGTCATTTTCTTCACCCGCCTGCCACTGTGGCGGGTGTGTCAACTCCCTGCCGAGGCATTTAAAAATGTAGTTCCCTACTGGAGTTATGTGGGATGGCTTACCGGAGGAATCATGGCGTTGACATATATTGCGGCGTCAGTGCTATTCCCCATGTCGATAGCGCTTATCTTGGCAATTCTATCACGCCTGCTGCTCACCGGCGCTCTTCATGAAGACGGGCTCGCTGACTTCTGCGACGGTTTCGGTGGCGGCAGAGATGACCGCGACCGCATTCTCGCCATCATGAAAGACAGCCACATAGGCACCTATGGCGTGATAGGGCTCATCATCTACTACATGACGTGCTACATGTGCCTGCTGGAGATGCCGGCATGGTTGGTGCCGGCAATACTTATAGGCGGCGATGCATGGAGCAAATTCTGCTCGGCACAGATCATCAATTTTCTTCCTTACGCCCGCAAAGAGAACGAAGCTAAAAACAAAACCGTGTATGACCGCATGACCGTCAGGCTGTTTTGCCTGTCATTTATAGGCGGAGCGCTCCCATTGTTATTCCTACCGGTGGAAATGCTTCCGGCACTTGTGCTTCCTGCAATCACATCAGCATTGATGATACTGACCATGCGGCGACGTATAGGAGGTTATACCGGCGACTGCTGCGGCGCCACGTTTCTCATCAGCGAACTCTCTTTTTATGCCGGCACGCTCATAATTCTACAATTCAGCCCCGTGATATGAAACTGCTGTTCATACGCCACACTTCAGTCGCTGTGCCCAAAGGGATGTGCTACGGACAGACCGATGTAAAACTTTCCGACACTTTCCCCGAGGAAGCGGCGGCAGTAAACCATAGTTTGTCCAAATACAACATTGATGCCGCCTACACCAGCCCGCTGTCACGATGTGTGAAACTTGCCGCAGTCTGCGGCTTTCCCGATGCGATAAAAGACAACCGGCTTATGGAAATGAATTTCGGAGACTGGGAAATGCAGCGCTATGATGAGATTTCTGATCCACGGCTGCAAACATGGTTTGACGACTATATAAATGTCAAGGCTACCGCAGGAGAGTCATTCATGGACCAGCGACACCGGTTCCAATCCTTCATATCGTCACTGCCTCACGACAATGCCACAGTCGCTGTTTTCACCCATGCCGGAATCCTCATACAAGCAATGACCACCATCCTCGGACATTCAATTGACGAAGCATTTGCCGCTCAACCGCCCTACGGCTCCATAATCGAAGCCGAAATTTAACGATATGTTGTTAAATATTTGGAACAATAGATAATATTCATTACATTTGTGAACTTTTAATACCAATTTTTTTTTACTAAACTCACTTACATGAAAAAAATTTTTACTCTAATGGCAGCAGCCGTTATGGCTGTCAGTGCAAATGCAGGCACATCTGAATTCATTGTTACTGAAAAAGCTACACCGGCTCAGCGAATTGACCTCGCAGGTCTTACTGTAGTTCTCGGCGGTCAGAAGTGTGTAGACAAAGCCGGAGAAGACAACGGCGCAGATGTTTGGAAAGATTTGAAAAACGGATCTATTTCAGTAGCCGGCGTTGACTTCACTAACTACATGGTTTCAGGTGACAACGCTCGTGGTGCTGATTTCGCAGCAGGAACATCAGCTCGTGTTTACGGCGGCTACATAGAATACATTCCTTCGATTGATGGTACTCTTTACACTGTTTTCAATATTCCTTCCGGCAAAGGCATTATTTTCTCTGAAATAAACGCTGCTAACGAAGCAGGCACCAATATTCTTCTTGGCGCATCTCCTGCCGCTGTTATTTACAATGCCGAGGGCACTGCTGTTGCTCTTGATGAAAGTGGTGTTGCTCAATCCGATTCAAAGGCTATGGCTTATATCAAGGCTGAAGTTAAAGCCGGCAGCACTTACTACTTCTCTTTCAGCGGTTCAAAAACTTCTTTTGGCGGATGCGTATTTGAATATACCGGAACTGCCGGAATCGAAGATGTAACTGTTGCTGAAGATGAAAACGCTCCCATGTACAACCTTCAGGGCGTACAGGTTGACGAAAACTACAAAGGAATCGTCATCAAAAACGGCAAGAAATACTTGAACAAGTAATCAACCACAACAAATCAGCCGGAAATCCATCCGGCTACACCATAAGCGGACGCAACCCTAATCGGTTATGTCCGCTTTTCTTTTCCTCTGCCAATCATCATCAGCCCCATTAGATAAAACGTATCCGATAAAATTAAGAAATAACCCTATATAGTTCACGCGTATAAGAAGCTACATACATTTTTCCGGACAGAGACCCATAGCCGTGAAACGGCTAAATAATTTAAGCACCGCCACGAGGCGACAGCCGAGGTGCGGTGTAAGATGAGACAAATGGTCGGGCATCGAAGATGCCCTCCAGTCCATGCCGTATCATCAGTATGGCAAAACAGTCTCGCCCCATTCGGGACTCGTGCCCGATAGAGACGTACCACCCTCCCCCGGCTTCACTTTGCTCAGCCGAGGATATATACAGACCCGTGCCTGACGGCACTTAGTTCACTTGATATAGATTTATTGCACTAACCCTTACTTGATTTTACCGGATAACTCCAATAACACCTTATCTACTCATATAATCATCCGCATCAAGGCGGTCAAAAACACCATGATAAGCTCGGAGCGACGGTTTATTTTCACACCCGTCACCATATCTTCCGATGAAAAATCCCTCGGATTATCGCCGATATAAGGCTTCACCACCTCTTCCCCGAAATAATCATGCGGACCTCCAAACCGGCAATCGAGCACCGAGGCAAGAGCCGCTTCAGGGAATCCGCTGTTGGGGCTGGCATGGGCAGGTCCATATTTCAGCACATTACGGAAATGACGCAGCGAGCCTGATGAAATCACCATCAACAGTGCGGTGAGACGTGCCGGAATATAATTGGCGACATCGTCAATACGCGCGGCAACACAGCCAAACTCACGGTAACGCTCGTTGCGATAACCTATCATTGAATCAAGAGTGTTGACCATTTTATAGGCAAGCATTCCCGGCAGACCGAGGATCCCATACCAGAAAAGTGGAGCAATAACCCCGTCAGAAAGATTTTCGGCGAGTGTTTCCAATGCCGCCGCTCTAACCTCTCGGTCAGACAGAGATTCGGTGTCACGCCCCACAATCCTTGCCACTTGCCGTCGTCCGGCTTCAAGCGACACATCAAGAGCGCGAGCCACTCCCGTCACTTCACGTATTAGCGTTGTTCCGGCAAGACAATAAAACACGCCTACGACCTCTACCGCCACACGCAAAGCCACAGGCATGGCATTCAGCAAAAAGAATGCAGCACAGAATACCACTACTATCAACCCCACGGCAACAATGCCCCCCTTAAGACGGCGATGAGCTCCGCGATTAAACCTATATTCAAAAAAAGAGATCATTTTGCCAAAGCCCACTATGGGGTGAGGCAAACGGACAGGATCGCCAAAAATCAAATCCAGAAACCATCCGCCGAACAACGGCAACAACGCTACAACATATTCCATCGTTCAATAGCTTTTATCAACATATCATTTTCCTCAGGCGACTGCACGGAGATGCGGAAATGCCGCCCGCTCAATCCTGAAAAATTAGACGCATCACGAATCAAAATCCCATGTTCGTCAATCAAATATTCCTTGAGCTGCGATGCCGATTTGCACTCCGGAGTCTCACACAAGAAAAACGGCGTAGCCATAGGCGATGCCTTTATCCCTATACTTGTCAACCGCTCCCCTACTCGCCGTGCTTCATCAAGCAGCATCGGCAGCGGCAACCGATACTCCTCGGCATGATCCAAAAGATATATTCCGGCATCAATCCCGAGCTGACTCACAGTCCATGGACGTGCATTGGCACGCATACGAATTATCAGCTCCGCATTGCCAACCATATATCCCAACCTCAACCCCGGAACACCAAACCGCTTTGTAAACGAGCCGATAAGTATCACATTGCCCATAGCCGACGCATCGGCAGGTGAAAGCAATGGCGCTTCAGTATATTCAGAATAAGATTGATCTATGACCACCACTTTTTCCGGATTGCAGCTTGCCATATCACGCAGCCTCGCTCTATCCACCACCTCGCCGGTAGGATTGTTAGGGTTGCATATCCACACCAATCCGGCATCCTCAACATCATTGCAGAAATCATGACCGGCTATCTCACACGCATCATGATACTCGCTGAATGTGGGACGGCTCATGATCCATGAGCTGCCACGATGGAAGCAATCAGCTATGCGATAGATGGCATCGGTCGCGCCTGCCGTCACTATCACACACCTCTCATCCACATCCAGATCACGGGCAAGCCTTCTTTCGAGCGAGAACGGAGCCGGCTCAGGATAAGATGTCATGCACCCGAGTCTTCCGGCAAGATACCCCTTGAGTCCGTCATGATTGAACCGGCAATATATGTTGCTGCTGAAATTGCTCTTGACCTTATCACCATAGCGGTACAGGTCATCGCCATGCCCTTCTATCATCGCGCTCCCATTATTTCATAAAGTTTATCCATGTCAAGATACTCTCTCACCCGTTCAGCCAGAAGATCATATTGCGACTCCTTGAAAGCGGCATAATCAGTCACGGCACCCTCAATCCCATCCTTTTTATATGGAGCAAGAATACGGTCGATCATCTCATCATGGTCAAGCACACCATGCATATATGATCCCATACACTTCTCATCAGCCACGCAACCGTCGGTAGTTCCGTCGGCATAATAGATCATTGGCGGCACACACTCATCTTCTATCACACTTCGCCCTTGGTGAATCTCGTAACCGTCAAGCATTTTCCCGCCGGGAGTCAATGAGAAACGCTTGCGCTCAGTGATCTTCGCCTCGGTTATCACAGTAGAGACCGGAAGCAGCCCCAAGCCGTTGACACGCCCCGGTTTCCCCTCGATGCCATCAGGATCGCTAATCTCCTTACCGAGCATCTGATAGCCTCCGCATATTCCCAAGACCGTTTTGCCTCGCCGGCGTGATTCGAGTATAGCCTGCTCTATGCCGGAATTTCTCACGGCTACAAGATCGGAAATGGTCGACTTTGTGCCGGGCAATATGATTATGTCGGCTTTCCTGACCTCATCAGGTGAAAATGTATAATACAGATTCACCCCGTCACGGGCGGCAAGCCTATCGAAATCGGTAAAATTAGACAGTCTTGGAAGACGTATGACGGCGACATTCACCACACCCTCCCCGGCAGTAGTGTTCATTTTGGAAAGCGCCACCGAATCCTCAGCTTCTATGCTGATATCGTCCATATAAGGCAGCACTCCCAACACCGGCACTCCGCATATATCCTCAATCATGCGCCTGCCGGAATCAAAGAGCCGCATATCGCCACGGAATTTATTGACAATTATACCGCGTATCAGTTTTCTGTCATCAGGCGACTGCAACATTATCGACCCGTAGAGAGAGGCAAACACTCCTCCGCGGTCAATGTCGGCTACAAGCAGCACCGCCGCATCGGCATGACGCGCCATCGGGATATTCACCAGATCGGTATCCTTAAGGTTAATCTCGGCAATGCTGCCTGCACCCTCCATGACTATAGGGTTGTACTGCATGGCAAGACGATCAAACGCCTTGCAGGCTTCTTCACGAAGCCTTTCGCGTCCATCGCCATGGTAGTATTCATAAGCATCACGGTTGCCTATCGGCTTACCGTTGAGCACCACTTGCGACATTCGGTCGCCCGACGGTTTAAGCAGAATAGGATTCATATCGGTGACGCATTCAATCCCAGCGGCTTCAGCTTGCACCGCTTGCGCCCTTCCTATCTCGCCACCATCGGCGGTAGCAAATGAGTTGAGAGCCATATTCTGAGCCTTGAAAGGAGCGGGATGATAACCATCCTGTAGAAATATGCGGCACAACGCAGCGGCAATGAGGCTTTTGCCCACATCGCTTCCTGTGCCGCCGAGCATGATCGGTTTTAATGTTGTCATAAGCTGATGTCAGGGGTTATAAAGATCACGGTTATAAAATGACATTATCTCCATCGATTGACGCAACGCCTCGGCTGCCGGAGAAGAGCTGTCGAGTGACACCGCGCGATTATAATCGCTTATAGCCTCACGCTTTCTTCCAAGCCGCCAATGCAGCTTCCCGCGCTCAAAATAAGCTTCCGCATCATCGGAATCAGCTGAAATCATCTGATTTAGCTCAACAATAGCCCCTTCTAAATCATTATTCTTAATAAGAGAGTTTATTTTGTCGGATAATTCCATAATTATTCTTACTTTTGACAACACAAATTTAACTACTATGTCACGAATTACCTCGCTTCTGTCAGGATTATTTTTAATATCGGCTCCTGCCTTTGCCTCACAACCGATGACCACATCATTCAACTCGACACAATGCGAGGGTAGCGCCACCCCCTATCCGATTCCGTCGGAAATCATAGCCTACCCCGACTCATTGAAGCCGATAATGATCAATCATGTGAGCCGCCACGGGGCTCGATTCCCTTCATCGGCAAAGCGCACTACCGAGATGAGGCTGGCGCTGATGCACGCCGACTCGATAGGAACAATCACTGACAAAGGACGGCAATTCCTCGACATTGTGAACCTCATCATGGACAAAAGCAAAAATCAGTGGGGAGCACTCGACTCACTCGGAATGGCGGAACAGCGCGGAATAGCCGCACGAATGTACACCTCCTATCCGCAACTCTTTGACAACGCTACTGTCCACGCCCTATCATCCTACGCTCCGCGATGCATTATGAGCATGTACTCGTTCACCCATCAGTTGGCGCGCATGAACAATCACATCAAGATCTACACATCGTCAGGGCGACAGAATTCGCCACTCATGCGCCCCTTCGACCTCGACGCCGATTATCTTGACTACCGCAAGGAGGAGCCTTACAAAGAAGCCTACGAGGCATACTTCCGTTCAATCGTCTCCCCGGAACCGGCTCGACGCATCCTCGGCGAAAATTATCCCCTCGACGACAAGCACTTGCAGGACATAACACGCACCGAGTTTGCCATACTTGCCGGAATGAGCGCCATGGGGCTACAGTGTGACATACTGCAATTCTTCACCGAAGAAGAGATGAACCGTGCATGGGAGGCTAACAATCTGAGCCAATATCTCACACGCACAGCCAACACATTCTCCTCCGTGCCCGCTGAAATAGCTGCCGACCTGCTTGAAAACCTCATCTCCACCACCGACGATGTTGTGACCGGCAACTCCGACAACCGCGTACAGCTCCGTTTCGGCCATGCCGAAACCATGATGCCGCTGCTCTCGCTCATGCGATTGAAAGGATGCTATTACCTAACCAACTATTTTGACACCGTCGCCTCCCACTGGCACAACTTCTATGTGGTTCCGATGGCATCCAATCTGCAGATCATCCTGTTCCGCTCGGCAAAAGGCAAAACCTACGCGCGCTTCGACCTCAACGAAGTCCCGGTGCCGCTACTTCCCGACTCCGAAGAAATCTACATTCCCTGGGAACGAGCCAAGAGCTACCTCAACACCTGCCTCCCCGAATACCGCCGCCTATAACTCAAAAAACTCAATTCAAAGAAATTGCTCTAAAACATACACTTATATCCAATTATATTATAAAATATTTGTAAATTTGCACTTGCTGACCAATTCACGCAGACTGATGAACAACAGAGGCTAAGCTAAATTGAGGCATCCGTGGTCATGGGAATACGTAGGGTGGGCAAGTTACTGTCATGGAATTTTGCCATGGCAAAATTATGGTATGCAAAATAGACATACCGAAAACATTTGAAAAGCGTTTACTCGACGCTCTTTCTTGACGCTTTGAAACTTCGCAACTTTCTACGGTTAGTCAAGAATGCAGCAAACAGTAGATGTCTTAGTGGATATGTATATTCCGGCAGTTCCGATGCTCAGGCACCGGCTCTTGTCGCATATCATATTCTGCGTGAGGCTTCTGCAAGTTTGCTCGTTCAACTAACCGGGCAATGCGAAGGCCTCAAAGCGTGGAACGGGCAACAAGTACGGCTCTCACGCTTTTCTTTTTTTATAAACCAATCAATAGGTTATCCGGAGAGTCATAGCCATGAAATGTGCAACCGCCTATGACTATTCAAGGAATGTCATTCTATGACTTCATCGGGAAATTGATTCCGGGCACAATGATTTGGGTGCCGTTACTGACATCTGAGCTTATTTCCGATTTTTCATTATTGGAAACCATCACCTTCTTCACTTTAATGTTTCTAACCGGATTATTGTGGGATGCTTTTATGAGGATAATTTTCTCTTGGCTGCGCCTGAACAAAACCATGCTTAAAAATTCCTACAGAAACACCATAAAAAGAAATGGCGATGTAAAAGCATCCTCCGATACTGGTGCAGATCCAAGAGATGATATTCGCACAAAATATTTAAAATCATACACCAATCTCGAATTTCACTCCATGCTTGGAAATATTCCATGGATTGAAGCACAGGAAAATTTTCTTCGCAACATTTGGCTTATACTGCTTTATTTAATCATCATGGATTTCGGGGAGGAATATTTTAGTTATGGCTGCAAAAATATAATCCAAATAGTTTTGATTATCACATACTCTCTCATTCCAATTCTTTGGTATTTCATGCAAATGAAAATATATGACCTCGTGTGGGAAACGGAACTTTATTTATCTTCTAAAAAAGAGAGATAATCCATCCCTAATAATTAAAATTCAAACCTTAATATAATGAAAAATTGCATATTAAGAATTGCCGTAACATCTTTGCTGCTATTAGGAGCCGGTTTAGCAGCATTTGCTGATGAAAACGATTTCACAGTAAATGGTTTCAATTACCGAATCCTTACTGAAGAGACCGTAACTTTAACCGGATGCCGTGACAATATGTACAATGCCATAATTCCCGAAACCATCAGCTACAATGGTCAAAATTATTCTGTAACAGAGATAGACTATAGCGCCTTCAGTGAAAAGAAGGTAATTTATTGTACTATTCCGAACTCCGTAACTAAAATCAGGATGAGTGCATTTAAATCATGCCCCGACCTCGTTCAGGTGATAATGGGTAACTCATTATTGGAAATTGAAACCAGTGCATTTGAGGCCTGTCCTAAATTAACCGATGTGACATTAAGCAGTTCATTAACCACAATCGGCACCAGTGCATTTTCCCAATGTTCAAGTCTGGAATATATAAATATACCGAAGTCTGTGACCGCAATTGGACCCGCAGCATTTACCCGATGTTCTAACTTAAAATCCATCCGGATTGATGGAGCTGTAACAAAGATCGAATACAGTACATTCAGTGGGTGTTCAAATCTAAGTGCTGTAATATTGCCATCATCGGTGGAAGAGATAGAATACAATGCCTTTGTAGACTGCACCAACTTAAACAGCATCACATTTTCGCCCAAAATAATCGGTTCTTATGCATTTGCAGGCTGCGAAAATTTAAAAGTCATAAACTGGGGAGATTGTTTGGAAGAGATTGGAGAATACGCATTCAGGAAATGCAACAGCATCCAGAATTTAGAGTTGCCGCAAAACTTGCAAAAAATCGGGAAACGTGCATTCGAAGAGTGCAACAACTTAGCGACTGTGAGTTATAAAGAAAATCTATCAGAAGTGGAAGAATACGCGTTTTGTCGGTGTAGAAATCTAACATCATTCGATCTTAGTCCGGAGGTTCACGTGTCAGCACCAAAAACAATTGGGTACGCAGCTTTTGCGAATTGCAATAAACTGGCATCGACCCACAGATTAAATGCCGGTGTAATCGGAGGTGCCGCTTTTGCGGGTTGCGACCTGACTTCTCTGAAAGATATTATCACAGACGCAACAACTCTCATAGGAGCCGCATTCAGCGGCTGTACTAAACTTACATCCGTAACAATTCCAAGAGGAGTGACCCAAATAAATCCCGGCGCATTCATTAATTGCGATAACCTGACCGAAGTTATATTTGAAGCTGAAAAATGCACCGTAATATCGAATAGTGCAATCTATCCTTCTAAGGCCGTATTTTCACCGGGAATAACAAAACTGACTATCGGCAACCAAGTAACTCAAATTCCTGAATGCATTTTTTATGGTTGCACCGGACTAACGTCCGTTGATATCCCGGAATCTGTAACAGAAATCGGCGCCAGCGCATTTAATTCATGCAGTAATTTGGCATCTGTATCTATAGGAAACTCCGTAGAGTCAATCGGCACAAGAGCATTTTATTCTTCCGGACTGATTTCAATCAATATCCCTGACTCTGTCAAAAAAATCGAAATGGAGGCATTTATGAATTGCAGGAATCTGAAGTCTATATCAATAGGACGCTCCGTAGAGTCAATCGGTCGCGACGCGTTTAACGGATGCAATGAAAAAGAGGTTAATGTAACAGCAATTACTCCCCCGGCTTTTGCCTTCCGCAACTTCCCATTTAATTATTATGCGACCCTTAATGTCCCAAATGAAGCCGTCGGTTTTTATCTCAGATCCCCATGGAAGCGTTTTAATAATATACCCTACACTCCCATTAAGGGGGAATCTATAAAGCTGGATTCCACCGAAATTAAACTTGAATTAGGTCAATCCCATGAGATTACGTGCAGTTTATTTCCTCTGAATGCCACTTCCGAAATAACTATCAGTTCATCAGATAATAAAATAGTAAAAATCGCAGATTTTAATAGAATCTCAGAATTAGATTATAACCACAACGACTGGCTGGCAAAAATCGAGACTCCGGGTATCGGAACAGCTGAAATTACAGTGACTTGCGACAATGTGTCGGCAAAATGTATCGTGACAGTTACTCCGGTATTTACCAAATCAATAACATTAAATAAAAGTTCACTTGAATTAGAAGTAAAAAGCACCGCACAGTTAACTGCGAAAGTGCTTCCTGAGGATGCCACCAACAAAAAAGTCAAATGGAGCAGCTCTGCAGATTCAATCGCATCAGTCGATGACACCGGCAAAGTCAAAGCCCACGCTGTCGGCACTGCAACCATCACAGCCACATCAACCGATGGTTCCAACCTGACTGCGGATTGCATCGTGACTGTGCCGGAGGTTCCGGCTAAGTCAATCAGCATATCTTGTGTGACAAAATCACTTAAGGTAGGACAAATAGACAAAGTGTTTTCAAGCATAAAACCTTCGACAGCTACCGACAAGACCTTGACTTGGATTTCTCACGATGAGAATATATTAAAAATATATAAGGACGAAACTGTTGATGTTGAATTTTTGGGTTTTGAGATAGCGTTGCTCGAAGCTGTTGGTGTAGGGGAAACATGGATTGAAGCAAAAACATCCAACGGCATATCTGCCTATGAAACTATCACCGTCAGTCCCGCACAAGTGGAGAGTATTGAATTGACCGCCGAACAGAAATCAATAAAAGTGGGAGAAACTACCACGATTAACGCCGCTGTTTTCCCTGAGAACGCGACCAACAAAACACTGTCCTGGGATTCCAATGATGAATCAATCGCTACGGTAGACCAAAACGGAATAGTAACAGGCGTCGGCGTTGGAGCTACTGACATTAACGCACGAGCCACCGACGGAAGCGACTGTATTCAAGCCATCCGGATTCATGTATCCCCGACTCCTGTAGAATCACTCATGATTGAACCTACAGGGTCTACTACTCTTCAAGCCACTCAGTCGGTACAGCTCATTGTAAAGATACATCCTGAGAACTCCACCACGCGGACTGCGACATGGTCATCAAGCGACGAATCAGTCGCCACGGTTGACCAAAACGGCATTGTCACGGCACACTCCACAGGAAGTGCGACAATAACAGCCACCGCCGAAGGCAAATCGGCATACATCGATATAATTGTTGAACAAACATTTGCAACAGGCATCACCCTCAACCGTACTTCGGCTGTTATTAAAGTCAACGGCACGATACAATTATCGGCTGAAATCACCCCAGAAAGCACTACTGATAAAAATATAGAATGGACATCATCCGACACATCAATAGCCACAGTATCGGACAATGGAACAATCACAGCCCTGCAACTCGGTGAATGCGACATCACCGCTACCGCAAAGGATGGCTCCAATATGTCAGCTATATGCCATATTAAAGTCGAAGAAACATCCGCTGAAAGCATCTCAATCACGCCGAATGGTCCGTTCTCATTAAAAATCGGAGAAAAAGTGCAGCTCAACGCATCAGTATTGCCAGAAACCGCTACCGACAAATCGGTCTCTTGGCAATCTTCCAGCGAGAATGTAACAGTCAGCTCCGATGGACTCGTTACTGCAATTGCACCTGTAGAAAATTGCGAGATAACCGCAACCAACTCGGCAGGGCAAACTGATAAAGTCTATGTCACTGTGACTCCAACCCTCGTGTCGGAAATTTCGGTAGACAAATCAGAGATAACGCTTAAAGTTGGCGAAACAGCCACCGTGACCGCAACGATTATACCTGATGACGCCACAAACAAGGCTATTGAATGGAATAGCCAAAATCCTCAGACAGCATCCATCGCAGAAGATGGCGTAATCTGCGCCAATTCACTCGGAGATGCCGTCATCTCAGTACAAGCATTGGATGGGTCAGGTGTATCTCAAAGTATTATTGTCCATGTAGTCCCGACTCCAACCACCGACATTACAATAGAGCAACCGGCAACAACATCATTCAAAGCCGGCGAAATAATCAGGCTGACAGCCCAAATAATGCCCGAAGATGCCACCGACAAGACAGTTTCATGGGTATCTTCTGATCCTGAAATTGCAGTTGTGGAGGATGGCGTAGTGACGGCAGTTGGAATAGGTTCTGTCACGATTACCGCTACTGCCTCCGGCGGACAAAGAAGCGAAATCACACTCTCTGTAATCCCCACACTTGCGACTTCCATATTACTCAATCAGACTTCTGCTGAGTTGAAAATCGGAGACGAAATACAATTGTCAGCCTATGTATTTCCATCCGGCACTACCAATACCATGGTTTCATGGTCATCAAGCAATGAGCTTGTGGCAACCGTTTCTGACAATGGTCTGGTTTCTACTATCGGAGAAGGTGTAACCGTAATTTCAGCGACCACCGTTGATGGCAGCGAACTAAGCGCTGAATGCGAAGTAAAAGTGTCACCAATCCCGACAATCACGTGGAATCAAGAATTTGAGTGTGCTCCCGGAGATATCATAGAACTGACCGCACTAAGCAATACCGATCAACTTCCTGCATATCGATCATTATGCCCTTACGGCGGTTTCATTAATGCTGAAATATTCACCGAGAATGAAAAAACTTTTGTCAAGTTCACCGAAGAGGGTCCACATATCATCGAAGCAAGCATCAAGGGATGCACTGTTGAAAAACGGTTTAACGTAATATCGAATCAGGATGAACTGCTTTACATAGATGGCATATATTATCAATACGCCAATTCAGAGAAAACTGAATTGAAAGTAGTGAGAGGGTATAAAATGTACGCCGGCGATTATTCCATCCCTTCATTCGTTATGAAGTTGCCGGTCACAAAAATAGAAAATAACGCATTTTACGCTTGCTTCTCGCTTGGTGACATTGAGGCAGGTGATGGCATCTCACATTTTGGGTCTGAGAGTTTCGGCAATGGAACTTTACACTCCATATCTATCCCAAGCAGCGTGACAACAATTGAAAATTACTGTTTCAACGCTCTTCGACACCCATCAGGCGACTCTTATTATGGCAATTTGGAAGAAATTAAATTATACTCTTTTAAACCAATCGTCATTAGTGAATACATATTTAATGGATTTATCGACTATTCCAATTGCGTCCTACACGTACCGGCAGGAACAATCGACAGATACCGCAATGCCGAAGTATGGAAAAACTTTACAAATATTATCGATGATCTCCCGGGAGAAGTAGTTGCTGAAAAAATCATGCTCTCTCTTGAAAATACCACTCTCAAATGTGGCGAATCAGCAATCATCAGCGCTACAGTGCTGCCGGAAAATACCTCCGACAAGACAATCAGATGGAGCGTGTCTGACGAATCAGTTATCACGATTGACCAAAATGGATTGATAACAGCCTTATACCCCGGGGAAGCATACGTATATGCAGAGTCAGCAAATGGATTAATGGAATCCCTCTTGATTGTTGTAGAACCAATATATGTGGAACACATCGAAATTCCGGAAAGCATTGTAATCGGCACAACCGAGCAATATCAATTCACTCCGGTGATTTATCCTGAAAATGCAAGCATCAAGGACATAACTTGGACCACAAGCGATTCTTCAGTTGCTGAAGTTAATGCAGACGATAATAGCCTACGCATTAACGGCACCGGTACGGCTGTTATCTCATGCCATGCTACCGATGAATCAGGTGTGTCAGCGTCAATCAATGTTAATGTGATACGTCGAATTGCTTCAATTTCACTCGACCGATATTCTGTAACTTTAATGGAAAAACAAACCACTCAATTGACCGCATACATAGATCCTGTTGATGCCACAGACTATGAACTGCAATGGCAGTCATCCAATGAGGAAGTTGCGACTGTCGATAGCAATGGATATATCGAAGCCCTTGCTGCGGGACAAACAATGATTACAACCACAGCTTTGCAAGACGGAAACATCTACAATGACGAATGCCTGATAATTGTCGAAAAAGAGGTGACAGGCATCACATCGATATCCCTTGATGAAATAAAAATCCTTGTTGAAAATGGTTCATTAATTGTCCGGAATCTGCCTGTCGGAATAACCGCGACAGTATATAACCTATCAGGTACTCTCATCGCTCAAAAGCAAAGCATCGGCGAAGATATTATATTCAATCTATGCAACAACCCTGTATATATACTTTCCATTGGTAACCACAATTTAAAAGTGTATATGAAATAACCCATAAACCGTCTACACACCTCCCGTTGTCAATAATGATGTAAATTGTCAACGGGAGGTGCTTATTTGGGTGCGGTAGGCACGCGGAGGGATGCCTGTCAGTTTTTTAAACGCACGGTTGAAGCTGCTCAATGATTCATAGCCCACTTCGTAGGCTATTGCCGAGATGCTGTCGGAGGAGAAAAGCAGCCTGCGTTGCGCTTTGGCGATGCGTTCAATAGCTATGTGCTCACTGATGGTGTGACCGAACACGCGCTTGAAAATGCTGCTGGCATAATCGGGATGCAACCCCACGTGATCAGCCACCTTGATCACACTCATATTCTTGTCATAGTTGGCTGAGATGAACATAGCCATACGCTCGATGTGGTCATACATACTGCTTTCGTAGGAGGAAATGGGCATTGTCGCCGGATTGGACCCTGATTTCTCAAGCCTTCTCACCCGACAGTGGACCTCGCTTCTCACAATATCCTCCAAATCCTTGTTTCGCTCGCAATCATCGTGCCATTGCCTGAACAGAATGCTGTCAAGCTCATAAGGCTCTCTGTCGACAATCACCTCCCCTTTCATGACTTTATCAATAAATGCCGATGAAAGATGCCATTTCAAGAAGATGCCGAGCGGCACTGTTATCACGTAGTAATAGTCTATATCCTCCACGTTGATTATGCGATGCGGATACAATCCCCAGAACATAGCCACCCTGCCTCCGGGAATAGTAATCGTGCGGTCATGGATCAGATAAGTGAGCGTGCCCGACGGAACAAAATTAATCTCCACCTCATTATGGCGGTCAAACTTGCCCATAATCTTAGGCGTCCATATCTCGCACGTGAATCCGTAAGGCGTGAACTGCGCCCTTCTCTCTTCAAAAGTTTTTGCAATCTCGGATTTTGCTAAGTTTTCCATGGATTACGTATGGTTTTGACTCATTTTTCGATGTAAATTTGCAAAAATTTCATTAAATCACCAATGGAAACAGTCAGGAACCACAAAAAATTTTCACGTTTACGCCAATACTTGGCAAAAAATATACGTTTTGCCATAGTACTATCATTAGGGTTGTCATATTCAATATGTCATGCGGCGCCATTGAAAAAAGGCTCTGACATCAATAATAAGCAACGAGTGCTCATCAGCACCGACATAGGGGGCACCGATCCCGACGACAATCAATCGATGGCTCATCTGCTCATGTACACTGACTGCTTCGATCTTGAAGGGCTTGTGTCCTCGCCATCATACGGCTCAGGCAACAAAGAGGAGATACTGCGCATGATCGACCTGTTTGAAAAAGACTTCCCTGTGCTCAATAAGCAAATAGCAGGGCTCATGTCGCCCGATTCTCTCAGAGCGATCACAAAACAGGGACGCAAAGGTGCGGCGCCATATTGCGGATATGCCACTCCCACCGAAGGATCGGCATGGATTGTGGAATGCGCCCGCCGAAAAAGCGAACGTCCTCTGTGGATATCTGTGTGGGGCGGACTTGAAGATGTAGCCCAAGCGCTTCATGACGCACCAGACATAGCCGATAATATACGCGTTTACTGGATAGGCGGACCCAACAAGAAATGGAGCACAAACAGCTATGCCTACATCGTGGAAAACTTCCCTGATCTATACATGATTGAAGCAAATGCCGCCTATCGCGGTTTCATAGCCGAAAATAAGAACAACGAAGAATTCAATGCCGGATTCTATGACACTTACCTCAAAGGCGCCGGCAATATCGGCAATGATTTCATAACTTACTACAAGGGCATCCCAAAGATGGGCGACACTCCCGCTCTGCTTTATCTCATGGACGGCGACCCTGATGATCCGCAAGGCGAATCATGGGGAGGAAGCTTCATGCCGGTCACACGAAGCCCGCGCCCGGTGTTTCATCGCCCTACCACCGCCGAAGACACGGTGCCTATATTCTCCATCATAGAGTTGCACGTCAACGGACCGATAAAGAATGATATCGCTCCCGACTCGGTATGCTTCAAGATGGAAATACGCAACCAAGTATGGGATGGATATTATCTTGGTGACGGGGACTACGTGCTGCGCCATTCCACCTATTACACCGGCACGCTCCCTTACAAAATCACATCCCACATTCCCGGCTTCCCCCAGTATGAAGCAGCCATAACCGTTGAAAACAGATGGCAGGGACGTGAACATAGCACCGACTACAAAGTTGGCAGCAATTGGTACACCGACAAAGATGATCCTACCCTATTTTACAAAAAACATCAAGGTGGACAGACCGTTCTGAAATGGCGCAATGCCGTGATGAAAGATTGGGGTGCACGCCTCAACCTCCTCAAACAGAAATAAAAGAGGCGGAACGGATTGAAAATTAAGGATGGATCATAGCGACTTCACTAAAATATAAATAAGCGCCGCGAGGAATCCTCCAATCACAGGTCCGGCGATAGGAACCCAGCTATAGCCCCAGTCACTCGAGCCTTTACCCTTTATAGGCAGAATGGCATGGGCTATTCGCGGACCAAGATCACGAGCGGGATTAATGGCATAACCGGTAGTTCCGCCGAGCGACATTCCTATCACCACCACAAGCAACGCCACCGGCAATGCTCCGATGCTGCCCAGCCCCACCTGCGACGAATTGCCCTCATCACCGATGAAGAGGATCACAATCACCAGAATGAACGTGCCGATAACCTCGCTTATAAGATTGCGGCGATGATTGCGTATTGCCGGTCCGGTGGCAAACACGCCGAGCTTGGTCCCGGCATCTTCAGTCGCATCAAAATGATCTTTGTAGAAGACATACACAAGCATTCCACCGATGACAGCGCCGAGAATCTGCGCCACAATGAACGGCATCACCGACGACCATGGAAACTTCCCCACAGCCGCCAACCCGAGAGTGACCGCAGGATTCAAGTGAGCTCCGGAATAGGGTCCGGCTATGAGCACTCCGCACATCACGGCAAGCCCCCACGCAAGAGTCACCACAATCCATCCGGCACCCTCGCCTTTCGACTTACGGAGTGACACACAAGCCACCACCCCGCAGCCCAGAATAATGAGCACCATAGTTCCGAGGAACTCAAACACACACTGAACAAATAGCGACGTTTCCTGCATGACTCCATTTGTTTTTTTAGATTATACCTTTTCCGGATATGCCGACAGCACACGCCTTACAGCATCGTGCCACCCGTCGATCTTGCGTGCCACCTCAGCCTCAGGTTCCGACGGGAAAAATGCCTTGTCGACCTGCCATTGTGATTTTATCTCATCTATTCCTGCCCAGAAACCGGTGGCAAGACCGGCAAGATAAGCCGCACCGAGAGCTGTGGTCTCCGTAATTTTCGGGCGAAGCACCTCAGTGTCAAGAATATCGCTTTGGAATTGCATCAGCAGATTATTGCGCGATGCCCCACCGTCGACTTTAAGATTGGCTATCGGGAGCCCTGAATCACGCTCCATAGCCCTCACAATATCATAAGTCTGGAATGCGATGCCCTCAAGAGCCGCACGCACTATATGGGCGGAGGTAGTGCCTCGGCTTATGCCTGAGATGGCGCCACGAGCATATTGGTCCCAATACGGTGCCCCGAGCCCTGTCAATGCCGGAACGAAATACACACCGCCGGTGTCAGGCACAGAAGCGGCAAGCGCCTCCACCTCCGACGAGTCATGAATGCACTTTAGCCCGTCACGCAACCATTGCACCACTGACCCGGCAACAAAAATGGACCCTTCAAGAGCATACGTTACCTTCTCATCGCCTATCTTCCATGCGATTGTGGTCAACAGTTTGTTGACCGACTCTATGGGACGGTTGCCGCTGTTCATAAGCAGGAAGCATCCGGTGCCGTAAGTGTTTTTCACCGCACCCGGCTCAACACACATCTGCCCGAAAAGCGCAGCCTGCTGGTCGCCGGCAATACCGGCGATAGGCACTTTGTGTGCAAAAATAGTAGTAGTTGTATATCCATAGACCTCGCTTGACGACTTAACCTGCGGCATCATCGATTCAGGGATGTCAAACAGCTTCAACAAATCCTTGTCCCATTCCAGTGTGTGAATATTGAACAGCATGGTCCTTGACGCGTTTGTCACGTCAGTCACATGAACCTCTCCACGCGTCAATCGCCACACGAGCCAAGTGTCGACCGTGCCGAAACGCAATTTTCCGGCTTCAGCCCTCTTTCTCGCCCCGGGCACATTATCCAGAATCCATTTTATCTTGGTGGCACTGAAATAAGCGTCGATCATCAATCCGGTTTTCGACCTGATAAGCTCATCATCGCCCTCCTCTCTGAGCCGGTCGCAGTAATCGGCTGTGCGGCGATCCTGCCAAACGATGGCATTATACACCGGCTCATCACTGTCCACGTCCCACACGATTGTAGTCTCACGCTGATTTGTGATACCTATGGCGGTTATATTTTTTCCGTTGATATCAATCTTACTTATCGCCTCGGCTATCACCGAAGCCTGAGAAGCCCATATCTGGTGCGGGTCATGCTCAACCCATCCCGATTTCGGGAATATCTGTTCAAACTCTCTCTGAGCAACCGAGCGGATGTTACCGGCATGGTCGAAAACAATGGCACGAGAACTGCTTGTGCCCTGATCCAATGATAAAATAAATTGTTCCATATCGCATTCGGACCACAGTTTCCACTGAGGCATAGTTTAAGTTGTGTAATTCAGGCAGTTTTCATGGAAAACCCCTCCTTTAACTTAAACATTCCCAATGCTGAAAAAGTTTCAACGAAAGCTATACAAGGCGGTCAAACGTGCGTCGGCGTTTCAGAAAATATCCTGTCACGGCATTGGGGCTGCCGGGCAAAATGTTTACGTCAGGGTGATGACGGTACTTCACCCTCATACTGCGGAAATCCCTGTGAGCGCGAAGCACTGCCCATGCATTTTTGAAGTCAAACGTCAGCATGAATTTAGCCCACGCCACTGTGTCATACAATCGGCGGATAAACAATCGGCGTCGACGGCACGAGTCAGGCAGATTCTTGTGCAGCAACAGCAGATTGTTGCGATAATTGAGATATGTCTTGCGAGAGTCTGACGATGACAGCGTCCCGCCACCCATGTGATACACCTTGCCACCCGGAATAGCCATTACCTCATAGCCGGCGAGCTTTATCCTCCAGCACAGGTCAATCTCCTCCATGTGGGCGAAGAACTCGGCATCAAGCCCGCCAAGCTGCAAATATACGTCGCGGCGCACCATCAGCGCGGCTCCCGACGCCCAGAACACAGGCATCATCTCATCATATTGCCCAAGATCCTCCTCAACGGTGTCAAACACCCTGCCTCGGCAATAAGGGAACCCGTTTTTGTCAAGAAAACCGCCACAAGCTCCGGCGTATTCAAACATATCAGGGTTTTTCAACGAGCGGATTTTAGGCTGACACGCTCCACACTCGGGATGTTCGTTCATGTAATTGAACATCGGCGAAAGCCAGTCGTCACTGACAGCCACATCACTGTTGAGAAGCACTACATAAGGATTATCCACCGCCTTGATAGCGCGATTATACCCCTCGGCAAAGCCGAAATTCTTGCCAAGCTCCACTACAATAACCGAAGGGAACTGCTCACGCAGCAATTTCAACGAACCGTCGGTGCTGCCATTGTCAGCCACCACCACATCAGCCATCCATTCGGGTGTGTGCTTCACTATGGACGGAAGGAAACGACGCAACATCGCCTCCCCGTTCCAGTTAAGTATGATTACGGCTACCGCCTTACTTGCGTGGTTGTTCATTATCAGAATAGTTTACTTTATGTTTCCAGCGTTTATGGGTCCACAGCCATATCGACGGATTGCGCCGTATGGTGGTTTCAAGCATCCGTGCATAAGCATCGGTGATGGCAAATTCCGGCTCGGATGCGGGATCGGCAGAAATCAGCCTGACAGTCAGGCGATAATATCCGCGCCCCGTCTTCTCAATATCCCAATAGTAGGCTTTCAACCCCAACTTGCGTATTATGGTCTCGGTGCCGGTGATCATCGCCGTGGGCTGATTGAGGAATTTAACCACATGGACCGTGTCATTATGGCTCGGCTTCTGGTCGCTCATAAATCCGGTGGTTGTCACTACTCCTGACCGTTTCAACCGGAAAAGATCGCGGAAAACGGTGCGCTTCTCAAACGACACGGAACCGAAGCGGCTTCTGAGCTTCAAGAAATAGTCATTGAACCACTTATTGTCAAGATGCCTGTAGACCTGGCAGAACTGCACTTTCTCACCTATGGGGTGCTTCATCCACAATGTCATCGACGGCGCCCACTCCCAGTTGCCGCAATGAGAGAAATATATGCCTATGGACTCGCCACGCTCGATACAATCGTCAAACTGCTCAAGCCCCACGAACTCCATTCTCTTCTCAATCTCCTCGTCAGATATATGTCCGAGCTTTATGGTCTCAAAAAAATAATCGGTGAAATTGCGGTAAAACTTCCGCATGATGTCACGCAACTCCTTTTCTGATTTTTCGGGAAATGAATTTGTGAGATTTTTCATCACCACCTTGCGCCGGTATCTCACCACGTGATAGACCAGCACATAAAGCACATCGCTCAACATATACAGTCCACGGAAAGGCAACCGCGCTATACCCGCAAGCAGCCACCCGAGCGGGGCATATTTCCAATCTCCTTTTTTATCGCTCATAATATAACTTCTCCTTTTATCAATGCGCCGCTGTCAAGCACTTCTCCAAGCGACACATCAATGATTTTATTTGACAGTTCCGGAGCCGGCTTTATCTTGACCTTAAGATAATTATCGGTAAACCCATACATACCGCCCTCCTGCTGCTCGCAATCGCCATCCATAGCTAAACCGCTAAGGTCGCGCGGATGTTCAAGCAACACCTTTCTTATTTTTCCCGAAAAACTGCGGGCAAACTGTTCCAATTTTTTCTCCGACAGCCGGAGCATCACATTCGCCCTGCGATGCTTCTCCTCCTGCGACACCACATAATCTATGTCAAGAGCCTTCGTGCCTGGACGCTCGGAATAAGGAAACACATGAAGCCTGGAGATGTCGAGCGACTCAACAAACTCACGCGACTTCTCAAACAGCTCAGGTGTCTCACCCCTTGCCCCCACTATCAGGTCAACCCCGATAAAGGCATGAGGCATCACCTGCTTTATACGCTCCATTTTATGACGGAACAGCGCCGTGTCATAACGGCGGCGCATCAGTTTCAGCACCTCATCGCTGCCGGCTTGCAACGGCACATGGAAATGCGGCATGAAGCGACGCGACGACGCCACCCAATCGATAATCTCATCGGTGAGCAAATTAGGCTCTATCGAGGAAATGCGGTAACGCTCTATTCCGTCAACCTCGTCCAAAGCCTTTATAAGGTCAAAGAAAGAATCATCTCGCCCCTTTCCGAAATCACCTATGTTCACTCCGGTCAACACGATCTCCTTGCCACCTTCAGCGGCAACCTCACGCGCCTGTGCAACAAGATCATCTATATGCCCTGAACGGCTTCTGCCTCGCGCCTTGGGAATGGTGCAATAAGTGCACCAGTAATCACATCCGTCCTGCACTTTAAGGAAATAGCGGGTGCGATCACCTCGCGAACATGACGGTTCAAACTTCACAATCTCCGGCGTGGGAGTGACGTGAGTCACTGCCTTGCCCTCCTTTTCTTTCAGCCATGCGTCAATGTAGTCAGGGAGCGACATCTTGCGATCAGTACCGGCAACCACAGCCACCCCCGGCATGGCGGAAATCTCGCCGCTCTTCAACTGTGCGTAACACCCGGTGACCACAATCGAAGCCTCGGGATAAAGCTTCGCAAACCGGTGAATAGCCTGCCGGCATTTCTTGTCGGCCATCTCTGTCACACTGCACGTGTTGATGACGACTATGTCAGGTGTCTCCCCGGCATGGACGCGAGTTATGCCGCGTTCGCTGAATATGTTGGCAATCGTTGATGTCTCGGCAAAATTTAATTTACAACCGAATGTATGGAACAATGCTTTTGCTGTTCCTACTCCTGTAAGGTCAATCATAGCCACAAAGTTACAAAATTTTGTCACCTGCGCCAAGCCCGCGATGATTTATTCGCGCCACCCTGCACCACCATAATCGCAGGCACAACTCAACCAACATCATCATTTAAATGTTTGTAATTAGAATATGTAAGATAAATTTACGTATCTTTACGAAAATATTTCTCAGAATGTCAACAGAAGAATCATTAAACAAAATTTATGCCGCCAGTTTTCGCGACAACTGGACTCTCCCCGCTTTGAGCGAATATGGCAGCGACAAAACTTTCACATATTGCGATCTGGCTGTCAGAATAGCCAAAATGCACCTCACATTTGAACTTGCCGGAATAAAGCGCGGCGACAAAATAGCGCTTATAGGCAAAAACTCCCCGGGATGGATCATCACATTCATGGCTACCATAACCTACGGAGCAACAATAGTGCCCATCCTCCAGGACTTCAACCCCACCGACGCGCAGCACATACTCAACCATTCAGAGAGCGTGCTGCTTTTCGTGGAAAACAATATATGGGAGACCTTTGAATTTGAGAATCTTCCCAACCTGCACGGCGTAATTTCGCTCACAAACGGCAAAATACTTGCCGAGCATCCCCTCAATGAGGACAGGATAAAGAAAGCCGTAAAAGCATTGTCGCGCAAATTCAACAAACGCTATCCCGGAAAATTTTTACCGGGCTACGTGGAATACCCCGACATGAACCCCGATGACCTCGCAGTGATAAACTACACGTCAGGCACCACCGGATTCTCCAAAGGGGTTATGCTCACCTACCGGAACCTGTGGGGCAACGTGACGTTTGGCATCCAGTCAAGGCTTCATTTCCAAGGCTCAAGAGCACTCTCGTTCCTGCCTCTCGCCCATGCTTACGGCTGCGCATTCGACATGCTTGTCCCTCTTGCCGTGGGCACCCATGTGACTGTGTTCGGAAAGCTTCCGTCACCGATGCTGCTGATGAAGGCACTCGCGCAAGTGCGTCCCAATCTGGTGATATGCGTGCCGCTGATACTTGAAAAGATCTACCGCAAGCAAATCTTGCCCATGATTTCGCGACGCGGCATGAGATGGGTGCTCGCCATTCCCGGCATCGACAAGGCATTCTACAGCCTTATCCGCAAAAAACTTGTCGAGGCATTCGGAGGAGAGTTTGAAGAGGTCATAATAGGAGGCGCGCCGCTCAACCACGAGGTCGAAGACTTCCTGCACCGCATAAAATTCCCGTTCACCGTAGGTTACGGCATGACCGAATGCGGACCGCTGATCAGCTACACCCCCTGGAGGCAATTCATCGTGGGCTCCTCGGGACAGACGCTGCCCGGCTTGATGCAATCCAAGATACTCAGCGACGACGAGCAAGAGATACCCGGAGAGATATGCGTAAAAGGCACTAATGTGATGAAAGGCTACTACAAAAACACCGGAGCTACCGAGGCTGTGCTTGATGCCGACGGCTGGCTGCACACCGGCGACATGGGCACACGCAATCCCGACGGCACTATCTTCATAAAAGGACGCTACAAGACCATGATACTCTCGTCCAACGGTCAGAACATATATCCGGAAGAGATCGAGGCTAAGCTCAACAATATGCCTTACGTGTCGGAAAGCCTTGTCGTGGAACGCAACAACCGACTTGTCGCCCTGGTATATCCCGATTATGAGGCAATGGACTCCGACGGCATAACCCACCGTGACCTTGAAGAGGTGATGGAGAAGATAAGGGTTGACCTCAACAAGCTTGTGGCGCCATACGAAAAAGTTGACAAAATACAACTGATCGCCAACGAATTCCAAAAGACACCCAAGAGATCGATCAAGCGTTACCTCTACAATGCTTAGGGCTTGATAAAAATATTAATTTTTAAGAACAGTTTCTTATGCCGCTGCAAAAAAAATGCGTAAATTTGCAGCGGTATAATTATATCTATGATAGACAACGAAAAACAATCAGTTCTCGATAAGAGATATCTGAGAATGGCTCGGATATGGGCTGAAAATTCATATTGCCAACGCCGCAAAGTAGGAGCACTGCTCGTCAAGGACCAAATGATCATATCTGACGGGTACAACGGCACGCCAGCCGGTTTTGAAAACATCTGCGAGGATGAAGCCGGCACGACCAAGCCCTACGTGCTTCATGCCGAAGCCAACGCCATCACCAAAATAGCCCGCAGCGGCAATTCAAGCCAGGGTTCAACCCTTTATATCACCGCCTCGCCATGTCTCGAATGCAGCAAGCTCATCATTCAGGCAGGAATAAAGCGGGTAGTGTTCAATGACCTGTATCGAATCACCGACGGACTCAACGTGCTCAATCGTGCCGGAGTGGAGACCGTCCATATCCCCGATATTGACTGATATTATATTTAATCACCCATTATGAAGACCTTTAAAAACCCTGTCACCTGGCTGCCGCTCATTATCGCGGCTTCAATCGCAGCCGGCATCTGGATAGGGGTACTTTTCAACAAGCATAATTCATCTACCGCCGAACAAAAGGTATCGGATGTCCTCTCCCTCATAAAAAACGGATATGTGGATGAAGTGGATGTGGACTCCCTGATAGAAAACACCCTTCCCAACCTTCTGTCCAATCTCGACCCCCACTCCACCTATATACCGGCATCCGATCTTACGGCTGTCAACGAAGACCTTGACGGGTCGTTCAGCGGAATAGGCATATCATTCACAATGCTTACCGACACCATCACCGTCAACGAGGTGATTCCCGGCGGACCATCCGAGAAAGTGGGCTTGCTCCCCGGTGACCGCATCATGACCATCAATGACTCGCTGGTAGCCGGACACAACATACCCAATACCGACATCGTGAAAATGCTGCGCGGCGAAAAGGGAAGCTCCGTAAAACTCGGAGTGAAGCGCAAAAACACCAAAAAGACACTTACTTTTGAAGTGACCCGAGGCGACATACCCGTCAACTCGGTCGATGCCTCCTACATGATCACCCCTGAAACCGGGTATATAAAAGTGAATAAATTCGGACGCACCACTTCCGATGAATTCCTCACAGGACTGCTCAATCTCCACAACGACGGTGCCAAAAGCTACATTGTGGACTTGCGAGGCAATGGAGGAGGATTCATGGAGATGGCGATATACATGGCAAACGAATTCCTTCCCGCCAAATCGCCCATAGTGTTCACCCGCGGACGCGACAGCATGGATGAAAGCCACGTATATTCCGACGGCACAGGGGCATTCCAGAATGCCGATCTGGTGGTGCTTCTCGACGAGTATTCGGCAAGCGCGAGCGAGATTTTCGCCGGAGCCATGCAAGACAATGACCGCGCCCTCATCGTGGGACGCCGCTCATTCGGAAAGGGACTTGTGCAACGCCAGATGACTCTTGCCGACAGCAGCGCGATCAGACTCACGATAGCACGCTACTACACCCCCTCGGGCAGATGTATACAGAAAGACTACAAGCCCGGCAACCGCAGCGACTATGACATGGATATCCTCAACCGCTACGAGCGAGGAGAGTTCTTCAATTCTGACAGCATAAAGTTCAACCCCGAGATGCAGTTCAATACCTTGGGCGGAAGACCCGTATATGGCGGAGGCGGCATAATGCCCGATGTATTTGTACCCAACGACACTATCGGCATCACGAGCTACTATATAAACGTCATGAATGCAGGGCTTCTACAGAAATTTGCCTTCGAATACAGCGACAAATACCGCGACACCCTCTCTTCGGCAAAGACTCTTGAAGCATTTATCAAAAAACTTCCTGACGACGACGAACTCCTGCAGCAGTTCGTGAGCTACGCCTCACGCAACGGCATACCGGCACGATGGTACTATATCAACATTTCGCGCAACTTGATTGTTAATTATCTGAAAGCGCTTATAGCAAGTGACATCCTTGGCAGAGAGAGCTACTACAAGGTGATCAACGAGCAGGATATCACTGTGCAAAAGGCTCTTAAAGAAATTCAGTCAGGGAACGCTTCGGCACCATTGAGCCATTGACCCGATTCACCGGAGCATCTCCCCACACACAACTATTGAACGCCGATGAAAAAGGAAGAAATCAGAAGCCGCATAAAGGCACAGAAAGCATTACTTTCCGACACTGAACGCAGGTATGCCGCAGCATCAGTATTTGAATTGCTTGAAAAAACAGCCGCATTCATGATGGCTGACAAAATTCTCATGTATCACTCACTTCCCGACGAACTCTCCACACTGGAGTTCATCGAAAAATGGCATGACCGCAAGCATTTCTTCCTTCCACGCGTGAACGGCGTGAACCTTGAGGTGCTCCCCTACAACCGCAGCAAACTCCAATATGGCGCTTTCCACATCGAGGAACCCACCGGCGACGACATTGAAAATATTGACAATATCGAGCTTGTGATAGTTCCCGCCGTAGCTTATGACCGCAGCGGCAACCGAGTGGGCAGAGGCAAAGGATATTATGACCGCCTGCTGGCTAAAACAAAAGCCACCAAGATAGGCGTGGGCTACGATTTCCAACTTGTTGACGAAATCGATGCCGACCCTCATGATATCGAAATGGATATAATAATAACCCAATCGGCGACAATAACCATAAAACATCGCCGACGCTAACAAGACGCTAACAAATTGAACCATGGCACTGATAAGCAACGAAACTCCTCTGAATGAACTCATAATCAACGAGCCTACTGTCATTCCGGTCATAAACCGGTTTGGCATAAGGCTCGGAATAGGTGACGACACTGTCGCAACCGTGTGTGAGAACAAGAATCTCGACTGCGAGTTTCTGCTTGTCATACTGAACACCTTCATCAATGAAGGATATTTCCCGGAACACACCTTAAGAGGCTTCAAGGCGGGTGAAATAATCGACTATCTCACCAAAACCGACAGATATTACCGCCAGTTCCAACTCCCCAACATACACCGCCATTTCCAGCTGCTGCTCGGGGCAGGAAGCGACACCAACAACAATCTGGGCCTCATGTACCGCTTCTACCAAGGGCTCGAACATGAACTCCTTAACCTGATCAACCATGACCTGAAGGAATGGTTTCCGGCAGTGATAGCTCTTGAACAGGGAAAAGAGACTGAAATTCCGACTAGTGAACTTGACGAGCTTGAAAAAACATCATTACAGATCGAAGAGAAACTGAGCGACCTCAGGAATATGTTCATAAAGCATCTCACCGGCGACTATGACCTCAATCTTTGCTATGCAGTCATAACCGCTATTTTCGCTCTTGAAAAAGACTTGCGTCAAAACAACCGCATACGCAATCGAATATTATTGCCTATAAACCGTGAACTTCTTGACAAAAAACGGTCCTGACAATGAACATAACGATTGCCTTAGACGACACCGCCCGGGCAGTGGGAATCAGATATATCCTTGAACGGTTCTTCGATATCCGGGCAGAAATAATATCACCCAAAGGAGAGTTCAAACCGGCTGATTCCGACCAGTCGACATTATATATAATATCAGCCGACTGCTGGTGTGAGAACCAGGATTTCTTCATACCGCGCCGCAACCGCACCATCACAGTAGGCAACGGCAAAAACAGGCTGGACACCACCGCTGAAGAAAGCGACATAATCGAACAGCTCCGCGTCCTGCTCAAAGACCACTCGCCGAAAAAATCGGAAACCTCAGCCGAACTGTCGCCACGCGAAATAGACGTGCTGCGGCTTGTGGCAGCAGGATTGATAAACAAAGAGATAGCCGAGCGCCTGAACATCAGTTTCAACACAGTCCTCTCCCACCGCAAAAACATCTCAGCCAAACTCGGAATAAAAAGCGCCTCAGGGCTAAGCGTGTATGCCATGATGAACGGCTACCTTTAAGAAGGTGTAATTTTACGCCAAAATCAGCGTCGTGTAGACGGTCGAAAGCAAAAAATATAGCGGCGGAATCAAAAAAACGACATTTTTTATCAGATATGCCCTCCAAAAATCGTATCTTTGCACTTTAAAAATCCGGAGCGTCATAATCAACGGCGTCCGGCTTGGATTCATTGAATTACATTAAGATACAATAACTTTTATGGCAACAACTGCAGATTTTAAAAACGGAATGTGCCTCGACATCGACGGCAACTATTTTTTCATCGTTGAATTCCTTCATGTAAAACCCGGTAAAGGTCCGGCTTTCGTACGCACAAAGCTGAAAAATGTAAAGACCGGCCGCGTCATCGACAAGACTTGGAACTCAGGTGTGAAGGTTGAGGAAGTGCGCATCGAACGCCGCCCCTACCAGTATCTTTACAAAGATGACATGGGCTACAACTTCATGCACACTGAAACATTTGAACAGGTTGCTCTTCCCGGCGAAAGCATCGATGGAGTGGAATTCCTGAAAGAAGGTGATATTTGCGAGGCTATGGTACACGCCGCTTCTGAAACAATCCTCACTTGCGAAATGCCCACAAGCGTTGTTCTTGAAATCACCTACACTGAACCCGGAATCAAGGGCGACACCGCCACCAACACCCTTAAGCCCGCTACTGTTGAAACCGGAGCTGAGGTGCGCGTGCCCCTATTCTGCGAAACCGGCGACAAAGTGCGCATCGACACTCGCGACGGTTCTTATGTAGAACGTGTGGAACGTGCCGCGAAGTAATCAACACAGATAAAATCACCCCACCTACCGGGGACTGTGTCAAAAAAAGACAATAAATGAATTGTTGACAGTAGGGACGCACGCATTGTGCGTCCTTATTTTCAGCAATCAAACTTGACCCTCTCACATTTGCGGATGAGCCAAGAGCATATTTTGACATGGCATTGCATAACAAAAGAGTAGCGTTCAACAAGAGGCTGTTAAAAATAATAAGTTATTACTATGAATAAGATATTTGACGGATTCTATTATGTTGGTGTCAATGACCGCGTGACACATAAATTTGAAAGCTTGTGGCCTATTCCGCTTGGCGTAAGCTACAACTCCTACCTTGTGAAAGGCGAGAACAAAATCGCGCTTATCGACGGCGTAGAGCTAAGCGAGATCGACACATTGAATGAGAATATTCACGAAGCTATTGGCAAAACAGCTCCTGACTACCTGATCATAAACCACATGGAACCGGATCATTCCGGAGCCATAAAGATATTGCACAACCTTTACCCCGACATGGTAATCGTTGGCAACTCCAAAACCCTCGACATGGTAAAAGGTTACTATGGCATCACTGAAAACACTCTTAAAGTAGCCGACAATGACACCCTCGACCTCGGAGGCTTGACACTGACCTTCAAGTTGACCCCCATGGTACACTGGCCGGAGACCATGATGACCTATGTCAACGAATGGAAGATGCTCTTCTCAGGTGACGCATTCGGATGCTTTGGCGCAATCAACGGCGGCATCCTTGATTCGGACACCGACGTGGAGATGTATATTCCGGAAATGTACCGTTACTACTCCAATATAGTAGGCAAGTACGGAGCTTTTGTACAGAAAGCCATAGCAAAATTCGCCGATACCAAGATCGACTACATCTGCCCCACCCACGGCCCGATATGGCATGAAGCCCGCGAGCGTGTGGTAGGAATCTATGACCGCCTGAGCAAATATGAGGCAGAAACGGGCGTCACCATAGTGTATGGCTCAATGTATGGACACACCGAAAAGATGGCTGACACGATAGCCCGCCAACTCGCAAAACGCGGCATTAAGAATATCAGAATACACAATGCCGCCAATACCGACCTGTCATACATACTCAGCGACATATTCAAGTACAAAGGACTCATCATAGGGGCACCGACCTATTCCAACTCCCTTTTCCCGCCGATAGAGGCTCTTCTTTATGCCATAGCCAACCGCGAAGTCAAGAACCGCGTCGTTGCATCATTCGGCAATTTCACCTGGGGCGGTCAGGCAGTGAAACGCATCAACGCCGCATTTGAGCAGACAAAACTTGCCGCACCTGATGTGATATCGGTTGAAGCAAAGATGAATCCTGATGAAGCGGCACACAATAATTGCATCGCGCTTGCCGATGCGGTAGCTGACAACCTTCTGGGACAAGATGGAACTTCCAATTGAAAAGCACCCCTGGCAGCCTTTCATCCCGGAAGGCGCCAGAGTGCTGATTATGGGCACATTTCCACCCGGTAATCATCGTTGGAGCATGGATTTTTATTATCCTAACCGCACCAATGACTTTTGGAGAATCATGGGGCTGCTGTTTCTCAATGATCCGAAGGCGTTGTATGACCCTGCAACCGGTAGTTTCGATGAAAAATCCATCAGAGAGCTTATGACTCTGCATCGTATCGCCCTCAATGACACAGCCAGGGAAGTGAGGAGGTTGAAAGGAAACGCATCCGACAAGTTTCTGGAGATCCTTAAACCGGTACCTCTTTATGACCTGCTGAAAGAGATGCCTGAGTGCCACACAATCGCCACCACCGGAGAGAAAGCGGCAGGCGTGATAGCCGAAATCACAGGAACACCGCTGCCTAAAATGGGCGAGATGGTGACCGCTCCACCATCCACGCATCATGAGTCGGAACTCAAAATATGGCGTATGCCCTCCACCTCGCGCGCCTATCCTATGGCTTTGGAGAAAAAAGCGGCATATTATGCCGAGCTATTCCGCTCAGTGGGCGTGCTTTAGAGACGTAAGAACAATCGCAGCGACTTTTGCGTTTATAGCACTGTGATGTTTAATTTTTTATGAAATAATTGATATTTCAAAATTTATAACTAATTTTGAATAAACTATACAACAGCGACAATGCTTGACCTCATTACCTTACAGATATTTGACGCCCACGAGTTCTTCAACTGGTTTGTGGAGAACGCCAATTATTGGTTTGTGTTCATCTTCATGGTTATCGAAAGTTCATTCATCCCCTTCCCGAGCGAGCTTGTGGTGCCTCCGGCAGCATATCTTGCCATGCAGCAGGGCTCATCAATGAACATCTATCTGGTGACACTCACCGCCACTGCCGGAGCTCTTGTAGGAGCATTGATCAATTACTATCTGGCGCTGTGGGTGGGCCGCCCTATCGTATACCGGTTTGCCAACAGCCGCGTGGGGCATCTGTTCATGATCAATGAGGAAAAGGTTGAAAAAGCCGAAAAATATTTTGACGAGCACGGAGAGGCATCGACATTCTTCGGACGATTGATTCCCGTGATCCGTCAGCTCATATCTCTACCTGCCGGAATAGCGCGGATGAATATCTTCAGTTTCATGATATTCACGTCGCTCGGCGCGCTTGTGTGGAACATCGCACTCGCCGTTCTCGGATATTTCCTGTCGACAATAGTGCCGTTGCCACAACTTTACACCAAGGTAGAGGAGTATAACGACTATCTCACCTACTTCGGATACGGCATTGGAATACTGTGTCTCATCTATATTCTTTACAGGATATTCGTGCCGCAAAAGAAATAACCCAACAAAACTCTCAATAAATTTCGCTATGCTTATCGCGCCATCATTATTAGCCGCCGACTTCGGAAACTTGCAAAGTGCAGTCAGATTCGTAAACACCAGCGAAGCCGACTACCTGCATATCGACCTCATGGACGGAGTATTCGTGCCCAATATAACATTCGGATTTCCGGCAATCAAAGCCGTCAGCGCCGCCGCGACCAAACCGCTTGACGTGCACCTCATGACTGTTGACCCGGTGAAATTCATTCCTCAGGTGCGCGATTGCGGAGCGACTATAATGACCATCCATGTGGAGGCGTGCACCCACATCCACCGCGCAATGCAATCAATACGCCAGGCAGGCATGAAAGTGGGAGTGGCGCTCAATCCCGGCACACCACTGTGCATGATCGAAGAGATAGTCACTGAAGCCGATCTCATAATGCTCATGGCTGTCAATCCCGGATTCGGCGGACAGTCATTCATAACAAGCACCATATCCAAGACTGAACGGCTCAAAAAGATGCTTAAGGAAACCGGCAGCAAGGCAATCATAGGGGTAGACGGCGGAGTAAACGCACACACCGGAGGCTTACTGGCCCATGCCGGCGCCGATATGCTGATTGCGGGAAGCTACGTGTTTAACGCACCCGATCCACTATCGGCTATACACACCCTTAAGACACTTTAACAAGCATTAGTTTTTCACACGCGATTTTCTTAAATTTCAACATTTGAACAGCTCGGATTTTGCTATTAAGCTCGGGTTGTTGTATCTTTGTATATATCCATCAACTCATCCAATTTCACTGAAATGAGAACAGAAACCAACACCATAATGACTGATAATTTCGACCCTGATGCTCTTGACCGCGAATACGAGCGTCGCCGGGCGCAACACCATCACACCAACCCCGACGAAGAACCCGAAGGTCCGCAAGTCAGGAAATCGGCAAAAAAAGACAGCAAGGCTGACAAGCCTAAAAAGCCCAACCGCATAATCGCGTTTCTGAAAGACAGACGCACACGAATGTTTGCGGGTATAACCATATTGTGCTGGGCGACCTATCTTCTCGTGGCATCAATATCATTTTTCACAGCCGGAGCCGATGACCAAAGCAACGCCATAAACAGAAGCGTGGAAGAGATGTCGCAAAATCCGTCGGAAATCCACAATCTCGGCGGCGCCTTAGGGGCATATCTATCCCAAAACATCATCTCCGACGGGCTCGGCATAGGGGTGTTCATCCTTATCCTTTACTTCTTCATGCTTGGATGGAGACTGTTGCACAAGTCAAAAATGCACTTCTGGTCGCTGACATTCAAGTCGCTTATCGATGCTGTCGCCCTATCGATGGTAGCCGGATTTGTGGCTATAGAGACCGGCGTATCATCATGGGTGTATTGGGGAGGCATCCATGGACATGAGGTAAACCTCTACCTGATATCGGTCATGGACCATATAGGAGCATTCCTGGTCAACATCGTGTTAGTAGCGCTTGTCGCATCCATATATCTGAGAGAGCTGAGCCTGTTGTATCTTGCCTACCGCAAAAGAGTGAAAGCCCACCGCGAAAAGGTTGCCGCAGAACGCAGAGCGAAAGAAGAGCGTCAACGCATGATTGAAGAGCAGCTACGTGAGTCGAGCAAAATAGTCACCGGCGAAGAGGATAATGCCGCCGACGAGACAGCTTCGGAACAAACAGAGGTTGCAGCCTCAAGCACACCAAAATTCATTGACCTCAACACGGCATTTGCCCCTACTGACGATGAAACTCCTGATGACGACCGGGAGGAAGAGAGCATCTCAGAGTCCGGTCACCAAGACTCAGCTCTGATCGTTGCCGATGATCCGGTCAATGTTCCGGAGATTGCGGAGAGTGAAGAGGAGGAACCATACAGCCCCGTAAATGAATATCCCACGGCAATCGCTGAAGCTTCATCCGATTCTCAGGAGCCGGAAGAAGATCAGGAGGAAAGATTGCCGGCAATCGCCGAACATGACACCGATGAACCGGAAGAGGCGGAGGTGACTGTCGAATATCCCGAGGATACTGACGAGACTGACGACGCAGCCGAGGAGATGGTGATCAACATCAATGAAATCGAACAGGCGCGTAAAATCCAAAGCTCAACTTACGATCCTACTGCCGGACTGCCGAAATATCATTTCCCCTCAATAGAGTTGCTTGACGACATTGCTGTGAGATCGGACTGCGTTGACGAAACCGAGATGGAGGAAAACAAAAACCGCATCACGGCGACACTCAACAACTATAAAATAGCCATCTCCAAGATTGAAGCAACCGTAGGTCCCACAGTCACACTCTATGAGATAGTCCCCGCCGAAGGCATCAGAATAGCCCAGATCAAGAGACTTGAGGATGACATAGCGTTAAGCCTTGCTGCACTTGGAATACGTATCATCGCTCCTATCCCGGGAAAAGGCACCATCGGTATCGAAGTGCCGAATAAGGAACCGCAGATGGTGCCTATCAGGTCGATCATCTCATCCAAGGCATTTCAGGAGTGCCGCTACGCGCTGCCGATGGCAATAGGCTCCACAATCTCTAAAGATGTATTTATAGCCGATCTTGCAAAGGTTCCGCACCTGCTTGTTGCCGGAGCCACCGGACAGGGAAAATCGGTGGGATTGAACACGATCATAGCATCGCTGCTCTACAAAAAGCATCCGTCGGAATTGAAGTTCGTGCTTATCGACCCAAAGACTGTCGAGTTTACGCTTTATTCAAAGCTTGAGAAACACTATCTCGCCAAACTTCCCGATGAGGACAACCCTATAGTGTGTGACCCGATGAAGGTGGTGAACACGCTCAATTCAGTGTGTGTTGAGATGGAGAACCGCTTCAAACTTTTCAACAAAGCGGAATCACGCGACATAAAAGAATACAATAAAAAGTTTGTCGAACGCAGGCTGAATCCTGAAAACGGACACTTCTTCATGCCCTACATCGTGGTAATCATCGACGAGTTTGCCGACCTCATCATGGTAGCCGGAAAAGAGGTGGAACGCCCGGTGGCACGTCTTGCCCAGAAAGCGCGTGCGGCAGGCATCCATGTGATTCTCGCCACACAGCGACCGTCGACCGACGTCATCACCGGTATGATCAAAGCCAACTTCCCGGGACGAATGGCTTTCCGCGTGATGCAGATGGTGGACAGCCGCACTATTCTTGACCGTCCGGGCGCCAATCAGCTTATAGGCAAAGGCGATATGCTGATTTCTATAGCCGGAGAAATAACACGCGTGCAGTGTGCCTACATCAGCACCGAGGAGGTGGTAGGAATATGCCGTGCCGTCAATGAGCAGATGGGCTACCCCTGCGCCTACGAGCTTCCGGAATATGAACCGGAGGGTAGCGATGGAGGCAACGTGAGCAGCACGGGCGACCGCGACTCACTGTTTGAGGAGGCGGCACGATTCTGCATCGCCAGCGGCACCGCCTCAACCTCATCGCTTCAGCGACGTTATTCAATAGGCTATAATCGAGCCGGAAAAATCATGGACCAGCTTGAAGCCGCAGGAGTGGTGGGACCTGCCTCAGGAGCCAAACCGCGCAGCGTGTTGATCGATTCACTGCAACTGGACCGTCTAATGGAAACTTTTTAAACTATGACTCGAAAAATATCATTACTGTTACTGTTAATAACTCTCCTTGCCGGCGGTGTGGCGCGTGCCGACGACGCATCACGCACGATACTTGACCGCGCAGCCGCCGCATTCAATGGAAGCAAATCCATCAAAGCGACATTTTCCACCGATATTGACGGCTCGACAACAACGGGAACCATCACAATCCAGGGCGACAAATTTCACATCTCCTCCAAAGAATACTCAACCTGGTATGACGGAAAGACCCAGTGGTCATACTCATCGGCATCCAATGAAGTGAACATCACCGAGCCCACCCCTGAAGAGCTGACGGAAATCAACCCGTTTGTGATCATAAGCTCACTCAGAAAAAGCTACAACTCCACGAAAATGAAATCGCCAGCTGGATTCTCCAAAGTGATGCTCACCCCGAAATCCTCGGCCCACTCTGATATAAAGAAAGCCGAGATAGTGTTCAATGACAAGACCTACATGCCGTCACAAGTGATACTGGAAATGTCGGCAGGGTCACGCATAAATATCGTAATCAAATCGATTGCCAAAGGAAACATTCTGCCCGCCTCAACTTTTATATTCAATAAGAAATCTCTGCCGGGCGCAGAAGTGATCGACCTCAGATAACACGAAAACATTTAATCCCAAAATTCAATATACTCATGGATACAGAAAAGACAAAATGCCTGATCATAGGTTCAGGTCCCGCCGGATATACGGCTGCTATTTACGCATCACGCGCCAACCACTCCCCTATCCTTTATGAAGGACTTCAACCGGGAGGACAGTTGACCACGACATCGGAAGTTGAAAATTTCCCGGGCTACCCCAACGGAGTCATGGGTGCCCAGCTCATGGAGGAACTGCGTCAGCAAGCGGTGAGATTCGGCGCTGATTGCCGTCCGGGAATAATCGGTGAAGTGGACTTCAGCAAGCGTCCTTTCCGCTGCACCACTCTTGACGGAGATGTGATCGAAGCCTCGACAGTGATTGTAGCCACAGGCGCATCGGCAAAGTATCTCGGCCTACCTGATGAACAGCGTTTCTCAGGCATGGGCGTGTCGGCTTGCGCCACTTGCGACGGCTTCTTCTACCGCAACCGCGTGGTAGCCGTAGTGGGCGGAGGCGACACCGCATGTGAAGAGGCATACTACCTGAGCACACTTGCCAAGAAGGTATATCTTATCGTAAGAAAAGACTATCTGAGGGCATCCCACGTGATGCGTCAACGTGTCATGGACAAGGAGAACATCGAAGTGCTTTTCAACACCAACACTACCGGACTGTTTGGAAATGAATTCCTCGAAGGGGCACATCTTGTGGAATATGCCGGCACTGACAAAGAACGTCATTTCGACATTGACATCGACGGCTTCTTCCTCGCCATAGGCCATAAGCCGAACACCGACATCTTCAAGGGTCAGCTCACTCTGGACGAGAGCGGATATATCGTATTGTTCAACAACACCCAAGCCACCAACGTGCCCGGAGTGTTTGCGGCAGGCGATGTCGCCGACAGCCGTTATCAGCAAGCAGTCGCCGCTGCGGGAAGCGGTTGCCGTGCCGCCCTTGATGCCGACAAGTTCCTGATGGAAAACGAATAACCCTAAAACCAACATACCAAATCATGAAAATCAACATTGCCCGCATTTTATGCGCCATGCTCGCCGTCACTACATGGCTATCGGCATGGTGCGCCCCCGAACCCAAAACTCCACTCATCGTGGCACAGGACGGTTCCGGTGACTTCAAGACCATCCAGGAAGCGGTTTATGCCGTGCGCGACTACACCCCCGTGCCCATCACCATAAAGGTGAAAAAAGGTGTGTATCACGAAAAGCTGATAATCCCGTCGTGGAAATGCGACATAACCATCTCAGGCGAGAGCGAGGAGAACACCGTCATCACATGGGATGATTTCGCCAAGAAACCGCTCGTGTATTTCGGCGACTCAATCGCTGAGATGGGCACGTTCCGCACCCACACGGTGCTCGTAGCCGGCAACCGCGTGACTCTTGAAAATCTCACTATCGAGAACACCGCCGGACGCGTGGGACAAGCCGTGGCTCTGCACACCGAGGGTAATCAGATCATAGTGCGCCGATGCCGTCTTCTCGGCAATCAGGACACACTGTTCACCGGCAATGAGGAGTCGCACGTGTACTTCGATGAATGCTACATCGACGGTACCACCGACTTCATCTTCGGCCCGGCGACCTGCTGGTTTGAGTCATGCCGCATCCACAGCAAGACCGATTCCTACATAACTGCAGCGTCAACCTCCAAGGACCGCCGATTCGGATATGTGTTCAACGACTGTGACCTCACCTCCGACGATGGCGCCACAAAGGTGTATCTGGGACGTCCCTGGCGCGCCTATGCCGCCGTAGTGTTCATGAACTGCCGTCTCGGCAAGCACATCCGCCCCGAGGGCTGGGAAAACTGGCGTAATCCTGACAATGAGAAGACCGCCCGTTATGCCGAATACAACTGCACCGGAGCCGGCGCCTCAACCGCCGGCAGAGTCAAGTGGTGCAGCCGGCTCAATGAATCGGAAGCCGCCTACTACACCCGCGACAATGTACTCGCCGGAACATGGTGGAAACGATAATCCTTGACAATCAATCTTATTTATCGAGAGTGTCGCGGGAGCAATTCTGTTTCAGCGATACTCTCGGCTTTTCTTTTTCAAAAAAACTGTCACCCAATGATGTTCTTTTTCTTTAACGCCGACATGAAAAACTGGGAAAATTTTGAACTCGAATGCACCGACTACCTTAATAGCGCGTTCGGCAAAGAATATGGTTGCGAATTTCGTAATCTGGGAAGCCACGACGCAACCGCTCCTGACATCATAGTGACTAAAAACGGCTCTCCTGTATTTTCAATCGAGACAAAGATGCCCGAAGCGCAGTGCGGGCAGTTTGTGCTCAAGCCCGACGACAACAAGCGCACATTCATCTTCTCGTCAAAGAACAAATGTTCCCACAACAACCACGTCAAAGCCATAATAGCGGCAATGGCAGAGCGCTACGACACGTGCGCCCAAAGTTCAGCCGATGACCTGCCCATCCCTGAAGAGCTCATCCACAATTGGGTCAAGGATTACTATCTCAACCATAAAGGCTCACTATATTTCATCACCCGCAACGACCGCGGCAAATACATCATCGCGCCAGTCGAGAGACTGGAGGAATATTTCGATTTCTCGGCGAAATTCAGGATAAAGGCAAGCGGCTCATCGATCCCCTCCCGGAATAACCGCCGTGAGATTGAAGCTATTCTTGATGAGGGCGGCTTCGACCACGGACCCATCGTAATCGAAAAGAAGACTGCATTTGTCGAAATGAATGCATGGGACGACAAATTCAAACTCCAAGGCAACAAATACCGCTATCAATTCAAAAACACAGGTGGCAACCGCTATGAGATAAGACGGCTGGCGAATACTCGCAATGCCAATTTCATCGTTTCAATAAGGCTGAAAAACACCGGTCTGCCGGACGAGACAGCTCAATTTCTCCACGACCTCGCGGCAATAAGACAGTGAATATCATCAGCACCCGATAAAAAACTTAACAGCAAATTTAGAATATAACACAATGAGAACCCTATCCATTATATTTCTATTGTCGCTTCTCGCCGCTTGTTCAGGTGGACGAAGCGGCAACACATTGCTTTTGGAGCGCATCGATTCGCTCACGAGTGTTAACCCTGCTAAGGCTGCGGCACTTCTTGACAGCATCGACCCGGCGACCCTGTCGGAGGAAGAGCGGCACCATCGCGACCTCCTCACCATCAAGGCTGCCGACAAGGGTTACGTGATCCACACCTCCGACAGCCTTATCCTCAGCGTGATAGACTATTACGACAGCCATTCCGACTCCCGCCTCACCCCGCAGGCACTCTACTACGGTGGCAGAGTGTACAGCGACCTCGGCGACTATCCCACCGCCCTGCGTTACTTCCACGACGCACTCGACCACCTCCCCGACAACGACGATAACCGCCCATTCCGAGGAACCGTCATGAGCCAAACCGGACGACTGCTGGAAAAGTTGCGACTCTATACCCAAGCGGCACCTTACATAGAAGGAGCTATTGAAGCCTCGAAATTCAAAAAAGATTCTTTCGCCTTAGCTTCTAACTATCAACTCCTTGGTGCTACATACCTCAATCAGAAAAATCTTTCTGAAGCTAAACTCAATTTTGAAAAGGCGAGAAAATATGCCGCCTCATTGGAAACTTGTGACCGTGCAAACATAAATGTATATGAAGCAATTACTATGTTTGAGTATAATAATATCGACTCGGCGTTGTGCATGATAAGGAATCAGCACACTCTTGTTGATTCCACGAGTTATAATTTTGCTTTAATCTGTGCGGCACAAATATACCGTGCTGCCGGCATTTCCGATACAGCCTACGCCTATGCTCATGAACTAGCCATGAGCCCAAATCCCGATAACCGCAGATTAGGCTACAATGAAATGTTCTCTCCTGCACTTATCAAATTCATTCCTGAAGATTCGATCGTGCCATACATCAAAAACTATCATTGTGTCGTTGAGGATCATCTTAACACACATGAGGCAACTGAAGCTCTCATGCAAAATTCACTATATAACTACACACTTCACGTAAAGAAACGAAAGAAAGCTGAAGAATCAAAAATATTACTTATATATATTATTGCAGGAATCATCATAATCTGTTCAATACTGGGCACCTTTATGTTCTACAAGCATAAGACGGGAATGCTAAAATACAGATTGCGTCTTAACCTCGCTTTGGACAAGATTGATGAATTAAAAAAATATGCTGAATATGCCGAACCGGGAGACGATACCAATACACGCCCGCAAGGCTTAGATGAAAAAACAACTACACTCCTGATGAAAACCGAAGGCCGTCCAATTTCATCAATTATTTTAAACTCCGATGCTTATCAAGAATTAGCGTTATTGATTAAAAATCATCATCCGATTGACGCATCTTTATTGAAACGGATTGAAGCGATAGTAGATAAAGCTTCACCAGGTTTTAAGCAGCGATTGGTGGAGATGACAAACGGGACGCTTTCCGACTCGGAGTTTGAAGTCGCGTTACTGGTGAAATTTGGAATAGCGCCATCGCATATATGCAGGCTGCTCAACAAGGCAAAATCTACTATTTCTTCACGAAGAAATACGCTCGGTGAAAAAATATTAGGCGAAAAAGCATCGACAAAAGACACTGACCAAATAATAAAAGCCCTATAATCGCAGATAATTCCCCATCGCTTAAAATATAAATAATTAGTCTTGTATATCAGACTTTTAATAGTTTTGAATATAGATTGCAGCAGTTCGGAAAAAGTTCGGAAATAAAAAACCGAACTTTTTCCGAACTAAAATATTTGCATTTAACAATCATATCTTCTTACATTTGCGAATAAAAACTTTCAACTATGAACAGATTTATTACAAATGTATTCGTTGCTCTGTCACTACTTGCCGGAGCTGAAATTTATGCTGCAAATGAAGAGTCTATCACCATACCATTGTCGGAAAACGATAATAAGGGTGGCGGCAATAAGAGAGACATCCCCTCGCGTGGAGACAGGTCATTACGTGCACCGGTTTTATGCACTCTCAATTTCACAGAAGGCACCGTTGAACTAACCGCAGCACAGGAAATCACCACCTACGAGGTGTGGGATGCGGATCAGGAAATCCTAATCGCATCATTCACCGAAAGCGCCGATCTGTTGAATTTCCTTAGCAACTCTTCCGACTGCTACACGCTGTGCTTCCTGTCGGAAGATTATGTCTACACCGGATATTACGGATGGTAATGCGATATACACTTCTCTACATAATCCCACTGTTTTTACTGCTCTCTTGCTCCGGCAAAACGGAGCAAGAGGAGCGGTATGCCGAGATTGTGAGCCAATGGCAAGGACGCGAGATCAAGCTACCCGCAGTGATGACCGACTTCCTTACCGGCGACACCATCAATCTTGATGATGCCGACTTCACCATCCTCACCTACGTCGACAGCGCAGGCTGCACCGGTTGCAAAATGAAACTGCCGCTGTGGGATGAATTCATCGAGTCAATTGATTCGATTCAAAATGCTTATGCCAAAGTCATTTTCATTGTCAATTCCAATGATGAGGATGAGGTGGCACACACGTTGATCAAGCACAATTATAATCATCCTGTCTATTACGATAAAGAGAACCGGATATATGATTCCAACCAATTCTCTGAATCCAAGATGTTGCAGACCATGCTACTCGACAAGGAAAAGAAAGTAGTCGCAATCGGCAATCCTATTTTCAGTGCTAAAATAGCGGAGCTGTACAATTCGCTTCTGTCAGGCAACATTTCCTACAGCACATCCATTAAGTCAAGCGTTTCGGTCGACCAAAACAGATATGCTTTCAGCGGTTTGGTCGATGGCGAGACTAAAAGCCATGAATTCAAGGTGTTCAATCACAGCAATGACACTATTTACATCCATGATATAATAAGCTCCTGCGAATGCACCGTCGCCTCGGCAGATTCTGAGTGCATTCCGCCTGAGTCAGGCATTCCGGTAAGTGTCAGCGTGACAGGGTCATCAGACCGCAAACCTATTGAAAGCATCGTCAATATCTATTTTGAAGAGTTCAAATACCCTATAGTGCTTGAAATATCAGGCATTTATAATTAACTCTATTTATTAACCAAAAAACTAAACTATCATGAAAAAATTCATGGTTCCCGCTATTGCGGTAGCTGCCATTGTAGGCAGCGTTTTCGGGTATTCCCAACTGGGAAACACGCCACAGCAAAGTTCTGTGACAAGTGCTAACATCGAAGCTCTCTCTGACAAGGAGGCATGGGGAGAAGTTGAGTATGACAAAGGATGCTCATATGAAATCAAGAAAGATTGCGTTCCAAATTCAGGACCGATTCTTTACGATAATAGACCTGAAAATTGAACGTAATATGACATTTCTCTTTATTTGAAAACCAATTTTCAGAGGGTGGTTTTAGACATTCGTATAACAGAGATCGCCCTCTGATTTTTTAATCTAAAAATTTAGAATGAATCTGCGAAATATTCCAATCCTTTCAATTCTGCTCTACATAACCATTTCTTCATGCCAGCCGGCAACCCAAGGCTTGACAGAGCGTCATGAGGGCAAGCGTGATAATTTCACGGAAGTCTCCCATGTGGTTTCAATCGATGATAACTTGCCTGAAATACACGCTGTGACTGCCTTGTATGTGATCGGTGACACATTATTGTTCCGAGACGCAATGTCGAGGGAGCTTGTATTTACAGCATACGATATTAAACGGGACACTGTGATAGGACAGTTTGGAAAATTTGGCAACGGACCGGGAGAGATTGCCAATTTTGGAGCGGTTTTTTATGACCCGAAAACACAAAATCTCTATGGTGCAAATGCCAATCAGGGGAAAATTGTAGGATTTCATCTTCCCGAGGCGATCCCTAATCCGGATTATGACGCTTTTGAAAAATGCAAAATGGATTTTCAGAATGGAAATAATGCGATTACCTCACCTTATTTTATTGATGACACAACAGTAATATGTAGTGTATATGTACCTGATAAAGAAACTCGTGGCTTAATATCCCGTATAGGTAAACTTAATTTGACTGACAGTAGAGTAGATATCATAGACTCTACCAAGGCTATTGCTAAATCAAGATGCCGCATCGCTGTCTCTCCAGAGAAAAATGTGGTGTTTTCAGTCGATGATAAGCATGATTTGATAAAAATATTCAATACAGAAGGCAAGCCTCTTTCGTATATATATGGACCGGATTATGAAGCTGATCCTCCACGAGGAAAACGATTTTTCTCAGATTTGCTGATTTCCGGAAACAAGATGTTGGCTACTTATTCCGGCGAAAGTACAAAGAATTCCAATAAGAATATCATGATATTTGACCTTGACGGAAATTATCTTAAAACTCTCAGGTTCCCATATTCCATCAACTCCTTCGTCTATCATCCCGGAACTGACAGGCTATACTTAAACACTGATGGGGAAATCCAATTTGGATATCTTAATTTACAAGAGACTCTGGATGGACAAGCTACGACACACCTAAAAAATGTCAAGAATGATAAAATGGAAATCGAAGAGCCGACCGTTACCGATAAAAATGATAAAGATAACGCAACCACCCCTAATCAGGGCTTCAACTCAAACTCAAGCAGTGGAATATTGACCCTTATGGATGCTATCACTCATTATCCAACTCCTGTCGATACTCTGAATATCGGAGCATACCAGTATTCAGACAAAGGAGCCAAATATGCCTATTCCATCGCTGTCCGGAATGATACCAAAACGGACACGGTTTATATTGATTCTATCATATTGCCCGACAATTCTTTTCTCAAGGCTGAGCCCAAAATGGACAGACTTAAACCCGGTGTATTGACCACAATCTGGTTATGGTGCGACAAGCCATTGCCAAGACAGAACTACACTATAACCGTGAAATATAAGGATGACAAATATCCGTCGCAAAAACTGCAGCTAAAGTTACATCCAAGCGGAGCGCAGCTCTACGAGGACTATCACAGCAAAGGACATTATTGATACACGTTGCATAAATTGACGATGTTTCAGATAGGAAAAATAAAATTGCACGTCATGGCGGCGATTGCGGTGATGGGGCTGTGGCTGTATCAAACGGCGGTCTCAGTCGGGCAAATCATGCACCTCATTCCGAGCAACCATTCTTTCTATAGGTTCACCGGCTCGTTTATCAATCCTCACTCCAGCTTTAGTTTTTTCAGTGACCGTCAAAGGCGATTCAAACACAGCACAATATGACCGAAGCATAAACATTTACTACAGAGACTTTGACTATCCGTCGGTCATTCTGATTTCAGAAAACAAAGAATCCACCACTGAGGTGGACTAATAACTAATTTATTTACCGAAAAATCTCACAAAATGAAAACAAAAACAATTTTTGCCACATTGGCAGCAGTAGCAGCAGTCAGTGGTGTGATTGGCAATTTTGCACAAATGAAAACGGCAACCACAAACGCATCTGTTCTTGCGAATGTCGAAGCCTTAACAAGCGGGGACGATGCTCCGGTAAAATATTTTGTTTTCCATATGCCTGTATTTGACAAAAATGGGAACACGACAGGTGAATGTCGTGCAGATTGCCCTATTCATAACAATGGGACTGAAGACAGCAGCCATAGTCACGGACCCAAAAGGTGTTGCTCATGACAGTAAAGCAATTAAGCGTTGCATTGATTTCGATAATGCCATTGTTGCAAGGATGCAAAGAAAACAAGCAAAAAAGTGATGACGTGGCGGTAATCGAAATTCCGCACATTGTCAAGGACAGCATCGATAGCTCGCGGGTTAAAATCGGCTGCACTCCCTATAGCCTTGACGCTATTGGAATCATGTTGGGCAGTGTTTTAGACATTGCCTATGCTGACTCCTGCTTCTATATCCTTGACGACCAGGGACAGGTAATATCATACGCAATTAATAAAGACAATGATGTTGCTTCAATGTGCCGCATCGGTCCGGGTCCTGAAGAGTATATGTTTGCCTCTGATATCGCAATCGATGGCGACACTTTATATCTGCTTGACAACGGCAGCCGGTCGATAAAAAAATATGACACGAAATTCAATTACCTCTCATCTATGAAAATCGACGGAATGGCAATGGGCATGACGGCGATTAACGGCAATATTCTTATAGGAAATCTCGACATGAAGACCGATAACCACGAACTAAAAATAATCGGCAACTCAGGCTTAATCGATTCATACATAGAGGGTCCTGAAATATTGCCTGAATATGTGGTTGCCCAAACTGAATTCAGCCACATAGGAGATACAATTCTCGTGTCGCCACGCACACAAAACCGGATATTCACCTATGCTGACGGAAAACTGTCGCCATTGTTTGAAATAGAATTTGAGGATGGTACCACCACACTTCCTGAACCGGGAAAAATAATCATGACCCATTGTTTTCCTGTCGGCGGATTTATACTGTTGAGCAGCTTGATTGACAAAGAGCGTGTATATAGCATAGTCAATCCGGAAACAAAGCAAGTGATGTCAGGCAAAATCAGTGCCACTTCAAACGGCTATCCATTTTTTCCTCAATGGGACAGCCCCAATGAACTGTTATTGGGTTATGAACCACCCGAAGATGACTGCAACGGCAAAATTCTTGTCTACAATCTGTCAATCATTAATTTTTGAATGTATTAATACAGATTAAATATAGTTGTATTCAATAAAAATGAGACCAATATCCACTATCATCCTGCTATTAGCCATCCTGTTCTGCTCTTGCATTCTCTTGCTCTGTTCTTGCAGCACAAAAGAAGCAGCATCTCCTGAAGGGACTGTATTAACTTATGTCGGGCAGACTGATTCTATTGACGCAATGACATTCCTTGAGCCACAGCAACCTTTCACCATCGAAATGACCGATGAATCTGCAATAAAAAGAATAAGCCGCGTGGTCAACACCGGAGACACCTATTACATTCTTGATAGCGGGAAATATAAAATCATAGCAATCGACTCGCACGGAAAGGTGAAACACGTAATAGACGCAGTGGGCGGTGGACCGCTTGAATATACCCGTGTAATGGATATCGCGTGGGACAACAAAAAAAATCGGCTTTTAATTCTGTCGCACCACAAACTTTTATACGCCGATTCAACCGGAAAGATATTTGAATCGCACGATTTAAAGACCTACTATGATTATGTGGCTTCGACTGCAAACGGGATCGTTCTTGCCAATACCGCCGATGTGAACAAGAAAAAAGCAGCGTATGCGCTTACACTCATGGACTCTGAGGATAATATGATTGAAGAGCTTCCTGCAATTGAGGATTATGCCCCTTATTGCAGAGTGAACGGACCTTCGTTGGCAAAATGCGGGACGAAAACAATATTCACTCGCAAATTCGACAACAAAATATATTTTGTGAATGACACAGCGGCTAATGTAGCCTATGAAATTGATTGGCAGGGACACGAATTTATCCCTGAAAAAGGGAGTGAATATGACTGCTCACAATTGTTCAATGAGACCCGTGAGAAACAACAAGTCTACTCCATGTCAGACTTTCAAGTAGGTGATAAATACATCTTTTTCCGAACTAACCTATCCGGATATATGCTTGTCGACAAGGAATCAGGGGATATAAAGCAATTGAACCGGATATATGATAGAGAAAAAGGATTAGTAGGATTACCGACATACATTCCGGCATCCGGGAAAGGATCAATGGCTTTTTTCGTCTATCCCGCGGAATACTTCATGATGTATGCCGAACATTCCAAATCGGAGTGGATAAAGAATATGGCTAAAGGCATAACCGAGGACTCCAACCCCGTCATATTCCCGTACAAATTAAAATAACGGCTGACTGACACAAGGCGGATTAAACAGTGTTGCTGGGATTATACACTTCAGCAACATGATTTTCTTTACATTAACCAACTTCCAACAACAGCAATAAACGAAATAACTCGATTTATAAATCAGCTGCATACACATCCAGAGCATAATGAAACCCACCATCACTATCGCCTTACTATTAACCTCTTTGTTCTACTCTTGCAGCAGAAATGACAGGCTGCTTGAATTGTCGCTTGAAATGGCGGGTGAC
>CAJUTE010000006.1 GCA_910589555.1 uncultured Muribaculum sp.
GTTTAACATCATTTGCCCGACCAACAAACAAATCGCTTCGTTTTATGCCCCATACTTTAGAAAAAGCGTCACTCATGAAGTTCAACCATGACTTTTATGTGGGATACTCGCCCGAACGCGTAAATCCCGGCAACTCGGCACACTCCATCGAAAACATCTGCAAAATCACCTCGGGTTCCACTCCTGCCACAGCTGAATTCGTGGACCGTCTTTACAACTCGGTTCTCGAAGCCGGCACCTGCCCTGTTTCATCCATCAAAGTGGCAGAGGCGGCAAAAATCCTCGAAAACACCCAGCGGGATGTGAACATCGCCCTCATGAACGAGGCTGCCATACTATTCGACGCTCTCGGCATCGACACACATGAAGTGATCGAAGCAGCATCTACAAAATGGAACTTCGCACACTATACACCCGGACTCGTAGGGGGGCATTGCATAGGCATAGACCCATATTACCTCATAAACAAAGCTCGCGAATGCGGCATAGACCCCATTGTGATGAAAGCTGCCCGTCAACGCAACGAAGGCATGGCAACCCATATCGTATCAAGAATAAGGCGAGCCATGAAATCAAAGAATATTCCGGTCAAAGACGCTCGCATACTCTTGGCGGGATTTTCATTCAAAGCCGACTGCAATGACACCCGCAACACAAAAATCTATGACATCTACAATGAGCTGTCAGATTTCACCGCTTCCATCGATATTTTTGACCCTAATGTCGATCAAGCTTCTGTCTTAAAGAGCCATGCCATAAAGATATGCACGGAATGGCATGAAATTTCCGGCAAAAAATATGATGCGGTCATTTTTTGCGTTGCACATTCGGCATTCTCAAAATATGACATTAAGTCACTGATGGCACACCCTTGCGCAACCTTTGATATAATGGGAATACTGAACCGCCCGGAGGTCGACGACAGATTGTGACAAAAAGATGATAAGTCCCCTCATAAACGAGTTTGAACTATCTCATTTAAAGGATTTTATTTGTTAAAAATTTGTTCCAAATCAATAAATTCACTATCTTTGCTATCGGATAAATTACTTTATCACATTTAATCATATTATCAAACCTAACCTAACATTCATTAAAACGCTGTTATTTTATCTATGAAAATGAAGTATTTTGAATTGCGACCAAGTCGCAATGTCATGGCTGTTATCGTGACCTCTATGAGCTTGTTTTATCTAACAGGCTGTAGTTCAGACAACGACCCCGGAAATACCGACATCGATGTTCCTCAACCGGAACTAAGCAAAGCATCCTATTCTGTCAAAGCCAGCGATGCATCACGTATAATCAACTATACTACTACCGATTCACGTGCCGATGCCACCGCATCGTTTGAAATGCCGGAATGCCCAACCATTCCTGCCGATGCGAAAAACCTCAACGAAACCGATCAATGGGGCAACAAGATCAATTATAATTACGGGACTCTTGCTGCCGGCACTTATTATGTAGCCACAGGTGATAAATTTGACGGAGGATTCAACCTCAATAGCGCGACTATCTATGTTGCCGGAGAACTGAATGTGCCCAATTTGAGTTCATCAAACGAAAACACATTCTATGTATTGCCCGGAGGCAAACTGTCATTTGGCGAATATGTAGCCATTACACCCGGAGTGACCGTATACAATTACGGAACTCTCGCAGCAAATGTAACTGTAGGCGAGAACGCAAGAGTATATTCTGCCGTTGACATCACTGAATGCAATCGCTTCGGTGTCAATTCCAACGCTGAATTCTACAGCAAAGGATCGATTGTAGCCGATGACGTCAGACTGAACGGAACCGCAATCGCTTGCGCATTCATCGCTGACAAGATCGACATCCACAGCACCGGAACAATCAAGACGTCCTATTTCAAAGCCGGCAACATCACCATGAACACCGGATATATAGTACTTGATAATAACGGTCTTATCGATGCTGATGAACTCAGCATCACCAATGGCGACACCCGCGTGACTGTCGATGGCAACAACGCCGTTGTAGCAGCACGCAAATTCGTGACCAACAATCTGTCTTGGCCCAAGCAGATTTTCGCTCCTGAGGTGGCAATGGATATAACCGACGCTTATCTCGCTCAACAGAAGATCGCTGTAAACGATTATGAATTCCAAGTGAGCAACGACGACCGTGTGGCATACGTGCCAGCAGCCGGTTGCCACGGAGCTTATCCCGAAGGCACACCCGAGCCCACTCCTGAACCGGAAATCACCATTGAGAAAATCACCGATATCGAACCGCTCGATCCCGATCACGACCACGGTGTGATTTCTGCCACCTGCATCACTTTTGACGGCAACAAAGCCTACGCATCCTACCACCTTCGCGGTCAAGGACAAAAAGGCTGCATCGAGGTGATCGAGGACAACGGCACCGCCCTTAAGCTCAATTCCTACATGATATCTCCCGACTATGACTTCAACCACCTGATTGTTGACAACGGCAATATCATCACTGTCGGAAACCATGCCAAGAAGGGCGCCTTCATCGGCTCGCTTCCCGTTGATTTCGGAGCAAGCGAAACAGTAAGAGAAGATTTCTCAGTGAAAGAGCTTACCACCGACGATGTAATCACTGAAACCGGCAAAGACGGAAACGAAATCAAAGCCGGATACAAAAACGCCGGCGACGGCAACTGCGTAATACGCCAAGGCGACCACTATTACGTGAACACCTATCGCGGCTACGGCTCACTCAATCTTGATTTCACCAAAGTGAAAGGCTCATTCCGGCCCACCGGAGGCTCATCAAAGCACATAGCCATCGCCAACGGCAAAGCTGCCATCCTCTCGCTCGACACTCAAGACAACACATCTTCATCATCGACAGTCAATATGTATGACGCTGCCGACAATATGTTCTCCAACATTAAGCAGAGCTATTCTGCCGGCATCATCTCGCCCGTCGACGGAAAGAACGTAGTAGCTATTGACGGTGAAAACGTATATGCCTGCCTCGGCAAAGGCGGACTCGTACGCTTGAACGACGGCAAAGAATTCCACGCCGGAGCCGACGGCAAAGTTCCCGCCAACGGTATGGCGATCGACGAAAATTACGTTTACGCAGCCATGGGAAGCTTCGTGTTTGTTCTCGACAAGAATGACCTTACCGAGGTTACCCACTATCATGCAGCATCGAAAAAGTCAGCCAACTACATAGCGCTTCATGATGGCAAAATCTACGTGGCATTCGGCGAAGACGGAATCCAGGTGTTCAAATTAAACAAAAAGTAGATAGACGTTATAGAACTTAATCCTTCCGTATAAAAGCGGCGTGTCAACCCATGACACGCCGTCTTTTTTATTGGCGGCTTTCAGCCCCCCGGGAATATGTTAGAATCAGTGCAAACCTTTTTGTTTGCACTGATGTTTTATATAGACAAAAACCAAATAACTAACATAAAATTCACCGCTATGAGCAAACCTCATTTACCAAAGACCCAAGAACTTATTGACCTTATAGCCCAAAACGGCTGGCACGATAAATTCCAGCAAGCCTTTGAAAAAGCAAAATCATTTGACGTTCAAGAGATGGACGACATCAATTCGCTTGACGATTATTTCAACTGGCTTGACGCCAATCTTCGATGGATTCCTGTAGAGAATAAATTCGGTCGCATGATGTTCAACCACATCTGCAAATTCTACTTCATTCTTGACCAATCGCCGGTAAAGGAGTTGCAGAACCCTATCGAACCTCACGACGTCGCCTCGCCGCTCTCCCCGCTTTCAAAGTGGATGAAGGAGTATATCAAAGAACTCGGCAAATGGCTTGACTCTCCCGAATCAATCACCGACGAATCAGTAAAGTCATTTTACAATTCCCCCGAATTTAATATGGCAGAATATCTTGAGCCTCGTGGCGGATGGAAATCTTACAATGAATTCTTCGCACGTTCATGTAAACCGGGCACACGCCCCGTGGCTGCAATTGAAGACAGCCGCGTGATCACATCGCCTGCCGACTCGACTTTCGACGGAGCCTGGGAAATAAGAGACGATGATACGATCGAAATAAAAGGCATCCATTGGAAGATCTCCGAACTTCTGGAGGGCAGCCCTTATAAGGACCGTTTTGCCGGAGGCATGTGGATGCACTCGTTCCTTGGACCGTCAGATTATCACCGTCAGCATTGTCCGGTAGCAGGACGCGTCCTTGAATCACGCGACATCATGGGTGTGGTATATCTTCAGGTAGAAGCCGTTCCTGACCCAGCCACCGGACGTAATAAGCTCGACGGCAAGCGTGTGGCAAAATTTGATGCCCCCGATGAACCGGGCTACGAATTCATGCAGAACCGCGGTCTCGTTGTGATGGACAGCCCTATCGGACTTGTTGCCATCCTGCCGATGGGCATGGGACAGGTTTCTTCAGTGGTGATGACAGCCGAGGAGGGCAGAGTGCTCCGCAAAGGCGAAGAGATAAGCTACTTCCAGTTTGGCGGAAGCGATATCGTGATGGTTTTCGAGGCTGCCGCCAATGTTCACTTCACCGCCACCGTAGGACAGCACTATAAATACGGCAGGGCTATCGCGCAGGCATATCCGGTGGTGAGAGGCATCGAACCATTTTGATAAACCTTAACCTACCTACATAAAGCAAGCCCCGGTTTCCATCTTTTGCGGAAACCGGGGCTTTGTCATTGAAAAAGACGACCTATAAATCAGATACTTATAATCAATAATCACACCTTTCTTATATGCCATTAACTTACACGGGCATTAAAATTTTTGGGAATATCATCAGAATTTTGTAATTTTGATTTATCTTCTAAACCAAACCATAGAAACACTTGCAAACATATAGCATTATGGAATATTTTAAACGAGGCTCAATCTTGAAGTGCCTCCTATTGATAATCTATCTTCTAACACCCATCAGCTCTTTAGCGCAAGACAGTCATCGAGAATTGCCAAGAAAGCAGCTCCTTGTCATAAATGCCCTGAATGAAATGGCTCCATGGAGTCAAAGTTTCATCGCGCCGATACTCACCGAAGGTGCCAGGTCAGGCAAATATATCACCACTGTCACCAATATGAACAGCACGTTCATAACCAACGATACGATATATCAACGCACTGCCAACGGCATTCTCAACTCATTCGGCAATGTGACGCCCGACGGCATTGTTTTGCTCGGCGACGCCGCCTTCACCCTCATCGACCGCATTGCCGAAGAATGGGGCTCTGTGCCGATGCTGCTCATAGGAAACACCGACAAAGTAGGCTCGCCCGCCTACTATTACACCGGCACCCAAGGCATCGACACTGACGATGAACTGTCGACTCTATCGGATATGCGCGAAAAATTCCACTACAACATGAGCTACATCGAGTCGCCCATCATGTTTCGCGAAACCATAGACCTCATGATCTACATGAATCCGCATCTGGAGAAGATAGTGTTTGCCGCCGATGAATTGTGGGCAAACCGCAATCTTAACCGCAGCATACGCTCCTACATCCAGTCACACTATCCCGGAATAGCCTATGAATGGCTCGTGGGCAAATCATCCAATTCACGTCACCTCGTGGACTATCTGATGAGCTCCAACCGCAAGATGGGTTTCCTCTTTTCATCCTGGTTCTATGCCGAAACCGATGTCAACGGCTGGCCCTCACTCGTGATGGGCGATTTCAAGTCCATAAATCAAGCCGAGCACGCAGTCTACGCGCTCCGCGAGGCTTATCTCACTTCGGGCGTCATAGGCGGATTCTATCCCGACAAAGAGAAGACCCAAAAGGCTCTTATCGATGCCATACAGACAATGGTAAACACCGGCAACCTTGCCAATCACCCATTCTATTATCCTGAATTTCCCGCCGATTTCCATAATGTCATCAACTATCCGCAGCTCATAGCCGACGGCTACAAGGAAAAAGACTGCCCTGACGACACCATATTCATAAATCACACGGGCTCATCAATCCAGGATTATATGTGGCTCATCGTTCTGGGCATAATCGTGATCGTGGCTCTCATCACTTTCATCCTGGTCAACTCCTACACTCAAAAAGTGCGCAACAAGCTCTACAAATCGCGTGAGACCATGCTGCGCAATATGCCCTTAGCATTTGCCGACGGAAAAGTGCGCCTTGACGCCAATGGCGATGTGACTGAAATCACATACCATGAGACCAACAACATATTTGAAAATATCATCCCCATAAACTCGGGACACACTATAATTGAAGACAAAAACCACCGCTCACTTATCGGCAAGGTGGTGAGAGAAGGCAAGCCGGTGACGCTCCCGCTGTATTTCGATGAAAATGACTCATACTACGACATTGTCATCACTCCTGGAACAGAGCCGGGAACCATTCAGGCTTTCGGAATCAACAGCACGAAGATAAGACGTGCCGAAGCCGAAGTGCGTGAATCACGCAAGCAGCTTGCCATGACTCTTAATGTGGCTCACATAATCCCCTGGCAATGGGATATAAAAGCGCAGCGTATATACTGTGAGGCGAAAAGCGCCAGCAAGCTTCTGGTCAACGAAGGATTTGACGAGAATAACCGCAGCGTGACCATGATCGACTCCAACGAATATTTCCAACGCATACATCCCGATGACCTGCCGGGGGTGCGCCAATGCTATCAGGACCTGCTTGAAAAACGCAAGAAGTTTGTGAAACAGGAGTTCCGATATGTCACCAACAAGGACGGAGCCACCCACATTGACTGGGTAGAGGTCAATGCCACCATCGATCAATTTGATGAAAAGGGTGTTCCTTCATCCCTCACAGGTTCGCTCCTGATCATCACCGAACGCAAGAAACAGGAAAACTCCATAATCATAGCCAAGGAACACGCCACCGAAAGCGACCGCCTGAAATCGGCGTTCCTCGCCAACATGAGCCACGAGATACGCACTCCGCTCAACGCAATAGTGGGATTCTCCAACTTGCTCGCCCAGACCGACGACCCGGAAAAGAAGGAGCAGTTCATGGGCATAATCGAAAACAACAATCAACTCCTTCTGCAATTAATAAGCGACATCCTCGACCTTGCCAAAGTTGAGGCTAACACCCTTGAGTTCATCTATCATCCCACCGACCTGAACGACCTCATAAGGAATATAGAGAACACCGTGAAAATGCGTGTGAAGCCGGGAGTGATGCTCAACTACACCCTCGGTGCCGCCGAATGCGTGGTGGAAACCGAGCGTAACCGACTGTCGCAAGTGCTCATCAATATGCTCACAAACGCCACCAAGTTCACCGAACGCGGAAGCATCACATTCGGCTACGAGCTACGTGGACCGGAAATATACTTCTTCGTCCGCGACACAGGCATCGGCATCACGCCCGAGAAACAGGCGAGCGTGTTCCAGCGCTTCACCAAGCTCAACAACTTTGCCCAAGGTTCAGGCTTGGGGCTCTCGATAAGCCAGAGCATAATCGAGAAGATGGGCGGACGCATCGGCGTAGAGTCGCCGGGATTGGGCTTCGGCTCCACATTCTGGTTCACAATCCCATTCAAGGAGGTAAAGACCGGTCAAGACAATAAAACCAAGACCGAACCGGTGGCAAAGGCTAAAATCGAGAAGAAGAAACTCACCCTCCTCATTGCCGAAGACAACGAAAGCAACTACCTGCTGTTTGACACCATCCTGTCAAATGACTACAACCTCATCCACGCATGGGACGGCGTGGAAGCGGTGGAACTGTTCAAACAGCACAAGCCCGACATGATTATAATGGACATCAATATGCCAAACATGGACGGCTACGAAGCTACCCGCGAAATCAGAAAAATATCGCGCACTGTGCCCATCACTGCCGTGACTGCCTACGCTTTCGCCTCTGACAAGGAGAGAATCATGGAAAACGGCTTCAACGGATATGTGTCGAAACCGGTAAACGCCAATAAACTTAAGAGCGAGCTCAAAAACATGGTCGACAATCTTTTCATCATGCTCTAACGACAGCCGCCACTCGGCTCCCACCACAATAAACAGGGGATTAATTACGTTTTATAGCGTAGTTAATCTCCTATTATTTTATGCATCGATTTATCATAGGCATCACCGCCGCAATCATATTTCTGACAAGCTGTATCGAAGATGATTTTTCCACTTCTCCATCGCATCAGCCTGATTATTCCACCGACACATTGCGCATAGGCGACGTGTTCACCGCACAAGGCACTCCCACACGCAACTTCATAGTCTACAACCGCAATTCAAAGGGCATCGTCATAAGCTCCATCAAGTTCCGTGACCAAGCTACGAGCGGATATTTCAGAGTGAATGTTGACGGCGTGCCGGGCAAAGAGTTCAACAATGTGGAGATCAGAGCCAAGGACTCAATATATGTGCTCGTGGAAGCCACCATCCCCGAGAACGGCTTCGACGCGCCACGGGTGATCGACGCGCCGCTTGATTTCACAGTCAACGGAGTCACGTCGACCGTGGTTATCAACATATCAGGACGCGATGTTAACCGCATAAACGGCGAAACACTGACCACCGACACCCGTTTCACCTCGGCACGCCCCTATCTCATCACCGACAGCCTTGTGGTCGGTCCCGGAGCCACGCTTACTCTGGAACCCGGAACCATGCTTTATTTCCATGACAAAGCGTCATTGAAAGTGAGAGGAACGCTGATTGCCGACGGCACATCCGAAGCCCCGGTCAACTTCACCGGCGACCGCACGGGAAACGTGGTGGGCGGAATTCCCTATGAGCTGATGTCGGGACAGTGGGACGGTGTGAGATTTTATGAAACCTCACGCGGCAACAAGCTGTCCTATCTCTCCATGCGCAATTCGACTTCAGGTATAACGCTCGACTCCATCCCGTCGGACAATGCCGAACTGACCCTCACCAACTGCCGCCTGCGCAACACCAAGTCTACTGTCATCTCATCGCGCCACTCATCGGTCGAGGCGTTCGGCTGTGAATTTGCCGAGGCTCCGGCAGGCGTGATATACCTTCACGGCGGCAATCACCGGTTTGTCAACTGCACTTTCTCCAATTACTATCTCTTCGCCGCCATCACCGGTCCGCTCATCCACTTCGACGGAGAAGAGATCACCGCCGAGGTCGACAACTCCATACTCTACGGCTTGGGGAGCATGATAAAGCCCGACAAAATCGAAGGGATGCCTGTCACATTCCGCAATTCCCTGCTGAAGCCGGCAGGATCGGATGATGACAACTTCATAGACTGCATCTGGGATGCCGATCCCATGTTCTACACCGTGCGCGAAGATTACATATTTGACTACCGTCTGCGTGACACATCACCGGCAATCGGCGCCGCCAACCCGGCATTCATACCCTCAGCCGCCACCGACTTCTACGGAACTCCACGCGGAAACACTCCCGATCTCGGCGCATACGTCTATGTTCCCGCAATCAATCAATAGAAACAAAAATTTCTATATCTCATCGATTTTATCTACCTTTGCAATGCATGGACAACAATCAATACATCACGTCATCACCTTACCGGCGCGGAGCGGTCTACGGAGTGCCGTTCGGACTGTATCTGACAGCCCTGTTCTTCGCCATATCCTATACTTTTGACATTCCCTTGCTCGGACCGGTGTCATTCCTGCTGATGCTCGGAGTGCCGTTCATGATCTATGGATTCCTGCGCCGCTCCTTTGTCGAGGACCGCGGCACCACTATCTATTCATCATTGTGGATGGAAGGGATCGCCATTTTCTTCTTCGGCGGCATGCTCGCCACTTTGGTGTCAGTAGTATATATGCGCTGGATAGAACCCGATTTCATCAACTCCAGAATCGACGCGATGATCGAGTTGTACAGCCAGGCTGAGTTTTCACGAAGCCGGGAAGCGATTGACATTCTCACACGCGCACGCGACCAAAACCTCATACCCAAACCGATCGACATAGCTGTCGATATGCTGTGGTTCATTGTTTTTACCGGATCACTCCTATCGATGCTAATGGCGCTGCTGGCACGGGCTCGTGGATATAAATTAAAAAACAAATAAACTGACTGACGATGGACATATCGATCGTTGTACCATTATACAATGAGGCGGAATCACTGCCTGAACTTGAAGTTTGGATCAGGCGAGTCATGGAGCAAAACGGATTTTCTTATGAAATCCTCTTCATAAACGACGGATCAACCGACAATTCCTGGGACATAGTTAAAGAACTGTCACGCAACAATCCCAACGTGAAGGGGGTCAGCTTCCGCCGAAATTACGGTAAGTCGCCGGCGCTCAACACCGGATTCAGCCGCGCCAAGGGTGATGTGGTAATCACTATGGACGCCGACTTGCAGGACAGCCCTGATGAAATCCCGGAACTATACCGCATGATCACCGAAGACAAGTATGACCTCGTGTCGGGATGGAAACGCAAACGCTATGACCCTCTGTCGAAAACAATTCCCACCAAACTCTTCAACGCCACCGCGCGCAAAGTGAGCGGCATAAAGAACCTGCATGACTTCAACTGCGGGCTAAAGGCATACAGAAACATCGTGGTGAAGCACATCGAGGTCTACGGCGATATGCACCGCTACATCCCGTATCTTGCCAAAAATGCAGGATTCAAGAAAATCGGCGAGAAAGTGGTGCAGCATCAAGCCAGGAAATATGGCACAACTAAGTTCGGACTCGACCGTTTCGTCAACGGATATCTTGACCTTGCCACACTGTGGTTCATGTCGAAATTCGGCATAAAACCCATGCACTTTTTCGGGCTTCTCGGCAGCCTGATGTTCATACTCGGATTCATCGCCGTGGCTGTCGTGGGCTTCACCAAGCTATATGACATGTATCACGGCAACCCCTATATACTCGTCACCGACTCCCCTTACTTCTACCTTTCGCTGGTATTGATGCTGCTGGGAGCCCAACTGTTTCTCACTGGTTTCATCGGAGAGCTCATAGTGAGGAACTCTGAACGCCGCAACGAGTATGAGATAAACGAAGAAATCACAACCCAGAAAATATAATCGGATATGGAATCTTATCCCAGCTTTTATAACCTCTCAGAACATCGTTACTCCTGTCGCAAATTCACCAACGCTCCCGTGAGTCGCGACCTGTTGATAGCCGCTATCGACGCCACAAGGCTCGCACCGTCGGCGTGCAACCGCCAGCCATGGAAATTTCTGGTGATTGACTCTCCCGAGCTTCGCGAGAAGATTCAAAAAAGCTATAACCGCGAGTGGTTCAATGTGGCGCCGGTATATATCGTGGCGCTCGGACTCCACGATGAAGCATGGCACCGCCCGTTTGACGGAAAAGACCACACAGACATCGATGTGGCTATCGCGGTGGAACACTTGTGTCTGGCGCTCGCATCATTGAAACTGGGCAGCTGCTGGGTGTGCAATTTCGACCCGGCAATCATTAAAAGCGCCCTTGAACTCCCCGACAGCGTGGAACCCATCGCCATAATTCCCGTAGGATACCCCGACGGCGACGCAATCCCCGAAAAAACACGCAAGCCTCTTGACGAAATTTTGAAATGGGAAACCTATTGAAATTAATATCAACCGCCGTATTATCGGCTGTGATCCTTGCGGGGTGTAATTCTTCAGGCTGCATCAACAACCAGAATTCCATTCCGCTTGCCGGATTCTACTCCTACGGCACCTTTGCCTCAATCTCGGTGCCGGGACTGACTGTCGGCGGTGTCGGCGCTCCCGGCGATTCATTGATAATCAACAATGGAAACACCTCATCGGTGTATCTGCCGTTCCGTGCCGAACAGCCCGAAACCTCGTTCTTCTTCCACTACAATCAGGAATCGATTGCCAATGACGCCTTCAACGATACGCTGACCTTCACCTACTCCTCACTGCCCTACTTCGCTTCGGAAGAGTGCGGAGCCATGTACCGTTATGTCATAACCGACTTCACCTACACCAGGCACCTCATCGATTCCGTAGGACTCCTTGACAGCGTCATCACCAATGTCGACCGCGAGCGCATACGCATTTATTTCCGTACAGCGACCGAGGATGAGGATGAAGATGACGGCAACGATGAAAACGAGGACACCGAAGCACCCCAACCACCTACAGGAGACGACAATAAACAACCCGAAGAATGAAGCCACGCCACATCATAATATTGATCATTTCACTCCTATCTCTGACGGTAGCCGCACAACGACGCATAACCCCGGTTAAAACTCCGGCAAAGAAAAGCGACCTTCCCGCAGCCGTCACCACCGATTCCGTGAACCAACGACCCGAAAGCGTGGTGGAAGTCACCGGAACCGATGGCAAGATCATACTCGTCGACACTATATCGGGAAAGGAATACACCGACACCATTCTCACTGTAGCCCCCAAATTGATATATCCGCGCTGGGAATCAATTTCAGTGGGAGTCAATCTGTGGGATCCGTTGATGAGATGCTTCGGGCAGGATTACGGTTTGATCGGCTTTTGGGGAGAAGTAAGCATTCACAACTGGATAAAGCCATACGTGGAATTCGGGCTTGGAAACGCATCTCACACCCCCGACAAAGGCAACTACACTTACAAATCGGGCGTTGCCCCATACTTCAAAATCGGAGCCAACTACAACTTCCTGTATAATTCCAACCCCGCTTATTCGGTTTATCTCGGCGTGAGATACGGCATAACCAATTATTCATTCGACATAACTGATGTGAGCGTGTATCCCGGATATTGGGACGAAAATCTCACCATGTCAGTGCCGTCACAACGCGTCACCACGGGATATTTTGAAGTAGGCGTGGGATTGAGAGTCATGATCGCCTCCAACTTCTACCTCGGCTGGGAGGTGAAAGTGCACAACACCCTGCACTCCTCCAAGACAAAATATGGCGATCCATGGTACGTGCCCGGATTCGGAACAAAAGGCTCTCTGTTCACAGGAGCGCTTTCATTCAGCTACACCCTGCCGTTCCCGGCGTCAAAGAAAAAACGCAAAGAGCTATACGCCCCCGTTCAGGATGCCGCTCTACCGGCACCGGCTGAGAACACAACTCCGGTTGAAGCTACAGCCACCGAAGCCGAATAAATACATCGGCGGGATTATTTACCTTGCTTTTTCAAGAAAAAATGCAGCAGAACGATGCACACCAACGTGCACCCTATTATGCCAAAATAATAACCATAGTTTCCGGCATAGAACTCACCCCGCCCCACATAACTCATGATGGCAAGGTAAACAAGCAGAATCAAGGGTAGATAAGTGGATCTTTTCATAATCATTCCTGGCTCGGCACCTCTTTGAGATAGGGCGATTTCTCCATGTCAAACTCCTCCGACACCAATGACTGATAAATCTTCAGGCACGCCCACGCGTCGATCGCCGCATACATTTGCTGAGAGGGGCTGAGTGTTTCAGCCTCCCAATTTGACAGCCGCTGCCCCTTGGAGATACGTCCGTTGAACACTATGCCATAAATTTTCTGCAAGCTGCTGTCAGAGATTCCGTAACTCCTCACAAAATTCTGCAAGTCGATGAAATTCTCATGACCGAATTCGCGAGACTTGTGCATGACCATGTAGTCATCTCTCAATGACAAGCCCACTTTCAACACATTGGTGTTTTGAAAAAGATCAATTATCTCGTCAATAAGTCCGAACTTATTGATTCGGAAAAGATAGCACGCATCATCGGTGGCAATCTGGATAAGCGCCACCTTATTAGTGTATCCCTTCTTGAACGAAGGTTTTGTCTCCGTATCAAATCCAATTACCGAATAACCGCTAATCACCTCCAATGCAGCCTTTGCTTCCTCGGCTGTATTTATCACGATAATCTCTCCCGGATATACTACTGTAGGCAACTCCGATAATTCTTCTTTGGAGATTGATAATGCTACCATTTTCAAATCCATAACTTACTTGAATGTAGATTCCTCAATTAACGGCTTGACTCTATATTAATAAATTCAACGCCACTAATTGTGTAAAGGTAGGAAAAACTATTATTTCTACCTCCAAATCGCCATCAAATTAACCTATATTTAACTATATTTATATCTTTTAACTTAATTGCAATTTGAAAGTAATCACTCGGAAAATCAAAATACCAAAAATTCCGCGTCAGGAAAATGGCGCGACACATAACGCTGTATAAATCCTGAGGTATCTTCCGCAATCACCTTATCTTTATCGAAATAACTGTTGTAGATTACCCCCTTGAGCTTTATGCCTCGCGATTTTATTGCTTCGAGCGACAGAATGGTGTGGTTTATTGAGCCAAGCACACTATTGGTCACAAGCATCAACGGCAGGTCATGCTCCTTCACATAATCAATGGTGAAATAATCATCGGTAACAGGCACCATCAATCCTCCTGCACCCTCCACAAGCACCACGTCATAACGGCGGGCAAGCTCCTCGGTGGCGGCTTCAATCACTCCCGTGTCAATGGTCTTGCCATCGATACGCGCGGCAAGCTGCGCCGAAGCAGGATAGGAAAATATAATCGGAGCGGTAAGATGCTCCACATCCTCGGGTAGCAATCCGGTTCCCATTATTTTGCGGTGGACCTCTATATCCTCTGAAAATTCATCGTTGCCCGTCTGAATAAATTTCTGAGTTATCACCCGTTTTCCACCCTCCATCAGCCGGCGGGCATACATCCCTGTCATGTAGGTTTTTCCGGCATCAGTGTCAATGCCTGAAATAAATATCACTTCACTCATTGTCTTTACGTTTTATCACTATATATTGCGGTTGATAAGTAAGCTTGCACATTCCGTTATCCCTCGGATAGTTTGCCGACATTTCGGCATACCCCATCGACACATGGCGCAATCCGTTAACTCCCGTGCGGCTCAAGTGCATCATCACCTCCCTGGGCGAGGCAAATTCCATGTGCCGCATCTCCTCACGGGCAATAACCACATCACATGAATCGGGCACCATCGCTTTCAGCTCCGAAAGCGTGTAATATCTGAGCGGCAAGCGGGTCATCCCGGTTATCTCCTGCATATTCTCAGGTCCGAAAGTCGACAGAGCCATCACCCCGCCTCGCCTCAACTTCGACGCCGCCAAGCCTATAAATCGGGAAAGATTATTGAACCACTGCACTGTCGCGGCCGACAATATCACATCCAATGACTCGTCAGCCACATCAGATATCATCGATTCACCGTCGCCCGCGACCACCGTCGCCCGTATATTCAGATTCCGTGGCACAAGATCCCACAGCGTAATCTCTGCGTCGTCCAATTCCTTCACATAAAGCGAAGTCAGCATCCCTGTGCCCGAACCGATTTCAAGCAGATCCACATGAGAGGACGGAATCAGGCGACGCGCAAAATCCCACAACGTGTGAGCCATCTCACGCTGCACCACCGCCTCATCGTCATAAGTTGACGTGCAGCCGGCAAAACGCGCAGCCACAAGCTCCTTGTCGATTATCTCCTGCTCTATTATCCTGTGAAAGTCGGGCAGGTGGCCTCCGGTAATCTCCCTCACTCTGGGCAACGATTGCCAGGCACGTGAGAGATTGGCTGGAGGGAATATACGATCGTCAGCGGCAATGACCGCCCTGTCCCAGCACGATACATCAACCTCGCTGCCACGGCTCATTTCAAAAATGCGCCTCAGTTCGAGCCTGAGATCATCAATTTCCCTGTGAGGCATTTTTGCCATGAATGACTTATAATCCTGTTGCGTGCCGCACATACGCCGGTAAAACTTGGCAAGATTACGCTCGTCAAGACCATCAAGAGTGCCTTGGAATATGGCATCGGGGATACCGGTCAGATCATCGACCGGGGTAACCGTTCCGTTGATTGCCACACGCAACATCAACGGAAACCGAGCAAGGCGATCCATCATCGACGACGCCACATAGACCCCGAATGACCACGCAAACAGATATATCTCGGAATATCCCGACAAAAACGACTCATCAAAATCATCGTCGGCATATCCCCAAAGCGCCATCACGTCATAGCCGGCAAAATGAAGGTCAGAGAACAGATTGCAATCCACCCCCCAGCCGGCAAATATAAGTATGAGCCGGTCATTTTCTCCTGATTCACCTATAAACGCCTGTTTCATATCACCTTCTCCAAACAGTTTACCACACCGTCAATGTCATCAACTGACATCGACGCGCTTATGCTGAAACGCAAGCGTTCGGTCCCGGCAGGAACAGTGGGCGTGCGTATAGGCAAAGCCTTATATCCGGCATCATATAATTCACGGGACAGCTCCACGGCTCTACGCGCATCGCCCACTATCAGCGGCTGAATGTGCGACGGTTCCGACGCGATGCGCAATCCGGCATTGAGCCTGCGCGACAGTTCCTCCACGTGAGCACGTACCCGGTCCATCCCTATGAGGGTCTCAACCATAAAACGTGTCCATGCCGATGTCATTGGCGACAGAGCGGTCGAAAATATAAAGCTGCGAGCCTTGTTGACTAAAAATCGCTTGATCTCCCCCGATACCGCAGCAAACGCGCCTGTCGACGCCGCCGCCTTACCGAAAGTACCTACGATAACGTCCACCTCAGGATAGCTGCGCGCATATCCGAGCCCCTGCGCGCCACTCACTCCGAACGCGTGAGCCTCATCAACATACAGCAGCACGTTGGGATAACGGCGCTTGATCTCAACAAGCCTGCCGATATCGGCACGGTCACCGTCCATGCTGAACACCGATTCCGTCACCACCAGCACACGCTCATAATCTTTTGCCGACTTGGCGAGGATGCGTTCAAGATGAGCATAGTCATTATGCCTGAACCTCACGAATGGAGCGCGCGAAAGCACCATCCCGTCGATGATGCTCGCATGGCTCAGCTTATCGGCAACTATAAAAGCGCCCTCCGATGCAAGCGACGAGATGATCCCGGTGTTGGCATGATAGCCGCTGTTGAAGAGCAGCACATCCCTGCCGTAAAGCTCACCGAGCATACCCTCAAGGGCAAGATGCTCTTTCTGGCACGAAGCCAGAAGACGCGACGCCGACGATGACATGAGCAGCCCCCTGTTATCGGCATCAGCAAAAAACCGTTCCTGCAAGTCGGCTCTCAGAGCCAACCCCATATAATCATTTGTTGAGAAATCCACACATTTACCTGGAGCATCCTCTGCCGGAATCCTGCGATAGTTGCCGGTTCTCTCAAGATTATCCAATATATCAGAATAACTTGCCATAGCAAACTGTCAAGGCAATATATCAATCATCACGCGACACAAACGCCGCAATTGATCTTCACTTATCACGTATGGCGGCATGACATAGACATTGCGTCCGAATGGTCTTATCCACACTCCTGATTTCACGCAGCGTTTCTGGAATTCGCCCACATCCACAGGCTCCTCCATCTCAATCACGCCTATGCTGCCCAGGACTCTCACGTCTCTTACGCCCGTGCGTCCGGCAGCCGGAGCAAGCTCCTCCTTCAATATCCTCTCAATCTCCTTCACGCGAGCTTCCATGTCGCGATCGCGGAGCAGCTTCAACGATGCAACCGCCACGGCGCAAGCCAGAGGATTAGCCATGAAAGTAGGACCATGCATGAGCACTCCCGCCTCACCTCGTGATATGGTGTCGGCAACCTCACGGGTGGTCATGACAGCGCTCAGGGTCATGTAACCTCCGGTCAACCCTTTGCCCACACACATGATGTCGGGCTCAACTCCCGCCCATTCCCAGGCAAAACACTTGCCCGTGCGCCAGAATCCGGTAGCTATCTCATCAAAAATAAGGTAAACACCATATTTGTCACACAGCTTCCGCGCCTCAACAAGATACTGAGGATGATAGAACCGCATACCGCCCGCGCCTTGCACCACAGGTTCAAGAATAAGCGCCGCAATCTCGTCGTGATGCTCTGCAAGAACAGCTTCAAGCTGCGCCATTGAATCCGGATCCCACTCATCGTAAAATCCCGTGCGAGGAGCTTCCACGAAATATCTGATGGGCAACGACGGTCCGAACGCTCCATGCATTCCGGTGACAGGGTCACACACGCTCATGGCATTCCAGGTGTCGCCGTGATAACCGCTGCGTATGGTCACAAAATTAGTCTTGGCATGGCTGCCGCTGCGTGACACAGCCGCCTGTACCGCCATTTTCATCGCCACCTCAACCGCCACCGAGCCGGAGTCGGCATAAAATATATTGTGCATCGAGGGTGGAGCGATTTCAAGAAGCAGCTTTCCAAGCTCTATCGCAGGCTCATGGGTAAATCCGCCAAACATCACATGGGACATCTTGTCAATCTGAGCCTTGGCGGCTTCATTCATTGCCTCATTATTGTAGCCGTGGATCACACACCACCATGACGACATTCCGTCAATTAGTTCGGTGCCATCCTCAAGCGTTATGACAACGCCACGGGCCGACTTCACTTTATATGTAGGGAGAGGATCAATCGTGGAGGTGTAAGGGTGCCAAAGATGCTCCCGATCCCACGAATCATGCAGCGATAACTGATCAGTCATTGTTATATTCTGTAAATACCCACTGCGGGAATGGGTGGTTGTAACGACATACAAAATTAGCGCATATTTCAATTAAAGCATAGGATTAGACTATTTATCTGTAATTATTTTTTTACATTTTAACCTAAATACCAATGACAATATAAATTTAATTTTTACCTTTGTGGAAAACCAAACCCAAGTTAAACCCAATAAAACAACCTAAAAATGAAACCATACGTAGTCGGAATAGACATAGGTGGAACCAACACTGTATTCGGGATAGTTGACGCAAGAGGAAACGTAATCGGAAGCTCGGCAATCAAGACCGGCAAACACACTGATGTTAATGATTATATCGCGGAACTGTCAACCGCCCTTAAAGCGCTTATTAACGCCCATGACGCCAACGATAAAATCGCCGGCATAGGAGTGGGAGCGCCCAACGCCAACTACTTCACCGGAGTGATTGAAAACCCGCCAAACCTTCCTTGGGAAGGTAATATCCCGTTTGCTCATCTTCTTCATGAGGCTATGGGCATTCCGGTAGCAATCACCAACGACGCCAACGCCGCCGCAATCGGCGAAATGACCTATGGCGTGGCTCGTGGAATGAAAGATTTCATCATGATCACCCTTGGCACAGGAGTGGGAAGCGGTATCGTGGTCAACGGTCAGCTTGTATATGGACATGACGGATTTGCAGGAGAATTGGGACACGTGATCGTCAAGCCGTCCAACGGACGTATGTGCGGTTGCGGAAGAACAGGATGCCTCGAAACCTACTGTTCAGCAACAGGAGTGGCACGCACCGCGCGCGAATTCCTTGAAACCCGCACCGACCCGTCGAAACTTCGCGAACTCCCCATCGAGGAGATCACCTCCAAAGATGTATATGACGCAGCGATGGCAGGCGACAAACTCGCTAAAGAGATTTTCAAATACACCGGCGAGATTATGGGTGCGGCGTTTGCCAACTTTGTTTGCTTCTCAAGCCCGGAAGCGATCGTCCTGTTTGGCGGACTTTCCCGTTCAGGCGACCTGCTCATGAAGCCCATCAAGGAATCTATGGAAAGAAATATGCTCAGCGCGTATAAAGGCAAGACCAAGCTCCTCCTGTCAGAATTAAAGGAGAGCGACGCTGCTGTGCTCGGAGCGAGCGCCCTCGGCTGGGAAGCCCGTCAAATCCCCGCTCCATCATCAACTCAGCCTGTAGCCTAATCCTAATCAATAAGGTCGTTAAAGACTTTAATGACTTTAACGACCTTATTGTTCTTTCAACTAAGCTTGGTGACTGCAAGCGCAAGAACCGATATCCGCGCCGACGGAGCCGCCTGATGAATGGCGTTGCAGCAAGTGAGCAACGTAGCCCCGGTGGTGAGAACGTCGTCAATGACAAGCACGTGCTTGCCGGCAAGCTCACCGGGATTCTTTGCCACATAATCACCCTTGGAATTAAGCCATCGGGAAAACACTCCTTTTCGTGTCTGGGTCTTTCTGAATCGCGCAGCCTTAAGATTCCTGCCTATCCTTATCCCCGTCACATCTCTGATCCCTTTGGCGATATAGTCAGTCTGATTGTAACCGCGCATCATGAGCTTCAACGGATGCAAAGGCACCCCTAATATCACATCTATCCCCTCGAAAAAACCGTCACGATCCAATTCGCGGGCATATTTCCGGGCAAGCGCGCGCAGCAGCTCGGGATGTCCGTTATACTTTCCACGGTGGATCATAGCCGCGTAAGGGCTTTCACGGTAATAGTAAAACCATCCCGCGCCACGATCCACAGGCGTAGTTCCGGCAAGCCGCTCATGCACCACATTGAACGACGATTCATGAGCTTTGGTATGTGGCAAGCCATAAGAGCAATGCAGACACATCACCTCCTCGCCCGGTGCAAGCCTGCGTCCGCATATCTCGCAAAGATTCGGATATATCAAATTCAGAATATGGCTAAAAATCCTCTTCATCGCCGTTTTTCAACCCGTCAAGAGCTCTCTTGATGTATTTCCACTCAAATCCGCGCCCCATCGCGAAACGCGCCACCTTAAGGGCATCCTCCCTTGACAGAGGCCGGTCCATGCCTTGAGCCTTGCGGCGCACGATCAATGAAGCAGCATCGGCATACTCCTCCTCGTCAATACAGTCCAGAGCCTCGTCCACCAGGTCGCGCGGGATGCGTTTAGCGGCAAGCGCCTGCGAGATTTTAACACGCCCCCAGCGACTGAACAGGAATTTTGACCTCACGAAAGCCTCGGCATAACGGCGTTCGTCGATAAACCGGCGGCTCTCCAATGACTCCAATATTTTCTCCGCGTCGCCGGAGCCTATGCCCCACTGACGCAATTTCTCCGAGATCTCCCCACGGCATCTCTCACTGCGCGCGCACAGATCCTCAGCCTTTACCAGCGCCTCTTTCGCCGTGATCTGACGTCTAATCATAATGCGATGACTTGGCGATTACAAAACGCTGCCTGCCGGTCATGTCGGCTATCGAGTGGACATCCTCCAGCCCGAATGAACGAAGCATCTCGCACAGCGGCTCCACCTCAAGCGGATTGATCTCCAGATACAGCTTGCCTCCGGGCAGAAGAGCGCCGGCAGCATACCGCCCTATAGCCTTGTAGAACCTGAGAGGGTCATCGTCAGGCACAAACAGGGCGAGATGCGGTTCATAATCAAGCACATTGGCATCCATGGATTTAGCCTCGCTGTCGAGCACGTATGGCGGATTGCTCACGATGATATCGCAGAAAGGCTCTTCGGGAGGCGTCAAGCCAAGCACATCCTCAACCTTGAAGACTGCCTTCACTTTCAACGCATCGGCATTGCCGCACGCCACCTCTATAGCCTCGGGGGAAATATCCACACCCTCCACCACCGGAAATTTAAGATTGCGAGCCAACGCCAGCACGATGCACCCCGATCCGGTACACAGGTCAAGCACGCGCAGGTCAGTTCTGTCACTCCATTCTTTCACTATGATATCCACCAGCTCCTCGGTCTCGGGGCGAGGGATAAGCACCGCAGGCGTGACCATTATGTCAATGCCATAAAAACGCGTGTGCCCGAGGATGTATTGAAGCGGCTCATCGGCAAGCAACCGCTTTACAACTTCATCAATTCTATTACGGGTAAAATCAGAAATTGTAGTATCTTTGCGTAGCACAATATCGACCGGAGAATAGCCGGCGACATCGGCATAGACCGCCCTTGACAAAGCCAACGCCTCGTCGGCAGAGAAATGTCCGGTCAGAGAATGCCGTGTAGCGGCAAACGCTTCATGTAATGATATATCAGCCATAGAAAACAAAATTAACAAATTCTACTTTAAGAAACAAATGGAGAAGGAAAACGACATAAAATATATGCACCGGGCTATCGAACTCGCCCGTCACGGCATGGGCAACGCGTCACCCAATCCGATGGTGGGCGCTGTCATTGTGTGCGACGGCGAAATAATCGGCGAAGGATACCACCGCCGATGTGGCGAAGGACACGCCGAAGTAAACGCGGTGGCATCGGTCAAAAAACGCGACTTGCTCACACGGTCAACCATCTACGTGACCCTGGAGCCATGCTCCCACTACGGGAAAACGCCCCCTTGCTCCAAACTCATAATAGACACCGGTATACCACGCGTGGTGGTGGGATCGCTTGACCCCTTTGCCAAGGTGAGCGGACGCGGAATAAAAATGCTCACCGACGCCGGCATAGATGTGACCGTGGGAATCCTTGAAGAGGAATGCAAAGCTATCAACCCGGTCTTCATGACGGCACACTCCAAACACCGTCCTTACATAACATTGAAATGGGCGCAAAGCTCCGACGGATTCATAGACCGCCTACGCAACAACAGCGAGGAGCCGGCAAAGCTGTCCACCCCTCTCACATTCACGCTGTCCCACCGCCTGAGGACACTCAACGACGCCATAATGGCAGGAAGAGGAACCGTCATCGCCGACAACCCGTCACTGACTCCACGACGATGGAAAGGGAAAGCGCCCGTGAGGGTGATAGCCGCCACGCCCGAAAAGCTACCCGCCGACTCAAAAATATTGACCGACGGCAATGAAACCATCATCCTCGACTCGTCGGAATCCCACGATCTCCACGCCATGATGGAGAATCTGTACTCTAAAGGCATCACCTCAGTACTTGTGGAAGGCGGCGCCAAGCTGTTGCAATCATTTATAGACCAAGGGCTATGGGACCGCGCCCGAGTGGAAGTCTCGCCGCTAAAACTCAACAACGGCGTAAAGGCTCCGGCGCTCGCGGCAATTCCTCAACGGATGTTAACAATTCAAGGCAACAGGCTGTTTTACTATACCAATAACGCAGATTGAGCCGTTAAAAAGACCTAAATATATGTTTTTACCCCTAATATCTGCGGCATTCAAGAAAATGTTACTAAATTTGCAAATTGAAAATTAATGTCAATATATTAAAATGAGGATAAAATCAGGAGGATATCTACTGGCTGCCGCTATGATTGCAATGGGCGTCACAGCTTGTAATTCCGACTCCGATGAGACGGTCGACACCGGTTTCACTTCGGATAACATCTACTCGGCAACCGCCATCACAGCCTTCTACATCAAGGCTAATTCCAAGATACTCAACAATCTTGATTCTTGTTATTTCACTATCGATCTTGTACAGAGCAAGATATTCAACGCCGATTCACTGCCTTACGGCACTGATATAACAAAGCTTGTGCCCAATATCAGCACCAACGGAAGCTCATTGATCGAGATTTCAGTAAAGGGCAGCTCGGTGATGAACGACACAACTTTCACCTATACAACCGAATCGACCGACAGCATCGACTTCTCATCACCCTCAAAAGTGAGCGTGAGAGTGGTTTCGGTAAATTCCAAGTATAGCCAGACCTACGACATCAACGTAAACGTACACACAATAAAAGCCGATTCACTTGAATGGGGAACAATCGCATGGAGAGAGCTTCCCGGCAATCCCGACGCGCAGAAGACCATAGAATTCGGCGATAAAATCCTGACACTGTTCCATAACGGCAACGGATACAATGTGTGGACCGGCGCCGATCCCGAATCAACCGGCACTGTAAGCGCCGCATCATTCCCCGAGCAACCGGAAATCTCATCGTTTGCCGCCACCGACGACGCTCTTTACTGCCTCGGCAGCAACGGCGCGTTGATGACCTCGACCGACGGCGCTTCATGGAGAGCTACCGGCGACACCTGGAGCCACATCTACGGCGGCTACGGCGCCACACTTCTCGGTCTTGAGAAATCGGGCGACGAATACTACCACGTAAGCTATCCGGGCAATGCGACACGCGTCAAAGCCTCAGCCGATTGCCCCGTATCGGGAACCAGCGAATTCATTCTCATCGAGAATATGTGGTTCGAAAACCCGATAGCACTTACCGTAGGAGGCAGAATAAGCAACGGCAACCTCACCGGCGCCACTTGGGGTTATGACGGCAACACCTGGGCTAAATTAAGCCAAGGTCCCATCTCAACTCAATATGAAGACATGACTGTGTTCCCCTATTTCGCTCTGCGTTCCACCTCAAAATGGTGGAGAGTCTCCAAAGACTCGGCACTGCTGGCGATGGGCGGACGCAAAAGCGACGGAACCGTATCTGACTCCGTTTATGTGTCGCTCGACGGCGGCATCCACTGGAACATGGCAGGGGAATCACTACAACTTCCTGATGTCATTCCACCGTTTGCCAACGCTCAGGCTATCGTAAGAGACAACACATTGACCTCACGCGCCTCTTCAGCCGACATGATGTGGAATGAGCTAACCATGCTTCGCCACAATCCGTTCAGCCGAGCAGTAGCTCCGGTGACATCCTGGGAATGTCCGTTCATTTATCTGTATGGAGGTGTCGATGACGCAGGCACCCTCTACCCCACTGTGTGGAGAGGAACCATCAATCAGCTCACTTTCAAACCGATTGAATGAAGCAAAAGGTAGTGTCGCTGATGCTTGCCGCCATAGCGCTGTTCACGGCGCTGCCGGCAATGAGCCAGGAATCAACATATAAGTTTGATCTTGGAGCATCATTGGGCATGAGCGGCTATCTTGGCGATGCCAACACCGCCAACCTCTTCGCCAACACGGGATTTTCAGCCGCAGCCAATTTCCGCTATCTGATAAACACCCGTTGGGCGATAAGAGGATCGCTGATGACCGCCGGACTTAGCGGCAACAGCGCCGACATGGAAAATCTGTTTCCCGGAGGGGAAACTTATAAGTTCACCTCAACGGTCTATGACCTGGGCGGACGCATAGAATTTAATTTTTTCAACTATGGAATAGGAGAATCCTACCGAAAAATGAAGCGCTGGAGCCCTTACCTGTCCTTAGGAATAGGAATGACAGTGGCATCATCCTCGGGCACCCATATTTACGCCAACATCCCCATGGGGCTTGGCGTAAAATACAAATTGAAGCCACGCATAAACCTCGGACTGGAATGGACGATGACAAAAGTGTTTGGCGACAAAGTTGACGGAGAGATTCTTGATGACCCATATCACATAAAAAGCTCGTTCTTAAAGAACACTGACTGGTACTCGACAATAATGCTGTCAATCAGTTACGAGTTCGGAGAGCGATGCAAAAACTGTTTTTACGTAGACTAATTGCATGGACTATATGTCACTATATAACGAAATCGACTTCACACGCTTGCCTGAGCACATTGCCATAATAATGGATGGCAACGGGCGCTGGGCTAAAGCGCGCGGTCTTCAACGCCACGAGGGACACGTTGAAGGCGTGACATCAGTGAGGAGAATCACGGAGGCGGCATCAGAAGCGGGAATAAAGTATCTCACACTCTACACTTTTTCCACCGAAAACTGGAACCGCCCCAAAGAGGAGGTAGATGCCCTTATGAACCTCGTGGTCATCGCCATTGAGCGCGAGACCGCCGACTTGATAAAAAACAATGTGCGTCTTACCATGATCGGCGATTTCAGCCGTATGCCACAATTCGCCTACGACCGCCTGAACAAATGCATCGACGACACCTCGCACTGCTCCGGACTTACCCTCATCCTCGCCATCAGCTATTCCTCACGCTGGGAAATCACCGAGGCTACACGCAAGATAGCTCAAAAAGTGGCTGCCGGCGAGTTGACCCCGGAAGCAATCACCCCCGACACCATATCAAACAATCTCGCTACTGCGGCTTATCCCGATCCCGACCTGCTCATACGCACCGGCGGCGACTTCCGCATCAGCAATTTCCTGCTATGGCAGTTGGCTTACGCTGAGATCTACGTCACCTCAACATTCTGGCCCGATTTCAGCAAAGAGGATTTCTACCGTGCGATAATACAGTACCAGTCACGCGAACGAAGATTCGGGCTCACGGGAGAACAAGTTCAAGAGAATAAATAACATTAGATAACGCGATATAACTTTAGATATCATCACATCACTCACGATTATGCGTATAAAATTGCTAATCATATTAATGACGATAATGGGCTTGAGCGCGAAAGCTCAGGTAAGAGGCGTAGGCAATGTACCTGTCGACACTGTTTATGCTCCAAACGTAATCTATTCCGGTATGCCTAATTCCTATGAGATAGCGGGCATCAAAGTGACCGGTGTGCCAAACTATGAGGATTACATCGTCATCGGATATGCCGGAATCAATATCGGAGACCGTGTGGAGATTCCCGGACCGGAAATCACCAACGCAGTGAAACGCCTTGTAAGACAAGGTCTGTTCTCTTCCGTGAAAATAATTGTTGAAAAGACCGCCGGCGACCGTGCGTGGCTTGAATACGCCCTGAAGCCGCAACCGAGAATCTCGGAAATCAACTATCGCGGAGTATCGAAAAATGAGAAGAAAGATCTTGAAGAGCGCCTGCAGCTCATGAAAGGCAATCAGATCACGCCTAACATCGTGAACCGCGCGACCCAGATAATCCAGAACTACTATAAGCAGAAAGGTTTCGGCAACGCCACCATCAAAATCGACCAGGTGGAAGACTTGTCGGCTCCCAACGAAAACATCGTCAACATAAATGTGGACAAGCACAGCAAGGTCAAAGTGCACAAAATCTACATTGACGGCAACGAGATGCTGAGCGACGGAGTCATTAAGCGCACCATGAAGAAGACCAACGAGAGCGGAAACCTGCTCAACCTCTTCAAGCAGAAGAAGTTTGTGGAAACCGACTTCGACAATGACCTTGACCTCATCATCGCAAAATACAACGAAAAAGGATACCGCGACGCCAAGATTCTAAAGGACAGCGTTGTCCCCTACGATGAGAAGCACGTCGACGTGTATATCGACCTTGAAGAAGGTAAGAAATACTATATCAGCAACATCGACTGGGTGGGAAATACAGTTTATCCCACCGAAATCCTGGATAGAATCCTGGAGATAAAGCCCGGAGATGTATATAACCAGAAATTGCTCGACAAGCGACTCCGCGACGATGATGATGCCGTGGGCAACCTTTACTATAACACCGGTTATCTCTTCTATGACCTTGTGCCCATCGAGAAAAACATCAACGGCGACTCAATCGACCTTGAGATGCGCATCACCGAGGGTCCGCAGGCAACTATCAACAACGTCATCATCACCGGTAACGACCGTCTTTACGAGAAGGTGATACGCCGTGAGTTGCGTGTAAAACCCGGACAGCTGTTCAACAAGGAGGACCTCATGCGTTCGGCACGTGAAATCGCTCAGACCGGACACTTCGACCCGGAGAATATGGACATACGCCCAGAGCCCAACATGGACAACGGTACTGTAGACATCCTTTTCGGACTTGAATCGAAAGCCAACGACCAGGTGGAGGTGTCATTTGGTTGGGGACAGACCGGTGTCATCGGTAAAGTGGCGCTGAAGTTCACCAACTTCTCCATCAAAAACCTGTTCCGCCCCGGCTCTTACCGTGGTCTTATCCCGCAGGGTGAAGGACAGACCTTCACCATCAGCGCGCAGACCAACGCCAAATACTATCAGAGCTACTCAATCTCATTCCTTGATCCGTGGTTCGGAGGCAAGCGCCCCAACTCACTGTCGGTATCGGCTTATTACGCCCGCCAGACAGGTATCAACTCATCCTACTATAACCGCAACTGGTACAATCCCTACACCTATGGCGGATATGGTTACGGCTATGGTTACGGCTACAACGATTACTACCAGAACTCTTACGAGAATGCCTACGACCCCAACAAGATTCTCCAGATGGTGGGTGTCACCGTGGGATTCGGTAAGCGTCTAAGCTGGCCTGACGACTACTTCCAGTTCCAGGCTGACATAAGCTACCAGTGGTACTATCTGAAGAACTGGGATTACCTCTACTATATGAAGAACGGTGTGTCAAACTCCATCGTGCTCGGCTTGACCCTCTCACGCCAGTCAATCGACAACCCGCTCTACACCCGCCGAGGCTCAATATTCTCAATCAACTTGCAGATGACTCCCCCGGCATCGCTGTTCAGCGGCAACAAAGACTGGGAACGTCTCAGCAAGGATGACAGCGAAGAGTCCAAGAAAGAACTCTACAAGTGGATCGAATACTGGAAGCTCAGAATCAAGACCCGCACCTACACACCGCTCACCGACCCCAACGGACGCTGGACACTCGTGTTGATGACACGCGCCGACATCGGTCTTCTCGGAAGCTACAACAAGTGGCTTAAGACACCGTTTGAAACATTCTACGTGGGTGGTGACGGAATGTCAGGCTCCTATCAGTATGCAACCGAAACCATCGGACTTCGCGGTTACGAGAACGGACAGCTCACCCCCTACGGTCAGGAGGGCTACGCCTACACCCGCTTCGGAATGGAGCTTCACTTCCCGTTCATGCTCTCAGCATCGACCAACATCTACGGTATCGCGTTTGTCGAAGCCGGAAATGCCTGGACCAGCGTGAAGAGCTTCGAGCCGTTCAACATGAAACGCAGCGCCGGCGCCGGTGTGCGCATCTTCCTCCCGATGGTGGGTATGATGGGTATCGACTGGGCATACGGTTTCGATCAGGTGTTCGGACAGAAGGGAGGCAGCCAGCTCCACTTCATCTTGGGTCAGGAATTCTAAAAAATATTAACCGGAATAAACTTATAAGCTCGTAAAACGTCTTATATAATAGACACATTAAATATCACGATATGAAAAAGTTGACATTCACGCTTCTGATGATGTTTTTATGCACAGCAGGACTCTACGCGCAAAAGTTCGCGTTAATCGACATGGAATACATATTGAAGAACGTGCCGGCATACGAAATGGCAAACGAGCAACTCAACCAGATATCGCAACGCTGGCAGAAAGAGGTTGAGGCAAAAGCCGCCGAAGCCCAGACTATGTATAAGAACTACCAGAGCGACATGGTGTTCCTCACCGACGAGCAAAAGACCAAAAAAGAGGAGGCAATCGTAGCTAAAGAAAAAGAAGCGAGTGAACTCCGCTACAAATATTTCGGTCCGGAAGGCGAACTCTACAAAAAACGTCAGAGCCTCATGCAGCCTATTCAAGACGAGGTGTATAACGCGGTGAAAAAAGTGAGTGAGGAACGCGGCTATCAGTGTATTTTTGACCGCGCATCTTCAGCCAACATCATCTTCGCATCGCCCAGAATAGACGTGAGCAACGAAGTTCTTGCCAAAATGGGCTATGCAAAGTGATATATTCACATTTGTTAATAGTATATTTCGCAATAGTTTCTTATCTTTGCAGCTAAATTATTAACATAATTAGGAAACTTTAAAACATTACCAATCGATATGATTAAGAAAATTTTACTCGCTATACTTGTAGCGTTCCCTATGGTTGCGGCAGCTCAGGCTCCTAAATTCGGAGTGGTCAACACCCAAACAATCATCCAAGACCTTCCCGACTTTAAAGAAGCACAGGAACAAGTGGCTTCCGCATCAAAGAAATACGAGGAAGAATTCAAGAAACTTCAGGAGCAGATGGAAAAGAACTATGCCGAATTCCAGGCTCTTGCCGCTGACACCCCTGAATCAATAAAAGAACGCCGCATGCAGGACATTCAGGATCTTGACCAGAAGATGCAGCAATTCCACGCTACAGCCACTCAGGACATCCAGCGTCAGCAGGAAACTCTTCTCGCTCCTATCCAGGAAAAGGTTCGTCAGGCATTGAATGCTGTCGGCAAAGAGAACAACATGACATTCATTTTTGAAAATGTAATGCCTGTATACACCGGAACCGATGTTACCGACGTAACACCGATGGTCCGCACCAAACTCGGTCTTAAATAACCAGCGCTAACCTATATGAACGAAAAGGTCTCACGCAAAAACGCGTGGGACCTTTGCTTTTTCATCATACTCTCACATATTATTCGTAAATTTGTGTCATGACCAATTCAAATACCACTACCGGACCAATCGGTATCTTCGATTCCGGCTATGGCGGGCTGACCATACTCAGCGAAATACGCAAATCATTGCCGGAATATGACTACATATATCTCGGCGACAACGCGCGCGCGCCTTACGGCACCCGGTCATTTGACATAGTGTACCGATTCACTCTTGAAGCGGTGAACTATCTTTTTGACCAAGGTTGCCCGCTGGTGATTCTCGCCTGCAACACGGCATCGGCAAAAGCCCTCAGAAGCATCCAGCAAAACAATCTACCCGAAATAGATCCCACACGGAGGGTGCTGGGAGTGATACGTCCCACCGTGGAAACCATCGGCAAGCTCACCCACACCGGCAAGATAGGCATCTTCGGCACTCCTGGCACTGTGAAGAGCGGAAGCTATGAGATGGAGATAGCCAAACTGTATCCCGATTTCACCACCGTGACCCATGCCTGCCCCATGTGGGTGCCTCTCATCGAAAACGGCGAAGCGACAAGCCCCGGAGCCGACTATTTCGTGAAACAGGAGGTGGAGCGGTTGCTCGCCAAAGAACCGGACATAGACACCATCATTCTCGGATGTACCCACTATCCCCTACTGATCGACAAGATAAAAGCCTACGTGCCCGAGGGGATAACCGTGCTGCCCCAGGGAGAGCTGGTGGGAAAAAGCCTTGCCGACTATCTGTCGCGGCATCCTGAGATGGAGACACGTCTCACAAAGGGATCGTCATGCCGATTCCTCACCACCGAGAATGCCGACAAATTCAATGAATCGGCAAGCATCTTCCTCTCCCATCCCGTGACCGCCGAGTCAATCACTCTTTAGGAGCAACTTATTTACAATAAATCAATACACTCACATGAAACTAACCTTATTTAAAATCATGACCGTCGTCGCGGCATTAAACGCAGCGAATGCTCTCGCGGCTGAGAACGACATGAAGTTATGGTATGACAAGCCTGCCTCACTTTGGGTGGAAGCCCTGCCTCTGGGCAACGGAGCCGTAGGCGCAATGGTGTTCGGCGACCCCGCCAACGAGCAATTCCAGCTCAACGAAGAGACAGTGTGGGGCGGCTCACCTTACAACAACACCAATCCCAAGGCTAAAGAATCGCTCGATGAAATAAGAAGGCTGATTTTCGAAGGCAAAAACTCGGAGGCACAAAAACTGTGCGGTCCGGCTATATGCTCGCCCCAAGGAGCCAACGGTATGCCTTATCAGACAGTAGGGTCGCTGATGCTCGACTTTGACAGCGTGTCGGACTACACCGACTACTACCGCGACCTCGACATATCAAGAGCCGTAGCCACCACACGATTCCGTGCCGGCGACACGGAATATGTGCGTGAAGCGTTCACCTCACTTCCCGACCGCCTGCTTGTGGTCAAACTCACAGCATCCAAGAAAGGAAAAATATCATTTACCGCCCGATATTCAACCCCATATACCGACGCAACCTCATCGACCCCGGCACGCAACGAACTGCTGCTGGAAGGCAAAGCCGACGACCACGAAGGGATCCCCGGCATGGTGCGATTCGCGTCATTGGCTCAAATCAACGCCAAAGGGGGCAAGACAGTGTCGGTAGGCGACTCGGCAATACGCGTCACTGATGCCAACGAAGTGACCATATACGTGTCGATAGGCACCAATTTCGTCAACTATCACGATGTATCGGGCGATGCATTAAAATCGGCTCGTCAATATCTCGCCAAGGGGAAACGCGACTACGCCAAGATGCTGCGCGAACATGAAAACGCATACGCCAAACTGTTTGACAGAGTATCGCTCGACCTTGGCAGCAATGCCCAGGCAGCAAAGCCCACTGACGTGAGAGTGAAAGAATTTGCATCGGAATTCGACCCGCAGCTCGCCGCCCTATACTTCCAATTCGGACGCTATCTGCTTATATGCAGCTCGCAACCGGGCGGTCAAGCGGCAAATCTTCAAGGAATATGGAACTACAAGCTCCGCGCTCCGTGGGACGGAAAATACACCACCGACATCAATGTGGAGATGAACTACTGGCCTGCCGAGGTGACTAACCTGCAGGAGATGCATGAGCCGTTTCTCTCGCTTGTCGAGGATGTCGCCCTCACCGGCAAAGAGGCTGCCGCCATGTATGGCTGCCGCGGATGGACACTCCACCACAACACCGATATATGGCGTTCAACAGGCGCTGTCGATGGTCCTAAATACGGAGTTTGGCCCACTTGCAACGCATGGTTCGCCCAGCATCTTTGGGATCGATACCTCTTCTCGGGCGATAAACAATATCTTGCCGGAGTATACCCCATCATGAAGGAGGCTTGCAAGTTCTATCTAGACTTCCTTGTGAGCGAGCCTGAAAACAACTGGCTTGTAGTGGCTCCCTCCTACTCCCCCGAAAATGCTCCGGTGGTCAACGGAAAGCGCAATTTCGTCATTGTCGCCGGCACCACGATGGACAATCAGATGGTGTCTGACCTGTTCCGTAACACTATCGACGCCGCTGCCGTGATGAACGAGGATGCCGCATTTGTCGATAGTCTGCGTCATGTAGCCGACAATTTGGCACCCATGCAGGTGGGACGCTGGGGACAAGTGCAGGAATGGATGAAAGACTGGGATAACCCTAAAGACCGCCACCGCCACACCTCACACCTGTGGGGACTATATCCGGGACGACAGATCACCTACCGCACTCCGGTGCTGATGGAAGCCGCCAAAAAGACCCTTAACGGCAGGGGCGACCACTCTACCGGATGGTCAATGGGATGGAAAGTGTGCTTCTGGGCACGACTTCTCGACGGAAACCACGCCTACAAGCTGATTACCGAGCAGATTGTGCCTACCACCGAGGAAAAGGGTCAGAACGGAGGCACATATCCCAACCTGTTTGACGCTCATCCGCCGTTCCAGATTGACGGAAACTTCGGGTGTACCGCCGGAATCGCCGAGATGCTTGTACAGAGCCATGCCGGCACAGTGCATCTGCTTCCAGCATTGCCTGATGTGTGGACGAAAGGCGAGGTCAAAGGACTACGCTGCCGTGGAGGATTTGTGCTTGACGACATGACTTGGGACAACGGAAAAATAAAGCAGGCTGTCATAACATCCACTACCGGAGGAACTCTCCGCATAGCATCGGCAACTCCACTGAAATGCAACGTGGAGATGTCGCGAGTAGACAACGGAACAATAGTGGAAAATCAGCTGCTCACCCCGCAAGAGATCAGAAAACCGCTCATATCACCTGAAGCACCCATAAATACGGAGGCTGCCAAATCGCCGGAATACATCTACGATATAGCAACCGTGCCGGGAGAATCCTACACTTTTTCTGCGGAATAACGGCTATCTTTTTATAGCTATAGATGACGATGCAAGGCTCTAATTTTAGAGCCTTGTATCATTTTTATAGTGTGTTTAATAAAAACGGGATCGTGGGATGGCGTGGTAAAAATGCGGTCTGCAGGACCGTAAAAGCTGAGCTCTTGCGGTCATACTGACCGCCTCCCTTACAACAAGAACAATACGGAATCAACTCACTGCCACGGTACAAAAAATGGCTGCGTCACATCACGTGACACAGCCATTCCAATTTTTATGATTAATATTATTTGCTTTCTTTGCTCTCAGGACGAGTGAAACCGTCTTTCTGGCAACGCTCAGTCATGTGCTTGATGCGAGCGGCAGTTTCAGGGTGAGAAGAGAACATTTTGTTAATGTAGCTTGAGCTGCCTGAGCTTTCGCCTTCCATGTTCTGGAACTTTTCAAATGCCATCACCATACCCCACGGGTTCTTGCCGTTTGCCTTCAGGAAATCGTAGCCGCAATCATCAGCTTCATTTTCCTGCTTCTGAGAATACTTGGCGTTGATGAGCGAAGAACCGAGGTCGCCGAGCTGAGAGTCGGTCAATGCAGCAGCCTTACCGCTTGTAGAAGCGACACCATCCTTAAGCGCATCGCTCAACAGCTGGGTTTTGAAAGCATTCTTTGAATGATGCTTCATGACATGACCGATCTCGTGGCCGATGATGCCGAGAAGCTCATCATCGCTCATGATATCCATCAATGAAGAAAACACGCGCACACTTCCGTCGGGACACGCAAACGCGTTTACATCGATCACATCGTAAACCTTAAAGTTCAATGGAATACCATCGGCTTCAGTGATGCCTTCAGTGAGCTTGTTAAGACGGATGGTGTAGGGATCCTTCTCATCACACACCTTGTTGTGGGTGTCCATCCATTCCACTGATTCCTTTACATATTCAGCCATCTCTTTATCGGTCAAAGTCACTGCCTTGACTGCCTTGGTGGCACCCTTTACGGCTCTTCCGAGATTAAACTGCGCCGACGCAGAAACGGTCGACAACAACAAAATCGACAAAAAAATCTTAAATCCTTTCATAAAAATAACGATATTTGCATTAAGTTTTTCCGGGACAAAATTACAAAAAATATAGCTTTGATAAAATTTTAACCATGGCAAAAATCATAATATCCCTTCTTGCAGCATTCCTGTGTTATGGCGCCATAATGGGCTTGTCATCGGCAACGCTTATAAGCCCTTGGTTTCCAGCGGGCACCGCCCTTCTGTTCTCGGCAATCACGGGATTTGCCTTCGCACATAAATGGGAGAAATTCACCAACACCGCCTCCTTCATACCCAACTATATATGCCACCTCATTGCGGTGACGGGAGTGCTGGGAGCCTCCTTTTATATAATCAACTATGCTTTTGCCGACTCTTCGACCACCCACACCGTCAAAGCCGTGGTAGAACGACGCTATACCGAGACTCGCTATAAATCGAAACGCATCAGGCGGAACGTCTACGGCAGAGGGGAGCCATATAAAGTGTATTACATGGAATTGAGGTTTGAGAACGGCATGAAAAAATCACGCCTCATAGACATCAAGAAATTCAACCGCCTGAGAAAAGGCGATACCGTGAATGTCGACATCGCCCGCGGCGCCCTCTACGTTCCCGTGATAAAAAAATAGCCCTTGAGCAAGAGCTCCCGGGCAACACACCTGTCCACGTAAGGACACAAAAAAAGCTGATCACTTGAGTGGTCAGCTTATTTCATGCTGTGTAATTTCTAATTACTGAGCAACAGCAGCTGAGTCAGCAACAACAGCAGCAGAGTCAGCAACAGCAGCAGCTGAATCAGCTACAACTTCAACAGCCTCTTCTACAACTTCAACTTCTTCTGCAGGAGCAGCAGCTTCAGTATTTTCAGCATTCTTGCAAGAGAACATAGAAACGCTGAATACAACAGCAAGTAATAAAACTAACTTTTTCATTTCTTTGTAAATTAATAATAAAACAATTTTTTAGCTTCAAAAACGATGCAAAGTTAATACAAAATTAGAATACTACAACTTTTTTTTGTGATTATTTTCGTCTTATTAATGAACATACACCAAAAAAGAGCCGTTTTACCCATTATTTAACATTTGCAGCCGCTATTTTATTCGCCATAGCCACCGCTTTGGTGATATGGTCGCAGATGTGATCCCGTCCAATGAGTTCGTCAATCTTCGATTTTTCGAGAATCTGTCTAACCGAAGGATTGACTCCCGAAAGAACCACATGAATACCGTCGGCTTGCGAAGACTTGATAAGCATCTCAAGATTGTGCACGCCTGTAGCATCGATAAACGGCACTCGACGCATACGGATAATACGCACCACGGCAGTCTTTCCTCCGATTGTGGTGCGCATGAGTTCGTCAAATTTAGTAGCGACACCGAAGAAGAACGGACCGTCAATCTCATACACGCTCACACCGTCGGCTACATTGAGCACCTCATGCTGGGTGAGATCAGTGCCTTCAGCCACATCAAGCTGCTCGGAATAGACACGCACCTGGGTGTTTTCCATAACGCGGCGCAGGAAGAGGATGATGGCAAGCAGCAATCCTATCTCAATAGCGATGGTGAGGTCAAAGATCACGGTGAGCAAGAAAGTCACGATAAGCACCGACACATCGCTCTTAGGCGACTTGAAAATGCCCACCACCGTGCGCCAGCCACTCATATTATATGACACCATAATAAGTACTGCGGCGAGGCAGCTCATGGGCACGAGATTGATAAGCGGCATCAGGAACAGGAATATCAACAGCAGCACTACAGTGTGGATAATACCGGCTACCGGGGTGCGTCCGCCATTGGTGATATTGGTCATTGTGCGGGCGATGGCACCGGTGACAGGAATACCGCCGAAGAAGGGCACCACCACATTGGCTATACCCTGACCGATAAGCTCGGTGTTGCTGTTGGTGCGCGAACCGGTGACACCATCGGCAACCGTAGCCGACAGCAACGACTCAATGGCGCAAAGGATGGCGATGGTGAATGCCGACGGCATCAACTGGTTGATGGTGTTCATCGACAGTTCGAAGCCTTGCGGCTGAGGGATATCGGTCGGGAGCGAACCGAAGCGGTCGCCGATAGTCTCAATTTCAAGTCCCGGGAACAGGCTTTCGGCAAAATAGACGCCGATAGTCGCGATAATGATGGCGATAAGCGAACCGGGAAGCTTCTTGGAGATTTTCGGAGTCAATATTATAATAAGGAGTGACACCACGCCCACCACGAGAGTGGCAAGATGAGTGTTGCCGAAGTTTTGGATGAACACGCCCCACTTCGACAGGAACTCACTCGGCACATCGGTCAAGCCAAGTCCGAAAAAGTCATTGATCTGAGTGGAAAAAATCGTTAGGGCGATACCGCTCGTGAATCCTACCACTATAGGATAAGGGATGAACTTGATGACAGTTCCAAGGTGGAACAGACCAAGCATTATCAAAATCAATCCAGCCATGAGAGTGGCGATGGCAAGCCCCTCAAGACCGAAATTCTGGATAATACTGTAGACAATCACGATAAAAGCTCCGGTGGGACCACCTATCTGCACTGAGTTTCCGCCAAATGCAGAAACGAGAAATCCGCCGATGATGGCAGTGATAAGACCGATGGTAGGGCTCACACCTGACGCAATACCGAATGCGATAGCAAGAGGAAGAGCAACAATACCTACAACAACTCCGGCAACAAGATCATCCTTAAACCGGCTCATAGAATAATGACGTAAAGCCGAAAAAAACTTTGGCTTAAAGTCAATTGCACCTGATAATTTCATCACAATGATGATTTAAACTATTTATAATTCGAAAAACAAGGCGCAAAATTAACAATTTTTTTCGATTTATGAAAATTACTAATTCCATGCCACCACTCTCTGTAATATAATACACTAATAATAAATGCATTAAATATAATGTCGTGCAATTTTTCAATAATAATTTTTTGTTGCTATTTACCTTTTATGTTAATTTGGCATATAGGCATACAGCAACACGACAACCAACAATATCATCAAATAAAATCGCATCATGACAATATCAATCGCAGACAGCATCAATTGTGTCGGACTCCCCATTATCGTAACGACAAGTTACCCTTATCTGAATTTTCTCATTGACACCGGAGCAAACTTAAATTCTATCTTCGACTTTGTATATGAAGGATTGCCTGATTTTTTCACTCCATTGGAATCAAAGCAATCCCAATATGGAATAGAAGGAAATGAGATGTCCTACAGCATGGCAAAAGCAACGATTGAGTTCAACGACACAAAAGCGGAAACAGCATTTTCGGTAATGAACGCCGATAGAGTGGTTCGCCGACTTCAAGAAGACAATGGTTTTCAACTTCATGGTATATTAGGCACACAATTCCTGAAAGACAACAAGTGGATTATTGATTTTGGAAAACTCGAAATCATAACTTAATTTTGTCGTCACTATGTCACACTCGTTCGAAAAAACTTTAGCCGAAATCATACAAATGTATGACTGCACGGATGTAAAAGAGCAACAAACATGCTATGGATTCCGTATTCTGAATAATATACTGCACATATCCGCCTACAATCATGTAATAAAAACATTTCTTTGCAAAAGGTTAGAGGAAAAGCCGCCGATTGACACACTGCTCATCGGAAAATCTCTCACATACAATAATTGGATAGGCGAAAACAATAATTGGATAGGTGATATTAAATCAATTTTACATCTACCTTATTGTCATCAAGTCATAAAAAATCTGATATTTGAAGATTCCAAAAGATATTATTCTGAGCATGGATTATTGATTGACAAGGGAACCATGTCAATTCTATGTTATGCGCCGGGGAGAATCGACGAAAGCATCATTATTCCGGAGGGGATAATCACCTTAGACTATGGATGTTTCAATTATAATCGATATGCGAAATACATCACGCTGCCCTCATCCATACGTAATATACAAGGTTTAGAAGCTCTTCCGGAATTGAGACACATCACAATCAAGGGGGATACAGGAAAATACATCACTAAAGATGGAATAATTTTTCTTAATGATGGCAGTCAACTTCCTTATTTCGTTCCTCGTGCCAACACAAACGCCATAACATCTTACGAATCAGGAGATTTGTTTAAAAGAATATTGTGGGCTGTTAGAGAAAAGGTCATCAAAGATAGATGGACCGGAATCAAGTGTAACAATATATTATCCGACTACGGCAGTTATTATGGAGAACCTAATCATTCAGTAGAAATCATCTATCAAGGTGGTTTCTATCAGCAAACATGGTACATTTCGATGAATCGACGAGCGAGAATCATTATAGGCTATTCATTCTTAGGATTTTGGAAAGATAGCGTTGGCAAATGTATTGAGCAGAGTATATCATATGAGTCAGAACACACTGATAAACAACATATTTACGAGCCATTAAGCGATTGTAACCCCTGTTGCAAATACCGTAATAATTGCGAGGCTATATACAGGTCAAACTATGTGTATGCACGTAATCTTCATAGAAGACTTAAAGGGTTTGGCGATTTTAAGATAGACGATTACGGGGAGGTCGAATTTGATATGCCCACAACAGCTTCATTTGAATATATAAAGCATATTTTATTGAGATTTCTTGACATAGCATTTGAGCTGAGGACGAAACACTTGATATTGGAACAACCACTGCAGCCATCTCTTTTTTATAATCCTGACGCCCTCATATCTGATGAAGAATGTTTTGAACCTTTTCCTTTTAATTACTATTACCCGATAGATTCAGAGTCAAAGGGCTTCAAATCAGAAATAGAAAATCTGATTTACAATGATCCCGATTTCTATCATGAAGAGCCTGATGATAGCGACACAGAGGATAGGGAGCCTCCTTTTTGAAAAAAATCGGGGTGAGGTAAACTTTTTACAGGGGAGAGTGTTTTAGAAGTAAGAGAAGGCATTTTTCTGGCGTTATTAAAAAGCCAACTCCGTAAAAAATGCTATACCTTCTCAGCCCCCTTCCTCCACCGGAAGGTGGGCTCTTTTTTTTGCCCTGCCGTAACTTCTTTCTTGCGCAATAGCCGGGGATTGACTAATTTTATCTTTAAAATCAACTTTATACCGTTATGTTCAACAATACCCACAATGAAATACCGGTGCTCCTGCTCACCGGCTACCTCGGGAGCGGTAAAACCACCCTCCTCAACCGCATCTTGACCAACGAACGCGGCATACGCTTCGCGGTAATAGTCAACGACATAGGCGAAGTGAACATCGACGCATCGCTCATCCAGAAAGGCGGCGTGGTGGGAAATGACGATTCCGGCGACCTAGTGGCTCTCCAGAACGGATGCATCTGCTGCACGCTGAAAATGGATCTCGTGAACCAACTGACCGAAATCGCCGCCACAGGAAAATTTGACTACATCGTGATCGAAGCAAGCGGAATATGCGAGCCGGAGCCTATCGCACAGACCATCTGCTCCATCCCGGCGATGGCACCCAAATTCTCGCGTGGCACAATGTCTAAACTCGATTGCATAGCCACGGTGGTCGACGCACTGAGGATGAAGAGCGAATTTGGATGCGGAGAGGATCTGCAATCAACGAAAATCGACGAGGAAGATATCGAAAATCTCATCATCCAGCAGATAGAGTTCTGCAACGTAATCATCCTTAACAAGATATCGGAGGTGACACCCACCGAAGCTGGGCGAATCAAGGCGGTGATACGCGCATTGCAGCCTAAAGCGAAGATAATAGAGTGTGACTATGCCGATTTCAACTTCGAGGAGATACTCGGCACGGGAATGTTTGATTTCGAGGATGTAGCCACTTCAGCCACATGGATACGCGAGCTTGAAGGACACCATGACCACGACGAGGAAGAGGAGGAGCATCACCACCATGACCATGAGCATCACCATCATGACCATGAGCACTGCGACGACGAGCATTGCACTTGCCACCACCATCATCATCACCACGGCGAGGGCGAAGCTGAGGAGTATGGCATACAGACGATGGTCTACTGCCGCCGACAAGGTTTTGACCTCAACAAATTTGACCGTTTCATCGCTACAGGATGGTATGCCAACATAATCCGCGCCAAGGGAATACTCTATTTCTCAAGCAACCGCGATATGTGCTACCTATTCGAGCAAGCGGGTGTTCAGAAAAAGCTCACCGAAGTGGGATTATGGTATGCCGCCGCGCCTGCCGACGAGTTGCAGCAGATGATGGAACGCGACGCTACACTGCGCCGTGACTGGGACGAACAGTATGGCGACCGCATGATAAAACTCGTGTTCATAGGGCAAAACCTCGACCGCGACGCCATAACGGCTTCGCTCGACGCCTGTCTCGCAAAATACTAAGAGGCAAGGAGACTTATCGCAAAATCAAGAATGGTGTCATGTCCTTCAAGAGCTTGCTGAGGATCCATATCCATGGCACACCCCTCGGAAGGCTCGACGCCATTTTCTGTCGACACACCTTCGGGATCGAGCATCGAGCAAGCTGAGAACCTCACGCCCCAACCGTTGGGAATCTCCGAATTATAGGGCATACCGCTGCCACCGCCGGTGACGGCGCCCACGATCTTCACGCCGGGAATAGACTTCATCACCGACACAAAATTATTGGCGGCGCTGAATGTGCCGCGCGAGGCGAGCACCACCACCGGTTTGCCCCACATTATGCGTCCCTTCTCGGCAGGATCATAATAATAGGCGTAGGGGGTTGAGAATGCGTCATGCCCCGGTCCGGTTTTGTGCGATATGTATCCGGCGAGCATCCGCTCGGTGATAAATCTCCTCACGATCGTCTCGACATTGGTGAGCATCCCGCCCCCATTGTCGCGCACATCGATGATAAGTCCGGCACACACGTTGAAATAGGCGAGTATGTGGTCGAGATTCCCCTCCCCTATGGGATTGGCAAAGCTGCCGTAACGCATATAGCCTATATTTTCCGGAAGTATGGCATAGTCGATGCCCCCCACCGTGCGGTAATTGAAGTTGAGATAGTGCTCCTCGATGAGACGGGCACTGTAGTTCTGCGGATAATCGCTCCACCACTTGCGGTAATATGAAGTGTTGAACGAGGCTATGAGATTGGTGTGTCCGTCGCGGAGCTCGTTGAGCATATCGGCACACACGTCAAACAGCTCCTGCTGCGTCATCTTGTTGCTGACCTTGGCGGCATAGCGGTCATGCACATCATTCCAGTCCACGCCTTTCTCCTTGAAAAAGCAATAGTGCTCGTCAAGGATGGTCCAGAGCGCTTCGAAATTACCCTCCGGATTGTTGTCCCATGATTCCACCGGATGACATCCGGCAACAAGAATCATGGCGATTATAATCACAATATGTCGTATTGCATTCATTGCCTGTTATATATGTGTTCAATATAAAGCCGATATCACACGCGCTTCGCGTGAAAGCCCTTTATAGGGGTTGAAGCTGAGCCATTCGCCCGACACTCCCACCACCACCGAGTTGGTGACAGTGCGTGTGGTGATGTGGTTCACCTTGGTCGACAGAATCTCTCCGTGATAGCCTATCCGCAAGCAGGTAGAGCCGAAATGGAAGTCGGCGGTGAGAAGATTGTCGAGGCTGAAATAATTGCCCCACCAAGCACCATGCACGAGCCCTTTGTCATTGCCGAGATAAATCTCATAGAACAGCTCGCCATAGTCGGGTGAGAAAAAGATTCCGGTCAACGGCAATGTGGGCTGATAGCGCAGTGTGACCGGCAATCCCCACACTTTCACGTTCCATGCGGCGTATGCCGTGGCATTCACCGTCCATGCAGCCTCGACCGCCACCGGGTTATTTCCGTTGCGCGGAGCATACAGCGCGCCGAGGTTAAGGGAAGTGCTTCCTCCGGCACCCACAGTCACATTATAAGGCAGGCGCCATCTGTAGGTCATGCCCCACGAAAAGTCGCCCTTGATGCGCCACATCTCGGCATTCTTAACCGGATTCTCGGTGCGGCTTCCGCTCAACCCCGCCACGAGCCTCATCACAAGGCGGTCGGGATTCTGCTTCATCGCCTGCATACGCTCATAACGCAGTCCCAGATTCATGCCTGAGTATTTAAGCGGAGTGAGATAAGTGTTCACAATCGAAGCTCCTCCAGCCTCCAGGGTATAAGCCGATGTCACAGGGCGCAGCGGTTTATCCTCCTGCGCGGCGGCGTGGCTCCATCCGGCGAAGAACACCAGCAATGATGCTATTACAGATTTCATCGGTTAAAATATTCGTTGCTGTCCGTTGATTTCGTCACGCACCTCATCGTCCGAGCGGTCGGGCTCGACATTCTCGTCGGGGGTCGGTTCATCATCACCTTCAATCTCTTCGACATCAACTTCGGGCACCGGCTTAGGCTCGATCTCCACCACGCTCTCCATGGTGAAAGTAGTCAATCGTTTCCCCTTAGCCTTATAGCTCTTGACGCCGATAAACTCATCGACATCGATCACAGCGCTTCCACGGAAGGCATCGGCACCTCCGAAGGTCACCTCAAGGCGGCATCCGGGAGCATCGCTGAGCAATATCAACGACGATTTCTCATTCTCGCCTATGAACCGGGCACGCTTGGTGGTGGGCTCAAATGCGAAACGCTTCACGTAGGGATAGCCCTGGTCGGCATCGTTAAGCACAGCCGTCCACACATGACCGGGACGGAACTTCTCGATCCGGAGGATATTGTCCTCATAATGGTTACCGGCATCGAAGCTCGACATATAATATTCGCCCGATTTAAGAATCACCAGTATCTGATCCTGTCCGTGGAACTCGCCAAGGTATTCACCGCGTTTGTCATAGTTCAGGCGCAGCACATCGGGGTCAAACCACACCTCTCTGCCGCCCAAGGTCGACGCGCCGCGCTCTTTGAGCGAGAAGCGGTGCACCTCGTTTTTGGTGACTATGTTGCCTTGCGCGCCCTTGCCTTTGATGGCAAGCTCGGCAAAATCAACGTCAAACTGCATGGTTTTCAACCTCAGCTTTGGTTTAAGGGTGACTTTCACCACTTCAGCCTCGCCGTTGGAATTGGCTGAGAACCACATCACCTTGGATCCGGGCAAGCCTTGGGTGAGGTCATACTCCTTGTCGCGGGTGACTCCGGTCACGGCAAAGCGCTTCATGAAGTAGATGCCCCCCTTGCCGTTCTGATATATCACATTATAGATGGTGCGGTTGTCATTGCGCTTGAACAGATTAATGTAGAGCACGTTCTTGCCCACAAACATCTTGTCCTGCACCTTCACCACCTTATATTTTCCATCCTTGTAGAAGATGATTATGTCGTCAAGATCCGAGCAGTTGCACACAAACTCATCCTTCTTCAGCGAAGTGCCTATGAAGCCCTCCTCACGGTTTATGTAGAGGCGCTCGTTAGCCTCAGCCACCTTCGCCGCCTCGATATTGTCGAAGCTGCGCAGCACCGTGCGGCGCGGGTAGGCGGAGCCATATTTCTCTTGGAGCCCCTTGTACCATTCGATAGTGAAAAGCGTCAGGTGGGCGAGATGATCGTCGATCTTGGCTATGCGCTCCTTATAATTGGCGATAATGCGGTCGGCTTCCTCACTGTTGAACTTGAGGATGCGCTTCATCTTGATCTCCATGAGCTTCGCGAGGTCATCGCGTGTCACCTCGCGCCACAATCCCTTCTTGAACGGTTCAAGACGGCGGTCGATGTGGTCAAGCACCTCATCCATCGACTCACCCTGCTCAAACTCCTTGTCTTTGTATATGCGCTCCTCGATGAAGATTCTTTCCAGCGACGCGAAGTGCAGCGACTCCTCGATTTCGCCACGCTGTATCTCAAGCTCGCGACGCAACAGGTCGCGGGTGAGATTGACACTGTGGCGCAGCACGTCGCTCACGCCAAGGAATTGAGGTTTATTGTCGGAGATGACACAACAGTTGGGCGACACGCTGAGCTCGCAATCGGTGAACGCATAGAGCGCGTCGATAGCCTTGTCCGACGATGTCCCCGGGAGCAGATGCACCAGTATCAACGCCGTCGACGAGGTCATGTCCTCCACCTTCCTCACCTTAATCTTACCCTTCTCGGCAGCCTTCTGTATCGAGTCGCTGAGCGATCCGGTATTCTTGCCAAAAGGAATCTCGGTGATGGCGAGAGTCTTGTTGTCGACTTTCTCAATCTTGGCGCGTATCTTCACCGCGCCGCCACGCTCGCCGTCATTGTATTTTGTTACATCCAGAAATCCGCCTGTGGGGAAATCGGGATACAGTTCAAACGGCTCATCCCTCAGATAAGCGATCGCCGCATCGATGATCTCATTGAAATTATGTGGAAGTATCTTCGATGAAAGTCCCACGGCGATACCCTCCACGCCCTGTGTGAGCAGCAACGGGAACTTCACCGGAAGAGTCACCGGTTCAGGCTTCCTGCCGTCGTAGGACATGGTCCACTCCGTGGTCTTGGGATTGAAGAGCACGTCAAGCGCGAAAGGCGACAATCGGGCTTCGATGTAACGTCCGGCAGCCGCCGAGGCTCCGGTCAGGATATTACCCCAGTTACCCTGCGTCTCCACGAGCAGTTCTTTCTGTCCGAGCTGCACGAGCGCGTCGTTGATCGACGCGTCGCCGTGGGGGTGATACTGCATGGTGTTTCCCACTATGTTTGCCACCTTGTTGAAACGCCCGTCGTCAAGCGTCTTCATCGAGTGAAGGATGCGGCGCTGCACCGGCTTAAGTCCGTCGCTTATGTGGGGCACTGCACGCTCAAGGATCACATAGGAGGCATAGTCCAGAAACCAATTGCGGTACATACCGCGCAATTGGTGGCGCACGACACTGTCACGCGAATCACCTCGCGAAGCGTCGTCGGTATTATTGGATTGAGGGGTTGCTGCGCCCTCTTCATTATCATCAGGAGTCAAAATGTCGTCGCTCATTGCAAGAGTTGTGGAATTAAAGCACGCAAAACACGCACATTTACAAAGATAACATTTTTTTTCCAAAACAGAAAAAAGTCCTTAAAGCCGTTGCCGGCTTTAAGGACTTTAAAAACTTTATGCACCTTCTCCTATTACTGAGCGCCGGTTGCGTAGCCGGGAAGCTGGGTAAGGTTCGGGTTGGTGACCATCGGGTCGCTTGCGTTCAAGTTGGCAAACGGCAGCAACTCCGAGCGGTTTTCTACGAATCCGCTGTACAAGCCTGTAACCCATCCGGGCATCGAGCCGCCGCGACCCTTGTTGATAGTAGCGGTCTTCATGGCGTTACCGATACAGAGGTCATTGGAGGTGTAGCCCACCATAGCCATTGACTTCTTGTTGTAGTCTGACTGGAATCCGAGATACATATCGATAGGATACCACTTGTCGCCTGAACCTACGTTCTTGCCGTGAGCGCGAGCGATAGCGGCAGTCTTTTCAAGATATGCGTCATAGCCCGATGCGGTCGGAGCGCTCTTGATCTGAGCGATTTCGGCAGCGTCAGCCACGGGATCGAGGTCGATATAGTCGATGGCGAGGATGTCATAGCCCCACTTGTTCTCATCCTTGGTGTACTTGTAAAGACGGTACTGAGGAAGGTTGGCATACTTGCCTGCACGGTTCACCATATCGATAGAGCCCTGCTTGTCGGCAGCGAGCACCTTGGCAAGACGGTTGATGCGGATAAGGTCGGTCTTAAGCAGCATTTCGCCTGAAAGCTCCCACATACGCTCCTGAGCCAGGTCGTCGATGAAACCTTCAAGATCGGAAGCGATAGGAAGATGGTCGACACCGGCACGGCTGCGCACCTCCTTAAGGGCGCTTATGGCAGCAGCTGAAGGACCGTTGTGGAGATAAGCCTCAGCCTCGGCATAGTTCAACAGCACCTCGGCATAGCGGATCACGGGAAGGTTCACGTTACGCTTTGAAGTGCTTGACACCTCGTAGGCGGTACACCATGGAATTCTGAACTTACCGCCGGGAACCAAAGTATAGGTGACACCGATATTGGTCTGAGTGCCCTCCTTGTCGTTCACGTTGCCATAGAAGCAACCGAAGTTGGCGCAAGTCACATCACGACGGGTGTCCTTCGGGTCAAATGACAGATAGTAAACAGGGCTCATTGACTGAAGAGCGCGGTAACGTCCATACTCTCCTCCTTCCGAACCTACGTTAAGATATTTCGGGAAGTCGGCATTAGTGATTTCACCATACTCAGCGATTGAGAACAGCATCTCATAGTCGCTCACTCCGAAATTACGCTGGCAGAAGTTGTAGAACAGGTCGTGGAAACCGCTGGCACCCTTGATAAGACCGTTCTCGCCCTGAGTGATAAGCTCCTTGCAAGCATCAGATGCGATCTGGTAAAGCTCGGTCACACGAGCGGCATCATCGCGGCGGCGCACCGACATGGTGGCTACGTCATTTGTCTCGAGATTCCAGCGCAGTGAATATCCGGCAGCATAGCAAGCTACACGACCGAGCACTGCAAGAGCGGCATTCTTGGTGAGACGCTCGGCGCTGGTATAGCCGAGTTCGCTCTTCCAGGGGATATCGTGGGCTGCCTCCTGAAGATCCTCTACGATGTGGTCATAGATGATGTCGCGCGACACTCGCTTCGGGAAAAGCACGTCGGCATCGGTAGGATCCTTCACCACCATCGGCTCCCATGACGCGGGAACGTCGCCATACATTCTGATGAGGGTCAGATAGGCAAGCGCGCGGATCACCTTAGCCTCGCCGATAAGACGCTTCACGTCATCACTCTGGGCACGTTGTCCGAGACGGTAGATCGCGAGGTTACATGATTCGATAACCTTGTTGGACTGAGTGTAGGAGGTCGACAAGGTCATGTCAGGAGCATAACCGTAGTTGGCGATGTTATACTTACTACCGGCGAGACCGCCATCCTCACAGGAATAGACGGTGCCGTCGCCGGCGAGGAATTGATACCACTGCTCCTTATGGATAAGGTCGCGGTAGCAGCCGCGCACGAAAGCCTCGGCAAGACGGTCGTCGGCAAACACCGATTCTTCGTCAGTCTCGGTAAAGTTGGGCATATCGAGATAATCCTCACATGATGTCATTGCCCCGAGAAGGACAAGACCGCCCAATATGTTAGCTAAATATTTTGTTTTCATTTTTGTCAATGAGCATTAGAATGAAAGATTAACTCCGATCACATAGCTGCGGTTACGCGGATAGGGGTTAGCGTCATAACCCGGCTTAACGGCAGGTGTGGTGCTGTCGGCTGAGTTCACTTCGGGGTCATAGCCTGAGTAGTTGGTCCACACGGCGAGGTTGTTGCCGGTGAAGTAAACGCGAAGACGGCTGATGTGAGCCTTCTTGGTAAGGCGTTCGGGAAGGGTGTAACCCAAAGTGACGGTAGCGAGACGCAGATAAGAACCATCCTCCACGAAGTAGCTTGACGGATAAGTGATGCGGTCGGAATTGTTGCCCGACACGTTCCACACACGTGCATTCTCATCGGGGTTAAGCTCGCGGAGCTTGTGGGCATCCATAGTCACAAGACCGGTTGCCGGGTCGATGGTGCGGTAGTAGTTAAGACCGAACTCTTTGGTCACGTTGGAGAACTGTGAGTAAGGGCTGATAGCCTGCTTGCTCGCATTGTAGATGTCCTGACCTACCGAGAACTTCAAGAACACGTTAAGGTCAAATCCTTTATAGGTGAACGTGTTGTTGAAACCTCCGTAGAACTTGGGAGCGCCGTTACCGATCTTCTGATACTGACCGATCTGGAAATATTCAGTTCCTTCCTCGTCAACTGAAGAACCGGCAAACTTGATGTCGCCCGGCTTCACGTTGATGATTTCGCCGGTTGACTTACGCTGGTAAACCACTCCGTCGTTAAGCAAGAGGTTGCCCGAAGCGTCGGTGATGAAGTTGCCGTCAGAATCCTGCTGGAAGTCATCAGTGGTGTAGAGACCCAAATACTTGTAACCCCACATATCACCGAGAGGCTGACCTACCGATGCATAGTAGCGCACATTACCGTTCACGCCGCTACCTGCGGTGAAGGTCTTGTTTTCAACACCGTTTTCAAGAGAGATAACCTTGTTGCGGTTGAATGAAAGGTTGAGAGCAGAAGTCCACTGGAAATCGCGGTTAACGATGTTGACAGTGTTGAGGGCGAATTCCCATCCACGGTTACGCATCTTACCCATGTTCTGGAACTGGGTCTTGTAGCCGGTAGATGAAGGGATCTCACACTCCATGAGAAGGTCGTTGACCTGGTTGTTATACCAGTCGACAGTGAAGTTGACACGACCGTTGATCAACGACATGTCAAGACCGATGTTGGTGGCGTGAAGAGTCTCCCACTTCAGGTCGGGGTTACCGAGACGGGTTGAGGGGACGTAAGCCATGTTCTTGTCATCGCTGTCGAAAGGATAAGTTGTCTGAGTGATGGCGGTGGTGTAAAGATAGCTGTCGATGTTACAGTTACCGGTCACACCGTAACCCACGCGGAGTTTCAAGTTGTCAAATACTGATGCAAGCGGGCTTGCAAGGAAGAACTGCTCCTGAGAGATACGCCATGCTGCGGCTGCCGAGGGGAACACACCCCAACGATGTCCGCGGGCAAACTTGGATGAACCGTCGGTACGGATAGTGGCGGTCAACAAGTAGCGGTCGTCATAGTTATAGTTGGCACGACCGAACACTGACACGATACCTGAGTGAGAGTGTGAAGTCTTCTTCGAAGTAACGGTAGTGTTGGAAATATCGTCAAGACCGAAGTTGGGGTTGGGGAACTGAGCAAGCTCAACTTTCATACCCTCGCTCTCGGCGTGAGTCACTTCCTGACCGGCAAGAAGGTCAAGGCGGTGAACCTTGTTGAATGTGTGGCTCCAACGAAGGGTGTTGGTGATTTGCCAGTTGGTATTCTGCTTGTATTCGATAGAACCCTCCATACCCGAAGCATTGCCTACGAGATAGTTGTAGGAGTTTTCATCGGCAAATTTGGTTGACTTTTCATCGGAGTACTTGTAGCTTCCGGCAGTACGCCACACAAGTCCGTAAGGAAGATCGATTTCAATACCGCCGTTCACTGAGTAAAGGTTCTGAACCTTGCGTGTCACTACTGCGGCATTCTCAATCAACTGGTTGGTAGCGCCATAGTTGGTGTTAAGACCGTTAAGGATAAGACGGGTCTGAGTGTTGATAAGCTCGTCTTCGGTGAAGTAAGTACCACCCATGATAGGCGACTGGAGCACCGAAGTCATGCCTGAGTAAGAACCGCCACCGTGAGTGTCGGTGTTGGTGTAAAGGGCGTTCATGTCGAAACGGATACCCTTCCACAGCTCGGTATTGATGCGGGTGCGGATAGAGTTGTTCTTATAGTCGTGGTTCTTGATGGCTCCATCCTGACCGTTGAAGTTGTAGCTCACAAGGATCTGCGACTTATCGGTACCGGTAGCGATGCTCACGTTGTGGCTCTGAGTGAAAGCCGAGCCTGAGAACACCTCATCCTGCCAGTCGATCACGCGACGTCCGGCGTAACGCTCAGCGATGCGGCTGTAAGCGCCTGAGTTGAATGCGGGGTCGTCAAATCCCATATCGTTGTCGAAGATGCGGGCATAGTTTGATGAGTTGCCGGTGAACATACCGTAGTCATACTGGTAAGTGGCATAGTCAACAGCGTTGTCAAGCATCTTCATCTTCTTGCTCATGTGGTCAAATGACACAAAAGCGTTGTAGTCCACCTTGGTCTTACCCTTCTGGGCGCTCTTGGTGGTGATAAGAATGATACCGTTAGAACCACGAGCACCATAGATGGCGGTGGCTGAGGCATCCTTAAGCACGTCGATGGTCTCGATGTCGTTCACGCTGATGTTTGAAAGAGCGTCGCTCATCTCGAAACCGTCCACGATGTAGAGCGGAGCTGATGACTGGGTGATTGACATACCGCCACGCACAGTGATCTGCGAAGATGCGCCAGGAGCACCACCGGCGGTGGTGATGTTCACACCCGCAGCCTTACCCTGGAGAGCCTGAGCAGCTGTAGTAGCCGGAACATTCACAAGTTCCTTTGCGCCTACCGATGATGCAGCACCGGTCAAGTCGCTGCGCTTTACGGTAGCGTAACCGATAGCGACAACCTCATCGAGCACGTTGCTGTCCTCCTGAAGTTTCACTTCAAATTTGCTCTGCCCCGCAACAGAAAGCTCGGTCGGCTTGTAGCCGATATAGCTGATGCGGATTTTTGCATTGTCTGCCACATTGGGGATTGTGAAATTACCGTCAATGTCAGTTGCCACTCCGGTAGAGGTGCCAACGACAGTAACACTGGCGCCGATGATCGGCTCCCCATCCGGATCAAAGACCGTTCCTGAAACAGTCTTTGTTTGGGCTGCCGCCGTAAAGGCAAGCATGAGACACAAGGCGATCAGCGAGATGCGGCGTGAAATAGCGCTGCTCACGGCTGTCACTTTGTGCTTAAGGTTACAGTCCTTCATGTTGTTAAGTTTGTGATTATGGATTTGGTTTTATTTAGGAAAAAAAAGTACACGCCTCATCGGCAGTGTACTTTTTTTCAGTTTTCTGATTATCAGAATCTGTGATTAGCGGTTGATGAATTTCTTTCCGTTTTTGATTACGATGCCCTTGTAGTTTTCATCTACCTGTACACCCTGAAGGTTGTACATAGGAGCGTTTTCATCTTCTGCGGGAGCAACAGTGACATCCTCAATACCGCTTGTTTCGTAGAAGTTGGGGAATACTTCGTTGTACCATCCGCGGATCTGGTCGGTAGTAGCAGCACCCTCGTAAACAACGATTGAATAGATTGAACCAACAAGCTGCTTGGTACCTGCATCCTTCACATTGTGACCGATTGAAAGATTTCCTACATAGTTAAGTTCAGCAGTGGGCAAGCCGGCTTTAGTCTGCTGAGAGTTCTTTCCATCATAAGGAACGCGGATATCTTTAAATGCGTTAAGACCGTCATCCCATGATGCATTCTTCATCTCCTGAGAGAGAGCGTACTTGTCAACAGACTCATCATCGCTTACAACACCATCGATGTTCACGCACCAGTTAGCGGTTTCGGTATTGCTCTTTATGCCGACCATCATGTGCCAGTTACCATCGTTCACATAGTGCTTGTTGCCCTCTTCAGTATCCTTAATAGAACAAGCAGCCTGACATTTTCCGGCATTACCGCTGGCAAAACGACCGAAGAAAGTCAAAGTTCCTGCCGGTGGGTTTCCGCCTTGGAGTTCGCACTGGAAGAACTTGTTTCCGTCAGTTTGTCCTACCTGAATAAAGCAACCTTCCTTAGCTGTTTCGGGAGTGGTTCCGTCAAATTTAAACCAGGTAACAACTGTCCATTCCTTAGTACCGAGCTGAGTGCCGGGAACTTTTGCACAGTCATCGAGGTTATACCAAGTGCTTCCATCGAAATGGATAGCCTTTGAGCCTGCTACAGGACCGTCAACGATGGTGGGAGTACCTTGAGCAAGAGGAATTGCAACGCCAGAAACAGCATCCTTCATGTTCACGTCGTCCATCTTGAACTCCATAAGTTTAGTTCCGGTTACTTGTGCCATCATGCTTGCTGATGCAGCGACAGCGAGAGAAGCGAGTAAAAATTTCTTCATTTTAGGTTATTTAAAGGTTAAAAGATTGTCAAGTAAAACGTGCAGCCGACACTGACGACACACAGTCATGGTATCAGCGGGACAAATGTACGAAAAAAACTACCCTCCCCCAATTTATTAACCAACCTTAACACCATTTAACCAAATGAATTCCACAACCCTTAACGACCCTTAAAGTCCATTAAAGTCACTAAAATCGTTAAAGACTTTAAAAGCTATTGTATTTTTTGATAATACACCGTTATTTACTATCTTTGAGAATATTAACCAATCAAGCAATCCTATGGAGCATCTTATCCCGAGGCGAGGGAATTATAAGAACCTTATAAGCTATCAAAAAGCTGACGCCATTTATCAGATCACATATTATTTTTGTTGCCGTTATCTAATAAAGGGTGATCGCACAATAGATCAGATGATTCAAGCAGCAAGGAGTGGCAAGCAAAACATTATAGAAGGTTGCGCAGCCTCGACTACATCTTCAAAAACGGAGATAAAGCTGGTCAATGTGGCTAAAGCAAGCCTGAAAGAACTATTGGAAGACTATGAGGATTTTTTGAAGACACGAGGTTTCCGGCAGTGGGAGCGTGGGAGCCGTGAACATGACGCTATGCGCAGACTTGGAAAGGAACATAATGATGCAGAATTTTTCATGAAATTAATACAAGTGCGCCCACCCGAGACAATAGCCAATATGGCGATCATCCTTTTAAATCAAGCCGATTATTTGCTTTTCAAACAATTGGAACGGCTTGAGGATGATTTTATGCGCGAGGGCGGCTTTTCAGAGCGGATGACGCGTATGCGGAAACAGCAGCGAGGGTTTTAACGACTTTCAGGTCATTCAGGTCGTTAAAGACTTTAAGGACCTGAATGACCTGAATGACCTGAATGACCTTAGTGACTTTACTGCGCTATGGCGCGGAGGTGGTCGGCGAGTTCGCCGATGCTGCCTTCGCGCTTGTTGCGGTAAGCCATGTCGGTGTAGAGTGTGGCACACCACCAGCTTGACTCTTTCAGCTGCGCCCACTCATGCCATAGAGCATCGTATGACGCCAAAATTTCTTGCAATTTCTCGCGGTCGAGCGGCTTGCCTCGCTCAATCTCGGCATTGATGAGCATCATCTGCCACATACGCTCGATCAGGTGATATTTGATTCTGCCGTAGCTGCACGACACCTGCACAGCTTCAAGCAGGTCGGCATCCTTGCAGTCGAGTTGGCGTGACAATGCCTCAATCTGCGACCATATTGCCGATGCCTCAGCCTTCTCGGCGAGAACCTTGGACTGAAGCCCGCGATCAAGAATCTCTTTTATGACCTTGGCGTTGGCTGCGGCGCTGAAAAATTCATCGCGCGCCCACCACACATTGTTGAAGGTGTAGCTGTTGCACTGCCCTTTGCGCACACCCTCTTCGGTGAGGAGGGCGATGTTGCGGAATATGTCGGCATTCATGCCTGTGAACCCGATGGAGTCGGCAAATTGCATGAACGCTTCCTCCTCGGTGAGATCGGTGTTGCGCGCCCACCGCGCCATGACCGATGTGTTGAGATCGGTCCATATTTCGTGAGTGATGTAGGGACCTTGCCATCCTCCGCCATGCGACCATGTGACGACACCGGCAAACAGATTGCGGTCGAGAATGTCGCGGAGACCGCGCGGAGCATCCTTGGGTGTGAGATTGCCGGTGAAACGATGCTTGCCGAACTCTATCTCATACTTCGTTTCGGGGAATCCTTCGATCACACCCTTTGCAGTGTAATATGGATGCGCCCCCTTGCCATATCCCTCCATTCTGGACTGGCATTCCACAATCTGCCGATGCTTTCCAAGCCCCAACGCGGGATTGAACGGCGACATACGCTGAAAGTCGTCCTGCGGATACTTGATGGAGAAAATCAGGTTGGGGTGAGGCTCGACTCGGTCAGTGACACGCTTGTAGTAGTCAGGATTGTTATGGAAATTGTAGCCGAAATCCCAAGTGCGGTAGAAGAGCTTTTTGTCGCGCTTCACACACACTTCATCGCGCAAGATGTTGAGCAGAAGCACGTGATCGTCAATTCCGGCGTCGCCCTTGGTGATGGGGCTTCCACCCATGTGGAAAGGCGTGTCGTGGAGATAGGTTTCGCCGAAACGCAGCGTCAACCCGTCAAGCGAGGGAAATGTGGTGAAAATGGCATCGATCTGCGCCCGCAGCAGCTCCTGGGTCAACTTGCTGTTAAGATTAGGCTTGCGGGCGCGGGCATCGGAACCGCCGGTGCCTTCCACCTTCCCTACTCCTTCGATCTCCTTGCCATATTTGTCCCATACGCTTTTTGGGAACACCACGAAGTCAGTGAAGGGATATACGGCTATTCCGGCGGCATGGCATTCGTCAAGCTTCCGAGATATCTCACGCGCTTTCTCCGCTATCCATTCCCGCTCCTGAGCGCTCTGTGGAATGCGCCGCTTGAATGAATCATAATTAACGGCACAGTTGATGTGCCAATGCGGCACGGTGCCGGTAAAGCCCTGCGACTTCAAGAATTCAGGGTCATTATACTTGGTGTCGAAAGGCTTCTCACCGGGATTGTTATGTACCATATCGAGCACGAAGGGTGCCGGATCGGCAGCTGCGAGGCTGAAAACATCGCCACATAAGGCAAACATAGCTGCCGCCAAGAATTTCCAATTTTGCATAAACGTGAATATAAAGTTGATTTACCGTTTCAAATTTACGAATTATTTCTTACCCAACCATTATGATGGCACAATTGTTATAACATCAGGAACTATTAAAACACTTCACCACACACTCTTATGAAAAGAAAATACACGATATGGCTTTTAGTGCTATGTATCTTCGCCGGAAGCTCCGCTCTCTCCTCTTGCGGTTCAATGAGAAGCTACTGGGGAATTGAGGGAAACTACGATTTCGATGAGGGCTATCATTACGGTAAACACAAACCCCCAAAGCACAAGAAATACAAAAAGCCGAAACCTCCAAAACATAAAAAACATCATCACCATCACGATGATGATGATGACGACGATGATGACGATTGAACAGCCTCGTCCTTTTCGAGACTGTTATGATATATAAAAGAGGCTGCACCAAATGATGCAGCCTTAATATTTTCAAGCGCCCGGAGAGCTACTCATCAGGATTGTTGTGCTGGACAGTCCAACCCATGTCTATATAACGGCTGAATGTAGCCTTGCCGGTCATGAGCTTTCCTGACTCAGGAGCCTTGAACACATGGCCAAACGGAGTCTTATCGACGAACCGATAGATATAGGCGCAACTGCCTACACCGTTTTCCTTCATGTTTTCAGGGCAGAACACCTCTTTGACTTTCACAAGCTCAAACTTTCCTAAAAGCATATCGTGGGTCTTGGTGTCAACCTTGGCGAGCATCGCCTCATATTCATTTGCCGGCACAGCTGCATCCTTCTTATCCACCGATGTAGCAACCGGCGCATCGCTTTGCGTGACCGTGTCGGCGCTCGCGATCACCTCCTCTTCGGCAGCCGCGGTCTCAACGACCATCTCTTCCACATCGGATTCGATGGCAAGGTCATTGTCAGACAACACGTAGTCAGGCACAGGATCGCCGGCAACGCCTTCGCGCAACTTCAAGTCCTTCTCCTGATCCTCGCGCCGGGTCACCACGTGGTTCACCACATAGCGGGTGGCGGCATCAGTAAGCGACACTGTGGCAAACGTGTGCTCCACATCCTGTGATGCCGTCGTGTAGCCCGACCAATAGCTGTAGTTGCTCACCTTTTTCTTTTCAACCACCGATGTCAGCTTAAGCTCGACCATGCCGGCTTTCTGCAATTGCTGCAGCTGTCTTAACTGAGCGGGGTTCACCTCATAGAAACCGGTAGTGAAGCTTTTCACGCAAGAACTATCGGCAAACATCGCCTCCTTCAGAAGCGCGTTCTTTGCCAGACGAGGATTTAAAGTGTCGCTGTCACACGAGGTGAACGCGGATGTTATCATCAATGCTCCCGCCATAATGGCAATGCGGGAAAAGCCTTTCTTCGGTCTCATGATTGTATGTCGTTTTTTTGATTGTTAGTTCATACCCAGTTTCAGCTTCATGCGCTCCCACAGAGTAGGTCCCTCAAGCTGCAGGTGCACGTTGACACCATGATCATGCTTGTTGAGAAATATTATGCTGCTGTGGAGCACAATCGCCACAACATCTTCAAAATGAGTAAGCCCATGAATATTGGCAAGCGGAAATTTGTGAAACGGTGATCGCGAGTCGATGCTTTTTATCACAAGAGATCCGTTTTCGTCAATAGTGATGTTGTGATGATCGGAGGCATATTCAAAAAGCAGCCCGATATCGAGATTTTCAATTCCGTGGGGTGGCTTACGGTATCGAGCATAAAGTTCATCTATAACCTTTTTTGTAATCATAATTTTCTCTGATTTTGCCTGCGTGCGATGAATTAAGGGTCACCGTTGATTAATAAACATCAATGGATGCAAAAATGTTTGAAGACTACTGAATTTATATGTGACCGCCAACACTACGCTCAACAAGGCTTCACTGATATAAAGCTCAAACGCACCTACATTCACTAACCGGCGCAAATATACACTAAAGAAAAAGAAGGTGTATCAGAGCCCTTATCCGGGACAGATGATACACCCTCTTTGATAATTAAGCAAGGAATCCAAGCAGAACACCGGCGGCGACAGCCGAACCGATCACACCGGCAACATTCGGACCCATGGCGTGCATGAGCAGATAGTTGCTGGGGTCATACTCAAGTCCGAGATTATTGGAAATACGCGCCGACATAGGCACAGCCGACACACCGGCATTTCCGATAAGCGGATTGAGCTTCTTGGACTTGGGAAGCACGAGGTTGAACAGCTTCACGAAAATCACACCTGACGCAGAAGCGATGATGAACGCCATGAATCCAAGCGCGAAGATGAAGATGGTGTTGAGCGTCAAGAACTCGGTAGCCTGAGTGGACGCGCCCACTGTCATACCCAACAGAATGGTGACAATATCGGTGAGAGCGTTGCTTGCGGTCTTGGCAAGGCGGTTGGTGACACCGCACTCACGAAGCAGGTTGCCGAAGAAGAGCATACCCAACAATGGAATGCCTGAGGGCACCACGAAGCAAGTGAGCAGAAGTCCCACGATGGGGAAAATGATCTTCTCATTCTGCGACACGGCACGCGCCGGCTTCATCTTGATGAGACGCTCATTCTTGGTGGTGAGCAGTCGCATGATAGGCGGCTGGATGAGCGGCACAAGCGCCATATAGGAGTAAGCCGACACGGCAATCGCACCCATGAGATTGGGGGCAAGCTTTGACGACAGGAAGATCGCAGTAGGACCGTCGGCTCCACCGATAATGGCGATAGCACCTGCCTGGTCGGGCGAGAAGCCAAGCGCAAGCGCCACCATATAGGCTCCGAATATACCGAACTGCGCGGCAGCGCCCACCAACATCAACTTAGGATTGGCGATCAGCGCCGAGAAGTCGGTCATGGCGCCAATGCCCAGGAAGATGAGCGGCGGATACCATCCGGCACTTACTCCGTTGTAAAGTATATTCAGCACTGAGCCCTCCTCATAAATGCCGATTTCAAGACCGGCGGTAGCGTTGAAGGGGATGTTTCCGATCAATATACCAAAGCCTATCGGCACGAGGAGCATCGGCTCAAAATTCTTTTTAATGGCGAGCCACAGGAAGAAAAGTCCCACAAGCAGCATAACCAGATGCTGCCAAGTAGCATTGGCAAATCCGGTCAGCTCCCAGAACTGCTGGAAATTGGACGCCATAAAACTTTCGGTATTCATAAACTTGATTATGTTTTTAGGTTGTTTCTATTAGCCAATAATCGCGTTATGAATTATTCGAAAGTCACCAATACCGTACCTTCAAGGACAGAATCGCCGGCAGCCACATTGATAGCGGCGATCTTTCCGTCGCGTCCTGCGTGGATGGCGTTTTCCATCTTCATCGCCTCAAGCACTACCACAGTGTCGGCGGCAGCGACAGTATCGCCCACCTTGCAGTTGACAGAGATGATTGTGCCGGGCAGCGGAGCTGTAACCTTGTAGGCAGATGACTGCGCGGGAGCCTTGGCAACGACCTTTTCACCGGTAGCGGTGCGCGGAGCAGCTGATGGACGGGGTGCTGTCACCACGCTCACAGGCTTGCTCTTTTCAAGCTCCACCTTGTAGGGAGTACCGTTGACAAGAACATCGGCTATATTGTCAACGATGTCGCCGATAGCCACATTGTAAGTGTTACCGTTGATTTTGTATTTATATTCTTTCATTTTTGTTGTAGTTGTTTTTACTTTTGTTGACTGGTCAATGTTGATTGTTAACGGCGGGGAAGTTCACGAAGTCCATATATCTTCGAGCTCCACGGAGAATAGCTCTTTCTCACCTTGTTGATGGTGAGGATGGTGCTTTCGAGGTCATGGGCGTTGATGTGCTCGTTGAGAGCCATAACGATTGCCGCGATCTCCTCACCCGAGTCATGGTCGGGACGCTCTTCCTTAGATACTGTCTTGATGTCCACGCCCTGTGAACGCATCTTGTTGCGGCTGCTGATGCGTGCTCCGATGCGGTTGATGGCATAGAACGACAGGCTCAGCAACAACAGAGCCGAGAACACGATGCACATAGCCATGATTGTGAGACCGAAACCGTTGGCATCCTCTTCGGCAAAGCGGTCGACCTTGCGGTTGGTGTCAACAATGCGGTTGGCGCTGCTGGGGGTGATATAGGACTCTTCCGTGCCCTGACGCACTTCCCAGGCATTGTGACCTGTGCCTATACCGTCGAGAATACGAGCATAGGTGGTGTTGGGAAGCAGCGACGCCGGCACTGTGATCGAGTCAATAAGAGTGATGCCGTTGGCATCATATACTCCGATCCAGTTGTCCTGTCCGGGAGTCAGAGAGAAGCTCAGGTGGAATGTACCTTTGCTCGGCTCGGAGTCAGCCCAGAAAATTATGTGCTGACGCGGAGGGATCTCGGTATTCACGTCACCAAGCGGCACCGGATACTTTTTAGGCTGGAGGCTGTCGTTGGTGATGAACACGCTTGAAATCTCCATCGGCGCATAGGTTGAGTTGAAAAGCTCAATCCATGCTCCGTGTCGACCGTAGTCATCAACGTAGTTGCTGTCGTTCTGCACCATTATCTCATTGATGCGCAGACCGCGACGCCCTTGGGCGTTGCTTACCGCACAACAGGCGACAACAGCGACGAGCAATATCAATAATTTCTTTTTCATTGCTTTCGATGGCTTTTTATAGAGGTATATTGCCGTGTTTTTTAGCCGGGTTGACAACCTTCTTGGTAGCCAACTGCTGGAGAGCGCGGATCACGCGGAAACGGGTGTTGCGAGGTTCGATAACATCGTCGATGTATCCGTAGCGTGCTGCGTTGTAAGGATTGCAGAAGAGCTTGTTGTATTCAGCTTCCTTCTCCTGGAGCACCTTCTTGGGATCCTCGGCTTCCTTAGCCTCACGTGCATAAAGCACTTCCACAGCTCCGGCACCGCCCATCACAGCGATTTCAGCGGTAGGCCATGCGTAGTTCATGTCGCCACGCAGCTGCTTACAGCTCATCACGATGTGGCTACCACCGTAGCTCTTACGCAATGTCACAGTCACCTTGGGCACAGTGGCTTCTCCGTAGGCATAGAGCAACTTGGCTCCGTGGAGGATCACGCCATTGTATTCCTGACCGGTACCGGGGAGGAAGCCGGGGACGTCGACAAGTGTGACCAAAGGAATGTTGAACGCGTCGCAGAAACGCACGAAGCGCGCGCCCTTGCGTGAAGCGTTGCTGTCAAGCACTCCGGCAAGATATTTGGGCTGGTTAGCCACGATACCTACCGACTGACCGTTCATGCGGGCAAAACCCACGATGATGTTCTTGGCATAGTCACGCTGTATTTCAAGGAACTCGCCGTTGTCGACGATAGCGCCGATCACGCCATACATATCGTAAGGCTTGTTGGCAGCGTCGGGGATGATTTCGTTGAGCGAGTCCTCCATGCGGTCAACAGGGTCGGTGCATTCCACGAGGGGAGCCTCCTCAAGATTGTTCTGCGGGATGAAGCTGAAGAGCTTGCGGATGATGCGGATAGCGTCTTCACCATCTTCAGCGGCGAAGTGAGCCACACCACTCTTGCAAGCGTGAACCTCAGCGCCACCGAGAGCTTCCTGAGTCACATCTTCACCGGTCACGGTCTTCACCACCTTAGGTCCGGTGAGGAACATATAGGAGATGCCCTTAGCCATGATTGTGAAGTCGGTGAGAGCGGGAGAATATACCGCACCACCGGCGCAAGGACCGAGGATGGCAGAAATCTGAGGCACTACGCCCGATGCCATGATGTTGCGCTGGAATATTTCAGCGTATCCGCCAAGGGCGTTGATACCCTCCTGAATACGCGCGCCACCCGAGTCGTTAAGACCGATGACAGGCGCGCCCATCTTCATAGCCATGTCCATAATCTTGCAGATCTTCTGCGCCATGGTCTCAGAGAGCGATCCGCCAAACACGGTGAAATCCTGAGCGAATACATATACGAGACGACCGTCGATAGTACCGTAGCCGGTCACAACGCCATCGCCGAGATAACTTTTCTTTTCTTGTCCGAAGTTAGTGCAACGATGACGCACGAACATATCAAGTTCTTCAAAGCTTCCTTCGTCGAGAAGCTGCGCAATACGTTCGCGAGCAGTGTATTTGCCTTTGTCATGTTGCTTCTGGATTGCTTTCTCACCGCCGCCGATACGGGCTTGTTCGCGGAGGGCAATCAGTTCCTGCACTTTTTCAAGTTGGTTGCTCATTTTGTGGAATATGTTGAACTAAGTGTGGATAATGTTATTTTTTAGCAGGGTCTTCGCAAAGTTCTACCAGAGTTCCGCAAGTGGACTTCGGGTGCAGGAATGCGATGTTAAGACCTTCAGCGCCTTTACGTGGAGCCTTGTCGATGAGACGGCAGCCGTTAGCCTCAGCCTCAGCGAGAGCGTTTGCCACTCCATCCTCGATAGCGAAAGCTATGTGCTGTATGCCTCCACGGCCGCCATTGTTGGCGATGAATTTAGAGATAGCGCTGTCTTCGCTTGTACCTTCAAGGAGCTCGATTTTAGTCTGTCCGACCTTGAAGAACGCCGTGCGCACTTTCTGATCGGCCACCTCTTCAATGGCAAAGCATTTAAGACCTAAGATTTTTTCGTAGAAAGGAATAGCCTCGTCAAGCGACGTAACGGCGATACCAACATGTTCGATATGGGAAATGTCCATACTTTAAATTATTAAAATTAAGAATAATGCACTGTTAAGCGTGGCGGCACACCCCGCCACACTCTGCAAAATTAATAATTATTATGGAATAAAACTCATTTTGGCAGTCACTATTTTATTATAATAATATGTGTGGCGGCGTTCTTCCTGCATATAACGGCAGCCTTTGAAAAGCGGCACCGATTGAAAAGTGCCGGAAAAACTGACATTTTTTGATGTTTTTAGTGAAAAAATGTCACGTGCGTGTCAGTAAGCCGATTAAGTTTAGACAATTGGGAATTAATTATTTAAGCATCAACTCAACCTTTTTGGCACATGATTTGTTTTTCTTGTGAATGTCGGAGTTCAACGCGATTGATTTCTCCGGTAGATATTGTTATAGTGTAAATAAAATAAATAACCAAAATAAAAAGTAAAATCATTATGGGAAAGATTATTGGTATAGACTTAGGAACAACCAATTCCTGTGTTTCTGTCCTTGAAGGTAATGACCCTGTCGTTATCCCTAACAGCGAAGGCCGTAACACCACTCCATCTATAGTTGCATTTATCGCCGGCGGCGAACGTAAGGTGGGCGATCCTGCCAAGCGTCAAGCAATCACCAACCCTGAAGGCACGATTTATTCAATCAAGCGTTTCATGGGTGAAAATTACAATGAAGTAGCAGAAGAGATCAAGCGTGTGCCTTACGAAGTGGGCAAATCAGACAACGGCGGCGTGCGAGTACTCGTGGACGGTCGTGAATACACTCCTCAAGAGATTTCGGCAATGATTCTTCAAAAGATGAAGAAGACCGCCGAGGATTATCTTGGACAGACTGTAGACGAAGCCGTGATCACCGTTCCGGCATACTTCAACGATTCACAGCGTCAGGCTACTAAGGAAGCAGGCGAAATCGCCGGTCTTAAGGTGCGTCGTATTGTCAACGAGCCTACCGCAGCAGCGCTTGCTTACGGTCTTGACAAGAGCGATAAGGATCAGAAAATCGCAGTGTTTGACCTTGGTGGCGGTACATTTGATATCTCCATCCTTGAACTTGGCGACGGCGTGTTTGAGGTGAAGTCAACCAACGGTGACACTCACCTTGGCGGTGATGACTTTGACCACGTGATCATCGACTGGCTTGCCGATGACTTCCAGCAGGAATACAACGTAGACCTCCGCAAAGATTCAATGGCTCTTCAGCGTCTTAAAGAGGCCGCAGAAAAGGCTAAGATTGAACTTTCAAGCTCAACCACTACTGAAATCAACCTTCCTTATATAATGCCTGTCGACGGTGTTCCACGCCACTTGGTAAAGACTCTTACCCGCGCAAAATTCGAGCAGCTTGCCGACAAGCTTATCCAGGCAACCGTTAAGCCATGTGAACAAGCTCTTAAGGATGCCGGCATGAGCGCATCGGATATTGATGAAGTCATCCTCGTGGGTGGTTCAACCCGTATCCCGGCAATCCAGGAGATTGTCAAGAAGTTCTTCGGCAAAGCTCCGTCAAAGGGCGTTAACCCCGACGAAGTTGTAGCAGTGGGCGCCGCTATCCAAGGCGGTGTGCTTTCAGGCGACGTGAAGGATGTGCTTCTTCTTGATGTTGTGCCTCTGTCAGTAGGTATCGAAACTCTCGGTGGCGTAATGACCAAGCTTATCGAAGCCAACACCACTATCCCTACCCGCAAGAGCGAGGTATTCTCAACCGCTGTCGACAATCAGCCGTCAGTTGAAATCCATGTGCTTCAGGGCGAACGTCCTCTTGCTAAGGATGACAAGACCCTTGGCAAGTTCCACCTTGACGGAATCGCACCCGCACCTCGTGGAATTCCGCAGATCGAAGTGACATTTGAAATCGACGCCAACGGTATTCTTAATGTATCGGCAAAGGATAAAGCCACCGGCAAGGAGCAGAGCATCCGTATCGAGGCTTCATCAGGCTTGACCGATGCTGAGATCAAGAGAATGAAGGACGAAGCAGCTGCCAACGCTGCAGCCGACGAAGCTGAAAAGCAGCGTATCGACAAGCTCAACCACGCTGACGCTGTCATCTTCCAGACCAAGAAGCAGCTCGAAGAACTTGGCGCAGCAATTCCTGCCGACAAGAAAGCTACTATCGAATCAGCTCTTTCTCGTCTTGAAGAAGCTCACAAGGCTCAGAACATCGAAGGAATCGACTCTGCCATCAGCGAAATCCAGAAGGCATTCGGCGAAGCTCAGCAAGATATCCTCAACGCCCAACAGCAGGCTCAGGCAGGCGCACAGCAGCAAGGCGGCGCACAGCAGGGTCCCGCTAACAACGGCGGCGATGACCACGTGACCGACGTAGACTTCGAGGAAGTGAAGTAAACGATATCATAAAATAAACTGATGCGGGATGCAGCCCGACAGGGATGCGTCCCGCATCTTCTTTTAAAAACCTTTAATTTTTCTTTTTTATGGAAATCAACGAAATTATCAGCCAGTTGAAGGACAAGTTAGGCGATTCTGTCAATGTAGAGCAGATAACAGAGAAACTGGGTGGATTTGACCACTCCAATATGTCGTTTACGGAGATTGTAGCGAAACTGAAAGATGGTAACATTCTCGGTGATCTTGATGGAGATGGCAAAGTGGAATCCAATATCGATGAAATCAAAGGTAAAGCCTCCCAGATGTTCGGCGGCATCTTTGGCAAATAACCTTGAAACAAAAAATACGGAATTCCGTAAGAACGATTACCCCAATGATTAAAAAGGAGCATAGTCAGCTGATTGTGCTCCTTTATATTGCCGTCAATATTAGTATTCATTTCGCTATATTTAGCTCATATTGAGCTGGTTATATTTTCGAGAGGCAAAATCAGCATTAGGGTGGCATATAACTTCCTATTTGAGCCAAATATTGTTTTTATATACTCAAAACTTTTGCTATATTTGCAAAAACTTTTGGATATGATTAAAACAATAGAAAATATCCCGAGACCAAAATATCTTGATAAGATTTTTAGATATAAGGGTAAAGGCGTGATAAAGGTGCTGACGGGTCAACGGCGCGTCGGGAAGAGCTGCATATTAAATTCCGTCGAGGAGAAACTCCGCCAGTCATCACCAACCGCTAATTTCATTCGCATCAATCTTGAGGATTTTGCTTTTTCTCATATCAAAAGTGCGTCAGATTTAAACGAGGAAATTGTCAGGCATCTGTCGGATTCATCCATGAACTACATATTCATTGATGAAATTCAGGAGATTGAGAATTTTGATAAGGTTATTCGTTCGCTATGTCTCGATGCACGGAACGACATCTATGTCACAGGAAGCAATTCATCAATGTTGTCTTCCGAAATCGCCTCGCGGCTTGCCGGACGAAGTATAGAGATTAGAGTGCATCCTCTTTGTTATGATGAGTTTCTTCTGTTTCATTCACTTGGAGATTCAGATGAAAGCTTAGACCTATATTTGAGATTTGGAGGAATGCCATATTTGAGGAATCTTCCCAAACGAGAGACGTGGAATGAATATCTCACAGGAATTACCGATGCTTTGGTTTACCGTGACATCGTAAGCCGACATTCCATCCGCAACAATGATTTTTTGCAAAGGTTACTGCTTTTCCTGGCCGATAATACCGGACAGATTTTTACGGCAAAACGCATAGCCGACTATCTGAAATCGCAACGTGTAGCCGGAACCGTGAACAGTGTACAAACATACGCCGACTATATTTGCGATGCCTATATCACTAATAAAGTGCGACGATGGGATATAGTGGGAAAGAAATTCTTTGAGATAGGTGAAAAATATTATTTCGAGGATATCGGAATACGCAATTCTATTATAGGCTATCGGCCAATGGATATTGGGGCAATCCTCGAAAACGTCATTTACAACAAATTGTCAGGAGATGGTTACGACATAAAGGTCGGTGTGCTTTCAAAAAACAAAGAAATTGATTTTGTCGCTGAAAAAGATGGGGAGCGAAAATACATTCAAGTTGCGGTAAATGTCTATGACAAAGCCACTGCTGACCGCGAGTTTGGCAATCTCGAATCGATTGGCGACAATTATGAAAAGTTGGTTGTCACACTACACGATTCGGCACCAAACACTCAAAACGGCATCAAAATGCTTTCTCTCCGTGACTTCTTGAATATGCCTTAACCTATGCAGGCAGGTATTATTGATTTATCTTGATAACAATCAATTTTAAAGTTGCCCATATTTGGAACACTTTAACATAATGCTCTATTTACCTATGTTTAGCTGAGATAGAAAAAAAAATAAATGGATAATAAACAATAGAAAGGGTTGCAAATATTTGGTTACTGCCCTTTCTGTTGCAATCTCGTGCTTTTTTTTCGTAACTTTGGCATCGGGTTATGGACGGGAACTTCAATACATATATTGACCATATCGAGCCTGAGTTCTGGCGTGAACTTTGCGTCAGCCACGGCAAGCTGCGCCATTATAATCGCGGCGAAGAATTTCTACACTTTGGCGAGGTCGGGAAATACATTGGCATGGTCAAAGATGGCACTCTCAAATATGTGACATATTCAGCCACAGGAACAGAGCACGTGATAGGACTGATCTTCCCCAATGAGTTTGTGGTCGACTGGCCTTTCGTGTTATACGAGCAGCCGTCGAGAGTTGCCATAATAGCGTCTTCGCAATGTGCGATATATCGCCTTCCGGTTGAAATGGCGCGCCAAAGAATGAAGGAAGAACCCGAGTTTATGGAACGTATGATGCACTGCACCGAAGCAGTGTTTTCCACCGTCTATGACAGATACATCGATCTTTATGGCAAGACGCCGCAGCAGCGATATGCCGAACTCGTTGAAAAGCATCCCGATCTGTTCTCCCTCTTTTCACTTCATGACATCGCGTCATTCCTGAATATCACCCCAACCCATATGAGCCGCCTGCGAAAAAACTACGGCAAATAAAAACTCTCAACAAATGTTGAGAGTTTTTATTTTTATTGGTGGTAACTTTGCGTCATTACAAAATGAATGGATTATGACAAAGTTCAGCTTTTTCCTATTAGCGGCAAGCCTGTGCTTGGCATCATGCACGACACACAAACTACCGGCATTCTCCAATCAACAATGGCACGTGGATCCACACAGCGGAAATGCAGTCAGCACGGCAGGGACCGAACTGGCATTCGGTTCGGAATGGATGATTACCGACACCACCCTCATGCAGACTGCCGAACAAATAGCCGCCTATCCCAAATTATCGTCCCATCTCGCGAGCGGCATAGCTCAATTCCCTGAAATCAAAGTAGACTCGGTGCTTTTTTACAATCCTCATCGAGGGCTTCTATTCGTAGCCTACCATCAGGCAAAGCCTCTGAAGCCCACATCAGAAATTGGTTTATACAATGACTCTGCCGTCGTATACAGCAAGGAGTATGCTCGAATTTTTGGAAACATGACTACATATATCGATGACGACGGGTGGGAGATAGGTCCCTCGGAATCGGTTTATTCCAACGTGCGTTACAACCCTAACCACAAGCGGCTCGTACTCTTGCAGAGGCTACCGCATAGCAATATTGCCGTTTTCGTGATTTGCTACACAAATACCAAAAAAGGAAAATGGTGGGAGAACTATCCTCCTGGCACATTATGGAATATTGACCTCGGCGATACCGACAATCTCGAACGAATCTCATCATTTTTGCATTCCTCACGGAATCTTGCAGTTGAAAACTTAAAATTAGCTCTCCCTGAATAACATGAAATCAATTTTCATTTCTGTTCCGATAGCTCTGACAGCACTTTCCTCAGCTGCCCAGGAAACGGTAGATACAATCGCAACTCAACAGCTACAGGAAATAGTTATCGCGGCTCCTAAAGTTATCCGAAAAGCCGACATGGATGTTTATCACCCGTCGGAAAGCGCAGTGAACAACTCCAAAAACGGAATGCAACTGCTCAGGAACCTTATGATTCCAACGCTTTCAGTCAACGATGCGCTCGGATCCATAACTTCAGGAGGTCAAAGTGTGCAGGCGCGCATCAATGGCAGAGAGGCGACAATAGAACAGATACAACAACTATTGCCGGAAACAATAAAACGCGTGGAATGGATCGACAATCCGGGACTTCGCTACAACGGCGCCACCGGCGTTATAAATTTCATCGTGTCCAATCCGGCAACCGGCGGGTCATTGATGGCATACGCAAATCCGTCACTGAATTCCGCATGGGGCATGTATCGCGCCGCAGTGAAAATCAATCATGGCAGATCACAGTGGGGAGCATCAGTCAACTATAAACTCGCAAACCACCTGTCGGCATATCGCGAATTCAGCGAATCATTCACGATGCCCGACGGTACTAAAATTAATCGCAGCGAAAAGCCTCACGGCGGATATTTAAGCGACTCATTCGGCAGCATTCAATTGGACTACAGTTATATCAAGCCCGACACAACCGTAATTTGGGTAGCGGTACATGGCTATAAACAGTTGCCCGAGACATCTTTATATCGCAGCTTAATGTCGGAATCATCAGGATTAAGCAATGTGCTGATCAGCGACTTTGATTCACAATCAGGATTCACTCCGTCATTTACCGCCTATCTGGAACAGCACCTTCCTCACAAGCAATTGATAGCAGTGGATTTCAACGGTTCGTTCTACAACGGCAGCACACAGCGCACCTATACTGAAGAGGAGGATGCCGGTCAAGGAACCGCAATCGCTGATGTCAACACCGCAATCAAGGACCGCAATCAGGCATACGGCATCGAAGCCGATTACATAAAAAATTGGTCACAATCCCGCTTTACAGCCGGGATAAATTACAAGGCAAACCGCAACCGCTCGACATACGAAAATCTTGGCAATGAAATTTTTCACCAACGTCAGGACCGCCTGTATTTTTTCGGCGAGTATTTCCAACGCATCAACAAAGTGACATTGACAGCAGGATTAGGAGCCCAATACACCTCATTTAAATTCAAAGAAACCAACCAAGGCACTGATTCCTGGAATCTGAGACCACAATTCACCTTCACATATCGCCCCAATCAGATACACCAATTGCGGCTAAATTTCACATCATGGCAAACCGCACCATCGCTTGCCGAAACCAACGTAGTGCCCCAGCAAGTCGACGCATTTCAATGGTCGCAGGGCAACCCTGATCTGCATACGTCACAATCATATATGCTCACACTGCGTTACAGCTATGACCTAAAACGCATCTCCGGATCATTCGGCATCCGGGCTTTCTCAAGTCCCGATGCCATAGCGCCATATACATTTTGGAGCAATGACCGCCTCATCACAAGCCATGAAAACAGCAAAGGACTGCAAAATCTTTCATTTTGGCTCGCTCCGAGCATCGAAGTGGTTCCCGGATGGATGTGGATTGAAGGCATGGTTCAATATCGTGCCGAACGCATGAAAGGCACCGGCTATACACGTTATAACCATGACTGGAGCGGGCAAGGCGGCGTGATTCTGCAACATTGGGGTTGGCAGTTGGTGATAATGTATCAACGCGCTCAACGCGATTTGTGGGGACAAAAGCTCTCTTGGGGAGAGGATATATCGCTCATCAATCTCGAATATAACCGGAAGAATTGGCAGTTTGGCGCGTCTCTCATTTGTCCATTCACAAAATATGACCAAGGAGCACGCTCCTATGACCCATATCATACCTATGAAAAACACATCAGAATAAACGGCTATCCCATGCCGTGCATCTCCGTGTCATACAATCTCCAGTGGGGACGACAACGCCGCGATGCCCGCAAAATCGTGAACGCTGACGGAGAGGTCACAAAATCATCGGCAGCCCGCCGTTAACATCTCTGCCTCTCTCCTAAAGCTAAACAACTTTTCATACAGCTAAACCGAAAGCCGGTATCCGCGAGGAATGCCGGCTTTTTAAGTGTGTTACGTGCGATTCATACTCCCAAATTGACCGTCCATCATAATTTTGTTGCCGACGAAGGCGTTCCAGCCTAATTTTGCAGCAAAAAAACGATGAAGCAATTTATTTTCACATTCCTTTTGTTTCAGTCATTATTGACATCGGCTCAAGGGTATGTCAGTTATGACCATTTTTCCACAAGCACTCTGCGCGACGATACCGGAAACCGATTCGGCTCAGGCGATATGCGAACGATTTCTGCCGGATACAACATTCCGCTGTCAATGAAGATGAACGAGCACAACCAGCCTACCCTATGGTCTGCCGGCATCTCAGGCACCTATGCCATAATGTCAAATTCCGGTGAGGCTAAAGAGCTGAATCCATGTAAAATCATCAACTCAGGCATCAGCCTCACCCATCTGCGTCCTATTTCAAAAAAATGGAGCATACTCGCTTCGGTGGGATGTGGAATTTATGCTCCGGTCGATGAAATTTCGTTTAGAAGCATTCTTGGCAGTGGCGGAATCATATTCATTTGCCGGTTGAACGACCATTTGAGCCTTGGCGTTGGAGGCGGAATCACGAATTCCTACGGTGCTCCTATGGCAATGCCGATGCTGTATCTTAACTGGCAGCATTATGGCAAATTCTCCTTTGAAATCAATATGGCTAACAGCATCAAGGTATCGGCATCCACATGGCTATGGAAAAAGCTCAAATTAGAATTCACCCCACTTGAAGTCGACGGGCTGGCGGCAATCACTGTCGATTCCGACAATAAAGAGTGGATATACTCAATGACAATGCTACAGTCCTATTTTTCGCCATCCTACCATTTCAATGACAAATTCAGCATATTCACTTCCATAGGTGGAAATTGGATAAGAGGAATCTCGAAATCAGAGCGTAGTCTGAAAGGATTTTTCAGCAGTTTTAATGACAATGATGAGGAAAAGCCTTATTTCCAGGCAGCACTAAGGTTGTCGGCAGGAATCAGATTCAAATTCTGAAAAATGACTAACTTTGAGTTTTAATTCATTCATCATAATACGGATGGTAAGATACCTTATAATAGAAGATGAGTCTCTCGCATACGAGGAGCTTAAGCGAATGATGGATTTATTGCGGCATGACTATCAAATGGCAGGCTGGGCGCAAAGCATCACACAAAGCGTGGCATTGTTAAAGTCGCAGCAATTTGACTTAATTCTCGCCGATATTTCTCTTGGCGATGGTCTTTGTTTCGAAATATTCGAGCAGATAGCGGTTGATATACCTGTAATATTCACAACAGCCTATGATGAATATGCCATTAAAGCGTTCAAGGCAAATGGCATCGACTATCTATTGAAACCGATAGAAAAGGAAGAACTCGAATCAGCGATTGGACGGTTTGAAAAAAGATTGATCGTTCCGGGCGACCATGCCAAGATGGCAAAAACAGCAAATGCTTATAGCGACAACTTGCCCAAGTCACGATTTCTTGTACAATCGGGCGATACCTATATGCACATCAACACCAATGATGTGGCGGCATTCTACAGCGAAGATAAATACACTTACCTGCATCTCTTTTCGGGCAGGCGTTACATAGTGGACTATGCCTTGGACAAACTGGAACAGCTTCTTGACGGCAAATGCTTTTTCCGCATATCGCGTGCCGGAATTGTGAATATAAGGGCGATAACACGCTGCACAAAACACTTCGGAGGACGGCTGAAACTCCACTATGATCCTGAACTCCCGATGGAAATGCACGTAAGCCGCAGCAGGTCAAAAGATTTTCTCAATTGGATTGACGGAAAATACAATTAAACATCATGAAACAGCAGAAATACATAATCTTATTCATCCTTGTAACATCCGTCTCCTTCATCCCATTTATAGGATTTACGGGGATATACAGTATAATAGGCTGGAATCATGATGATATTGCCCTCCATTTGCTGATAAATCTGCCGGTATGCGCGATAATCGGTTGCTCCGACTATTTTCTCATCAATTGGCTGGCAAAAGTATGCATTCAAAACAAACCGATGCGGCTTGTGATGGACCTGACCGTGACAACCATTACCTGTGTGGCAATTATTTGCATTCTGAATTTTATATTATCTGATTTCAGCTTCAGCACGACCGAGCTTATGAAATCGGCTTTGCCGGCAATCCCATGGAACTGGGTTGTGAGCCTGCTCATCGAATTATTTTTCTACAACAACCGCCAGCAGGAAATCGAGCGCGAAAAGGCTAATTATCAATATATCGCTCTCAGGAATCAAATCAACCCCCACTTCTTGTTCAACAGCCTTAACACACTCGCCTCCCTCGCCTATATAGACGGGGAGAAAGCCAATCTGTTCACCAAACGCCTGTCATCGGTCTACCGCTATCTTCTGTCCAACAATGGAAACCGCACAGTGGAGATAGACCATGAACTCGAATTCGTCAACAAATACCTCTACCTTGAGCAAGTGCGTTTTGAAAATGCCATCGATGTGGAGATACAGGATCGGCGGCAGTCAAAGCTCGGCAGAGTAGTTCCGGCAAGCATACAGATGCTTGTGGAGAATGCCATCAAGCACAATTCATGTTCAAAGGAATCGCCATTGTCAATACGCATCATCGTCGACAACGACAATGTCACAGTCATCAACAACCTACAACCACGTAAAAACATCGCTCCATCGGGAGTCGGACTTGAAAACATAAGACGTCAGTACGAGCTCCTTGACAAAAGAATCACAGTAATCAAAACCGACAAGGAATTTATTGTGACCCTGCCCACAATCCACCACCGACAGAAAGGCACCGGTGTGTCATCTACACCCAAAAAGCCCGCTTAGACACACTAAGTGCCGCCAGGCACGGGTCTGTACCTATCCCCGACTGTAGCGAAGCAAAGTCGGGGTAGCACAGCTCTATTCGGCACGAGTCCCGTACGGGACGAGACTGTCAACCTCAAAACGACACGTATCCATATCAAAAACACGCACCCCCGCCGGCTGATGCCGACGGGGGTGCACATTATATAGGTACGGTTGTTTATGCCAATGAGGCTATCACCGCCTTTATCTGTTGGGCGAGAGCATTCGCTTCATCCATCGAAGGAGCCTCGGAATATATGCGGATTATAGGCTCGGTATTGGATTTACGCAAGTGAACCCATGAATCGGCAAAGTCAATCTTCACGCCATCAATATCGGTTATTGTTTCAGAAGCATACTTTTCTTTCACGGCTTCCAGAATCTTGTCAACATCAATATCGGGAGTGAGTTCTATCTTGTTTTTAGCGATAGCATACTGCGGATATCCGGCTTTCAACTCGCTCACCTTTTTGCCGCTCTTTGCGAGAAGGGTAAGGAACAGTGCCACACCCACAAGGGCATCACGGCCATAATGAGATTCCGGATAGATGACACCTCCATTGCCTTCGCCGCCTATCACGGCTCCGGTTTCCTTCATCTTGGTGACTACGTTGACCTCCCCTACTGCTGCTGCCGAGTAATTGCATCCGTGCTTAACGGTCACATCGCGCAGAGCACGGGAAGAGCTGAGATTGCTTACAGTGGATCCGGGAGTGTTTGCCAATACGAAATCGGCAATTGACACCAAGGTATATTCCTCGACAAACATCTCACCGTTTTCCATCACGATAGCGAGACGGTCAACGTCAGGATCGACAACGAAGCCGACATCGGCACGTCCGTCACGCATAAGGTCGGAAATCTGTGTGAGATTTTCCGGAATAGGTTCCGGAGTGTGAGCAAAATGACCCGTTGCCTCGCAATTAAGCTCAATGATATTCTCCACTCCAAGCGCACGGAGCAACTGGGGAATCACAACACCACCCACTGAGTTCACTGCATCGACAGCCACAGTGAAATTTGCCTTGCGGATAGCATCGACATCGACAAGTTTCAGATTCAGAACCGAGTCGATGTGTTTACGATTGTAAGTATTGTTAGTATATACTGTTCCAAGATTGTCGACCGAAGCAAAAGTGTATGCGTTCTCCTCTGCAATACGAAGCACCTCTTTTCCTTGCTCGTCATTCAGGAACTCACCATTCTCATTCAATAGCTTCAGGGCGTTCCACTGCTTCGGATTATGGGAAGCGGTGATGATTATACCCCCGCAAGCGCCTTCCATCACCACAGCTATCTCAGTAGTGGGGGTCGATGCAAGACCTATGTTAACCACGTCAAAACCCATTGCGGTGAGAGTCGACTCCACGAGCCCGCTCACCATGGGACCTGACAGACGCGCATCCCTGCCCACTACTATAGTGCGAGAAGTGCGAGTGGTGGAGCGTGATATGAAATCGGCATAGGCAGCCGTAAACTTCACCACATCGACAGGGCTCAATCCCTCTCCCGGCACGCCACCTATAGTGCCACGTATACCTGAAATTGATTTAATTAAAGACATAATCTCAATATTTCTTTAGATATTACTCTTAAAATAGCGTATGACATAAAGATAAGGAATCACGATGCCGATCTCGTCATTAGGACCTTTGCGGGAACGCACCACAATCTCAACCTCGCTGCCATATCCGAGATAATCGAGCGGAAGCTGTATTCCCTCACCCCACTGAGTGTAGGACTGAGAGTTTTCGTTGTCATAACGTATTGTTATCGCTGTAGCCACATCATAGGCATTACCATAGCCCTCAGGGAGGATTCCGTCATAATCCTGAAGATTATAGCGGGTGAGACGCACATAAACCAGATCGTTGAATTCAGGACGATTCTCCATGTCGCCGGTTTTCACCACGCGCATATATACATCGCCGTCCTCATCCATTCGGTAGAAAGGCGCATCGATCGCCGGATCCTTTATCATTTCATCAAGAGCCTCGCTGAACTTCTTGTCATACTGAGGATCGGTCGTGCTGATATTATTGTCGCGGAGCATTTTCTCGGCAAGTTCGTAACGTGTCACAAACACCGAATCATCGGGCACAGTCGACACTACACGCTGGTCAGCGAGAAACGCGTTGATACTCTTTGTCTCATCGTTAAGAAGATCGGCATAACTCTTTGAGTCTTCACACCCCGAAAAGAGAGTGACAGCGGCAAACATCAGCAACGCCGAACCGAGTTTGAATGATATTTTCATTTTAATTTTTTTGTATTATCGTGATTACTTTACTTTTGTTTCAATTTATCAAGGAGTTGCCGTTCAACCTCGGGGAGAGTCAACATAAATATGTCGACAGCCTCCTCCAGCGAACAGTTCAATTCGCCGCCTGAAGCATTTATATGCCCTCCGCCGTTGAAAAACTTCTCGCAGATGTCGTTCACCCTCAAGTCGCCCTTGCTTCGGGAGGAGATTTTTATCTCTCTCTCATCCTCACGTATAAACACCGAGTAAATAATGCCCGGTATTGAAAGGGGCACGTTCACCAGCCCCTCGGTATCGCCCTTGCGGTAATTGAATTTTTTGAGTTCTTCAGCCGAAAGGGTGATCAACGCCGCTTTCTGCTCCTCAAAAACTCTCATGTTGGCTATGGCATAAGAATGAAGCTTAAGCACGTTCAAGCTCTTAGTGTCCATCACTTTTTTGTAAATCTCATCCTTATTGATGCCTTTGCGTATCAATTCGGCGATAATCACATATAGGTCAGGATCGTTAGAGTTATATGAGAAGTTGCCGGTGTCGGTCATCATGCCGGTATATATACACGTGGCAGCCTTACGCCCTATCATGCCAAACAATTCAAGGCGGCACAGCAGCCTGAACAGCAAGGCACAGGTCGACGACTGACGCGGATAAGAGATGATGATGTCGGCAAAATCCTCAGGATTTTCATGATGGTCAACAAGCACTTTCTTTGCCGTGGCAGAGGCAAGAGCATCGCTCATGCGATCCACGCGATACAGTGCGTTGAAGTCAAGGCAAAAAATAACCTCGGCTTCACGAAGCAATTTGCTTGCAAAGTCAGTATACTTGGAGTAAGGGACAATCTCTTTAGCACCCGGAAGACAGCGCAATGAGTCAGGAATGCGGTCAGGAGTGACCACATGAACATCTTTGCCTATCTTTGAAAGGGTGTGCATAAGTCCGAGTGAAGAACCCACTGCATCGCCGTCGGGCGACATGTGGCAAGTGATAACGATGCGGTCATTCTCCTCAAGGAGCTTTCTCACCGCTTTTACCTTCGATTCCTCGATTAACGGTTGGAGCATAAGTGGATATTAAAAATCAATTCACAAAGATAGGGAAATGTCATGTAATTTTCAAATCACCGATGGCATAACCCGAATTTATTCCACTTATTTAACGAATTTACTACTCGTGCACCCTCTGCCGCTTCTAAAGGAAACACTCCGCTACACACATTATTGCAGAAGCTCCACTAATCACGAGAATGCTCAAGGGCGCTCCGTCACTATGCACAGCTCTTATTAACGCATTTCGCCGGGGGATGTCATTTTGTCTTTTTCTTCGCAGGTGCCGGTGCTTTAGCCGGTTTCATCCTTATGATAATCATGCTGTCGCCAAGCACGTCGATGGTTTGGATCGAATCATGCGGCAACTTTCCAATTTCCGACACAAGGATATTTTGTTGTTTGCCGCCATTTATCACAACGACTTTTGGATCTTTTTTCTCCTTTTTGACTGCTTCTGCCGCTCCTGCATGGATCTGCGCTCCCATCATCAGGCAAAATACGGCGATTAATAAATGTTTCATACTGTATTATTTTATTTGGTTAATGGATAGCGAACTAAAACTCTTTCAGGAAGCTCGTGGATTACGTATATAAATCCGGTTTTATTTGCAAATATAATCTATTTCCCGGAAATATCTGTTCCCGAAGCCACAAAACAACAGTCAGCCACTTAGCTGATTGCCAAATGGCTGACTGTTGTCAATTCCTACATCAATTGCTAATGCCCGGAAGAACGGCTCAAAAGCCCAACTATCCACAGGAGCACCACAGCACCTACCACCGATGTGATCAGGCTGCCGATAATGCCACCTGCCGATATGCCGAGCAGGCTGAAAAGCCATCCGCCCAGCACGCCGCCAATGACACCTACGATCAGATTGACGATAATTCCGAAACCACCTCCACGCATAAGTTTGCCGGCAACAAATCCGGCAACGATTCCAATAATAATAAACCAAATAAAGCTCATAATATGTATATAACTTAAAAGTTAAACTTATTTCATAAAAACGTGCCACCCACACTCTTGGTTCATTAAGAGGGTGTTTAAGAGCATCACGTCTATGGCACCGAAAGAAATAAATGCTATCTTTGCACCGATAACCCGCTACCAAACTTTCTATGGAAGTTAAAATCGACATATACACCGAAGCATTGGACCGCGACAGCCGCCACAACGCACGCATGGCTGAAAAGCGGGCTACCAGCCAACTGATAAGCAGAGTGTTTGGCGAAACCGCATCAATTGAGCATGATTCCGAAGGCAGACCATCAGTGGCGGGGGTGGATTTCACGGGGATGATCTCCATCACCCACAGCTGCGCCTCATGCCTGCTTGCGGTGACTCACCGCTCCGACATCTCCATAGGGATCGATGCTGAGACATGGAGAGAACAGTTGACGCGCGTGGCATCTAAATTTCTCACCGATGAAGAGCGCACTCACTATCTCACCCCCGCATTGCTCCTGCTTGCATGGACCACCAAGGAAGCCGTATACAAGGCGGCACGCATCCCGGGACTTGCGCTGAAAGAGATTCAACTGCCGGTGCCCGTGGTAGAATCGGCATCATTCACCGCGACCGCGCGAGGCAAAAAATATACCGTAATGTCCCACTCCCTGTCACCGACCGAAGCTATTACCACCGCCTACACGCATTTATAAGTTGACAATATTTATAATTTTATCCATTTTATCTGTTTCCAACCGCTATTTTATCAAAAATGAGTTGACAGTTTGATATTTTTTTACGAAATTTGCCAATAAACCAGAAACATTTAAATTCAATTTTAATAATAATGAAAAAGAGTGCACTACAGAAAGCCCGTGCAGCTTATAAGCCCAAATTGCCCATCGTGCTGACTGGAGCAGTAAAAGCTGTAGAAGGCAAAGCGACTCAATCCGTTGCCGATCAAGAAGAGATTCAAAAGTTATTCCCCAACACCTACGGTCTTCCCGAAATCCGTTTTGAGAAAGACGGAAACTCTATCAAGGGTGAGGCAGTGAATGTTGGCGTTATCCTGTCGGGCGGACAAGCTCCCGGCGGACACAATGTCATCAGCGGAATTTTCGACGGTATAAAGAAAATCAACAAGGAGAGCCGTCTATATGGATTCCTCATGGGCCCCGGCGGTTTTGTTGACCACCAATATATGGAGCTCACCTCTGAAATAATTGATGAATACCGCAACACCGGCGGTTTTGACATCATCGGTTCCGGCCGCACCAAACTTGAGACAAAAGCTCAGTTTGACAAGGGTCTTGAAATTCTGAAAGAACTCAACATCAAGGCACTTGTGATCATCGGTGGCGACGACTCCAACACCAACGCAGCCATCCTTGCCGAATACTATAAGCAGATCAACGCAGGTGTGCAGGTGATCGGTTGCCCCAAGACTATCGACGGCGACCTCAAGAATGAGGTGATCGAGACATCTTTCGGCTTTGACACTGCGACCAAAGTTTACAGCGAGGTAATCGGAAACATCCAGCGCGACTGTAACTCAGCTAAAAAATACTGGCACTTTATCAAACTTATGGGCCGCTCGGCAAGCCACATTGCGCTTGAATGCGCCCTGCAGTGCCAGCCCAACATCTGCATAATCTCAGAAGAAGTTGAAGCCAAGAAGCAGACTCTCGACGACATCGTCAACTCTATCGCCGATGTTGTAGCACGCAGAGCAGCTAACGGCAACAATTTCGGAACCGTGCTCATTCCCGAAGGACTCATCGAGTTCATTCCTGCAATGAAGGCACTCATCGCCGAGCTCAACGAACTTCTCGCTGTAAACGCCGAAGAATTCTCTCACGTGGACAAGGCTAACCAACTCTCTTGGATCGCCGACCGCCTGACTCCGGAAAACACAGCAATCTTCACCAGCCTTCCCGAAGGCGTGGCACGTCAGCTCTGCCTTGACCGTGACCCCCACGGTAACGTACAGGTGTCGCTCATCGAAACCGAGAAACTGCTCGGCGAAATGGTGGCGCGTCGCCTGAATGCTCTTAAAGCTGAAGGTAAATATGTGGGCAAGTTCGCTTCACTCTACCACTTCTTCGGATATGAAGGACGTTGCGCCGATCCGTCAAACTTTGATGCTGACTACTGCTACGCGCTCGGCTTCAACGCCGCTTGCCTTGTGAAATCAGGCGTGACAGGCTATATGTCAAGCGTGCGCGGACTCACCAAGCCATCAGTACAATGGATGGCAGGCGGTATTCCAATCACCATGATGATGAACATGGAACGCCGTCACGGAGCAATGAAACCCGTGATCCAAAAAGCTCTCGTATCGCTCGATGGACGCCCATTCAAGAAATTCGCTTCTCAGCGCGACAATTGGGCTATCAACACCGAATTCGTATATCCCGGACCGATCCAATATTTCGGACCGGCAGAAGTATGCGACCAGCCGTCGCTCACTCTGCAATACGAACACGAAGCATTGAAATAAGAAAACCCGAATCTCAGCTTGCATAGGGTCACCTCGGGGGAGCAATGTCGCTCTTTGGGCGACCCTATTATTTTACCCGCTTGAATCATGAAAAAACTTGCACTATCTATCATCTCACTTTCTACTGCCGCTATCGCATGGTCATCAGCCCCGACAATCAACGATATGCGGCAGTCATTCATCACCCCTCCCGACTCCACCCGCACAAAAGTGTGGTGGTTCCATGGTGAAGATTCAGCAACCCGCGAAGGCATAACCGCCGACCTTGAGGCATTCCGCCGGCAAGGTGTAGGCGGGATTGTATATTATGACCAAGTGCATGGAAAAGACGTCAACGCACCGCAGCTAATGTCAGAACAATGGTGGGACGCCCTTCTGTTTTCAGCAAGCGAAGCTCAACGTCTCGGACTCTCTTTTGAGGCAAACGTGGGCAATGGATATGTGGCGGGAGGACCTTGGATAACACCGGAACTCAGCATGAAACGTGTCGCCTCATCTGACATAACCATAGACGGAGGTCTCGAAATCGACACCATTCTACCCACTCCGGAAGCGCCGTTCAATTACTTCAGCGATATAGCCGTTCTCGCCATTCCCGCCACCAATCACCGCAGCGTCACCATCCTGTCGGACTCAACCATACGCGGAAACAATCCCGAAGATACAATAGTGATCGATTATGACTGCGGCGAAAACTTCACGGCGCGAAGCATCACCTACACACTCAATGGCAGAGCCAAGGCAAAAACATTGGCTATGAACTATCCCGGCAAACCCGGCGAGGAATTCTACGGCTGCCTATACAGAACACTTCCTTCGCCGGGAACTCTCGAAGTGTCAGACGATGGAATAAACTACCGCACAGTCATCGCCCTTGAGCCCCGCTACCGCAACCATGGCGGAGTAAAATTCAAGACCATATCCTTCCCCGCAGTCACAGGGAGGTACTACCGTATAAAATTGCAGGGTTGGGGAAGCGGGCACAAAGATGACAACCGCATAGCAATCGAAAATGTGACATTGCGCCAGGACGCCATGAACTACGATTGGGAAACCAAGGCAGCTTTAGTTTCGGAATATATTGATCCCGACCTTACCCCCGACTATGGCGAAGATGAAATAATACCGCTCGACCGCGTCATAAATCTCACTTCCAATATGGATAAAGATGGCAGGCTGCGCTCCTCGCCACTCCCTCCCGGGAAATGGGCAATCATGAGATTTTACACAATCTCAACCGGTGCCAGAACCAAACATGGACGAAAAGAGGCATTAGGACTTGAATGTGACAAGCTGTCGACTGCCGGAGCGGAATGCCAATGGAACAACTACGTGAAGCCGGTCGTCGACTCCATACGTGCCCATGGTGCCATAATCGAAGGGATAACCATGGACAGCCACGAGGCGGGACCGCAGAACTGGACACAAGGGTTGGACAGCGACTTCATGTCACGCAACGGCTATGACATGACTCCGTTTCTGCCGGCAATGGCAGGCTACGTGGTTGATTCCAAAGAAGCTACCGCCACATTCCTTCAGGATCTGAGGCGCACATTGTCACAATTGACCGCCGAAAGATATTACGGTGCGTTTGATTCCCTTGCAAGAAAGGAAGGACTTAGATTCACCGCTCAGGCAATAGGCGGTGCGCTATGCCTGACCGGCGACAACATCGAAGTGAAAAAGCACATCGACAAGCCCCAAGGAGAGTTCTGGGCATATCAAACCGACGGCAGCTACGACATAAAAGATTGCTCCTCAGCTGCCCATATCTACGGCAAGAGGATAGCATCGGGCGAAGCATTCACCGATGCCAAGTACAGCCACAAACCTCACGATATAAAAAGCCTCGCCGACTATGCCTGCGCTTTTGGCATAAACGAATTTGTAGTGTGCGCGTCGGCATATCAGCCGAGCCTGACCGATATTCCGGGAAACACCGCCAACGGACGACAATATTGCCTGAACCGCAACAACACATTCTGGGAACTCTCCAAACCGATGTGGGATTCGCAGGCACGTTGCAACTATATGCTGCGCCAGGGAGAGCCGGTAGTGGATCTTGGCGTGTATCTCGGCGACGAAGTTCCCATAAGGATTATATCGCACCGCCTGCCGGAAATACCAGCCGGATTCAATTTCGACGCATTCACCACCGATGCCCTGATGAGCATGACCGTCGACAACGCCGGCATGATCACCCTACCCTCAGGAATGAAATTCACAGCAATCACCTTGCCTGATGCCGAGTTCAAGGAATCAATCCGAAAGAAAATCGCGGAATTGAAAAAAGCGGGAGCTCGAGTTTACGAACCTGCCGCCAATGAATCGTTGGCTACATTCCTGCAAAGCAACCGGATAATGCCCGATTTGACATATCAAGGCTCCGATACCCTGTTTTTCGCTCACCGCCGCCTGCCGGATGCCGACATATATTTCATCGACAATCATTGCGGCACACCCATGGATTTCAACTTCACTTTCAACACATCCCGCAAGAATGCTGAGATATGGAATCATGTGACCGGAAATATCACCTCGGTCAAGACTGAAAGCACAGGCGACAGCCGACAAGCCGCCCATCTGCCTATGGCTCCACATGAATCAACATTCGTGATATTCCACGACCACGCCACCGTGCTCCCCGCTTATACACATGAAGCTGTCGATTCAATCACAATAACCGGAGAGTGGAAAGCGTGGTTTGACCCAAAAATGGGTGGCGCAGGCAACGTGGTACTGCCCCGTTTAAGCGACTACACCCTAAGCGACAATCCGGCAATAAAATATTTCTCAGGCACCGCAACCTTCACCAACAGTTTCACAGCGTCGCCCGATGCCAAATCTCGCTACGAGCTCAAGCTGGACGGATTTACCGATGTAGCGGAAGTTATCGTCAACGATAAATCGGCAGGGCATATATGGTGTTCTCCATGGACTCTCGACATAACTTCCTACATAACCTCAGGCAACAATGAGATAACGCTCCGCGTTGCCAACAGCCTTTACAACCGCATGATCGGCGACATCAACTTGCCTGCCGACCGACGTGTGACCAAAGCCACCACCACCATCGTCGATGAATCCACACCACTTGTCCCCTCCGGCATCAACGGAAACGTCACAATAATCCGCTACACCGATCATTAATAACTATTGCTCAATCATTAAAATAACAAAAAGGGGCGAGAATATCACCCCTTTTTATTATTTTTGTGAAAAATATACTTATTATGAAGACTAAATTTTTGACCTTACTGATAGCTATAGTGATGATTCCGTTCCTTGCCGCTTGTGGCGACGATGATGACAACTTCAATCCCAACAAGTTTGGCTCCACATCACTACGCTCATCGCAATGGACCGGCACACTCACAAAAAAATATGATGTGGGAACAGTTCAGAAAGACCGTGTGGCAAACTGCGGAATGATTTTCGACAGCAAAAAGGGCGGCGAGTTCAGTTGCCAATGGACCGACACTTATGAAAAGACCGAAAAAGTGAGCTTCACATATAAAATCAGCGGCAAGTCGGTGATATTCACCAGCTCCGACAATATCCTGTCAGGTGAATATATCGTTCTTGAATATTCATCATCCAAGATGAAACTCACCAAAGGCACAGGAAGTTTCGGATCAGACAATTTCTATCTTGACCTGACCCGCGTAGGAGGTAATTAAATTACCTCCATGTCGGCAAGAAGGCGCTGACGCACCACCTCATACATTATCACACCTGCGGCAACCGACACATTGAGCGACCCTATGTGTCCGAACTGCGGTATGCTCACAAATGTGTCACACAGCTTCAATGCCTCGGGAGATATGCCGGTGTCCTCCGAACCCATGACGATAGCCACCGGAACGGTAAAGTCACACTGCGTGTAATTGATGTCGGCTTTTTCCGAAGCGGCGACAATCTTGTAGCCGTTATCCTTCAAGAAACGGATGGCGCCTGTCACCGAGCGTTCACGGCACACAGGAATATGCAGCAATGCTCCTGCCGAGGTCTTGACTGCATCACCTCCCACCGACACGCTTCCGCGCTCAGGGATGACAATAGCATCAACACCGGCACACTCACAGGTGCGGGCGATAGCTCCGAAATTCCGCACATCGGTGATGCCGTCGAGCACCACGATAAACGGCAGCATTCCGTCCTCATAAAGCTGCGGAACCACATTGTCAAGACGGTGATAAGTCACTGCCGAAAGCAATGCTATGACACCTTGGTGATTCTTACGGGTGATCTTATTAAGTTTCTCTACCGGCACCCTCTGCACAAGGATTCCGTTGCTTTTCAACACTCCAAACAATTCTTTGCAAAGTTCTCCCTGAAAATCTTTTTTCACAAGCACTTTGTCAATCTCCTTGCCGGCTTCTACGGCTTCCATCACGGCACGTATGCCGAATATATATTCATTTGATTCCATTGTCAATTTTGTTTTATCATTTAACACCATCTAAAAGAGAACGCGCGTTGGCGCGAGCCGCTTCATCCACGGTCGAGCCGCTAAGCATCACAGCAAGTTCATCCACTCGCTCCGCAGGTGTCAATAATTTTATTCTTGTATAGGTCGACGTGTCGTCATCCTCTTTATACACCTTGTAGTGGGCATTTCCTTTTGATGCCACTTGCGGCAGGTGTGTGATGGCGGTCACCTGTATGTTTTCGGAAATAGACTTCATCAATTGTCCCATGCGGTTTGCCACATCACCCGACACTCCGGTGTCCACCTCATCAAATATGATCGACGGCAGTTTCATCTTAGTGGCGATGATCGATTTTATCGACAACATGAGACGAGATATCTCACCGCCCGATGCAGTACCGCCCACAGGCATCAACTGCTGGTTTTTATTGAACGCAAAAAGCAGTTCCACCTTGTCCATGCCTGTAGAGGTCAATTCGCCGGTGGTTATATTCACCTTCACTTGTAGATTTTTCATTCCGAGCGGCACGGCTGTAGCTCTCAGAACCTCCTCAAACTTAAGAGCCTCTTCACGTCGGCGTGCTGAAAGCTCAAGAGCGAGCTCCTTTGCCGATGCTTTCGCGCGACGAGCCTCCTTTTCAAGCTCCTCCACAGTGTAAGAGCTGTTTTCAAGCTGGTCCAGCTTTTCCCTCAATGCTTCACGAAGCTCAATCAATTGATCGACAGTATCCACCCTATGCTTCTGTTCAAGCGAATAGATGGTGTTAAGACGTTCCTCTATCGCCTCAAGCTCATCAGGGTCAGCCTGAAGATTGCTGTCATACGCCGTAAGCGTCTCGGCGATATCCTGAATTTCAATGCGAGCCGACTCCAGACGTTCGGAAATATTATCGCTGTCCTCAAGTATTTTCGCCAGCTCCTCACAATAATCCGATGCCTCGCCTAACAAAGACAACACATTGGAACCGGCGTTGGTCAATGCGTCGAGGGCGCCATTGAGAGTCAGCTTGATATCGGTCATATTGGACAGCACATCACGGTCATGCTCAAGCTGCTCCTGCTCTCCGGGCTTCAGTTTCAGCTCGTCAAGCTGTTCAAGCTGAAACCGCGTGAAATCCTCATCACTGCGGTTCTGCTCGATTTTCTTCTTTGTTTCATGAAGGCGCTTAACGGCATTGCGGTACACGAGAAAACGCTTGGCGTAATCCCGCAACAACCGTGAATTGCCGGCAAGATTATCTATTATCTGTAATTGGAACTCCGCCGAAGTGAGCAACTGGTTCTGATGCTGCGAGTGTATGTCGACAAGCTGCATCGCCACGTGAGAAAGTAGATCAAGAGTCACCGGAGAGTCGTTGATAAACGCACGCGACCGCCCCGCCGGAGCAATCTCACGCCTGAGTATGCACACAGCGTCATCCCACTCAATATCGTGAGCCACGCAGTATTCTTTCAATGCCGGATAGCCCGTGACATCAAACACAGCCTCGATCACCGATTTCTTGCTTGAATCGCGCACTGCCTTCAAATCGGCCCTGCCGCCAAGTATCAATGACAACGCTCCAAGCATGATCGACTTTCCCGCACCGGTCTCTCCGGTGATAATGTTAAACCCGGAATGGAAATCGATATCGACAATGTCGATCAAAGCATAGTTGGATATATATAATGATTTTAGCATCGTCTATTATTTATTAACTCCTCGCTTTATCATGTCAAGACGCGTGGTCTCCACCGGATAAATCGAATAAAGCAGTTCATAAACTCCCGTCCGCTCATTCTGAGGCGACTTGGTGTAAAGATTCACAAGCTCGTCAAGCTTCGCATCCTTGAACATCGACAATCCCACCGACATAGGCGACTGGGAAAAGACCTCTTTCAACACATTGAGCGACTCCGTGATAGTGGCACGCCCTTTAGCCGGACTTACCGACATCTCATCAAGCCCTTTCCTGTGGTATTGGTAAGTAAGATCACGCAACTTTGAAGTGGCAGGATCGGTGAACGCTGACAATACCGCGCTGCGGTTTTTGGTGTCTTCAAAAGCCTTCCATCCGCTCTCGCCCGATGATTGAGCCATCTGAACCACGCGCTGCAACTCTTTGAAAAACGGTTCACCGCCACGAGGCGAGAAACTGTCAAAATCCATGGCGAGAATCAGGTACACATAAAAATCGATTATCGCAGTAAGATTGCTCTCCATCGAATTTTCCGAAAAAATAAGCGGCTCACCTTCCCTATACTCAAATTCCACTTTAGTGTCCTTAAAATTGATCAAAGTAGTGGTATAAGAGCTGTTGTAGACGGGACGCGAGGACTGCACCTGAAGGTCGCCCACCATCTTGTCGTCATTATATTCTTTTATGGAGAAAAACAGCTTGCACTCGATCTTCTCATTGGGCGAAATTTGGGCGGGAGTCCATTTCCGCGTATTGACATACTCGGAAATAGCCTCTTTAAGTGTTTCGAATACTGAAGTATTGGTGCCGCCCACCTGTGAGTAGTCGACTGTCACTTGACAATTCAGCTCCTGAGCATGAACGTCAACAAACAAGAGCGCCGATAAAATAGTGAGGAGAAGCGAGCGCATCATAAAGTTTCGATTGTGTCGAGAATGTCACCGGCGACCTCCGCCTTTGATTTCATGCTGAATGGAAGCGCACGTCCATCAGCCGTGTATATGGTCACCTTATTGGTATCGGTTCCAAATCCCGCTCCGGCATCGCGCAGCGAGTTAAGCACGATCATGTCAAGATGCTTTGACGCAAGCTTGCCCTGAGCGTTAGTCTCCTCATGGTCAGTCTCAAGCGCAAATCCCACCAATATCTGTCCCGGGCGTTTTGCTCCGCCGAGAGTTTTGGCAATGTCAGGATTCTTAACAAGCTCGATCACAGGCGCATCATGCCCTTCGCGTTTTATCTTTTTATCGCTCGAATGAGCCGGAGCATAATCAGCCACAGCCGCACACATCACGGCAATGTCGCTGTCGCCAAAATGAGCCTCGCAAGCTTCAAGCATCTGCCGTGCCGACTCCACTTTAACCACATTTATGCCGCGTCCCGACACTTTAATGTCCACGGGACCGCTCACCAGAGTGACCTCAGCCCCACGGGATGCAGCCTCCTCGGCTATAGCATAGCCCATTTTCCCTGAGCTGTAATTGCCTATGAATCTCACCGGATCGATCTTCTCGTAGGTGGGACCGGCGGTGACAAGCACCTTTTTGCCTGAAAGTGTCTTCTGCTTGGCAAAAAACGCCTCAAGCGCCTTCACGATGTTCTCAGGCTCCTCCATCCTGCCTTTTCCTACAAGATGGCTCGCAAGCTCACCAACAGCCGGCTCTATGATGTGATTGCCATAGCTTTTCAGCAATTGCAGATTTCGGCAAGTCGACGGATGAGCCATCATGTCAAGATCCATAGCGGGAGCCACGAAAACCGGAGCCTTCGCCGAAAGATAAGTGGTCACAAGCATATTGTCGGCAACTCCATTTGCCATCTTTCCGATGGTCGAGGCGGTAGCCGGCGCTATCACCATCGCGTCAGCCCACAATCCGAGGTCGACATGGCTGTGCCATTCGCCGGTGTTGGCGGTGAAGAATTCACTCACCACCGGCTTTCCGCTGAGAGCCGACAATGTGACTGGCGTAATGAATTCCTTAGCCGAAGGCGTCATCACCACCTGCACTTCAGCGCCAGCCTTTATCAACAGACGCAAAAGATAAGCCGATTTATAGGCGGCTATGCCTCCGGTTATACCGAGTACTATGTGCTTTCCTTTCAACATCAGCCTGCCTGTTATTTGATTCTCATTCTTATGCGGGTTATGACCTGCTTGGTGTTTTCGGCAAATTCGCCCTGCATCATCCAGCTATAATAGCTCGGTTCGCGGGCAAAAACCTTTTCCACCTCCTGACCCTTGTATTTACCGAAATTAAACACCTCTTTGCCCGCTTCATTAAATATGATTCTGCCCATGAGATCGGCGTTCTTGTTCATGGTAGAAAATTCGGCAAGATAAGCTATGTCGTTTTTCAACGAAGGATAGCGGTCAAGCTGAGCCTTCAGCACCTCGTATGTGGCACGGGTGTCGGCATTCGCCGAGTGTGCCGCTTCCAGATCCTTTCCGCAATAGAACTTATAAGCCGCCACAAGCGTGCGTTGCTCCATCTTATGAAAGATGTTCTGGACATCGACAAAGTTATGGCGAGCCATGTCAATCTCCACACCGGCTGTGGCAAACTCCTGCATGAGAAGAGGCACGTCGAAGCGGTTGGAGTTGAATCCGGCGATATCGCATCCCTGAAACACTCTGGCAAGCTCCTTTGCCACATCCTTGAACCGGGGACAATCCTTCACATCATCATCAGTGATGTGATGCACGGCAGTCGCTTCAGCAGGAATAGGCATCCCGGGATTGACTCGGAGTGTCTTTTCCTCCTCTTCTCCCGAAGGAAGCACCTTTATGTAGGAAATCTCTACGATTTTGTCGCGAAGTATATTGACACCGGTAGTTTCAAGGTCAAAGAAAACTATCGGCTTCTTTAATTGCAATTCCATTTAGGCGTAAGATCTTAAAAGTCAGTGACGGTCATCGGCATAAGCAACATCAGAAGATCATCGGCGGCACCCTCTTCCTGAGTGGGAAGGAACACACCGGGACGGCTCGGATCCGACAACTTGATCACCATGTCATTAGTCGACAATGTGCTTGTGATTTCAATCAGATAAGGAGCGCTGAAGCCTATCACCATCTCTCTGCCGGTGAAGTCGCAAAGCACCTCTTCACGAGCCGATGTGCAGAAATTATTGTCGGCGGCGCGGAGTGTCATCTTGTCAGGTTCGATCTTGAACTTCACAAGTCCGTGTCCGGGATCCACAAACACGGCTACGCGGCGTATCGCGTTGAGGAACTGATGACGGTCGACAGTGAGCACGTAAGGGTTATCAACCGGAATAACGCGGTTATAATCGGGGAAAGAACCCTTGATGAAGCGGCAAGAGAACTTATAGGACGGAGTTTCAAATGTCGCGCTCTTGGGAGTGATGGTGATATTCACCTGCTGCTCCTTGGCAAACACATTCTTAAGCACTGCCGCCGGCTTGACAGGAAGGATGAAAGAGCCCTCATGTCCCGGAGCGGCTACGCTGTTGCGATAGCGCACGAGCTTACGTGTGTCGGTAGCAACAAATGTGATCGAATCAGGCTTGATGTCCCACAGGATACCCATCATCTGCGGACGAAGGTCGTCATTGCCCACTGCGAAAAGGGTGTTGTCGATCCCTTTAAGCATCTGATCCACCGGATAGGTGAACGAGAATGTCGCAGCATCCCCCTCGGTTGATTCATTGGAAGGATACTCGTTGCCGTTAAGAGCGATGAAGCTGTAGTTACCGTTGCTGTAGTTTATCTCTACCGACAGATTATCGTCATTGATCGAAAATTCAATGCCTTGGTCGGGCATCTCTTTCAAGAGATCCACAAGACGGCGCGCGTCGATACAGAATTTGCCACTCCCTTCCGAATCCATCACTTCAAGATGAGCCACCAATGTATTTTCCAAATCCGATGCCGTAACGGTCAGCGAATTATCATTTAGCTCAAACAGGAAATTATTAAGAATCGTCAGCGCGTTCTTAGAGTTAATCACCTTACTCACTGCCGATACGCAGTTGTAAAGAGTCTTGCTCGATACATTGAATTTCATATACTATAATTTTATTTCTGTTTTTCCTTATTAACTTACAAAAATAGCAATTTCCATCCAATTCTCACCTATTTTTCCTCCAATAAATAAATCACCCTGAAATTTTACGTCCCAATCAGAGCCCGACATCAATATCGCGAACTCCGTTCCAAACCAATTATTATTTTTCACAAAAATAATTTTCCACAAAAATAATCCACACCACCTACACCACAACATAGCACTGAATCATCCTTGCAGCTACGCTTCATCTTAAAATATTTCGGCATACGCAATATATTTATGAATTTGGCTTAATCGAAATTTATTATTATTTTTACGAAAAATAATTTTTGCTCAAAATAATTATGGAATTTCTTGACCGTACAGATGAGATAGCCGAACTAAAAAGAGTGCTTAACACTGCAACTCCGGCAAAATTTGTCGTTGTTTATGGGCGTAGGCGACTTGGGAAGTCTACTCTCATAAAACGCGTGCTTTCTGCCGACGATATTTACTATATGGCAGGAGATTTGGTCGACAATGTCCAGCTGGAAATGCTTCAGGAGCTCCTTTCGCAGAAGTTTCCGGAGATTGGGATGGCGAAATTTTCAGGCTGGGAGGAACTGTTGCTTATGCTCAATCGATTGACCGATCAGCAATTCACGTTGTGTCTCGATGAATTTCCCTACATGGTGAAGCATTCCCCTGAGCTGCCATCTATCCTCCAGCGGATTCTCGATTCAAAGACACTGAAATACAACCTCATCATCTGCGGAAGCTCACAACGAATGATGCAGGAAATGATTCTCAGCCAAAGCGAACCGCTTTATGGTCGTGCCGATGCCATCCTTGATGTGCGACCTATTCCATTGCCATTTTTACAGAAGGGGCTGCATATCGATGCAATTTCAACCATCGAGGAATACAGTGTATGGGGCGGTGTGCCAAGATATTGGGAACTTAGGGAGGAGTATGCCTCCCTTAAAGAAGCTATTAGAGGAATGATGCTTGGCACGACAACTGTGTTGTATGACGAGCCGAAGAAACTGTTTCTTGACGATATGAAAGCGACAGTGCAGTCGGAATCATTAATGGCGGTAATCGCAGGGGGAGCAAACCGCCTTTCCGAAATAGCCTCACGCATGGGACGCGAAGCCACATCACTGTCAGCCCCGCTTGACAAATTGATTCAAATGACCTATATCCGCAGGGAGATTCCATTTGGAGACAGTCCGAAAAAATCGAAGAAAGGGATATACCGAATAAACGACCCAATGATGGATTTCTACTACTCATTTATCATGCCAAACATATCAAACCTTGCTCGAGGACGCAAAGCTATTGTTATGGAGGAGATAGAGCGAGATTTCACAGGTTACGTTTCGCTGCACTGGGAACACCTATGCCGTGAGGCTATAAGCGGAAACATGATGTTTGGTCACCGCTGGAGCGAGGCAAGAAGATGGTGGGGAACAGTCCCGGGCGAGGAGAAAGGATCATTCAGAGAAATGGAGTTTGATGTCATTGCAGAATCCACTGATGGCAACGCCCTGTTGATAGGCGAATGCAAGTGGACAAATCCGGAAATAGCATCGGAACTGCACCGAAAATTATTAGACAAAGCCAACCGATTACCATTTGCGAAAGGCAAGGAAATAATAACGGTTCTATTCCTTAAGAATAAACCCAAAGACGCTCCGGCGCCCATAAACATACTATATCCCGAGGATATCATCCAGGCTATGCTTGGCGATTAATAAGGTAGTTGCTTAAACCTCTTTATGCCACCTGACACTACTGCATAAGCCTCAACAAAAAATCCATGAACCGAATATCTCGATCCATGGATTTTATTGTTGTTTTGCCGAGGTCAGAGCCTGACCATGACAATGCGATTTTTACAGATTGGCGTTGTTTTCGCCTTCCGACTCCATGAGCTTCTCCTCATCGTTCTTCACGATATTGGGAAGTTCAAGTCCGTAATGGTTCTTGGCATCGACTATCTTCAGCCATATACCGAAGAGCAACGCCAGCACGCCGAGCGATGCGAAAAGCAGCATCGGGTTGGTGTAATTATAATCCATCGGGTCGGTCACGCCGGGATTGGAAGCGGTGAGCACCTGACCGATCAATATCGGGAAGAGAGCCAGACCGATGTTCTGCACCCAGAAGATGAGCGAATAAGCGCTGCCCAGGAAACGAGCCTCCATGATCTTGGGAACCGAAGGCCACAACGCAGCGGGCACAAGCGAGAACGACACGCCGAGAATGACGATAGCCGAGAACGCAAGAGCCTCGCTCGGGAACACCGGAAGAAGCAACGCGAAAGTAAGGTGGCACACAATCATCAGGATAGCGCCAAGGATGAGCATCGAAGCGCCCTTACCCTTGCGGTCAAGATAATAGCCCAGAAGCGGAGTGAGCACCATAGCGCCCATCGGGAACCAACGGAATATGTCGGCGGCGGTTGTTGCCGATATGTGAAGCGTGCATTGAAGCATATTGGCGGCATAACGCTGGAACGGGAAGATAGCCGAATAATATAGCACACACAGCATGGCAACGATCCAGAACAGTTTGCTGCCGAATATTTTGCCCACATCGCTCAGCTTGAATTCCTCCTCGGCGGGTTCAGCCGCTGCATCACGGGCATCGCCGAGCTGCTTGTCAAGCTTGGTGTCGAAGAATGTGAACACGATGTAGCAGAGCAAACCCACTATGAGAAGGCAGGTACAGAAACCCACCGGAATAACAACCGTGGGATCATCCTTGCCCATCCAGTCGGCAAGACGCGGAGAAATCGAGAAGATCGCAAACACGCCAAGACGCGCGATAGCCATCTCAAGACCCATGGCAAGCGCCATCTCCTTGCCCTCAAACCATTTAGCGATAGCCTTCGACACGGTGATACCCGCCATTTCACAGCCGCAGCCGAAAATCATGAAACCGAATGCGGCAAGCTTGGCGCTTCCAGGCATCTCGACCCACCATGAGTTGAGCCACTGCTCTAAACCGGTGCCCTGAAACCAGCTACTCACCGCATAGAACTTTATGCAGGCGCCGACCACCATGACCGATGCCGACAAAGTGCCGGTGAATCTCACCCCCATCTTGTCAAGGATGATACCCGCAAGAATCAGGAATCCGAAAACATTAAGAATATACTCGGCGCCGGCATAATAGCCGAAAGCGTCAGGCGACCATCCACGCTGAGTCTCTATCAAGGACTGCAACGGCGACATAACATCGACAAACATATAGGCGAAGAACATCATCGATGCCACAAGAATCAATGCTGTCCAACGAGCCCATGCTTTATCGTTGATCAGTTGTTTTACTTTTTCTGTCATATCAATTGAACTTTGTGATAATAATTTTCTACAAAATTAAAGAAAATCACGTTAATGACAGAAATATTCAGTAAATTCGTAACATATTTTTCCTTTTTACGTCATGTACAAACAGCGTCCCTATACATTTGACCGCGTTGTAAGGCTCGTGATAACCTGCATCGTCATCTGTGCCGCGATATGGCTCATCAGCATTCTGAAAGGTGTTCTGCTCCCATTCTGTGTAGCTTGCCTTGTGGCATATCTATTCGAGCCGTTTGTGCAGTTCAACCGCCGGTTGCTGAAACTGAAGGGGCGCGTAATCGCCATATTCGTAACCCTGTTTGAAGCCACATTCCTCTTTGGCGTGCTGTGCTACATCCTCATCCCGATGATAACTTCCGAGATGCACCACATGGCACATCTGCTGAAAATATATTCCGAAACCGAACTCGACATACCCTTCCTCCCTGAAAAATTCCACGAGATAATCAAGCGCTACATCGACTTCAACTATCTGGCAGCCCTACTCTCCGACCATGACCAGATGAAACTCGTAGAGGCAGCGATACAATCGGTGTGGAGTCTTCTCAGCAGCGGAATAGCCATGATAATAGGGCTGTTCAGTTGGCTGATAGTGTTCCTGTATGTCATCTTCATAATGCTTGACTACGAAAAACTCGCCAAAGGGTTCCGCCGCATGGTGCCCGCTCCCTACCGCAAAACCATTTTCAAAATCGGCAATGACATCCAGCGGTCCATGAACCACTATTTCCGCGGACAGGCGTTGGTGGCTCTATGCGTGGGCGTGCTCTTCTGCATCGGCTTCCTCATCATCGATATGCCTCTCGCCATCATCCTCGGGCTGTTCATCGGAGTGCTAAACATGGTGCCCTACCTGCAACTCATTTCACTCGTTCCGGCGATACTTCTGTGCCTGGTATGCTCTGTCGATTCCGGAGTGGATTTTTGGATTATTTTCTGGAAATGCATGGCTGTCTATTGCATCGTTCAGGCGATACAGGACCTCTTTCTCACACCCAAGATCATGGGAAAGGCGATGGGGCTGAACCCGGCGATAATATTGCTGTCGCTCTCTATATGGGGAACTCTGCTCGGATTCCTCGGGCTCATCATAGCATTGCCGCTCACCACACTGCTGCTCGCCTATTACGACGAATATCTCATAATCATACAGCAGCGACGGAAACGCGACGAGCCAAAGAGCATCGAAAGCGCCAAACAGCCGGAAAAATAACCGGCGACACCATCACGCCTCATCGGCATTGCCGGCAAGCAACCGGCGCGCCTCCTCAAGGTCACGCCGGAATATAAGCAATCTTATCTCACCGAGCGACGTGACCGTGATAGGATACACGCTCGACATGATCTCATTATTGATTATACACGGGATGCCGTTGGTCTCAAGCACACCTTTGGCTATATACGCGTCGACATCACTGTAATATGTGTCAAGCAGGATCAAGTCATCATCCTTTTCCATATCGCGGTTCATTTTATCCCTCTCGCATTAAGAGCCTTATGATATTTACGGGCATTAGCCTGATGGCTGCTGTAGTCCGAGGCGAAATTATGCCTTCCTGAAAAGTCCTCCTTGGCACACATATATAGATAGTTATGCGGCTTGGAGTTAAGCGTGGCATCAAGTGTAGCCGCATCGGCTATCCTTATTGGACCCGGAGGAAGCCCCGCATTCAGATAAGTGTTGTAAGGTGAATTCACATTAAGATGCACACCCTTGATGCGGCGCAGCGAAAAATCGCCCACCGCGAATTTCACAGTAGGGTCAGCCTGCAATTTCATCCCCTTGTGCACACGGTTGAGATAGAGCCGCGCCACAGTGCCGCGTTCGCCGCGGTTATTAGTCTCCTCCTCGGCTATCGAAGCCACCGTAGCCACCTGCACCGGGGTGAGCCCCATCGACTTTGCCTTGGCTCGCCTCTCATCATTCCAGAATCGGTTACGATGCCCGGCAAGAGTGCTGACTATCTTTTCCGGCGAGGCAGTCCAATAAAACTCATACGTGTCAGGAAGAAAAGCCGCCGGATATTCAGCACGCTTGAACCCCATGCCGGGGAGCAGCGAGTCACACGCCGCAAGAAAAGATGCCGAGTCGCCCTCCACACACGATGCCACGCGTGACGCAAGCTGATTCATGGTGCGGATATTATTGAACGTGAGCTTGACCGGAGTCTGGGCGCGGTTTTTCAATGTGCGGTAGATTTTCATTGGCGAGCTTCCCGGCTCGATGCGGTAAGCGCCATGAGCCCGCGAGGCGTCACCGCCAAACAATGACCACAGCACGGCAGCCCGCGAACCGGTCACACCAAGCGAAGACGACAGTTCTGACTTGACATCCCCGTCGCTTGCTCCGCTCCTCACATAAATCCAGCAAGGCTCGTCGCCTGAATAGCCCGACCAGAGAAACAAACAGCAAGCCACCAGCAAGGCGGCAATAACAGCCGCCACTGACACCGATATTATCGTGATTGCTTTTTTCGCTTTCATAACTACCCGTTTTTTACCGAGACAAGCGTCTCGTTTTCGCGGCAAAGTTAATAAAAACTATCCCCTCACCGCAAGAGATGCAATTATAATTTGTTAATACAGCACAAAACAATTATATTTGCCCTTGCAATGTATCGACAAGATAGCACCTTGATAAGACATGACAGACATTCAATCACTATATATCACTCCTGAAAAGATAGAGGCCGACAGGCGCGTGCTCGAACTGCTTTCAAGATCATTTCCCGATGTAAGCTCAGCGAGCACCGAAATAATAAACCTGGAAGCGATCCTCAACCTACCTAAAGGCACCGAACATTTCGTTGCCGACCTTCATGGAGAACACGAAGCATTCAGGCACATCCTGAAAAACGCATCAGGCAACATAAAACGCAAAGTCAACGAGCTCTACGGAACCGCGCTGCGCGAAGGCGAAATCAGGGAACTGTGCTCTCTGATATATTACCCCGAACAGAAACTCGAATACATCGCCGCGTCAGGAGAAAACAATGTGGATTTCTACTCCACTACCCTGCACCGCCTGGTGAGAGTGTGTCAGTCAGTATCTTCAAAATACACCCGTTCAAAGGTGCGTAAAGCCTTGCCTAAATCATTTGCTTACATCATCGAGGAGCTGATGCACGAATCTCCATCCGACGATGACAAGCAGGCTTATTTCAACCGCATCATCGAAACAATCATATCCACCGGACAAGCCGATGCATTCATCGTGGCGCTGTGCAACGTGATCCAACGCCTCAGCATCGACCAGCTGCACATACTCGGCGACATTTATGACCGCGGTCCGGGAGCCCACATCATAATGGACACGCTGTGTGACTACGGAAAGTGGGACATACAGTGGGGAAACCATGACGCGCTTTGGATGGGCGCCGCGGCAGGAAACGATGCCTGCATCGCCAATGTGCTGCGACTGTCACTGCGCTACGGCAACCTTGCCACACTTGAGGACGGATATGGCATAAATCTGGTGCCACTCGCCACATTTGCAATGGAAGAATACGGCGACGACCCGTGTGAAGGCTTTGAACCGCATCTGAGCGAGGATTCCCAACACTCGGAAAAGACTCAACGGCTCATCGCCAAGATGCACAAAGCCATCAGTATACTGCAATTCAAACTCGAAGCGCAGCTCATCGACCGTCGTCCCGAATGGGGAATGGCAGACCGCAAACTGCTCGGCAACATCGACTTCGACCGGAAAGTGTTCACCCTCGACGGTAAAGACTACGAGATGCGCGACACCAACTTCCCCACCATAAACCCCGACGACCCCTACGCTCTGTCGCCCGAAGAGGAGGAGCTGATCGAGAAGCTGCACCACTCATTTCAGGTGAGCGACAAACTGAGCAAGCACATAAAGTGTCTGCTTTCCCACGGATGTATGTATGGCGTGTATAACTCCAATCTGCTTTTCCATGCATCCATGCCGTTGAATGCCGACGGCTCATTGAAGGACGTGGAGATAAACGGCAAAAAATTCAAGGGTAAGTCTCTCATGAAAGAGATAGGCTCTACCATGAGAGCCGCGTTCAATTTCGACACCACGCCCGAAGAACGCAGTTTCTCTCGCGACTACTACTGGTATCTGTGGTGCGGTCCCGACTCCCCTCTGTTCGACAAATCCAAGATGGCGACATTCGAGCGCTATTTCCTTGCCGACAAATCCACCCACCACGAAGAGAAAGGCTACTACTACAAGCTTCGCAACAACGAAGAGGTGTGCGACATGATCCTCGACGAGTTTGAGGTTACAGGTCCTCACCGCCACATAATCAACGGACACGTGCCGGTAAGGCTCAACAAGGGCGAAACCCCTATACGAGCCAACGGAAAACTCATGGTGATCGATGGCGGATTTGCCAAGGCTTACCACGAGACCACAGGCATGGCGGGATACACGCTCGTATTCCACAGCCGCGGATTCCAGCTTGTGAAGCACGAGCCGTTCACTTCGGCGGAAGAAGCCATCAAAAACGGTACTGACATCGTGAGCACCACACAGATTGTGGAGATGAGTTCACAGAGAATGAGAGTGCGCGACACTGATAAAGGCGACATTCTGCAAAGCCAGATCAATGAGCTCACCGAACTGCTCTACGCCTATCATCACGGCATGATAAAGGAACAGGCTAAACAGAATTAATTCACCGATTACCATACCATCAAAACACATTTACATGACTATTACAAAGAGATTGCTCGCAGCCTTGACAGGCGGTTGCCTGTGCATTGCCGCATCCGCACAGATCGACCGGGGATATCAAAACCCCATTATCCCGGGCATGTATCCCGACCCGAGCGTATGCCGCGTAGGCAATGACTATTATCTTGTGAACAGCACCTTCCAGTATTTTCCCGGTGTGCCGATTTTCCACAGCAACGACCTCATCCACTGGAATCAGATTGGCAATGTGCTCGACCGCCCCTCACAGCTCCCCCTCAAAAACGCCAATGCATGGCTGGGAATATACGCACCGACAATACGGTACAACAACGGAACATACTACATGGTCACGTCCAACATAGGCAACAGCAACGGCACCAAGTCCAATTTCTTTGTCACTGCGACTGACCCTGCCGGTCCTTGGAGCGAACCAATATGGCTCGACCAAGGCGGAATCGATCCCTCATTCTATTTCGAGGACGGAAAATGCTATTTCACGTCCAATCCCGATATTGGAATATGGCTTTGCGAAATCGACCCGAAAACGGGAGAACAGCTCACCGAATCAAAATTGATATGGGAAGGCACCGGAGGACGACACCCCGAAGCGCCCCACATATATAAAAAAGACGGATACTATTACCTCGTTATAGCCGAAGGTGGAACCGAGATGGGACACATGGTCACCATAGCGCGCAGCCGCGACATATACGGTCCATACGAAGTAAATCCCGACAACCCTATCCTATATCACCAACGCAAAATCACCCAGGCAAGCCCTATACAGGGCACAGGACACGCCGACCTCGTGCAAGCCGCCGATGGCTCATGGTGGATGGTGTGCCTCGCATTCCGCCCTCAAATCAACGGAATGCACCTCACCGGACGTGAAACATATCTCGCCCCCGTGGAATGGAACGCCGACGGATGGCCCGTGGTAAACGGCAACGGAACCATCTCAATTGACATGGATGTGCCCACACTGCCGCAGACTCCCGCGAAAAGCCGTGAAGCCGTTTATGATTTCGCCCGAATGACAGGCTTCGGTCATGAATGGGTACATCTGCGCAACCCTCATTTTGAAAATTACCGTTTCACCTCACGCGGACTGGAACTCACCGGCACATCGGCAACAATGACCTCTATCGAAAGCCCCACATTCGCCGCCCTGCGCCAACAGGACATCGACTTCGCTCTCACAAGCACGTTCTCAATGATTGATGCATCGCCGGGAGCCGAAGCAGGAATAAGCATCTACATGGATGTCACCTCCCACTACGATCTCTTCATCCGCGAGAATGCCGACAGCACTCAGTCGCTCGTCCTCTCCTATCAACTGCACTCAATCTCCGGCAACAAGGCAATAGTGCCACTCCCTGCCGGCGAAAATGTGACAGTGAAAATCGACGGGAAAGATGACCGATATACATTCAGCTACTCAACAGGCGGAGCAGAATTTACCACTCTCGGCTCTCTCGACACCCGCTTCCTGTCGACCGAGACAGCAGGAGGATTCACCGGAGTTACCATCGGAGCATTCGCATCCGGACACTGCACAGGCATCTTCCGCAACCTCTCCTACACCCCCGCAAAATAAACCCGTTTGACAGTCGAGATAATCAAAAATAAGAACCAATCGCTATATTACCTATATTTTCCTGAACATGGACTTATAGCCGTGAAACGGCAA
>CAJUTE010000007.1 GCA_910589555.1 uncultured Muribaculum sp.
TGATTTTTCCTGATCCGGTAAGGGCGAACCTCTTTTTGGCACCGGAATTAGTTTTAACCTTTGGCATTTTGTTTGAAAATTTTAAGAGTGTATAATTACTATCGCAGGTTTCCCTGCCATTGTTTTATTTTTTCTTGGGCGATAACATGATTGTCATTCGTTTTCCTTCAAGCACCGGCATCTGCTCAAGCTTGCCAAGCTCTTCAAGATCATTGGCGAAGCGAAGCAAGAGAACCTCTCCTTGCTCCTTGAACAGGATTGAGCGACCGCGGAAGAACACGTAAGCCTTTACTTTGGCGCCCTCTTTCAGGAAGCCTTGTGCGTGCTTTAGCTTGAAGTTGTAGTCGTGGTCATCAGTCTGGGGTCCGAATCTGATCTCCTTGACAACGACTTTGGTTGATTTCGCTTTCTGCTCTTTGAGCCTTTTCTTCTGCTGATACAAGTACTTCTGGTAGTCAAGTATCTTGCATACGGGGGGCTCGGCATTGGGCGAGATTTCAATCAAGTCCAACTCTTGCTCTTCAGCAAGTTTCAACGCCTCGTGAATAGAATATATCCCGGCTTCCACATTGTCACCGACAAGGCGTACCTCGCGGGCGCGAATGCGTTCATTGATTGCGTAGGGCTCCTTGTCTTTTTGCGGTCCTCTACGTTGTTGCGGGTTGTTTCCTCGGTTGGGTCCACCCTGATAGCCTGGTTTGTTATCCATTCAGTTTTGTTATTGATTAATCATGTTGTTGACCTCGTTGGTCAAATATTCTGCAAAGGTAGCAATTTTCATCGTACCTTTATCACCTTCGCCCTGTTTTCTTACAGAAATTTCGCCATTTTGTGCTTCTTTTTCTCCAACTACGAGCATATAGGGGATTCTTTTGAGCTCATTGTCGCGAATTTTCTTGCCGATTTTCTCATTTCGGTCATCAACCACTACGCGGAGGTCGGCATTGTTGAGCTGTTTTGCCACTTCGTAAGCGTAGTCGTTGAACTTCTCGCTGATGGGGAGAACGACAGCCTGTTCAGGCGCAAGCCACAGCGGGAAGCGTCCGGCAGTGTGTTCGAGAAGAACAGCGACGAAGCGTTCCATTGATCCGAACGGCGCGCGGTGAATCATCACGGGGCGGTGCTTCTGGTTGTCGGCTCCGGTGTATTCGAGCTGGAAGCGTTCGGGAAGGTTGTAGTCAACCTGAATTGTTCCGAGCTGCCAACGGCGTCCGATGGCGTCTTTCACCATGAAGTCGAGCTTTGGACCATAGAAGGCGGCTTCGCCAAGTTCTGTGCGAGCCTTAAGCCCCTTTTCAGCGCAAGCCTCGATGATGGCGTTTTCGGCAAGATGCCAGTTCTCGTCGGTACCGATGTATTTGTCTTTGTTCTTCGGGTCGCGAAGTGAAATCTGAGCCTCGTAGTTCTCAAATTTCAGAGCCTTGAAGATGTAGAAGATGATGTCCATTACCTTCAGGAACTCATCTTTGATCTGTTCGGGGGCACAGAAGATGTGGGCGTCGTCCTGAGTAAAGCCGCGCACACGTGTCAGTCCGTGAAGCTCACCGCTCTGTTCATAACGGTACACTGTTCCGAACTCGGCGAGACGCATGGGCAGGTCGCGATATGAGCGAGGATAAGCCTTGAATATCTCACAGTGGTGAGGGCAGTTCATGGGCTTGAGCAGATACTCTTCGCCTTCTTCGGGAGTGTGGATGGGCTGGAATGAATCCTTGCCGTATTTTGCATAGTGACCTGATGTCACGTAAAGAGCCTTGTTTCCGATGTGGGGAGTGATGACCTGCAGGTATCCGTAGCGTTTCTGTATCTTGCGCAGGAATTGCTCCAGGCGGTCACGCAATGCCGCACCTTTGGGAAGCCACAATGGAAGTCCTGCGCCAACATTGGATGAGAACGCAAACAGTTCCATCTCCTTGCCGAGCTTGCGATGGTCGCGCTTCTTGGCTTCTTCAAGGAGGGCAAGGTACTCGTCGAGCATCTTTTTCTTGGGGAATGTGATGCCGTATACGCGCACAAGCTGGTTGCGCTTTTCATCGCCACGCCAGTATGCTCCGGCGAGCGAGGTTATTTTCACTGCCTTTATGGGGGCGGTGTTAGGGATGTGCGGACCGCGGCAGAGGTCGGTGAAATTACCTTGTGTATAGGTGGTGATGTGTCCGTCCTCAAGTTCGCTGATCAACTCACACTTGTATTCTTCATTGCGGTCGCCGAATAGCTTGAGGGCGTCATCCTTGCTGATGTCAGCACGAACAATTGCCTCTTTCTTTTGGGCGAGCTCAATCATCTTGGCTTCGATTTTCGGGAAATCGGCAGCTGTGATTGTGTTGCCGTTCGGGTCAATATCGTAGTAGAAGCCGTTTTCAATAGCGGGACCGATACCGAATTTCACTCCGGGGAAAAGCTCCTGAAGCGCTTCGGCGAGCAGGTGAGCCGAACTGTGCCAGAATGCGTGCTTGCCTTCCGGATCATCCCACTTGAATAATTTGATTTCCGCGTCCTGTGCGATAGGACGGCTTATGTCCCATTCTTCGCCGTTGACACTTGCGGCTAAAATGTCTTGAGCCAATCGCGGAGAGATGCTTTCGGCAATCTGAAACGGAGTCACGCCCTGTTCATATTGGCGTGTGCTCTTGTCAGGAAATGTGATTGTTATCATTGTTGTTATGTTAATCTTTTGTTTATGTCAGGGCATAGTTAACCCTTTGAGCCAAAAACGACTGCAAATTTAAATAATAATTTCCAAACATAAAAGAAAAATTCCGTGTAAATAGACACCGTTTGCGTGTGCTCCGTTTTTGTGCTCGGTTTGCGTGTGAGTGGAACGGGAGTGCGGGCATTACACGGGGATGACCATCATGGGGATGTCGGAGTGGAATAGCAGCCGATGGGCAAGCGACGGATTGAACAGCCGTGCGAATATGTTTTTCTTCTTGTTGGGAACGGCGATGAGGTCCACCCGCTGTTGCTGTTCGATGGCTTTGAAGTCGTCCACGATTCCCGGCAGGCTCACATGGGCGGCTTTGAAATTGAATCGGGGATAGTGCTCGGCACAGTAGCCCATGAGCTTGTCAAATGCCGCCTCGGCATTTCTCGTGCCTTTTTTCGACGGAACGTGCACGATGGTCACATCGAGACGCTCTTCGGAAAATAATCGGTAAAGTGCGTCGAGCGCAAGTAAATCCTCCTGATCGAGATTGCAGAAAAATACCACGTGGCTTATGTCGGCGATGCGGTTGAGGGTTACTGATTCCGGGACGGTGAACACCGGGCGGCGGCATGAGTCGAGAACTTCGGCTGTCACGCTGCCGATGAGCTGACGCTCTTTAGTGTCGGTGCCTCGCGTGCCCATTATTATCATCTCGGGGCTGTTTTCTTTGGCATACTCGACAATCACTTCTTCAGGAACACCCTCTGCCACTTCGGTGGTGAATTTTACCGCCGGGAGCTCGCTGAGTTTTATGCGTTGCCGCAGTTTGTCGGAGAACTCTTTCATCAGTTTTTTTGACTCGGAGTCAAGCTCTTCGTGCAATTCGGCATTTGCCACATCATAGGTCATTGAGTCATTGAGCTGGCTCTCGGTGGTCACGTAGGGGTCGAGATAAGCGTGCAGCAGCTTTATGCTGGCTTTATGTCGTTGGGCGAGATGAAACGCTATGTCGCAGGCGTTGGTGGAGTGGGGGCTGAAATCGATGGGAACAACAAACACCTTCTTTGCCGTGCTTGCCGGAGTGTCGGGTCGTGTGAAAATTTCGGTGTTTTCGATGATGCGTAATGCAAGAGGAAGATCTGCTTCCTTTATGCGCACTCTGACTCCGCTTGACACCACGGGATGGGAAAGATTGACATTGTGCAAAACGACGGGCACGCCCTCGCTCTCAAGAAGGTTCTTGAGTTGGACGGCGTGCTCGTAGGTATGGATTGCCACTGTTATGAGGCGGTCTTCTGACATCTTAATCAGCGATTATTCCGTAGTTTTTTATTCAGCGGCTTGTGCCTGTTCTTCAAGAATGGCGATAGCCATGTCATAGATTGTTGTGTCGTCAAGCACAACTATGCCTCCATCGGGGCCCGGTTCGATATGTACGCCGACATTTTGTCCAAATTGGTAGTTGCTTCCTCCGAAGTAATTGCGAACTGTTTGTACGGTGCAATTGAGTTGGTCGGCGATTTTATGCATTGATCCATCGGGGAGGCTGTCTTTAATACGACGAAGATCGTTGAAGGAAATAGTCTTAGTCATGATACTATTAATTTTATGAGTTAGTAATTCGTTAATTAGTTCTTGTTGTCGTTAAAATTAATCTTTTTGTATCACATTTCCAAATTTTCATGGAACAAAAGAAAGGTGTTTTATAACATATATTTTTAAATGCGTTCGATGGCATTTCCGTTTATCCACGCCCTATTGTTGTTATCAACTTGAACATCATACCATTTCGTGGATGTGGAATCGATGCGGGTGGTGACGGAATCGATGATTTGCACCACTGTTCCCTCGTGAAGCAGCAAGGCTTCCTCCGAGCGGTCCTTTGGCACGCGCGGTGAAGTGCTGAGCAGTGTTGACGGAACGATGATGACCGCATCGGTCGAAGAGGTGGAGTATCGGGTGGCTATCGAAGCGAAAATATTGGCGACGACACAGATGGCGAGAAGTATTATGCCTCCGAAAAATCCGGTTTTGCGGAGGGTGATGTTGGAGGTGAACACATACAGCGCCACCGCTCCCAGAAGAAGTATGAAAGTGGCAAGAGCGATGCCTGCCCAGGTGTTGGCGGGAATCTTTTGCGCGAAGCCGTTGACGGTATTGGAGATGAACATTCCCCGGTCGCCGGGTTCGTCGGTGATTTTGGTGTTGACAAATTCGAGATTAGCTCTTGCATCCTTGTTTGACGGGTCAAGACGGAGCGCCTTTTCATAATATAGAATTGCCTTTCCGAGTTTTCCCTGACGGTAATATGAGTTCCCCAGATTGTAATAAAGTTCCGAGGAGGTGCCTTCAGTCTGCGCTATCTCAAGATATAATTCGGTCGCTTTGGCAAAGTTGTCGTTCATGTAGGCTGAGTCGGCTTGTTGAGTCAATGTCTGTGCAGTCATTGATATTATTCCGGTCAGCAGGATTATGCCAAGTGTCAGTATCTGTTTTTTCATTGCCGTTAAATTTTTGCGCGTTTCACGCGTTCCATTTCATTCATGATGTTGGATGCCTGCTTGTAAAGCTCTTCTATCTGTTCTTCGCTGCGGGTGGGGGAGTATCTTGCCATCTCGCAATCGTCAATCAGATTTATCGCTGAGTCGATGAGCTCTTGCCCCACTCCGTATTCAGTGAGTTGCTGGGTGATGTTTTCTCTCGACAGTTGAGAGGCGGGAATTCCGAGTTTGTCGCTGAAATATCCCCACAGAGCACGCAATATCTCTTCATAGAAGTGGTCATTGTCATGGGCTGCCATATATTGTTTTGCCATTTTGAGGCGTTTACGCGCCACTTTGTCGGCGTTGGCTATGCGGCGTCCGCGCAAGTCGGAATTCAGTTTCACCTGCTTGCGGTAAAACAGGATGAGGAGGGTCAGCGCTGCGGCAAGCGCGATATATGACGGGATGTACCACCACGAATTGAAATAGAACTGATGGGTCTTGCTGAGGTTGAGGTCGCCCATCTTGATGTGGAGGATATCGGTGTTTTTGCTCGCTATGGCTTGCTTGTTGAACACCGATGCGCCTGATGAGACAGCCGCGCCCTGTGAAACCTTTATGTCATATCGGGGAGTGGTGAGCGTCACGTATTTTCCACTCTCGGGGTTGAAGTATACGAAATTATCGGCGCCGATTGTGAATTCGCCCACATTTTGCGGCACGAATGTATAGTCTATGGTCATGCTTCCCGATACATTTGAGCCTGTTACCTGCGATGACACATCGGTCTGTGGCGTGTATTGCTCGAATTCTGTCGGGAAATCGATCTGTGGTTCGCGTATTGACTTGATGTTTCCTGTTCCTTTTATCGTGTAGATGAGCGATGCCGCTTCGTTTGTGCGGAAAGTGGAAGTGCTCAGGCGGCTGTCGATGGTGTAGTCGCCGACAGCGCCGGTGAATCCTGACGGTTGCGGCTGAGGAAGCGGGGTGATATTGATCGATGCCGAGTTGGAGCTTACGTGGATGTCGCGTTCCACAGGGCGCGAGCCTCCCCAAAATCCTGAGAACCGTTCATGCTGCACTACCGTGATGTCATATTTTCCGGAATTGATTGTGAGCTTTCCTGACTTCTGTGGGAATATGATGCACTTTTTCAATACTGCGGTCATGTAGTTCTGACCATTGTAGTGCTCCATTTCATTGAGCTGCGGCTGGAGGTTGAGCTCTTCGATGAGGAATCCGTCAAATGCCGGTTGTGTAGTCGGAAGGAATGAGCTGATGCTGTATTTGGTGTATAGCTTTATTGTGCACAATATGGCTTCCTGCTCATAGGCACGTGACTTGTTGAGAATGATTCTCACAAACACATCGTTGGCTGATACCGGCTTGTCGGGAGTCTGGCTGCTGATGTCGTCGACACGCGCGCCGGTACCTGCCGAGGCGGCTTTGTCTTGCGGGAGCACCATGAATGTCACCGGCTTGGTGGTGTACACTTTGTTGCCCACGGTGATGCGGGCTTCTCCTATTGTGTGCTCGCCCGGTTCCACAGCCCGGTAGGTGTAGATATATTCTACCGTCGACGATGAGCTTTGCTTGCCGTTGATTATCTCGTAGCTCATCATCGTTGATGTCGCAGGGCCGTAGAGGAGTGTGCATCCGTCGATATTGGGAACCTTTATTCCGGATCCTTCGGCGTTCTTCAATCGGAAAGTGACGCTGAATTTATTGCCGGCGATGACACTGCGCGGGGGTATCGCCGTGAAAGATGTTTCGGCTAATACGATCCCTGCGAAGGCGGTGATGAATGTGAGTAATGCTATTAATCGTATTTTCATAATCTAATACTGTATTCTAATGCTTACCATTGTCTGCCACGCACACGTGATGACGACGCAGCTTCCTTCTTCTGCTGTTCCTGAACCTTTCGGCGAGTAGCATTTTCCTCGTTTTCCATAGCCTTCAGGATTTTATTGGCGTTATCGTTGCTTATGCCGCCTTGTTGTTGCTGGGGCTGCTGCTTCTGTTCATCCTTTTTATCCTGATTCGGCTGTTTGTCCTGATCTTGGTTTTGATCTTGGTTTTGGTCCTGTTGATCCTGCTTGTCCTGTTTGTCTTGCTGATCCTGCTGGTCCTTGTCCTGATCTTTATTGTCCTGATTCTGGTCTTGGTTCTGCTGCTCCTGGCGTTTCAGCTGTGCGAGGCGAAGGTTCTGGCGAGCCTTGTCGTTGTCGGGATTTTTGCGCAAAGCCCCTTTGTACATATTTATCGCCTGGTCATATTGCTGTTGGTTAAACGCCATGTTGCCCATGTTGTAGAATGCTTTTTCGGCAATCGACGCGTCTTGCGCTGACCGTGCGAGATTCTGCAAAAGGCTTGACGCTTCCTGCATGGGATTGTTGCCCGAGTTTGGGTCGGCGCTTCCCGCCTGGCGTATCAGCGATGTTGCGAGATTGTACATTGCCGCTTCGCTTGCCGCATTTTCTTCCAGAGCTTTGCGGTAGGCGACTTCTGCTTCAGCAAATCGCTTCTCATTGTACAGCGAGTTGCCTTGGCGTATATAGTTGCGTTCTTTCCTGGTGGAGTTGTCAACCGGCTTGTCATCGGCGGCAAATGCCGGCGATAATGTTGCGATGGAAAGTATAAGTAATATAAGTCGTCTCATAGTTTTTTAGTTTGCTTGCTAAAGAAATTAATCTTTTTGAGCCATCCCACTTTTCGGTCGAGCATGAAGATGTCAAGGATAATAAACACGAGCGCGAGCCATGCGAACACCGGAAATTGCTCGGCGCTTGCCGCATATACCACTCTCTCGATGTTGCTTTTGGCAAGGGTGTCGAGCTGTTCGGCGACATCATTGACCACGGTTGATGATGCCCCCTGCACGTATATTCCGTTGCCGGTCTGGGCTATCTGTTTCGCCATCTCTTCGTTGAGGCGAGTGGTCACTGGATTGCCTTCATCGTCCTTTAGGAATTGTCCGTTTCTGCCTATTGGGATCAAAGCGCCTTTAGTCGAGCCAAGTCCTATGACATCGACTTGCACACCTTGGTCAGCCGCTGATTTGGCTGCGGCGATGGGATCATCGTCAAAACTTTCGCCGTCGGTGATCACGATGATAGCTTTCTGCATATCCTCTGAGGGGCTGAACGAGTTCATCGCCATTTCGATTGCGGCTCCGATCGTGGTGCCTTGTGATGGCACCATCTCGGTGGAGATGCTGTTGAGAAACATTTTAGCCGAAACGAAGTCGGTGGTGATGGGAAGCTGTGTATAGGCATCGCCGGCAAACACGATGAGCCCTATCTTGTCATTGTCGAGTTTGTCGATGAGCTTTTCAAGCACCAGTTTGGCGCGTTGGAGTCTTGACACTCCTTTAGGATCATCGGTTGAGGATGCGAGCATAGAATTGGAAACGTCAAGACATATCATTACCTCAATACCTTGAACTTCTGCCGACTCCTCTTTGGCGCCGGCACGTGGACGGGCAAGTACGATGACAAGCGCGGCGATGGCGAGGAGCTGTAGCACGAGTTTTATTCCAGGCTTGTAGCGTGAGGCTTCGGGCATCAGATGCTCGAGATTCACGATTTTGCCGTAACGGGCAAGTTTCTTGCGTCGCGCGAAGCGTGCAAGAAAGAATAGTCCGGCCACAAAAGGCAGCAGGAACAAAAGATATAGTAAATGAGGATTTCCAAAACTAAACATGAGCTAATTCCTAAGTTTAAAACATTTACGGTATTGTGCGCAGCAGTGTGTGGCGCAACAGTATTTCAAGCAGGAAAAATCCGATGGCGAGCCATGCCCACATCATGTAGTTGTCTTCGGTGTGGGAAAAATGTCTTACATCCATCTGTGTTTTTTCCAGTTGGTCTATCTCTGAGAAAATCTCTTTCAGCACGGTGTTGCTTGTGGCACGGAAATATTTTCCGCCTGTGGTCGACGCGATCGACTGCAATGTCGCCTCGTCAATCACCACCGGCATATTTACGTAGTCTATGCCTCCGTAGTAATTTTGCTGCGGCATGGGTGCCATTCCGTTTTTGCCGACACCGATTGTATATACCTTTATGTCAAATTTCTTTGCGATTTCGGCAGCGGTGAGCGGAGCCACGTTTCCGGTGTTGTTAGTACCGTCAGTGATGAGGATGATGCTCTTTGACTTGGCTTTTCCGTCCTTTATGCGGTTGATTGATGTGGCGAGACCGTCACCTATTGCGGTTCCGTCTTCAAGCATACCCATCTTTATGTCGTGAATATAGTTGGCGAGAAGTGAGCGGTCGGTGGTCATCGGCACGGCGGTGAAGCTTTCTCCGGCGAATATGACCACGCCGATGTTGTCGGTCTCTCGTCCGGCAACGAATTTCGCAGCCACATCTTTAGCCGCCTCAAAACGGTCGGGCTTGAAATCGCGAGCGAGCATCGATGATGAGATGTCGAGGGCTATGATTATGTCGGTTCCTTCTGTTGAGGATGTGCGCCAGCTGTCACGTGTCTGCGGACGCGCCAACACTATTATAAGGCATCCTATGGCTGCAAGTCTGAGCAGGAACAGTCCGTGGAGCAGATATTCTTTATAGGATCGCGGCAACTTCGCATAGGGGGATGTGGTGGATATTTCCATCGCCGGATATGCGTTGCGATGCTTCCATACATACCACCCGATGAGCGGTATGAAGATAAGGAAAAGCCAAAGATATTCAGGATGGGCGAGTTGCATTATTTTGTCGATTTTTGAGTTGATTCATTGTTTTCGTCATCATTGTTTTCGTCCTCGACCGGAGCCGGTTTGGTGTCTTCAATGAATTTGACGGCATTGTTGAATGCTGTGGCATTTTCATCGGGAAGAGGACGAACCTTGGCAAACTTCACGAAGTCGGCCATCTCGAGGATGCGGTTGAGTATCGGAGCCGACGGTTTAGCCTCGGCGTTGCTGTTGATCTGGCGTATAATCTGTGACGAGGTCATCTCCATCGCGTTTATACCGAAACGGCTGTCAAGATAGTTACGCAGGATTTCAGTCAGGCGTGTATAGTACTCCTTCTCAAGCCCGTTTTCGCAAAGCTTCTCCGATTTCAACCTGTCAAGCTGCTGCAATGCCAGCTCGTAAGGAGGTATCGGCTTCTGCTTTGGTGCGAAGTCGGCTCTCTTTTTGCCCTTGAAGAATGCGAGCCATATCGCCACAAGCAGCACTATGAATGCTATGACGAGCATGATCCACCAGTAATCGACTACAAAGTCGGGGAGGTAATCCCACAGCTTGGTGTTGGGATCGGCTACTCCGGCATAGTCATGTATGGTCTGCAATGTGTCAACCTCCACCGGCATCACCTTCAGGGCGAGCGGGGTGGTGGAGAAAGTGTCATTGCCCACTACATATACATAGGGTGGCAACGTGTAAAGTCCGGAGTCAAATGACTGGATTATCACTTTCCTTATGATTTCTTCCCTGTCATTGCTCAGGCTTGTGGTGTCGGGTGCATAGTTTTTTATCACTTCAACCTCTCGGGTGAGGGTGTCGCCGTTGTTGGTGATGAAATGTCCTGTCACGCCTTTATCCTGTACAATATCGATGTTGATGGCTGTCTGCTTCCCCATCAATATATAGGCTGAGTCCAGATGTGCCTTTATAGTGACCGGAGCGGCTGCCACGGGTGTCGATGCCAGAAATATGGCGGCAATCAGTGATATTATATGCTTTATCTTCATACGTTGTTGTTATCTCAATTCGCGAGTTTTGAATAGTGACATCAATGCCTTTACATAATCTTCGTCGGTGGCTACAGAGGTGTGTGACACACGGCACTTGTTGAACCGTTCGATCATGGTCTGCTGGCGTTCATACCACCACTTGTTGAATGTCTGACGCACTTTGTTGGATGAAGTGTTCACCCAGCGGTCGGCGCCGGTTTCCATGTCTACGACTCTCATGAGTCCCACATCGGGCAATTGCGAGTCGCGTTTGTCATAGACTTGTACGGCGGCTACGTCATGCTTGTTGTTGGCAATCGACAGTGCCTGATAATAATCGTGCTTGTCGATGAAGTCCGATATGATGAACGTGGTGCATCGTTTTTTTATGGCGTCGGTCATGTATCTTACCGCCACTCCTATATCGGTTCCCTGGCTTTCAGGGGTGAAGTCGAGCAGCTCACGGATGATGAAAAGAATGTGTTTTCTTCCTTTCTTTGGCGGGATGAATTTCTCAACTTTATCGGAAAAGAATATCACGCCGATCTTGTCATTGTTCTGGATAGCCGAAAACGCGATTGTGGCAGCTATTTCAGCGATCATTTCGCGTTTTTGTTCTCCGACCGCGCCAAAGTTGCGGCTTCCAGAAACGTCGATTATCAACATCACGGTAAGCTCTCGCTCCTCTTCGTAGACTTTGACATAGGGGTGGTTGTGACGGGCAGTCACATTCCAGTCGATGTCTCGGATATCGTCGCCGTACTGGTACTCGCGCACCTCGCTGAATGTCATACCGCGTCCTTTAAACGCTGAATGGTATTCACCGGCAAAGATATTTTGAGAAAGCCCCTTGGTCTTTATCTCAATTTTTCTTACTTTTTTCAGAAGCTCGTTGGCATCCATAGGCGGGATTTAACGATTAGGGTACTTCGACTTTGTCGAGTATGTTTGAAACGATTTCGTCGGCGGTGATGTTGTTAGCCTCAGCTTCGTAGGTGAGCCCTATACGGTGGCGGAGCACGTCATGGGCGATGGCGCGTACATCCTCAGGCACCACATATCCGCGTCCGCGCAAGAATGCATAGCTGCGCGCCGCTTTGGCAAGGCTGATTGATGCACGGGGCGATGCTCCGAAGGCGATGATTGAGGTAAGGTCGTTCAATCCGTAGTCAGCAGGGAAGCGGGTGGCAAACACTATGTCCACGATGTAGCGCTCGATTTTCTCGTCGATATAGATTTTTTCGCACACTTTCTGTGCTTCAAGAATCTCCTCGGGCTTGAGTAAAGGACGCACTTCCTTATGCTCGTTGGTGATGTTTTGGCGGATGATGATCTTTTCTTCCTCTTTTGAGGGATAACCGATGATGACCTTCAGCAAGAAACGGTCCACCTGGGCTTCAGGAAGCGGGTAGGTTCCTTCTTGTTCAATGGGGTTCTGAGTAGCCATCACCAGGAACGGCTCGTCGAGGGGGAAAGTTTTTTCTCCGATGGTGACCTGACGTTCCTGCATAGCCTCAAGCAGCGCGCTCTGAACCTTAGCCGGAGCACGGTTGATTTCGTCGGCGAGCACGAAGTTGGCGAAGATAGGACCTTTCTTTACCTGAAATTGTTCATTCTTCACGCTATAGACCATCGTACCGATGACGTCGGCAGGCAGAATATCAGGAGTAAACTGAATTCGGCTGTATTTTGCATCGATTATCTGCGACAATGTCTTTATCGCAAGAGTCTTTGCAAGACCCGGAACACCTTCGAGCAGAACGTGTCCGTTGGATAGCAATGCTATTAGCAATGAGTCGATAAGATGTTTTTGACCCACTATGGTTTGATCCATCCCTCGCTGAACGAGATTTATAAAGTCACTTTTTGATGCGACGAGGTCGTTAAGCTCCCGAATGTTTACTGTTTCACTCATAAATTTAGTTTTTGTCGAGTAACTATTGTTTAGTTTTTGTTAATTTCCAATTCGTGAAGAGACACTTTATATCTCTTAGAGTGCAAATTTAAAAATTCTAACAACTGAAGCGTTAAGAGAGATTGTTAAATTTAGCTATATAATCTTTAACTAACTAAAACACCGGTGTTATTTTCTCTTTTCAGCCTGTATTTCCCTCGATTTGCGTTCGGCTCTTGCCAAGCTTTCCTTGTCATTTTGATCGATGCCGTATTTTTCTTTTCGTGGTATCACTACGGTTGTTCCGGGATTTATTCGGTCGGGATCAGTGATCTGATCCTTGTTTTCCTCATAAATATATACCCAGAAGCGGTAGTCACCGTAGTACTGACGTGACATTGTGGTCAGATAACGGTTAGGTGTTACGGTGTCAATTGCAAGATATGGCGCCGGTTCATCTTCGACGATGGGGGGCGTGGTAAGAGTGTCAGCATCTTCTTCGGTTGTTAGAGAGTCCTGATCGATAGATAGCTGCGCTTCATCAATGGTTTCAGTGTCGGGATGCGATGCATCGTCGAGCGCTTCCGCCGATTCGATAATATGATCGCCGGCATATATGGCTCCGAAGTATCCGATTGCGAGTCCGATAATAAGTCCGGCGACAAATGTCATGCACGGGTGTAGTCGGCATTTGCGTCTCGGTTTTTCCTCATCCTCGTTGTCATAATATGAATTTTCTTCCTCAGTCGTGCCGGCATTCTCCTCAGGTTCGTCATTTGACATAGCCGGCTCTTCACTTATGGATGGTTGCGGCGTGTTTTCCTCAAGCACGGTTTCTTCGACATCTTCAACGATCTCTTCGGTAACTGAAACATCCGGGATGTCGGGTGTGTCGTTGCGCTCGTCTTGTTGAGGTGTGTCCTCTTCTTTGCCGGAATTTGAGCCGGGGATAGGGGGCATATCAGCAGGAAAACCGGTTGCGGGAGTGTCAATATCTTCAGTGGAAGCTATGTTTTCCTCCTCGGCAGGACTTTTTTCTTCCTCATTCTCCCGGTTGCCGGGAATGGGTGGGATTGCCGACAAAGTCTCTTCAGTGACCCCGTCGCCAAGTTCTACCGCTTCAAAAAATGCAAACGGCTCATTGACGGCAGCCGCCAGTTGCTCATCGGGAATCCAGGCTATGGTGTGGTTTTCTGACACCATAAATGTTCCGAGTCCTTTAATCGTTGCATTTTCGCCTTTGGCAAGAGCTGAGGTGATTGCGTCAAAGACTTCACGCATGAAGTCGGTAGCGGTCTCGGTGTCGCTCGATGTGGCATCGCAGAGCGCTGCCACAAGTTGTGGAAATGTTATTTTTGGGGTCATTGCGCTTCTGTGAGTTTTCTTTTTAATAATGAGCTTGGGTGAAATTCCACGGTTATTGCGGGAGGCAGAAGCATGAGCTTGCCTGTGGAAAGATCGGGCTGTATCTCTTCCTCATGTTTTATCGGCTCGAATTCACCAAATCCGGGAATTGCCACTGTGTTCATTTCACACAAGCGTTCTTTGATCACGGTTGTCATGCCGTTTAGAAGCGCTGAAATATCTTTTGGGTCGCGGTTGAGTTTTTTTGCAACCGAATCGACTAATGATTTAGTGTCCATGTGTGGGCGTTTTTTTGAGATTGTGACCGGAGGGAGCCGTGTCACAGATTATTTTTGAATTTTTCCAATTCTTCTCCGGCAAGCTCCCATTCGCTCATGACGTAATCCAGTTTTTTCTGTAGGGCAGCATGGCGGTCAAAAATGTCGCCGGCAATATCACCCGCGGCTATTTTGGCTTCGATGTCGCTGATTTCCGATTCTATTTCCGAGATGCGGGCTTCTGTTTCCTTCAGCTTTTTCTCGGCGCGGCGTATCATCTTTTCTCGTTCACGCTGTTCAGTGTAGGATATTCTCCGAGTTTCCTTTTCCGGAAGCTCTTCTTTCTTGGCTTTGGGGGTGTCTTTTGGCTGTGCAGGCTGCTGTGTCGGTTTCGATTTCTCCAATTCGCTTAGAGACGCGAGCTTCTTTTTTTCAAGGAACTCGTATATTCCTCCAAGACACTCCTTGACTTTTCCTCCGCCAAATTCATAAACTTTCTCTACAAGTCCGTCGAGGAACTCTCGGTCATGGCTCACTACGATTACCGTGCCATTGAATTCTTTGATGGCTTGCTTGAGGATGTCCTTCGTGGTCATGTCGAGGTGGTTGGTAGGCTCGTCGAGGATAAGGAGGTTGACCGGTTCGAGGAGGAGGCGTATCATGGCGAGACGTGTCTTTTCGCCGCCTGACAGCACCTTTACTTTCTTGTCGGAAGCTTCGCCGCCAAACATGAAGGCTCCGAGTATGTCGCGTATCTTGGTGCGGATATCTCCGGTTGCCACGCGGTCGATGGTGTCAAATACCGTTATCTCGCCGTCGAGAAGCTGTGCCTGGTTTTGGGCGAAATAGCCTATTTTTACGTTGTGCCCTATCTTGAGGGTGCCGGTGTAGGGTATCTCGTTCATTATGCACTTCACCAGCGTGGATTTTCCCTCGCCGTTTTTCCCGACAAACGCCACTTTCTCGCCGCGCTTTATGGTGAATGTGGCATGGTCAAACACCTGATGGTCGCCGTATGCTTTGCCCAGTTCATCAGCTATCACCGGATAGTCGCCCGAACGTGGCGCCGGCGGAAACTTGAGGCTGAGGTGTGATGTGTCGACCTCATCGATTTCGATGCGTTCGATTTTCGCCAGCTGCTTTATGCGGCTCTGCACTTGCACTGATTTTGTGGCTTTGTAACGGAAACGCTCGATGAAGTCCTCGGTGTCCTGTATCTGTTTCTGCTGATTCTGGTAGGCTCGGCGTTGCTGTTCGAGACGTTCTTGACGCAGCGCCACATATTTTGAGTAATTGACGGCGTAATCGTATATCTTTCCTAAGGAGATTTCGATGGTGCGGTTGGTGACGTTGTCGATAAACGCGCGGTCGTGGCTCACGAGCACCACAGCTCCGGCTTTGGTGGTCAGGAATGATTCGAGCCACTGTATGGACTCTATGTCGAGGTGGTTGGTGGGCTCGTCGAGCAGGAGCACGTCGGGTCGCATGAGCAGGATTTTGGCAAGCTCGATTCGCATTCTCCATCCGCCGCTGAATTCCGAAGTGGGGCGGGTGAAGTCGGAGCGGTTAAAGCCGAGGCCCACGAGAATTTTTTCAAGTTCAGCCTCCCCGTTTTCGCTCTCTTCGATTGCGAGGCGCTCGGTGAGGTTGGTTATGCGCTCGATGAGGTTGTTGTAGGATGTGGAATCGTAGTCGGTGCGTTCGGCGAGTTCCGCGTTAAGCCTGTCAAATTCGTCATGCAGCTCCTTGACTTTTGAAAAAGCTTTTCTCACCTCGTCGATCACCGACAGGGAGTCGGTGAGAGTCATCTGCTGCGGCAGATAACCTATTGTGACACCTTGTGGAACTGATACGGAACCTGAAGTGGGACGTTGAAGCCCGGCGATTATTTTAAGCATTGTTGACTTGCCGGCACCGTTTTTCCCCACAAGCGCTATGCGGTCCTTTTTGTTTATGACGTAGTTGATATCGTCAAAAAGGCTTTTTGCGCTAAATTCTACTGATAAGTTATTTATCGAAATCATAATGCAAAGGTAGTCATAAAGAATGAAATCTGAAAGTCAGGCATCATCCCATATCTTGTCGATGAGGGAAATCCCGGGATTTATTTGTAATTTTGTCGCAGTTACCTTGATTTAGTTGATTTTTTTCATTTGACAGGTTAGGTTTTTCATGGGTGAGGTGTCTTATAGATGTGTATGACGGCAGCTTATCGACCCTTAAGGCTGCTTTGCACCCTAAAAAGTTATTATGCCGCAAATAAATGACATAGAACAGCTTTTCAAAGCCCACTACACGGCGATGCACCGATTGGCGATGCTGATACTGCGTGATGAGGATGTGGCGCGTGACATTGTGCACGATGTCTTCGAGTCGCTTCTCAACGCCGGTCTGACCGACGTTTCGGCTCAGTATCTGCTGCGTGCTGTGCGCAACCGATGTCTCAATTATCTGCGCAGCCTCTCCACGCGTGAACGCGTTAAGGAACTTTATGCACTTGATGAGCGGGAGATTGCCGATGAGGAGCTGCCCGATGAAGAGACGATGGCACAGATTCATTCGACCGTGACAAACGACCTGACCGCCGCTTGCCGGCGGGTGGTGGAATTGCGCTTCACTGATGGCAAAAGTTACAAAGAGATTGCCACAACGCTGGGTGTCAGCGAGGTTGCTGTCTATAAGCATTTGCGTCATGCAATAGATGTCTTACGTAAAAAACTGTCTCAAAATGGATAAAATCGACCGCCTGCTTGATGCTATCGAGCACCCCGACCGTTACTCTGAGAAGGATGTGGAGGCTATGCTCGCCGATCCGGAAGTCATGGAGGTTTACCGCCTGCTTGACACGATAAAGGCGGTGCTTACGCCAATACCTGCCCCGGATGTTGATACCGAATGGAAAGAGTTTGAGCGCGTTCACCGGAAGAATAGATTCAGAATGCTTGATCTGTTCTCTCGCAATATTGCCGCAAGCATAGCCATAGGCATAGCTTCACTTGCCGCCGTGGCTGCCGTAGTTGGGGTAAGCGTAAATTATGCTCTCAACCAAAAGCCTGAAGCGCCATCAGCCGAGACTGCGGCAGCAGTAATAGAAACAGTTGTTTCTAACGACTCGACAGTTGCCTCGGGAGAAGTGCCTGCGATAGCTCCCGAAACTATAATATTTGACAATGAACCGCTGGAGGCTATCGCTAACCGTATCGCTGAATACTACGGTTATAAGGTGCAATTTTCCGATGAAGCTCCTAAAACATTGCGTCTTTATTTCCGTTGGAATCAGGCACAGACGCTTGATGAAGTTGTTGAAAGTCTCAACAATTTCGAACAAATACATATCTCCGTCAAGGATAAAACCATCAAAATAGACTGACATCATGTCAAGAACAATTATGCTTATATGCGCCATGTCGGTCTTTGTCATGGCATACGCCGAGACTTTCTCCTATCATTTTAATTCAACTCCGCTTCCTAAGGCGATTCAACTGATTATGGAGAACCATCCCGATCTCGACATCAATTTCATATACAACGAACTTGAAAACTATAACACAAGCGCTACAGTAAATGCCGACAATGCCTACGACGCCATTCGTCAGGCGATAGGCTTGAATCCTGTGACAGTTGTAAAATCCAAGAATACATACTATGTCGAAGCTCTTCAGCACGGAAAATTTGTGTACACCGGACGTGCCATCGGCACTGACAATGAGCCGGTGGCAGCGGCAACCGTCATGCTCCTTGCTCCCAAGGATTCAGCCGTGATTACCTATGGAATAACCGACAGCGAGGGGCGGTTCAAGATTCCTTGTGATGAAAGAAATGTGATAGGTAAATTGACGTGCTTAGGCTATAGGCCGCACCTCAAAGCGTTCGACTCGTTTGCAGTCGGCGATGTGGTGATGAGCGCTTTGCCGATTAATCTCAAAGCGGTGACCGTTACGGGCGAGCAGATACTTACCTATTCTGACCGTACTGTTTACCGTCCTACCCAACGCCAGAAAAGCACCCCCATGGATGCTATTGACCTTTTGCGGCGCATGGCGATTCCACAGATAAATATCAAGGTGTTTGATAATAGTGTTGAGACGACCGATGGTCGCCCGGTGGCGATATTTATCGATTATACGCGGGCTACGGAGGAGCTGAAAGGTCTGCGCGCCGGAGATGTGCGTCGTGTTGAATTCTCATATTCGCCATCCGACCCCAGATTCATGGGCGAGACAAATGTGGTCAACTTTATACTTCAATCATATCGATATGGCGGATATACAAAACTGATGGCATCCGAGAGCTTTTTTACCGGTTTGCTGAGCGATGCTTCCGTCTACTCCAAGTTTAAATACAAGAGCATGACCTACGACCTGTTTGTGGCAAGCCGCAACACAAACAACCATCATACCGGCAGCAGCGGGACATCATCCTATCTTCTTTCTCCGGAAGCGGGAAAGACTGAATGGGTCGACAGAACTCAGACCACTACCGGCAGCCATTACGTAGAGAACACGCTGCCTGTCACATTCCGCGCGACATACGACTCTGAAAATTTTCAGGCTAAAAACACGCTCGCATTCACCTATACGGATAAGCCGAACGACGATAATGAGGGTACTGTCGATTTTACGCCTGAACTCTTCACCCCGTCGACTTATGCAACCGAAAAGAGTTCCGATGTGAAGTCAGTAGGCTACTATGGGTCATTCTTCTTTTCATTTCCTCGCCGATATAAGCTTACGGTCTATCCTTCGGCATCTTACACGCACAATATCCAGAACTCTCATTACACTGCCGACGAGACCGTCATACTGAACAACGCCCGTGAAAAAGCAACCAATCTTAATTTAGATGCTTCGTTGATGAAAGATCTTGGGAAAAATCACAATCTATATCTTTCCGGATTTGGCGGAAGAACTGAATATCGCGTGAATTATACCGGCGACTACCCGGCGTATGACAGGCTCATGACCGTATTTGCCGGAGGAACTGTGAAATATGGCTATTACACCAATAATTTCAGTGCCGATGCCAGAATAGGTGTGAGATACCAGAAAAACCGGATCAACGCATCGGTAGAGGAAGAACTCTACCCATTCGGGAGTGTCAACGTCGGATGGTCGCCCAACCGCCGCCATTCGATAAACTTCTACATTAATTACTCCAAGGAACCTATTCCCGACAACGGCAAGAGCCCTAACGTGCTGCGGGAAAATGAGGTGCTTTACTATCGCGGCAATCCTAATCTGAGCTACTCAAAGATGTTGTCAACATCGCTCAACTATAACTGGAGCGCTATGCCGTGGCTAAGGGTATCGCCCTATATCCGTTTCCTCGGGCTGCTTGACCGCTGGACTCCGGTTTATTCGCCATACGATGACGGTCGTGCCATACTCCGTAGCTATGAGAACAATGGCGACCACCTGTGGACAACCCTGGGAATCTCAGCCACGGCATCGTTCTTTGATGGCAACTTGCAGTTCCAGCTCATGACTCTGCAAGATTTCTATCGCGCCACCGGCACGCTGCCCGTCACCTACAATCCTTTTATTCTCATTTCGTCCGTTCAATATTATATGGGAAATTTCTATTTCTCAGGTTATTTCAACTCGCCTCTCACGAGCCTGTGGTCAAATTACGACACCATCATCAAGACCCGTAGCTCGCTCAAACTGGAGGCGGGGTGGAGCAAATCGGATCTGAACGTGAGGCTTACGATAGCAAATCCGTTCCGTACATCGTGGGATTACAGCACAACGAAATGCCGCTATGAATATTACAAGGACAGAATGGTCAACTACGATACCCGTACACATTTCAGCCTGCAACTGTCACTTGCCTACACATTCGGCTACGGCAAGAAGGTCAACCACGGCGATGAGGTGGGAGGCGCAGGAACCGGCTCGTCAGCCATCCTGAAATAAGGGTGCCACCCCTATGTCCATTTGTCGTTGTAGTAAAAATTTCAATAGATAATATCGCGAAAGGATATTATCTATTGAAATTTATGCTATCTTGATTGCTCCTTCCTCGCGAAGGACCGATTGATATGTTCTGTTATAGTTGGTCGCACTCTTTGAGCCATAGAGCGGATGAGGCGTCGGAGGGCATGCGCCAGTCGCCGCGAGGAGAGAGGCACACGCTTCCCACTTTCGGTCCGTCGGGCAAACAGCTTCTTTTGAACTGTTGATTGAAGAAGCGGCGGAAGAATGTGCGAAGCCATTTTTTGATTGTTTCGTCATCGTATTTTCCCTCAAACGCTTTTTGGGCGAGGAAGTATATTCTTGACGGCGGAAATCCGTAGCGCAGCACATTATAAAGGAAGAAGTCGTGCAGCTCGTAGGGACCCACGAGGTCTTCGGTCTTCTGGGTGATGTTGCCTTTGCTGTCGGCAGGGATCAGCTCAGGACTGATGGGGGTGTCGACGATGTCGAGCAGTGTGGTCCGCTCTTCGGGTGTGGCGGCATTTTCGGCAAACCATCTCACGAGGTATTTCACCAGCGTTTTCGGCACACCTGCATTCACGCCGTACATCGACATGTGGTCGCCGTTGTAGGTCGCCCATCCGAGGGCGAGTTCCGAGAGATCGCCTGTGCCGAGCACCATGCCCGACACCTGATTGGCTATATCCATCAATATCTGAGTGCGTTCGCGCGCCTGTGAATTTTCGTATGTGACATCGTGGTTGTCAATGTCGTGGTTTATGTCGCGGAAATGGAGTTTTACGGCATCGGCGATGGGAATCTCGCGGATTGTCACTCCAAGAGCTTTCATGAGAGAGATGGCGTTGTCGTAGGTGCGGTCGGTGGTGCCGAATCCGGGCATGGTTATTCCATGTATGCCTGTCCGGGGCAATCCGAGAATGTCGAATGTCCTTGCTGCCACGAGGATGGCGAGCGTGGAGTCGAGACCGCCGGAAATGCCTACCACGATGTTGCGGGTGTGTGTGGCTTCAAGGCGTTTGGCGAGTCCTGCCGCCTGGATGTTGACGATTTCTTCGCATCGTTCGTTGAGCAGCCCGTCGGTGGGGGGCACAAACGGATATGGATCGACGGTGCGGAACAGTTTATTGTCGTTGTTTTTCGCGACATTTATGCTTGTCGATGCGGCAACGGCGTTTTCACGCACGGCACAGTCGCCGAATGTGGTGATGTGCATTCGGTCGCGCTTTATAGCCATGATGTCGATGTCGGCAATCTCGTAGGTGGCTTTGCGGAGCCATCGGGGAGAGGCGCTGATGATTGATCCGTTTTCGGCGATGATTGCCTTGCCGTCGAAAACCAGGTCGGTGGATGATTCGCCATATCCGGCGCCTGAATACACATAAGCGGCGATGCATCGTGCCGACTGCTGTTTTATCAGTGAAGTGAGATAGTTGTATTTGCCGATGAGGTCATTGGATGCCGAAAGGTTGACTATGACCTGCGCGCCGGCAAGTGCCGCCATGGTCGACGGTGGCAGCGGAGCCCAAAGGTCTTCGCATATCTCAATGCCAACTTTCACTCCGTTTATCTCGATGAGCGTGGGTTGCAAGGAATCATCGACCGGAGCAGCTTGGAACCATCGTTTTTCGTAGAACTCATTGTAGGTGGGCAGGTATGTTTTCGGCACTACTGCTATTGTCTCGCCGTGAGCAAGTGCGATGGCGCAGTTGTAGACGCTGCCGTCAATAAGCTGCGGGGCTCCCACGATGATCGCGGTGTCAATCTCCTTGGTGAATTCGGCGAGCTTGCCCACTGCGGCATCAGCCGCTTCAAGCAGCGTGGTCTGGTGAAACAGGTCGCCGCAGGTATAGGCGGTCACGCACAGTTCCGGAAACACGGCGAGCTCTACTCCGTGAGAGGCAAGTTCGCGTGCCATTGTCATGATTTGCTCCGTATTGTAGTCTACATCTGCGACATTTACGTGCGGCACAGCCGCCGCAACTCTGAAATAACCTTGTTTCATCATCAATATTTTTTGCAAATATAAACAAATTTGAGGGAACTGAAAGGACTCTTTCCGCGTGAAAAAAAAATTAATGCGGAAATTGGAGTTTTTTAAATAAAAAGCTTATCTTTGTAATTTAAGAATAATCATCATATTAATAGGATTTTATGCGGAGAATCAAGCCTTATCCTTTTCCCCTGCTGCTTTTTCGGAGGGGAGATGCTTCATTATAATGAGGGATTGCTAAATAAAGTGGATTTTCCGATAAAATTGCTGTTCTTATGTATTTAGTATGATAATAAACCTATATAAATAATCCGAATGAAAAAGTATTTGATTTTAGCTACCGTGGTATTTGTCTCGTGCTTATCTTCTTTCGCACAGAGTATCATATTGAACAATCCGGATAATAAGACCACTTTCGGAATACGCTTAAGCTATGACCAAGGTTGTGCCGGTAAGTACACTGTTGGTGATGTTGGTGCGAAAATGTTTAAAGCCGGCGAAGGCATGGAGCTCGCCGGGCTTTATGATATTCCGCTTGTGGCAAATCTCTATCTTGAGGCAGGCATGACGCTTTATTACAATACTTACACCATGAAAAACAAATATCTGGATGCTCTTGAGCACGAATTGGGCAGTGTGAGGATTTTTAAAATAAAAATGAAAAAGTTTGGCGTGCGTGTGCCGGTTATGGCAGGATATCATTTTGATATTATGAAAAATATGAAATTGTTTCTGTGCACAGGTCCTGAATTGGAAATAGGAATTTATGGTAGAGAACAAATAGATGGGTATCCATTGGAAGGAAATGTCGATATATACGGCAGCAAGGGCAACATGAAACGCTTCAATCTTTTGTGGGGAGTTGGCGGTGGCATCTCCTTCCGAAAATTCTACATCATGGTCAACGGAGGATTTGGTATGGTGAATATGCTGAAAGAATCAGAGGCGAAAGTGCATGAAAATCATTTTTCAATGGGCTTTGGATTAAAATTCAATATCTGAAATGCCGACCGTCAACATTGCCGGCGTCATGGATGATGCCGCTCTGAACCGGTGATGTTGAAAAAATCATTGAGAAAAGGAGAGGAAAATTTGCGTAATTGGTGAAAAATTCGTTACTTTGCACAATGTTTTAAGGCTCATCCTGTAAAATCGCTGAGAATGATGCACTTAGCGATGATATGAGAACTGAGATGGCGGCCTTACTACAGATAGTGTTAATTAGTAACCAACGTAAAGATACAAAAACAGCCATGTCAAAGATTTGTCAAATCACAGGCAAGAAAGCAATGGTAGGTAACAATGTGTCGCACTCAAAGCGCCGCACTAAACGTAAGTTTAACGTGAACCTATTTGAAAAGAAGTTCTACTGGGTAGAACAGGACGTTTGGATCCGTCTGACTATCTCAGCAGCCGGTCTTCGTATTATCAACAAACTCGGTTTGGATGCCGCAATGCAGCAGGCTGCTGAAAAGGGATTTTTAACCGGTAAAGATATTAAATTTTTAGACATATAACGAATTATGGCAAAGAAAGCGAAAGGTAATAGAGTGCAGGTGATCCTTGAGTGCACTGAACACAAGGCAAGCGGTATGCCCGGTACATCTCGTTATATCACTACAAAGAACCGTAAGAATACAACCGAGCGTCTTGAACTTAAGAAATACAACCCTATTCTTAAGCGTGTGACTGTTCATAAAGAAATCAAATAATACTCCTAAGATATGGCAAAGAAAACCGTAGCATCACTTCAGAAAGGTGAAGGACGTACTTATAGCAAGGTGATCAAGATGGAAAAATCACCTAAGACCGGTGCCTACTTCTTCAAAGAAGAAATGGTTCCCAACGATCAAGTAAAGAACGCGCTTAAATAATTGAGCGTAATATCGATAAAAGGTCAGGGCTTGAATTATTTTTCAAGCCCTGACCTTTTTTATTGGACTAATGGGAAAGGCTTAAATTTTATTGAGGGTGGGATAAAAAGTGGGTGAATTTTGATGCCGGCGGTGCTATCTTTGCACCGGGTTGAGGACGTAATAGTTTTCAGCTAATGAAAATTTAATAAATTTAAGCCTATTTGTTGGCAAAAAAGAGTAAATTTGCAATATTAAAAATCTACTTTAAACTTAAATCGAAAATGGGACTATTTGAAAAATTGACCGCAAAAGCTAAGCAGCAACGCCAGCGTATCGTGTTGCCGGAAAGCACAGAACCTCGTACTCTTACCGCAGCCGACCGTATTATCACGGAAGGTCTTGCCGATATAATCCTCATCGGTAACCCCGAAGAAATAGCCGAGGCGGCAAAGGAATTGGGCCTCACCAATATTTGCAAAGCCAAGATTGTGAATCCGGAAGATCCTGAGGTTATCGACACTTATGCTCCTATCTTCTATGAACTTCGCAAGAAGAAGGGCATTTCAATGGAGGATGCCATCAAGACTACCAAGAATCCGCTTTACCTCGGATGTCTTATGATCAAGAACGGAGATGCCGACGGTCAGGTTGCCGGAGCTCTCAATACTACCGGAAACGTGCTTCGTGCCGCTTTCCAGGTGATTAAGACCAAGCCGGGCATTGAAGTTGTATCAGGCGCGTTTATCATGTTGTTGCCCGACGGATCACCTTTCGGACAGGATGACCTCATGGTATTTGCCGATTGTGCCGTTCTTCCCGATCCGACCGCTAAAGAACTTGCACAGATCGCGCTTTCTACTGCCGACACAGCACGTGATATCGCTAACATCGAACCGCGTATCGCAATGTTGAGCTTCTCAACCAAGGGCAGCGCCAAGCATGAGCGTGTCGACAAGGTGATCGAGGCTGTCAAGCTTGTCAAGGAAGCTGATCCCGAATTGATGATTGACGGCGAACTTCAGACAGATGCCGCTATCGTGCCGAGCGTGGCTAAGAGCAAAGCTCCCGGAAGCAATGTTGCAGGTACTGCCGACGTGCTTGTGTTCCCGTCGCTTGAAGCTGGGAACATCGCCTACAAACTCGTGCAGCGTCTTGCCGGTGTTCAGGCTGTAGGTCCCGTTCTTCAGGGTCTTGCCGCTCCTGTCAACGACTTGTCACGCGGATGTTTCCCCGAAGATATCTACAAGACAGTGATCATCACTTGCAACCAGGCTATCGGAGCTAAATCACGCAAATAATCATAGACTTTAAATCGTAATCAAAATGAATATTCTCGTTCTTAACTGCGGTAGCAGTTCTGTGAAATATAAACTTATTGACATTGACAATAAGAATACTCTTGCCGAGGGTGGAGTGGAAAAAATCGGTTTGCCCGACTCATTCTTGAAGTTCCGTCTTCCCAACGGTGAGAAAAAGAGCATCGTTGAGCCTATTCCTGACCACAAGAAGGCAGTGAATGACATTCTCAATATTCTTATCGACCCCACTTACGGCTGCATCAAGAGCCTTAAGGAGATCAACGCTGTAGGTCATAGAGTGGTGCACGGCGGTGAGAAGTTCAACAAGAGTGTCAAGATCGACGATGAGGTGATCGAGAAGATCAAGGAGTGCTACGATGTGGCTCCTCTTCACAATCCGGCAAACATGACCGGTATCGACGCTATCACCGATTTGATGCCCGGCGTGCCTCAGGTTGCAGTGTTTGACACAGCATTCCATCAGACCATGCCTGCCGAAGCCTATATGTATGCTCTTCCTTACGAAATGTATGAGAAATACGGCATCCGCCGTTACGGTTTCCACGGCACCAGCCACCGTTATGTGTCACGCCGCGTGTGTGATTTCCTCGGTGTTGACTACAATACTCAGAAGATCATCACTTGCCACATCGGCAACGGCGGTTCAATCACTGCCGTTAAGGATGGAAAGAGCATCGACACTTCAATGGGTCTAACTCCGGTAGAGGGTCTTATGATGGGTACCCGCGTGGGTGACGTTGATCCGGGCGCTCTCACATTCATCATGGATAAGGAGCACCTTGACAGCAAGCAGCTGAGCAACCTCATCAACAAGAAGAGCGGCATCCTGGGAATATCAGGCGTATCTTCCGATATGCGTGACATCGATGCCGCTATCGAAGCAGGCAACGAGCGCGCAAGACTTGGTCTTGATATGTACATGTATCGCATCTTGAAGTATATCGGCGCTTATACCGCTGTGCTCAACGGTGTGGACATTATCGTGTTCACCGGCGGTGTCGGCGAAAACCAGGAGAGTCTCCGCAAGTATATGTGTGACCACCTGTCATATCTTGGCGTCAAGATTGACGATGAAGCCAACAAGTGTCATGGCGAGGAAAAAGTTATTTCCGCCGCTGACTCCAAGGTGAAGGTTGTAGTGATTCCTACTGATGAGGAATTCATGATCGCCCGCGATACCGAAGCTATCGTGAACGGTCGCCAGCCCGAATAAAGGATTGTTTTTTAATAATTATATGAAGAAAATTAGAGCTGCCATAGTTGGATATGGCAACATTGGAAAATTTGTACTTGACGCATTGATGCAGGCACCCGATTTTGAGGTTGCCGGCATCGTGCGCCGTAATCCGGCTGATGTTCCTGCTGAACTTGCTGGATTTAAAGTAGTAGCTGACACGCTTGAGCTTGAAAATGTTGATGTAGCTATTCTGTGTACGCCTACCCGTGAGGTTGAGAAACATGCATCCGTGCTCCTTTCGAAAGGTATCAACACGGTTGACAGTTTTGATATCCACACGAGTATCGTGGACTTGCGCCGTAATCTCGACGCTATCGCCAAAGAGCATGGCACAGTCGCCATTATTTCGGCAGGTTGGGATCCGGGAAGTGATTCAATCGTGCGCGCATTGATGCAGGCTGCGGCTCCCAAGGGAATAACTTACACTAATTTCGGTCCCGGCATGAGCATGGGCCACACAGTGGCGGTGAAGTCAAAACCCGGAGTTAAGAACGCGCTTTCAATGACTATTCCTCTCGGCACCGGCATCCATCGCCGCATGGTGTATGTCGAGGTTGAGGAAGGACACAAGATTGAAGATATCGCCAAGGCGGTCAAGGAGGATCCTTACTTTGCAAGCGATGAGACTCATGTGTTTGCCGTTCCGTCGGTTGACGATATCAAGGACATGGGTCATGGTGTGAACATGGTGCGTAAGGGAGTGTCAGGCATTACCCAGAATCAGCGTTTTGAATTTAATATGTCGATCAACAATCCGGCATTGACCGCTCAGATTCTGGTGGGTGTTGCACGCGCATCGATGCTTCAGCGCCCCGGCGCCTACACAATGATTGAAATCCCCGTGATCGATATGCTTCATGGCGATCGTGAGGAATTGGTACGTCATTTAGTATAAATCTTAACGATGCTTGATTTTATCACCTGGAACGTCAGTCCCGAAATCTTTAGCGGCTTTTTGACCATACGTTGGTATGGGCTTATGTTTGCTATCGGTTTTCTTGTGGGCTATGAGATTGTCGCCAAAATGTTCAAACATGAGGGCGCTCCTGAGAAATGGCTCGGCATACTGCTCATATATGTAGTTGTCGCCACTATCGTCGGGGCGCGTCTCGGTCATGTGTTTTTCTATGAATGGGACATCTATCGCGCCGACCCTGTTAAAATCCTGTATATATGGGAGGGTGGGCTCGCGAGTCATGGCGGCACCATAGCCATAATACTTGCCGTGATTCTGTATTCCATTTTTGTGACTAAACGCAGCCCCCTGTGGACGTTTGACCGTCTTGTTGTTGCGATTGCTCTTGTAGGTGGATTGATACGTCTCGGTAATCTGTTTAATTCGGAAATTTTCGGCACTGCTACCGACTTGCCCTGGGGATTCATGTTTGTGCGCTCCCGTGAGTGGCATGAACTCTATGAGGGGCAAGCCGTGCATCCTACTCAAATCTATGAAGCGCTATGCTACTTTGCTTTGTTTGGGTTGCTCATGTGGATGTATTGGAAGAAAAATGCTGAAGAGCGTCCCGGCTTGATTCTCGGGATATTCTTCATCGGCATATTCCTGCCACGTTTCCTTATCGAATTCATTAAGAATGATCAGGTGGCTCGAGAAGCGACCATGACATTGAACATAGGTCAACAGTTGAGCATTCCTTTCATTTTGCTTGGAGTGTTGCTGATAATCTATGCGATGATTCGTCCGAAGCAGCATCTGAGTTTCCCTAATAAGTTTGCCGAGGAGATTCCCGACAGGTCACGGCGGTGATCACATGGTGATATTTTCTATATTATAGAAGGAGAGCGGACCTCAATCCGCTCTCCTTTAATTTTTGTGTTATTTGTGCTGTTTAAACAGCCATTGGCGTACCGAAGTGATCTTGTAGGCATAGTCAAATGAATACATGTGGTCCATGCCGGTTATACCATCGGGAAGTACTGAGCCGGTTTCAAATTCAAAAATATTGACCGGCGCGCCTTTTTCAAGCATTGTTGCTGCAAGGTCATTTTGTCTTTGTTCGGGAAGCTTGGCGCTCCATTCGGCGAATGTGTATTGCACGCCGACTTTTTCAGCAGCCTCTTCGAGCGGTTTGAGGTTGGCATAGGCTTTGCCCTTTTCTCCGGCGATGAAGTATACGAATTTATGTTTTACAAGCTCAGGGAATGTGGATGTGTCCCAATGGCAGTCAACGAATATTGAAGCGGCAAATACATCGGGATATGCGGTGTTGTAATACATCGACATCATTCCTCCCATGGATTGCCCGGTGGTGTAGACGCGTTTAGCATCCACGCTATTGTTGGCGATCACATTTTTAAGAAGGTTCATCGCAGCATCGACTTCGTTGCTGTGTTCGTATTTGTCATTTACTGTCACGCCGGTAAACTGAGGAACCAACACGTAACATGGATTCTGCTTCTGCCATTCGTCAGTCGCCCATACAAGAGCTCCATATCCCTGAGTGAGTGGTGTGGTGACATTGTCGCCTACGGTCGAGGCGTCGGCAATGAATAGCACAATCGGATATTTCTTGCCGGCTTCGATATTTTGAGGTGTGAAAAGATTGTATTTCATATTCACGCCTGTAGCCTGGTCGGTGTATTCCAACTGTTTGAATTTCGGAGCAACATCTTTTATCATTGCCTGTAGAGTCGAGTCATTTGATTTGTCGACTACCGGTCCTCGGAAATTTTTTCCGGCAGGACCGGCTTGCTGCTCGATCGAGTCATTGGATTCCTTGGATGCGGAAGAACTGTTGCCTCCGCAAGAATTGAAGAACGGGAGAGAACAAGCGACCATACAGGTCAAAATCGGGTTGATTTTTTTGAGTGTCATAATTATTAATTGAATGTTTTTGAAAAACTCTATATATTATAAAGCTTTATCCCATTAAAAAGTTTATGACTCACTTCACAAAATAGGGATGCTACTTTGTGTAAACAGGTCTATGTGAGGCGGCTATTTCCCGATGCAGGTGTAGTTGAATCCCTCTTCGTGGAGTTCTGCAGGGTCATAGATGTTTCTGCCGTCGACAATGGTGTTGCCCTTCATGGTGCGTCGCACTACAGCCCATGACGGAAGGCGGAATTGCTTCCATTCGGTGAGCAACGCGATAGCGTCGGCATCTACTGCGGCGTCATACATATCTGATGCATATTCGATTTTATCGCCGATGCGACGGCGCGCTTCATCCATGCTCACCGGATCATAAGCTCTTACCGATGCGCCGTCGGCAATCAGCTTTTCGATCACAACGAGCGATGGCGCCTCGCGCATATCATCGGTTTCCGGTTTGAACGACAGTCCCCATAATGCGATCTTTTTACCGGCAAGGTCTCCGCCAAATGCTTTCTTGAGCTTTTCGTAGACAATGGATTTCTGGCGTTCATTCACATCTTCTACCGCACGTATGATAGTCATGTCGTAGCCATATTCTTTGCCGGTGTTTATCAGTGCCTTCACGTCCTTAGGGAAGCATGAGCCTCCATATCCGCATCCGGCGTAGAGAAATTTGTTGCCGATGCGGGCGTCGGTTCCTATTCCTTTGCGCACCATGTTGACATCGGCGCCTACGAGCTCGCAGAGATTGGCTATGTCGTTCATGAATGATATGCGGGTGGCAAGCATTGAGTTGGCGGCATATTTGGTCATTTCTGCCGATGCTATATCCATGAATATCACGCGGAAATTATTGAGCAGGAATGGACGGTAGAGGCGTTCCATCACTTTGCGTGAGCGGTCGCTTTCAATTCCTATCACCACACGGTCAGGCGACATGAAGTCTTTAATCGCCGCACCCTCTTTCAAAAATTCGGGATTGGATGCTACTTCATAGTCTATGTTTACCCCTCGCGCGGCAAGCTCACGGTCGATAGTCTCCTTTATTTTCTTTGAGGTTCCTACCGGCACCGTGCTTTTGGTGACAAGGATGGTGTACTTGTTGATGTTCTGACCGAAAGTGCGCGCCACATCAAGCACATATCGCAAGTCGGCAGAACCGTCTTCGTCGGGAGGGGTTCCGACAGCGCTGAACACCACTTCCACATCATTAAGACAATCGGTCAAGTCGCAGGTGAAGTGTAGTCGTCCTTCAGCCATGTTTCTTTTCACGAGGTCGTCAAGTCCGGGTTCATATATAGGTATGATACCTTGTTTTAACCGTTCGATTTTATTCCGGTCAATGTCGACGCAAGTCACGTCAATGCCAACTTCGGCAAAACAAGCACCGGATACGAGTCCCACATAACCGGTTCCAACAATAGCTATCTTCATATCTGCTTACTTGTTACAATAGTGCAAAAGTACGGAAAAATCCTCGTTGCGGCAAGTCTATTTCATGTGTGCATGGAAAAATGACGGCAATGGATTGTTATATATAAAGATTCCATTGAAAAAGATATTATTATGTCGACAAAGATAAACACTGATTCCTCGCCGGTTCACAAGGTCACTGTTGCGGCACTGCTTGTCACTATAGGCATTGTGTTCGGAGATATAGGCACGTCGCCTCTTTATGTGATGAAGGCTGTGATGGGCGCGTCAGGAACGCATGACGCCGATTATGTGACAGGGGCGGTGTCATGTGTGATATGGACCCTTACGTTGCAGACCACGTTGAAATATGTGGTCATTGCATTGCGTGCCGATAACAAGGGGGAGGGTGGCATACTTGCTCTTTATTCCTTGATTAAAGGGATGAAGAGGCGGTGGCTGTATATTTTTGCCGCGGTGGGAGCGAGCGCGCTCATCGCCGACGGTGTCATTACTCCCGCCATGACTGTAACTTCGGCGGTCGAGGGTGTGCGTGCGTTGAAAGCTGATGCTCCGGTGTTGCCGATTGTGCTGATAATCATTACCGGCATTTTTTTCATTCAGCGTCTTGGCACGAATGCTATAGGGCGTCTTTTCGGACCATTCATGCTCGTGTGGTTTCTTATGCTTGGGGTGATGGGCGCAAGTCATTTTGCCGACTGCTGGCTTATAATGCGTGCGTTCAATCCATGGTATGCCGTCAAGCTGTTGATCGACTATCCGGGTTGGTTTCTTATTCTTGGCGCGGTGTTTTTGTGTACCACCGGCGCTGAAGCGCTTTATTCTGATCTCGGGCATTGCGGACGAAAAAACATCACATATTGCTGGATATTTGTCAAGGTCATGCTCATATTTAATTATTTGGGTCAAGGCGCGTGGATCATCTCGCAAGGGAACGGGCTGAGCGGTGATGCCAATCCGTTTTATGGCATTATGCCTCATTGGTTTCTCCCGGCAGGAATCATCATAAGCACCGGCGCCGCCATTATCGCCAGTCAAGCCCTTCTGAGCGGATCGTTCACGATATTCAGTGAGGCGATGAGTCTTGACTTCTGGCCGAGGTTGCGCATTAAGTATCCATCGACATTGAAAGGTCAGCTTTATATTCCGCTCGTCAACTGTTTTCTTTTTGTAGGATGTGTGTTGACCGTGCTTATTTTCCGCACGTCAGGGCACATGGAGGCGGCATACGGGCTTGCTATAACCATCACAATGCTGATGACCACCATGCTTCTTGCCTTGTATCTGCGCAACAAGGGTGTTCCCCGATGGGCTGTTGCGTTGTTTGCTGTTGTGTTCACCATGATAGAGGGCGCGTTTTTTGTGGCTAATATGTTCAAATTCGCTCATGGAGGCTGGTTCACTATATTGATTGCCGGCATCGTGTGTGGAGTCATGATTGTGTGGCACAGGGCTGAGATTATAAGGCGTAAGTATATGGAGTATTTGGATTTCAGCCGCTATACGGGGATAATATCCGATATAAAGGCGGATGAAAAGATACCTCCTTATGCATCTAACGTGGTGTATATGAGTCGTTCCGATGATGCCGGAAGGGTGGAGAGCAAACTGGTGTATTCGATAATCAACAAGCAGCCCAAGCGAGCTGACCATTATTGGATAATAAGGGTGGAATTCACCGACCATCCCGACACTCTCGAGTATGAACGCTCGGTTATTATTCCCGGTACACTCACCAGTTTTAAATTCAGGATAGGGTTCCGCATTCCGCCGCAGCTCAGCGTGTATTTCCGTCAGGCTGTGGAGGATATGGTGTCGGACGGATTGCTTGATTTGACGAGCAACTATCCGTCGTTAAGGCGGCACGGCATCCCCGGCGACTTCCGCTTCATTGTCATCAGGCGTGTTTTTTCATCATCAAGTCAATGCAAGCCTTCAGACCGTGTGCTGATGAATCTTCATTCAATGCTTCGCCGCATGGAGCTTGACACAGAGAAGGCGTTTGGACTTGACACCAGCACCGTGTCGGTTGAGACTGTGCCGTTGATAATAAATACCCGCACTCCCAAAAGGATAGCGCGGGTAAAATAGGAATGATGTGAGACAGACTCTTATCGTGTCACAGATAGTAGTTTTTCAACACGCTGTAGCGGTCATCAAGTTCAAACACCCATGGCTCGCCTGTGGGGATTTCAGTTTTCATGATCTCCTCGGGCGACAGATGCAGCAGCAGCATGGCAAGCGCGCGCAGGCTGTTGCCGTGAGCTGAGATAAGCACCGTGTCGTAGTGTTGTAGTCGGGGCATGATAATCTCTTCCCAGCATGGACGCACACGCGCGATAGTGTCTTTGAGCGATTCGGTGAGCGGCAGATCCTCGTAGCTCAGAAATGTGTATCGAGGATCATTGCCCGGGTATCTCGGGTCGTCAAGGGAGAGTTCAGGCGGAGCCACATCGTAGCTTCGGCGCCATATATGGACCTGTTCATCGCCATATTCTTTGGCTGTTTCAGCCTTGTTAAGTCCCTGCAATGCCCCATAGTGGCGCTCGTTGAGATGCCAGTCCTTGATTACTGGAACCCAGTCCCTGTCCAGCTCTTCAGCGGCAATTTGGAGGGTGTGGATTGCTCGTTTAAGATAGGATGTGAAAAAGAATTCGGGCATAAGCCCGGCAGCCAGTATTTTTTTTCCGGCGTTTCGCGCCTCTTCTTTTCCTTTTTCGGATAGTTCCACATCGGTCCATCCGGTGAAACGGTTTTCAAGGTTCCATTGGCTCTGTCCGTGGCGCAGTAGAATGACTTTTTTCATATACTTAGAATTATTATTTGTTGATCTATGCCTTTTTGGGAAAATGAGCATCAGTTCATTGCCATCATCATGGACCCGTTGCGGTGGAATGATGCATTGAGTTCAGTGTAAGGAATGAACGCTTTCATGTCGGAGAAATCCAGATGCTTTATTATGCTGTAGTCAAGCGCCGCCTGCGGAGCAAGGTTGTAGGCTATCTTCTGGGTGTCAAACCCCGGGACTTTCACGCTTTTCAATGCCGCGGCAAGGATAAGATTTATCACTCCGAATTGCTGAGAGCAGAACATCTCCATCTCAGAAACACCTGTGTGGTATAGCAGTATGGCTTGCGCTATGGGGTAAGTTCCGGGGGTGATGTCGTTGATCAGGTCGTTGAGAAACCGTTCCATCATAGGGCAGTCCATGAGGCAAAGCGATTCTTCGGCAAGTTTTTTGCCCAGTCGTTTGGTGAATTCTTTTGATTCAGGATTTGTTTTGCAGGCTATCACTTCTTCATCGGCTTGCAATATGCGGTCGTAATCATCATCGGCAGCCGCGCGATAAGCTTGTATTGCCGCGATGCTGTCGCTGTAGGCAACTTGACGTGACACTGCCATCACATACTGCTGGAGTGTCGACTCCTTTGCGATGAGGTTTATATTGGATGCCGACTCAAGACCGTTGGAAAATGAAAATGTCCCGACCGTATACCGTGATTCGCTCATTTCGAGCAGTCTCATCAATGTTATAATCTCTTTGCTGCCCATAGTAGTGAAGTATAACAGATTAATAAATAGTGCTTTTGCTTGACAACTCTTAAGTGCTTTCGGCAAATAAAGTGCATCTTCCGCGTTATACTAATTGAACAATTTAACATTGAAAAAGGATTAGTCAAGTGAAAAAAATATTAAATTTACATTCTTAAAAAGAAATGGAAATGATGAAATTGCTATTAGTGATACTGCTGTGTGTGACGTGTGGGGCGAAAGCCGTGGCACAATGGGCGTTGCCGCATATTTCGGTAGCTCATGTAAGGGTGGAGCCGCGTCACGGAGCCGAAATGTCGACACAAGTGTTGATGGGAATGCCGTTGAAGATGATAGGGGATGCCGATGGAGAATGGCGCGAAGTGGAGATGCCCGACGGCTACCGTGGATATGTGATAGCCAACTCTCTCACATATTTTGACGAAGAGGCTATCGGGAAATGGCGTGTTGAGCCGAGATTGTTTGTCGCATCGTTTGAGGAGGTAAAAGTGTTCAGCGACACTGTTGCCATAGCGGATGTGGTGAGCGACGCTGTTGCCGGTGATATTATGGCAGGATGTTGGTCACGTGGCTGGTGCCGCGTCACTATTCCTGACGGTAGGCGCGGATGGATTAAATCAGAATTTGTGAAGCCTCTTGAATCTGTTTTTGTTGAGGATGCCGCGGCTGAGGTAATAAGAATGTCAAAGCATCATGTGGGCACTCCTTACCTGTGGGGCGGTTTGTCGAGCAAGGGTATGGACTGCTCGGGATTGGTGAAGATGGCTTTTTACAATACTGGAAGAATTCTTTTGCGCGACGCTTCGCAACAGGCAAAGACCGGCTCGCCTGTGCTGCCTGATGATTATAGGCAAGGTGACTTGGTGTTCTTCGGAAATGCTTCGGGACGCATAAACCATGTGGGCATATATGATTCCGACGGATATTTTGTGGAATCATCCGGACGGGTGAAGCGTACCGCTTTGGTTGACAAGCCGGGTTATATCTGTGCTCGCAGAATTATAGGAAACGAGGGTTCCTACGGAATTGTTGCGATCAACAATCATCCATGGTATTTTACCGGACAGGCTCTCGGTCGTTAATCGAGGAAAGAGCTGTAGATTGAGTCGATGCGGTTCTCGATGGCTTGATTCAGTTCTACCTCGGCTTTTTTGTCTTTCGGAATCTCGAATTTCAGCGGTTGGGTTTCCGGCGCTTTCTTTTCCTTAGGAGTCGCTTTCTTTTTGTCTTGTTTTGGAGCCTTGATGTCGGGCTGTTTATACCCTTTCCGGCTCACAAATCCCGATGAATGATACTTTGTAGCGTAATACCGTTCATCGATATGGCTTATTATCACCCCTCTGCTTGCCGATGAATGGATGAAGCGCCCGTCACCGATGTACAGTCCCACGTGGGAAACTCTTGTCTTGTCTCTTCCGGTGCAGAAGAACAGCAGGTCGCCGGCATTAAGCGATTTCCGGTTTATTGATTTGCAGAATCGTTGCTGCTCGGCGGAATTGCGTGGTATTTTTATCCCGAGAGCCTTATGATAGACTTTCATTGTGAGCCCGGAGCAATCTGTGCCTGAATAATCTTGTCCGCCATATCGGTAGGGAGTGCCGAGCCATGTCATGGCTTCTTCGACCAGCTTGCGCTCATCGCTTTTGAGATTTTTCGTGTTCACTCCCTTTGCCTGCTGTTGGCTATGGTAGTTTTTTCCGTTGCCTGAGGCAGCGTGTTGCGAGCTGTGGCACGCTTCGGTTGAAACAGCCAGAACGAGTAGTGAGAAATATAGATATATGCGTGACAAATTGACCATAGCATTACAAAATTAACAACTTCGCAAATCAGAGCCAAGGGGCATAATAACAAAAAATCTTAAAAAAGAATGTTAACCTGTGCGGTTCCACTCTTTTTTAAGATTGTGAATTGTAATGCGGGTTGACTATTACTTTTTCTTGGTCGTTGATGAGGCAGCTTCCTTGCCTTTCAGCAGTCGGAATCCTGCCTGCATTCCGTCATAGCTTTGCAGCAGTTTGTTAAGACCGGAAATGGTTGAATTTCCTGAAATTTTCGCCGCAGTGTTGATGAGTTTCATCAGCTTTGATATGTCGAAAGTGATAGTCACGGTGTTTCCGGCTTTGGAAACGGCGGCATCCATGGTTCCGATGTTCATTTTAAGCGCTTTGAAATGGAAGGTCATGAAGCCGTCTTGGTCCGACTTTGTGAGCTCGCCTGATAATGATCCGCGCGCGAGCTTCATGGTGAATGTGCTGTCGGGTTCTACCGTGAGCACCATTTTGTCGAAACCGGCAGTCTTATAATATGGTGCCAGCTTGTTTTCAACCGTAGCGGCAGCAGCGGCTCCTCCGGCTTTTTTCAGCAGATTGTCGCTTTTGAATGATACTGCCGGGGCTGAATAGTTCCATGTGCCCACGATATCGGCAGGCGAGATTTTGTCATTTCCGAGAATATTGCTGACGAGCGAGCCCACAGTTCCTGTGCCGAGGATGTCACCCAATGAAGAACCCGAGGATGAAGATGAGGTAGAGTCCGACACTCCTTTCAGCAAGTCCTTGAGGCTGAATGATGATTGTGCCGACATTGATGACACGGCAAGTCCGAATAATAGTGTAAAGATAAATTTTTTCATAAGTCAAAGTAATATTATGTTTCCAAATGATTCCGGCACGTCGAAGTCAGGCATGGGCGTGTTTATGGGACGCCATGATATGAAATGGGGTTGTGCCGTGCCCGACGCGCATTTATAGAAATTGCCTTTTATGGATACAGGCTTTCCTGAATAATCGATGCCTATTTCTTTGAGTGGAATCCCTACGATCACGTTCCAACTGAAAAGACCTTCAAGCTCCTGAAACGGACGATTGCCGCAGGAAGCATATACATATATTTTGTCGGTGAAGTCAGTGTCGAGCAGGGTTTTATGTCCCGGTGTGCCGCAGGTGGCGTTTATAGTGCCGATGCAGTTGAACATCAGGGCGAAATAATCAGGCTTTTCAAGCGACGGTTGTAGATACACGCCCACGCTTGAGTCCTCATAAACGGGAGAATTGGGCTTGTAGTTTACGGCTCTCAGATAATTGCTCCTGACGAAGAAATCGATGTAGAGCTTTTCGGCGGTGTGTATGAGCGACACCGTGGTGAGAGGATGGTAGGGAAACTGTTTCGCCCAGTCAAGACAGTCGATTGTCTGGCGTATGCCTTTCCCTTCGATAGTACGGATCAGTTCATCCAGATTGTTCTCATTGAGATCACTGATAAACGGAATGCTGATGTGTTCGTTATTATTTGTCATGGGATAAAGTAATCTTTAAGCCCCATTATAAGTCCGACCAATGACATTATTAGCAGGATCGAACCGATAATGCGGTTTATTAACCACAGGGATCTCACGTTGAAATGTGATTTCACCTTGTTTATGAAGTAAGTTATCGTGAACCACCACAACAAGGCTCCGCCAAAAATTGAAGCATAGCCTGATGCGTAGTGATAGTGTCGGAATTCGGGTAGCAGGAAATTGAACCGCGCAAATAGACCGATTATGAAGAACAGAATGAGCGGATTTGAAAATGTGAGGAGAAATCCTGAAACAATGTCTTTCCATCCCGATACCGGAGCTTCGGCAGGAGTTGACAGCTTTCGTGTGGGATTTTTGCGGAACAGCACCAATGCGAAAGCCGCCAATACGATTGAGCCGATTATCTGGAGTATAAGTTGGTTGGTTTCGATGAAATCAGTGATAAAAGATAGCCCGAGACCGGTGAGAAGGCAGTATATCAAATCGCTCAGAGCAGCCCCTATGCCGGTGTAGAATGCCGGACGGCGACCCTTGTTTAATGTCCGCTGTATCACGAGCATACCGATAGGCCCCATTGGTGCCGATATCAGCACGCCGATTGCAATACCGCGTATGATGACATATATGAGCGATTCCATTAATAATTATTCAGTTCTGAATTGTATGCAAACTTACAAAAAATCTATGTAAAAGACTAATAAAATGGCTAAATCTGGCTCATGTGCCGATTTGTGGATTCATTAGCCGGTTAGTAGTTATGATGCTCCCGGCGTGCGGCATCAAGACGCAACAGAATGAACAGGAGGAAGGTGAAGCCCCATAGTGAGGACCCGCCGTAGCTGAAGAATGGGAGCGGTATTCCGATCACAGGACAGAGACCTATGACCATTCCCACATTGATGGCGAGATGGAATATGAGGAATGAGGCGACGCAATAGGCATACACGCGCGAGAAAGTGGTGGGCTGGCGCTCGGCAAGACCTATTATGCGCAAGATAAGCGCGAGGAACAGCATCAGCACAATGGTAGTGCCGATGAAACCTTCTTCTTCGCCGATGGTGCAGAAGATGAAGTCGGTGTGCTGCTCAGGCACATATTTTAGTTTGGTCTGGGTGCCGTTGAGGAATCCTTTTCCGAACATACCGCCCGAGCCTATCGCGATTTTTGACTGGTTCACATTGTAGCCTGCTCCACGGAGATCTTCAACTATGCCGAGCGACACCTTGATGCGTTGCTGCTGATGAGGCTGGAGGATGTCGTTGAACACTTTGTTGACTGAAAACATGAATACCACAGCCACAACCGCTCCGCCGATAGTGATGAGAATGCGTTTGACCGGACCTCGGAACAGCAGAAACAGGCAATATATTATGGCGATGCCTATCACGCTCAAGAAGAAAATCATGCCCGGTATCTCCAATCCGCACAAGCTTGCAATCCATGCGGCGATTCCGGTGCCGAGAAACCAGAACAGAAGTGTGCGCGCCGCCCATACTATTTTGCAGTACATAGCCATCATCGCCACTATTATCACCTCTATCATTATGAAAACTGCGACCTCTCCCGAGGGGATGCCCATGATCATATTCTCGGAATACTTGACAATGGTGACAAAGAACACAACCGCGAATAGCGCTGCGGTAAGCACCAGTCCGCTCATGCCTTCACGGTAGAGGACAAAGAATAGGGCGAGGTAGGCGAGTGCCGAGCCTGTCTCCTTTTGGGCAAGGATCAAGCATATCGGCAAGAATATGATGAGCAATGCCTTGAAATAGCTTGCCGGACTTGAGTTCAGGGAAAAATTGTAGGATGAGAACAGTTTGGCAAGTGCCAGCGATGTGGCAAATTTCCCAAACTCAGCCGGTTGGAGGCTCATTGGTCCTAACACGAGCCATGATCTTGACCCTTTTATGTCGGGGGCTACGAATATGGTGACTATGAGCAGCAGAATCAAGCAGATGTATATGGGGTAAGCATAGGTTTCGTAAACCCGGAAGTCGATGAGCAGTATTACCAATGCGGCAACGATAGCGCAGCCTACCCATCGTATCTGTTTGCCCGAAAACTCTTCAAATGAGAATATCGAGGCGTTGTCAAAGTCATAGCTTGCCGAATATATCGACACCACACCGGCTATGAGCAGCAACAGGTATATTATGACGGTGACCCAGTCGATGTTCTTCAATACCGAGCTGTTAGTGTTTTTTGACTCCACTGCTTATTATAGTGTTAGAGTTAAACATTCGTTCTTCAAGATACTTGCGCTCAGGAGCGATAGTATCGGTGAGATATTTCTCAATCATCAGCGATCCGATTGGCACACCGTAGGTGGCGCCGAACCCGGCATTTTCCACATATACACAAATCGCGATCTTAGGATCATGATAAGGTGCGAAGCCAATGAATGCCGAGTGGTCTTTTCCATGAGGGTTCTGTGCCGTTCCGGTCTTTCCGCACACCTCGATATCCTTTAGGTTGGCTAATCGGCAGGTACCGCCGGTGACTGCCATGCGCATTCCGGTAGCCACCTCTTCAAAATAAGTGCGGTCGATGGTGGGGTACCTTTTCGTGACATACTCTTCAGGCATCACGGTGTCCTGGATGCTTTTTACCGCATGAGGGGTTATGAAGTGTCCTCGGTTGGCGATGGTGGCGCACAGGTTGGCTATCTGCAACGGTGTTGCCGATATTTCACCCTGCCCGATAGCGATGGATATGATGGTGTTGGCGCTCCAATGGTTTTCCCCATACCACTTGTTGTAGAAATTGGCATTTGGAATGAATCCGCGGGATTCTCCGGGCAAATCTACGCCAAGTCGGTAGCCGTAACCAAGCGACACAAGATGCCGTTTCCACACTTCAAAGGCTTCGGCGACTGAACCATACTTGGAGCGGTGTCCGTCGAGCATGGCTTTAAGCCCCCAGCAGAAGAAGGCGTTGCACGACGTTTGCAGCGCCGGTTGCAAGGTGATGGGGGAGCCGTGCCCATGGCAGCCCACACGCAATCCTCCGCTGATGAATCCGTGATAGCATGGATAGGCTGTTGAGAGGGTGATTATATTTTCTTGCCTTAAAATCAATCCTTGTGAGGGCTTGAATGTAGACCCCGGGGGATAGGCTCCTTTCAACGCCCGGTCAAAAAGCGGCTTATAGAAGTCATTGATCAATGCTCGGTAATTTTTGCCACGCTCGCGGCCCACAAGCAATTTAGGGTCGTAGGTGGGGCTGCTGACAAGCGCGAGTATCTCGCCGGTAGCCGGTTCGATAGCCACGATAGCCCCGATTTTGTTCTGCATAAGTTGCTCGCCGTATTGCTGCAGGTCGATGTCGAGGCTCAATGTCAGGTCGCGTCCTGACACCGGAGCTATGTCGTGGGCGCCATCTTCATATCGTCCCTGGATTCTGCCGTAAGCATCGCGGTAAAGGATTTCCACGCCTTTTTCTCCACGCAGATACTCCTCGTAGCTTTTCTCCACACCAAGGTCACCGCAATAATCGCCTGCGGCATAATATGGATCGCGCTCTATATCGGTCTGGTTGACCTCGCGTATATTGCCAAGCACATTTCCTGCCGTAGAAGTCACATACTGCCGAAGTATTCTCTGCTGTATAAAGAAACCGGGGAAACGGTATAGCTTTTCGGCAAGTCTGCCGTAATCCTTTGCCGATATCTGTGTTATAAACTTTTGAGGAGTATAGGATGAGTATCCCGGGTTGAGGCGACGGTCCTTCATGTCGGCGATGCGCTTGTGGAATGCGTCGACGGTTATCCCCAATGTATTGCAGAAATCGATCGTGTCAAACTCCTGTACATTGCGCGGTATCATCATCACATCGTATGCCGGCTGGTTGTAGACCACAAGTTTTCCGTTGCGGTCACGTATCATTCCCCTCGATGGATAGAGGGTTTTGCGCATGAACGCGTTGGAGTCGGCAAACTGCTTGTAATTACTGTCCATCACTTGCAGATTGAACAGCCTCACGATATATATGAGGACAATGATTACAATGAATCCGCCGATTATGTATTTACGTTTTTCGAGTTCGTAGTTTTTTCTCATAGATTAAATTATCTCCTTTGTGAAAGCATACTGTCAACACCAAGCAGTAGCAGGAATGTGAGGAGTGTGCTGCAAAGTATGCGCAACAATAATCTGAAAATATTGAAGAATGAAAAGGATTCTATAAGGAATATTATGGTGCAGTAAAATAATACAAACGTAAAAAGATATTTTGAAAACACCTCGATTCCGAGTGAGCGTATTGACGGCTCGGGGATAGTGAGCTCATCTTCGCGGGGGAAGTACCAGTGCAGTATGTTGTGTCGGCACATAGCCACTATGGTGCAGGCGAGTGAGTTCATTCCTTGCGTATTGGCGAATATATCGATGGTCAAACCCGTGAGGAATGAAAGTGTCAACAGCCAGTTGGACGATATTGTGACCGGAAGATGTACAATGAAATAGATGAAGACAAACGGCACAGCGACGCCAAACAGGCATATATTGTTGAACACAATTGCCTGAAGCAGGATGAGAATGATGAACAGCAGTAAAAATTGAAAGATTGTCTTTGTCATTTCGTGTGGTGGTTTCAGTCGTTTTCCTCGCCTTCTCTTATCTCTTTCAGCTCTTCGTTCATGTCATTGGTGATGACGCGCACTGTACTGAGTCGGTTGAAATCGGTGAATAGTTTTATGCGTAGCGCATAAAAGTTATCGTCATGCTCCTTGGCGTGGCTCACTATTGTGCCTACAGGGATTCCCGGAGGGAAGAGCGCCGAGTAGCCGCTTGTGACAATGGTGTCGCCTTTTTTGAATTTTTCATGACGGGGCATTTCTTCAAGCACGGCTTCTTCGGGATTTTTTCCGTCCCATACAAGCGAGCCGAAATATTCGCTTCCTTTTATCTTGCATGACAATCTCATTTTGGGGTTGAGTAGCGAGATGATGCGTGATGCGTGCTCTCCTACCACGTTGACCACACCCACGACACCATTTTGGTCGACGACGCCCATTTCCGGCTTAATGCCGTCGCGCCTGCCTTTTTCGATGGTGATATAGTTGTGTCCGCGTGTTATGCTGTTGCTTATCACATCGGCGAGAATGAAGTCATATTGAAGTTTTATCGTATCGTTCATGATTGAATCGAATGATGCTTCAAGCTCATATCTGCCAAGTTTTTTCTGCAATTCGAGGAGCTCGGCTTCAAGACGCGCGTTTTGTGCCTGGAGGTCATCGTTTATGTCACGCAAATGAAAATATGACGTGACGTTTTCGGCAGTGCCGTATACGGTTGCCGAGACAGTGTTGGCTGAGGTGAGAAATATGTGATGCTGATAGGGATTGTTGCGGAAAAGCAACACACAGCTCGCGACCACATAAATCACGAACAACAGCCATTTGCTGTATTTGAATAAAAAATCGAGAAGGTCACGCATTATTTTATGGAAGCGGCAGTATATTTACCCAGTCAGGGAGTGCCGTGTTTTTTCACAACACTCCCCGCTCAGGTAGTAAATGTATGATATGAGTTATCGAATCAAGAATTTGAACTTGTTGATATTCTTAAGTGCGACTCCGGTTCCGCGGGCTACAGCCAGAAGCGGATCTTCCGCGATGTGGAAGGGGATGCCGATCTTGTTGATCAAGCGTTTGTCGAGTCCGCGCAACAGCGCGCCGCCGCCGGCAAGCCATATACCGTTGCGCACGATGTCGGCATAAAGTTCGGGAGGAGTCTGCTCAAGAGCACTGAGCACTGCTGCCTCAATTTTTGATATTGATTTCTCGATGCAGTGCGAAATTTCCTGATAGCTTACCGGAACTTCCATAGGCAGTGCCGTCATCTGGTTAGGTCCGTGCACGATATAGTCTTCAGGCGGATTTTCGAGTTCGGTAAGCGCCGAACCCACGTTCATCTTGATAAGCTCGGCAGTGCGTTCGCCCACTTTGATGTTGTGAGCGCGGCGCATGTGCTCCTTGATGTCCTCGGTGAGGTCATCGCCGGCAATCTGAATACTCTTGTTGCTTACGATGCCGCCAAGGGATATGACAGCGATTTCCGAGCTACCGCCGCCTATGTCGACAATCATGTTGCCCTCGGGAGCCTGTACGTCAAGCCCGATACCGAGAGCGGCTGCCATAGGCTCGTAAATCATATACACGTCGCGTCCGCCGGCGTGCTCCGAGGAGTCGCGCACGGCACGGATTTCGACTTCGGTTGAGCCTGACGGTATGCCCACCACCATGCGGAGTGACGGTGAGAACCATTTGCTTTTTGTGCTTACCTTCTTGACGAGACCGCGTATCATGAGCTCGGCGGCGTTGAAGTCGGCGATCACGCCTTTTCTGAGCGGACGCACGGTGCGGATGCCTTCCGGCTCCTTTCCCTGCATCTGCTGCGCCTCGGTGCCCACTGCTATGAGTTTGCCGGTCTTGGTGTCAAGCGCCACGATTGAAGGCTCGTCAATCACGATCTTGTCATTGTGGATGATGATCGTGTTGGCTGTTCCTAAGTCGATGGCTATTTCTTTTGTAAAAGAGAAAATTCCCATTTTTGGTGTCGGTCAGTAAATGTTTTGTCTGATTAGTGTTTGAAATGACGGAATCCGGTTATTACCATCGCCATGTCGTTATTGTTGCAATACTCTACGGTATCGTTGTCGCGGATGGAGCCGCCGGGTTGGATCACAGCCTCTACGCCTGCTTCGTGAGCGATTTCCACACAGTCGGCAAAGGGGAAGAAGGCATCTGATGCCATTACGGCGCCGTGAAGGTCAAATCCGAATGAATGAGCTTTGGCAATAGCTTGTTTCAACGCATCGACGCGTGAGGTTTGTCCTACGCCGCTTGCGAGCAATTGTTCGCCTTTGGCAAGCACGATAGCGTTGCTCTTTGAATTCTTGACAATCTTGTTGGCGAAAAGAAGATCCTTAACCTGCTGTGGAGTGACGGCGCGGTTGGTTGCCTGCTTCAAGTCCTCAGAGGTTTCGATCTTGAGGTCGCGTTCCTGTCCGAGAGCGCCGTTGAGACATGAGCGGAATTGCATCTTCTCGGTCACGGGAGCTTTCTGGATAAGAATTATGCGGTTCTTTTTCTGTTGCAGAATTTCAAGAGCTTTTTCAGTGTAAGAGGGAGCTATTACTACTTCAAAGAATATCTTGTTGATCTCTTCGGCTGCCTCTTCGTTGATCTCACCGTTGCAGATGAGCACACCTCCGAATGCCGATACCGGGTCGCCGGCAAGAGCATCTTTCCATGCTTCGGCTATAGTGGGGCGTGTGGCGAGTCCGCACGCATTGTTATGCTTGAGGATGGCAAATGTGGGATCGGTGAATTCGCTGATGAGGTTCACGGCAGCGTCGATGTCAAGAAGATTGTTGTAGGAAATCTCCTTGCCGTGCAGCTGGGTGAACAGGTTTTCAAAGTTGCCGAAGAAATAGCCTTTCTGATGAGGATTCTCGCCATAACGCATGGTCTTGGCTCCGTCGATAGCGACGCGAAGTGCCGAGGGACCGTCAGCTTCATCGAAATAGTTGAATATAGAGCTGTCATAGCCCGAGCTTACGGCAAATGCTTCTTTGGCAAACCAGCGGCGCTGGTCAAGTGTGGATTCCGCTCCATTTTCACGGAGGAGATCGGCGAGAGGAGCATACTGGTTCTTGGATGCGACAATAATCACATCTTTATAGTTTTTAGCGGCTGCGCGGATCAACGAGATGCCGCCTATGTCAATCTTTTCAATTATTGCTTCATGGCTTGCGCCTGATGCCACTGTGTCAACAAACGGATACAAATCGACAATAACAAGGTCTATTTCCGGAATCTCATATTGCTTGATCTGTTCACGGTCACCTTCATTGTCGCGACGGTTAAGAATACCTCCGAAAACTTTGGGATGCAATGTCTTTACGCGTCCGCCTAAGATTGAAGGATAGCCTGTGAGATCCTCAACGAGGGCGCAGGGATAGCCGAGGCTTTCGATGAATGTCTGGGTGCCTCCGGTTGAAAGAAATTGTACTCCCTGTTTGTTTAACAATGCAAGTATTTCATCTAAACCATCTTTGTGGTATACTGAAATCAGAGCGGTCTTGATTTTCTTAATGTCTGACATACTATAAGTTCTTAGTTATCGATTCAAAGTGCAAAATTATTAAAAATCTGCGTAACACCCTATTTAATTAAGAAATATTATTGCAAAAAAAATCTCCGGACTAAATAGTATCGATAGTATTGATATATTCTGCGGTTGCGTCGGCGCATCTTTCGCCGTCGATTGCGGCTGAGACTATGCCGCCGGCATATCCGGCTCCTTCTCCGCATGGGAAAAGCCCTGTCACTCTCACGTGCTGGAGGGTGGAGGGGTCGCGGGTGATTCTCACTGGTGCCGACGTGCGGGTCTCGCATCCTATGAGCACGGCGTCGTTCGTGAGAAATCCCTTGGATTTGTTGCCGAATTGGCGGAATCCTTCCTGCAAGCGGCTTGCCACGCCTGAAGGCAGCAACCGGTCTATGCGCGATGAGTGTATGCCGGGAGCGTAGGACGTGGAAGGTAGATCGGCTGACAATTTTCCCTTGGTGAAGTCGACCATGCGTTGAGCCGGGGCATTCTGGGTTTTGCGGGCATCTTCAAAGAAGCGGGTTTCGATATCCTTTTGGAATTGCATCATTTTCAATGGTCCTTCTCCCTCTACGTCCTCAGGCAGGACCTCTACCACCATGCCTGAGTTGGACCATCGGGTGCCGCGTGACGATGGCGACATGCCGTTGACCACGAGGAGCCCCGGCTCGCTTGCCGCCGGGATGATGAATCCGCCCGGACACATGCAGAACGAGTATACCCCGCGGTCTTCCACGCGTGTCAGCATCGAATATTCTGCGGCAGGAAGATATTTCCCTCTTCCTTCAGGGGAGTGATATTGAATCCGGTCGATTAGAGTCTGCGGGTGTTCGAGACGCACACCCACGGCTATCCCTTTCGGCTCTATCTCGATGCTTTGGTCATGCAGCATCCTGTAGACATCTCTTGCCGAATGCCCTGTGGCGAGAATCACCGGTCCGCGGCATTCAGTGCCGTCGGCGCATTTTACACCGGTGACTTTTTCATTTTCGAGTGTAAGCTCGGTGACCTTTGTGTTGAATCTCACCGAGCCGCCATTTTCGATAATAGTGTTTCGGATAGCTTTTATCACATCCGGCAGCTTGTCGGTGCCTATGTGGGGATGAGCGTCAATGAGTATATTCTCGGATGCTCCATGCTGGTGGAATATGTTCAGGATCTTGTCAACCGAACCGCGTTTTTTGCTTCGGGTGTATAATTTGCCGTCGGAGTAGGCGCCCGCTCCGCCTTCGCCGAAACAATAATTGGAATCGGGATCCACTCTGTTTTCGCGCGATATGGCGGCGAGATCCTTTCTCCGCGAGTCGACATCTTTGCCGCGTTCAAGCACGATGGGGCGTATGCCATGCTCTATGAGACGCAGGGCGGCAAACAGTCCCGCAGGACCGGCACCTACAACTATCGCCTGCTTGCCGGAGCTCACGTTGCGGTATTCCACCGGTGATGCCGTGCTCAGTGATTGCGGGGCTTCATCGAGCCACACACGCAGAGTGATGTTGACCACCACATTGCGTTGGCGGGCATCGATGGAACGCTTGATTATGTGTGATGCTTTTACCCTTTTGGGATCAAGCTTGTTTTCTTTAATTGCGAGCTGGGTGAGTTTCTTTAAATCAGATGCTGTCGCGGGGGAGACCCTGAGGTTGGTATCTATGGTCATTCCTTAATTGTTTTGTGATGGTTGTAAGTTGGAGAAATGCTTGTTGAGACGACGGTTCATCACATAAAGAGTTCCTATCGCCAGGAGGAATGCGAGGATGTCGGAGCCGCACATGCTTGCCCACACTCCGTCAGTGCCGTAATATTTAGGCAGGATGAGCAGAAATGGAATGAGGAACAGCAATTGCCGTGTCAGTGACAGGAATATCGAGAGCTTTGGCTTGCCGATCGACTGGAAAAAGTTCTGAATCACTATCTGTATTCCCACCACCGAGTAGAACGAGAAATATATGCGGAATCCGCGGCGGGCGATGTCGATAAGCGTCGGGTCGGTGGTGAACAGGCGGCTTATGGTGTTGGGGAAACACTCAGTGAGGATGAACCCGAGGGTTGTGATGGTGAAACCGCACAGCATTCCGAGTTTCAATGTGCGCTTGACGCGGTCCCAGTTGTTGGCTCCGAAATTGAAGCCAAGTATCGGCTGCATACCTTGAGTGACGCCAAACACAATCATCACAAAGAACATCGTTGTGCGGTTGATGATTCCATAGGCTCCCACTGCCATGTTGCCGGCGCTTCCGGCTGTGTCAAGAAGAGCTTTGTTGATAAACACCACTACCACGCAGGCGCACACATTCATGAGAAACGGTGAAAGTCCTATGGCATATATTCGCTTGATTATCGCCGGTGTAAACCATCGGTTATTACGCTGGAAGTGAATGAAGCTGCTTTTGGAGAAGAAGTGGATGAGCACCCACACGAAAGCCACCGACTGTCCGCACAAAGTGGCAAGGGCGGCTCCGGCGATGCCCCATTTCAGCTTGAAGATGAATATCGGCGCCAGGATGATGTTTACTCCCACCGAAATAAGTGCCGATATCATCGCCTTCTTAGGGTAGCCTGTAGCCCTCATCAGGTTGTTCAGCCCGATGAATACATAGGTTATTGGTGTGCCATAAAGAATGATGGTCATAAATTCGCGGGCATAACTGATGGTCTCTTCCGTAGCTCCGAAAAACAGGAGTATGTCGTCAAGGAATATCAGTGACAATCCTCCGAACACCGCTGAATTTATAAGACACAGAACCATCACATTGTTTACGACATCGGTGGCGCGCGGAATATTTTTTTGCCCCATGAATATGGAGGTGATTGTTGCTCCGCCGGCGGCGATGAGTGTGCAGAAAGCCACCACAAGGTTCATCATCGGAAATGTGATCGCCAACCCGGCTATAGCCATTGGACCCACGCCTCTGCCTATGAAGATGCTGTCGATGATATTATACAATGAAGTCGCAACGCTCGCGATGATCGCGGGCACTGAATACTGTACTAATAGTCTGCTGATTGACTTGGACCCGAGCGACATCGGGCTCTCAATATTTGCCATAAATAAGTTTTATCCTACAAAATTAACATCTATTAGGCAGTTTTGATGTGTGATAATTGTTATTTTTGCGGTCTAATTAATCTTTTTTAATATGAATAAAGCCGGAGCATTATTTGATCTTGATGGAGTAATTATTGACAGTGAGAAGCTTTACACGGAATTTTACCGTCAATTGGGCATTGATTATGGTATCCCCGACAGTAACTTTGCCATGAATATCAAAGGCAGCACCATTGAGAAAATATTGACCACCTATTTCCCTACTCCCGAGGCTTCTGCCGATGTGCTTCGGCGCATAAATAAATTTGAAGAGGAGATGGACTACCCTGTATGCGAGGGTGTGCTTGATTTCCTTTCCGAGCTGAAGCAACGGAACATAAAAGCCGCCATCGTGACAAGCAGCAGCCGGGAAAAAATGAATAAGCTGTGGAGAATACATCCGGAATTGCGCGACTTTTTCGATGCTATAGTGACCGGATCCGATGTGCAGCGTTCCAAGCCCGATCCGCAGGGATATCAGATAGCCGCTGAGAGGATAGGGTGTGATCCTGCCGACTGCTTTGTTTTCGAGGATTCTGTCTCAGGTCTTGAGGCGGGCATGGCTTCGGGTGCTACAGTTGTAGGACTTGCCACGACTCTTCCCGAAGAGCGTATAAAAGATAAAGCCCACGTAGTGATTGACACTTTCGCAGGCTTTACCGTAGATGATATGCTTGGCGTCAGCAAGCCTTGAAGCTCATGTCAAGACCTTTCACCGAGTGGGTCAACGCTCCTACCGAGATGAAGTCCACGCCGGCTTCGGCGTAATCACGGAGAGTGTCGATGGTGATGCCGCCCGATGACTCGATTTCGGCGCGTCCGTTGATAAGCTCCACGGCTTCACGGGTACGTTCGGGTGTGAAATTGTCGAGCATGATGCGGTCCACATTGCATTCAAGAGCTTGATTTATTTCATCGGTATTGCGCACTTCGACCTCTATTTTCAGGTCTTTGCCTTTTTCTTTAAGGTAATTGCGCGCTGCTGATACGGCTTGTGGTATTCCACCGGCGAAGTCCACATGATTGTCCTTTATCAGAATCATGTCGAAAAGACCTATTCTGTGGTTCATGCCGCCGCCTATTTTCACCGCTTCCTTTTCAAGCAGTCTCATGCCGGGAGTGGTTTTGCGAGTGTCGAGCACTTTGGTTTTCAGTCCTTTGAGTCTGTCCTGATATTTTGCGGTGGTGGTTGCTATTCCGCTCATGCGCTGCATGATGTTAAGCATGGTGCGCTCGGTCTGGAGAAGTGATCTCACCTTTCCTTCCACCACAAAGGCGATGTCGCCAGGTTTCACGTGTTCGCCGTCATTGATGAACACTGTCATTTTTAAAGAAGGGTCAAACTTGTCAAATACTTTCCGGGCAATCTCGACTCCCGCCAGTATTCCTTCCTCTTTAACTATAAGCTGCTGTTTGCCCATTTCATCGGCAGGGATGGTGCTCAGTGTGGTGTGGTCGCCATCGCCAACATCTTCGGCAAATGCCAGATCGATCAGTTCATCAATTAATTGGTCTCTTGTTTTCATATTTCAGCAAGTGTTAATTATGCGCAAAAATAACTATTTTCGCGGTATTCCCAAAATCGTAGACACTCACCGGAATTATTGCTATCTTTGCAATAAAGAATTGAATTATGAAAATAGAACTGATTGTAATAGGGAAGACCGCCTCCCGCTATCTTCAGGAGGGCATTGATAATTACGTGAAACGCATAGGGCATTATGTGCCGTTTTCAGTGACTCATCTGCCCGATGTGAAAGCCTCTAAATCGTTGACCGAGGAGCGGCAGAAGGAGATGGAGGGTGAGATGGTCCTTGCCTCGTTGCAGCCGGGCGATTTTCTTGTTCTGCTCGATGAGCGTGGAAAGGAATTCACGTCAAGGGAATTTGCCGCATTCATCGACAAAAAAATGGTCACTGTGGCAAAACGGTTGATTTTTCTTGTGGGTGGTCCTTATGGCTTTTCAAAAGCCGTATATAACCGTGCCGATGATAAGATTTCTTTGTCGAAAATGACTTTTTCCCATGAAATGGTCAGACTGTTTTTCACCGAGCAACTATATCGAGCCATGACCATACTCCGAGGCGAGCCCTACCATCACGATTGATCCCCAAAGAAACCCTCAGCCCGAAAATACTATCGTCGGATCTAAACCTGAAAGGTTAATCTCTGGGTAGCCGTGCGCCGAGCCAAAGGCGTTATCGGCTTTAGCCGCTCTGCTTTGCAGAGATACGCACGGAAAGATGCGAAAAAATAATTGAATCTGAAAGATTCATCTTGCTATGAATGCAGAATGCAAAACGCCCCCGGAAGAGCTATATAAATGCCGTGAAACGGCAATGCAACCATAACCCCCGAGACATAGCCTATAGTGCCTGAAAGGCAATGCCCACGGATAACCGCGGTACAGGGAGCCGCAGGCGACCTGTGCCCGGAAAGCCCCACACTACGAACGCACTCTGCAAAGAGTACCCCTAAAAAACAGTGCCGTGAAACGGCATTGCAATCGTAGCTCCGCCACGAGGCGATAGCCGAGGTGCGGAGAAAGCCACCACCCCGAAACGGGCGTCGAAGACGTCCGCCAACGCCATACCTGTTATACAAAAAAATCACCCGGGTGGGATAAAAACCGGGTAAATTCCCTCCATCCGGATACTACCTTTGTGACACAATCTAAAAATTGTCACGAGAATGAAAACACGCCGTATCCACCTGCGATTGAGAGTCCCGTCACGGTTGCGCTCCGATTATCGCCCATCGCTCCAAGGCATTGACACCTGCCGGCAACAGTCAGCCTTGCGAGAAGGGATGATGATTGCGCGTAGCCGTTGGAGTACTCCGACAGGCTCACTTTCGCAGAACCGATCCGGTAATGACGCGCGGAAGCAGATGGAGTCGCCCGAGAATTCGCTAAGTTTCAGGCATGACCTGAAAGACTGCTTGAATTGGTCCTTTAATCAATGTGCACAGACCACCAACACGAAGCTGCCGTCACTATCGGTGTCGGGGATACGCATTCATTCCCCTTACGCTCCCAGAGCTCCCGACAGTACACCCTCCTTTACATATCTAAGCGGGTGTTACAAAAAAAGAATTTTATCCGTAATTGTAGGGACGCTCGGTTCGAGCGTTCACCATAACGAATTGAATATCAGACAATGGTATTCTGACGCACGAGCCGTGCGTCCCTTAGCAGGGGAGGATGCCGTCAAGAGCGGCGTTTTCGGAAGAGTCATTGTCGGTGCTGTCAATATATGGAGCCACATACCCTTTCAGGATCTGCACATATTCGATGAATGCCTCACGTCCGGATTCGGTCATGCGGCATACTGTGCGTGGCCGTTTTTGGTGAAATGTTTTCTCGACAGTGATATAGCCGGCTTCTTCAAGTTTGGTGATCTGCACACTTAGATTGCCCATTGTGGCCTCAGTTTTGGTTTTGAGATACATGAAGTCGGCTTCGTCAACGCTCATTAATATGGAGAGTATCGATAGGCGAAGTTGGGAATGGATTAATGGATTCAGCTCTTTCATGTTGCTATTTTCTTATAGGTTGTTTATTCATTAGACAACCTCCTTAATTCTTGTTTTATTTTATATGCGGGCAGCACCATCATTATCAGCATCGCTATTCCGAATACCGGAATCTCGGTTAATCCGGGCAGAGCCCACATGGTAGCTGCAAGGATAAATCCGGGAATGGAACTGTATTTGAGAAAAGGGTAACGGATAAGCTCGCCGGTGATGAATGAGCCGATCGCCAGGATGAGCAGAATCACCGCAAGCGCATTGAATGGGATGACGAACGATGAGATTGAAAATACGACAATCAGGACTGTAAACATTTTCCATATAGTCGTCAGTGATCGGGATATGGCTGTCGGCATCCCTTTATTCACAGGACGGCTGTATCGCAACACCGGCACGCCGACAGCAGGAATAAGAAACCAAGCAAAGTCCCAACCGGGATTGCCTGTCAAAATGTGCCCAAGATACACAATAAGGGATACGCCAAATGATATCCAACCCCAAACAAGAAGCGGGACACAGGCATTGCGCATGACATTCAGGCGAGTGTCATTCATCATTTTGCTGATTATATCGAGGCTTTCTTTCGGATACATGTTTATTGAGGACTTGGATGCGGGATTGCAAATTTACAAATAAGTTGGCGAAAGTTGTTTATTCCACCAACTTATTTATTATTGAACACTATCTTAATATTGTACAAGATTGAATTGAAGTACCGGTGTTTTTGAATCGGGTGTTACCGTGGTTCTAAGGCATGGTTCCTGCGGACGTCCGTAGGTGTCGAAATCGAGTGTGTTGTTGCCGTTCAAATCTTGGAAAGCCTGTAAGAGAAGCTCCTTACCGTGGTATTTGGATAAGTCAACCGGGATGGTGACCGTGTCACTCTCTACATCGACGATGGTGGCTATCACTCTTTCGTCGCCATGAGATATGGAGAGAAGGAGTTTGCCTTCGGCATAGGGCAAATCAGTGATGCTGATCAGTTGGGTTTGAACGGTGGATGATGCAAAAGCCGACATGGCGGCAACGGTTGCAATGATGCATGATAATGTCATTTTCATTTCTGTATGGTTTTAATTGTGGTGTAAGTTTTATTATTGTCAAGCTTCTTTTGAGTGGCTGTGCGACGGCTCCCCTTATGGAGATTGAGGGTGATGCCAAGCCAAGCCAGGCAGTTGGTCGACGCAGCGTGGTAGGTGCGTTCATAGCTTGCTATTGCTGACAGGTCACGGCTCTTCAGGCTGACATTTCCTATGGGATTGACGATACCCGCCATGAATGTGGCTGATTTGTAGCGGTAGCCTATCCCGATGTTGAGCAGGTTATTGTTCATGCCGGTGATCATTTCGCCCCACAGAAGATTGTAGGCATTATTGTATTTCGCCATAAACCACCAAGGTCCGTTGATGAACATAAGCTGGGCGTTGACAAATCCCTGTGAGTAGGTGTGGCGGTAACTGATCCCTTTGCTGGTCATTTTGTGCCATCCGCCTTCAAGGCTGAGGGTCAATTGCTGAATTCCCAAAGGGGTTCTTATCTGCCCTTTGATGATGAAGTTATTATGGAATCCGGCATTATGATATGTCTGCATGATTCCGGTGGCGACAAATCCTTTCGCTGACATTATCGGATTTTGGGAATAGGAGTCGGCAACAGTCAGCTTGGCTGTCGCATTGCTGACATTGAAATCGAGCTCCAATTTCGAGTTGTACCGGCGGAATGGTTTTAGTGACGGTGAGCCTTTGGAATATTGAAATCGGTCGATGCGTTGCTCTACGGGACTTAACCGAACGGCTGACGGATTGACAGTAGTCCCGTCCAATGATATGCTGATGCCCATCCATGACAATGGAGTGTAGCGTGAGAACAATCTTGGGGTGATGTTAGCGAAGCTCCTTGACATGGGGGCGGTCAAGCGGAAGAGCGACATATCAATGCCTGCGATGTATTTGAAGTTGCCGATGTTATGGTTCCACTCGACAAATGTGTGTCCTTCAAAATTTTTGTTCCATGTAATTGATGCTTCATGACGGTAGATAGCTTTTTCGCGGCGTATTTCGCCCCGCGCGCCGGCGGTGATAATTCCGTTGGCGATATTTCCTTCCCACACGCCTTCTCCAAGAAACATGACGGCGTGATTGTCGATTTTGGATGATATCGATAAGCCGGTTGTCTCATATATGCGGCTGCTTGTAGATCTGACCACCGTAGGCACAATGTTGAAGTAGATCTTGTTGTTGCGATTTATTTTCCAATGGAAATAGAGGTCAAGATCGCCTTGCCATGATGAAAACGGCGCTATCTCTTTCTCCATACTCTCTGACAGGGTAGAGTTGTGGTCGGTTATGATCATTCCTGAGGAGGCGTATCTGTCATTCTGACGCAGAAGCCTTGCCTGTGCGTTGAAAAGTATCGATGACTTGACGGCATAGGAATATTGGAGCGCCGCCCGATGCGTAGCCATGCGGTTAGGGGTGCGTATTCCATATTCTTGACGCATGATCACGCTGCCATCAGGCTGGCTGATTGCTTCATCGTTATTGCGGTAGCAGTCCATGTGCCACATGGGATTGGAATGATAATCGGCGCTCCACTCGCTGTTGCCCGTATTGTACTTCAGTGCTGCTGTATAGTCGCCCCAGCCGCGGTTGGGCGATTGCAATATATTGAGAAGCATTCCATATCCCTCTTTGCGTTGGCGTAAGGTGATTTCAAGCACACCGGAGTAATCTTGGTGCCTGACACCGGGAGTGGAGGTGTATTCCACTTTGACGATCTCTTTTGCCGATATCGTAAGGAGGTCGGTGGGCGATGCTTGGTGACCATTTATTTTTATCAGAAGTTTGCCGCCGCCCGATATTGCAATGCTTCCGTTTGCCGGATTCACAATTAGATCCGGAATCTGCAACCCTGCCAATAATTGTGACGATGTTGCCATTGCCTCCCTTAGTTCTTTTGACGGGTAATACATGAGCTTGTTGCCCGACTGAATTGATTCGGGAGCCTTGATGATTACCTCATTTAATGTAGTGGACAGCTGTAGGGAATCATTCTCCAGTTGCTGTGCATGAAGAAGAGAGGCGCTTGTCAGGCATGGGATGATAAATGCCGATGTAAGGGTTAGATGGTTGGATATCTTCATATTGAGAGACAGGGAGGCGTTTGGTATCTCCTTCCGACTCTGCAAATGTAATTATATTTATATTATAAACCAAATTATAATACAAATATGTTGACGGATTCTCAGGCACGCTTTAATAGTCTATGAGTCTGCCATAGTCATTCCAGTCGCCGATCATCAAGCCTTTTTCCGAGGCTTCAATCAGTTTCTGCAATCTTTTATGGAAATTTTCCACACGCCCTCGGTTCTTTTCGTTGTGGATTTTGTCGATTCTCACCCTTTGGTAAAGCGGGTGGAAAGCCTTGAAGTTTTCCCATGCTATGCTGTTGCGGCGAAAGATGGCTTCCACTTCGGGGAATATTTCTAATTCTTGGTTTAGGTCAGGCAGCCCGTTGTAGCCCGGCTCGGTCATAAGCCCGAGTTTTATCAATCTTCTGCAACGCTCTTTGTTAAGTTCTGTCCAGTTGGAGTCTTTTTTACGCGGACTGAACCGCTGAACCACTTGCCCCTCAACCGTCTTGCAAGTTGAATCAATCCAACCGAAGCAGAGCGCTTCTTCTACGGCATCGATATACTGCACGACGCCATCCTGTGGCAACTTTCCTTTCTTGACCGGCAGCCAGCATTCCGACGCTGTGGCAGCATTAGCCGTCAACCATTCCCGGAATTCTTGTCGGGTGGTGGCGTTTATAAGATTCTTAATTTCCATAACAGGGACAATGTTAACACTTCTCAACGCGATTCTGAGCAGGAGCGTGACAGTTCCATGACATAGTTTTTCAAAGATATGCCACATCTGTCGACTGATTGCTCCCTTATGATCTTATAGCCTCTCTTCTCAAAGAATGGTCGGGCGGTGATTGAGGCGTGGACAATTATCTTGTCAGTGTCAACTGATGATTCGAGCTTGTGGCACAATGCGGTGGCTATGCCTTGTCTCTGGCAGGCATGATGCACGTAAAGCCGGTCAAGATATCCTGAATGGTCAATGTCTCCAAAGCCGAGCACGTCACAGCCATCGGTGGCTATGAATGTGTGATGCTGCAGCAAGGACCGGTTCCAAGCATCCATATCCACCCTGCCTGTTGCCCAAGCGTTGACCTGCTCGGATGAATAATCGCGTATGTTGATTTTGTGGACCGTGTCATGAAACAATTTTACGATATCCATCAAGTCGGTCTCTCGGTATGTTCTGATTTCCATAGGGGCATTACAGTGATAAGTGGAGTATTGGAAATGCCTTGCCCTCCATGTCATGTTCGTCGCGTGATATTATATGAAACCCCTTTGCCTTGTAAAATTCCAGCGCGAGCGGATTCTGTTCGTTCACATCGACCGAGTTTGCTCCCAATGAGATGGCGTGCTTGAGAAGCCGCGATCCATACCCCTTGCCTCGCAAGCTGTCGTCAATGAACAGCATTTCAATCATGTTGCCTGATAAACCGATGAATCCGGCAATGGTGTCACGGTCGGCTATGCAATACAAATCAACATTCGGGAAATACACCGGAATCATGGCTTCCCGAAATTCAGTTATATCCTTTTCGCTAAGAAATGTATGCGAGGCTCTTACCGAGCGTTCCCATATATCAACGAGAGTAGGATAGTCTTTCTCTTCACATTTTTTGATCTGGTCCATATCTATATGCAAAGATAAAGTTTTTTCTCTAATTGCTGATGAAATGGAGGCTATTCATGCTCTGTTTGACAATATGAATATTTATGAGTAAATTTGCGGTCTGATATTACCTTGGAAGGAGACGCCGGATATTGCTGCAGCCCTCAATAGGAGATCAGTTTGAGATATGAATTGGATTCTTCTCATAATTGCCGGATGCTTTGAAACAGGCTTTGCTTTTTGTCTCGGCAAAATGAAAGGGTTATCGGGAACTCCGTGGTGCCTGTGGGGCATCGGTTTTCTGTTGTGTCTGATACTTAGCATGGTCTTGCTGTCGAAATCGGTGCAGACCATCCCCATTGGCACTGCTTATCCTGTTTGGACCGGTATTGGTGCCGTAGGCACGGTAATTGTCGGAATTTTATTCTTCAATGAGCCGGCTACATTCGGAAGACTGTTTTTTATCACCACCCTTATACTGTCAATTGTAGGACTTAAATTCATGCACTGATGGAAAGAAAGATGCGTCGTTTCAAACAACAGCTTACCGCTGACCAAAGCGTTGAGATTCTCCGCAATGCTACTTCCGGAGTCTTGGCATTGTGTGGTGCGGATATGGAGCCTTACGGGGTACCGTTGAGCCATGTTTATGCCAATGGAAAAATATATTTTCACTCAGCCCTTAGCGGGCATAAAGTGGATATTTTGAAGCATAATGCCAAGGCGTCATTTACGGTTATAGCTCAGGATGAGATCCATCCGGAGACATATACTACATATTTCCAAAGTGTGATAGTGTTCGGCACCGTAAGAATTATTGAGGATGAAGCTGCTAAAATGCAGGCGCTTGAAATTTTGGGGCGCCGATGCAACCCTGATGATGCCGAGGGGTTGGAGAAAGAAATTGCGAGCGGCTTCTCGCGATGCCTGATGCTTGAAATGAGCATCGACAGGATGACAGGCAAACAGTCAATCGAACTGGTGAACCTTGAATAGGAGATTGCCTATGATACGATTACGAGATTGCTGATGAATTCTGAAATCAGACCAGTCTAAAGTGCTAAAAATCCGAAGAAAAGGGTCTGGGGATCCTATTAGCATATTTCCCAGTGTCCACCCTTGTCAGGGCCGACACGACGTATCTTTCCAGATTCTTGCAGTGCCTTAAGATGTTTGGAAACAGCCCTGTCTGAAATATTTAACATTTTTGCCAACAGTGAAATGGTAATTTCAGAATTGTTGGAAATTGCTATTATAATCTTATCTCTGAACTTTTCTCCTTGGCTTCGACATCTTGAGGATTTGAGGATCCAAATGAACACGCCACCCCGACAGAATGCTCTGCCGGGGTGGTGTATTCTTGTGCTGTTGTATCTTATAATGCTGCAATCTTACGGATATTTGCAAGACGGCTCATGAAAGTTGAGTCAGACTTTGCTTTTTGCATATTGTAGTCTGCCTGAAGTTGCAAAAACATATTTGCGGATATGCCCAACGCAGCTTCAAGCAAAAGAGCCAATTCTGTATTCACGCCACGTTTGCCGTTTATTACTTCATTCAGCAACGACGGCGATACTCCAATCTGCTCCGCAAGTTTGGCTTGTGTCAAGTGACGTTCTTCCAACTCATCGCGTATAAGTTCTCCGGGTGAGTCGGCTCAAAAGAAGTCAGATTGTTGGCAATCATTGACGGGTCGATGTTCAGAAGTGTTATCATATCAGTCGTAATGGTTTGAGAGTTCAACAATATTGCAGATAGTCAGGATTGGCTCTTCAAGATTTTCAGTCAAAGAAAACTCAATGCGGTACTGATCGTTGACTTTTACCAAAAATAGCCCTTTCTTATCCCCGTGCAGTGCCTCAAAATGCAAGGACTTGATGGGATAAAGTTCCTCTTTTGAAGTTGCCATCATCAGATAGTTTATTCTATCTGTTGTTATTCTGTGATTGTTTCTTTCTTCCTTTCTCGGCTAAGTGCATCATATGGTTAACCCTCCATCCTCACCAACCGGAAATATCTACTGACCCCAAAGTTGTCTATATTCTGTCTATGCCTTTTACAGAAAAGCCTTGCAGCTTTCTGAGCTACAAGGCTTTAAAGGTATTTCAGCGGAGAGAGAGGGATTCGAACCCCCGGAGGTGTGACCCTCAACGGTTTTCAAGACCGCCGCAATCGACCACTCTGCCATCTCTCCATGTCGTGGTTGACGGGTGCAAAGGTATGGAGTTTTTTTTAACTGTGCAAATTTTTGGAGATAAAATCGCGCATGAAATGCGATTTTTTTTTGTCGTCAAATGCGGAGTAAGGTATGTAGATTATTGAATAGGCTGATAGTGAGAGAAATAATATGATTCCTGTTGAAGATGCTTTGTAGGAAGAAATTTTTGACCATGGAATGATTTCCGGGTCACGTGGGAGTGTCGTGTCGTCATGGGGGAGGTAATTTATGAGCAAGCCTTCGCTGTCGCACGACACAGTGTGGGGCAGGAGTGAGTATCGAGCCTCGGGCGACATGGCATGGTAGAAGTACACTATCATCATTATAGGCGGGATGATGACGAATATATACATGAGCGCCACAATGACAAGTCTTAAATCAAAAAGAGTTCCGAAGAAAAGCAGTATGACAGGTGGAAGCGATAGAATCAGAATATGTTTTTTGATCCATTGCTTCATTATAATTCCGGTGAGAGTTGATGCTTCAACTTTAAATGGCTCGGTGGTAATCATAGTTGCAAAGATAGGAAATGTGAGGAAAAAATTGACCGATTGTCCGTACAATAAAGCGGACAGTTACAAAAGTGTCCGCTTTCGGACAACTAAGAAAATACTAAAGTAATGATAATTAGACAATTATATTTTTGGCGCGGTAAATGCATATTAATTGGCATAAAGAAAAATTTTTAATAAATGGACAGACAGATATCTAAAGAAGAACAGAGACGTGCAAAAATTAAGAAGATGCTTCCTTATATAATAGGAGGCGCCGTTGTGGTGATATTGTCAGTGGTGCTGATGGTGGTTATGCGTGCAAGTGTGAGCCGAAGTGACTTGATGCTTGCCACGGTTGATACCGGTTCAATCCAGACTTCAATCACCGGTTCGGGAAAAGTGGTGCCGGCTTTTGAAGAGATTATAACTTCGCCGATCAGCACACGCGTGGTTGAGGTGTATTGCAAAGCCGGTGACAGCGTGGATGTGGGCACTCCGTTGTTGAGGCTTGACTTGCAGAGCACCGAGACGGAACTTAACAAGCTCAAGGATCAGATTCAGATGAAGCGATATGAACTCGACCAGCAGCAAGTGAATAATGACACAAAAATCAAGGATCTCGCGATGCAGGTGAAAGTAAAGGAGATGGCGGTGAACCGCATGGAGGTCGAACTCCGCAATGAACGCTATCTCGACAGTCTCGGGTCGGGCACAGGCGATAAGGTGAAGGAGGCTGAATTGAAGTTCAACACCGGAAAATTGGAGCTTGAGCAGATGCGTCAGAAGCTTCAGAGCGAGCGCCGCATCACTGATGCCGATCTTAAAGTGAAAAATCTTGAGATAAACATAGCCGAAAAGAATCTCGGTGAGATGAACCGCACTCTTGACGATGCCCGCATACGAGCTCCGAGAAAGGCTACTCTCACTTATGTCAACGACCAGATAGGGCAGAAGATTTCGGAAGGGGAGCAGATAGCCATAATTTCCGATCTCAGCCACTTTAAGGTGGATGGCGAGCTTGCCGATTCCTATGGCGACCGTATAGGCGTGGGGTCAAAAGCGATGGTGAAGTTAGGTCGACAGCAGCTTCCGGGATTTGTGGCAAATGTCACTCCGCTATCCCGCAACGGTGTCATTTCATTCACTGTGCGTCTTGACGATGACAACTACAGCGGTTTGCGTTCCGGACTTAAGACTGACGTCTACATCTTGTGCGACCTGATGGAGGATGTGACACGCATAAAGAACGGCACATTTTACACAGGTCCGGGCTCCTACGAGCTGTTTGTGATGACTTCCGACGATGAACTCGAGCGCCGCACAGTGAGGCTGGGAGAAAGCAATTATGAGTATGTCGAGGTTATCAGCGGGCTCCAGCCGGGAGAAAAGGTGGTTCTTAACGACATGAAGCGTTTCAAGGACTCTTCTAAAGTGAAAGTGAAGTAATTAAAAAACGGAAAGATATAAAAAAACAGTGTGATTATGAATTTAGTCCAATCATTTAAGCAAACCGTCGAAGAGGCTCGAAGCAATCCGGGATTCACCTCTCTCTACGTGGGCGGTGTGGCGTTTGCGGTGGCATTTACCATGATTTTTGCTATCCTCTATTATGTGAGACTGGCGCCGATATATCCTGAATATAACCGCGACACCACAATGTACATTAAAAATATATCAGTGCGCCACGATGCCACTAGCAGTGAGTCGATGGGAACTCTCGGGTTGCCTTTTGTCGATGAATTTATCTCTAAGCTGCACAATTATGAATATATGTCGGTGATGTCGTTCACGATGGCTACATTTGTGCAGCCTGCCGACGGAAGCGGCGACTTCAAAGTGCTGAGAAACATCGTCGACCCGAATTTTTTCAAGCTGTATGAATATGAGTTTCTTGCAGGTCGTCCGTTTTCAGAGGCTGAGATGGATGCGGGGATAAAATGTGCGGTGATTTCCGAGGATGTCGCCAACCGTCTTTATGGCAGTCCGGAGTCGGCAGTCGGTAAGGATATCACGTTTGGCTACATAAACTTTAAGATTGTGGGGATTGTGAAGCCGGGCACTTCGATGTTTGACAGCTCATTCGCCCAAATCTTCAGCCCTTATACAGCGGAGGATGGTTATACCAGAATGTCAAATCAAAACAATGCAAGACGTCTTCTGGGACGATATATGCTTGCCTTCAAACTGAAAGATGATGAGCAAAAAGAGGCATTTAAGGCAGAGATGGAGGATATGCTCCGCAAGATCAATGCAGCCGATACCACAGGTTGGGTCACGAGAGTCAACGAGTTTGTGAGCAACACTGAAATGGTGTTCAGAGAGAACAATGAGGAGACCGATCTGCTGGCTAATATAAAACCGTATCTCACATTGCTGCTTGTGCTTCTGATCATACCTGCTATAAATATAAGCGGCATGATAGGGGGGCAGATGGATCGCCGCATGGCAGAGATGGGATTGCGTCGCAGTTTCGGCGGCAGCAAGTCGGAATTATGCCGGCAGGTGATGTTTGAGAACCTTATTCTCACAATTTTCGGCGGACTGGTGGGGCTTGTAGTGGCATGGATAGTACTCTATTCATTTAAGGGAACCATTCTCGGATTGGTAGGCAACAGTTGGAACTATCTCGGCGACATTGTTGAGGCTGAAGTGACAGGCGAAATGCTTTTTGCTCCTGCGGTGTTCCTCGGCGCGTTGCTGATATGCATAATATTGAACATTCTCTCGGCATACATTCCGGTGAAGTTTGCTCTGCGCCGTCCTATTGTTTCATCCATTAATGCTAAGAAATAGAATTATGATAAAGTTGATTTTTAAGAATCTCTGGGCTCGCCGCCGTCGCAACGCGTGGGTGTTGATCGAGCTTATCCTCATCACTATAGTCGCTTGGGTTGTGCTTGATCCTGCAATCGTTTCGGGCTATTATTTCTCGCTCGACTCAGGATATGATGTGGATCGTCTTGTGACTTTGGATCTGTTGGAAATTCCGGAAGGCGGCAGGGGCTATGACGAGGCGAGCGCCGAAACCCGCATGGACGACGTGCATCGTCTGCTCGACAAGGTGAGAAGCAATCAGCAGGTGGAGACGGCTACTATAACTTCGTTTCAGATATTTGAGAGCGGCTCTTTGAATGTGAGCAGCTTCCCCAAGGACTCAGCCGACGGATGTTATGTGGTGGTAAAGTTTTTCCCTAACACTGATTTTTTCAAAACTTTCGGCATAAAAGGGCTTGACGGCAATGTGTTCAACGAGCCGCCGGTGTCAGGCAACGATATAATCATAAGCCGCAGCGTGGGCGATATCATGCACCCCGGCATTAATCCGTTGGGACATTATCTTAATGAAGGCACTGATTCCACAGCAAAACACTTTGACTGGGACCGCAATAAACTTATCGCCGGAGTGACTGATGAAGCTATCTACCGCTCCTATATGGGACGCAGCCCCATTATCTACAAATATGATAAGGAGAGAAAGGTCAAGTATGCAGGCGATCTTAAGATTGTGATAAGGCTTAAACCGGGTGTGAATCCCGACAGGTTCATCGTCGACTATTCGCCGGTTGTAAACTCCGAGCTTAAAGCCGGAAATGTATATGCCCACTCTCCGATGACATTTGAGGACCGTCGTGATTCAACCGCTCGTGAGACAAGAAACAAATATGTGATTTCGCTTGCGTTGGCGCTCTTCTTCTTCGTGAATCTGTGCCTCGGCATTATCGGAACATTCTACTTGCAGACGAGAACCCGCAGCCGCGACACCGGCGTGATGCGTTCCTTCGGCGCCACTCCGAGCTACGTGCTTCGGGAGATAATGAGCGAAGGGTGGATCATGACCACGCTTGCCTGGATCATAGGATGCGGACTATATTGCATCTATGCAAAGAAGCATGGGCTATATGAAGCCGAGGGTGTGTTCTGGGGACATTCCGACACAATAATATCGGTGTTGCCGCAATGGTGTGATTTCTTTTGGTCACATTTTTGGGTGGTTTCCGGAATCATCTATGTGGCTCTGATTATCACGGTATCGATAGGCATCTATATCCCCGCGCGCCGCATAAGCCGCACCAATCCGGTGGATGCTCTTAAAGATGAATAAATACTCTATCTCTCCGAATAGAAATTAATTTTTGAAAACAAATAAAAAAATCAGAATATTATGGCAATCATTAAACTTGAAGGTATTAACAAAATCTACCGCACTGACGAAATTGAAACTCTGGCTCTTGAAAATGTGAACATTGATATCGAAAAGGGCGAATTTGTGAGCATCATGGGACCCTCAGGATGCGGAAAGTCCACACTGCTTAATATAATCGGTCTGCTCGACGAGCCTACAAGCGGCACGGTGACCATCGACGGCACAACGCTTCAGAAAATGAGCGACAAGAAGCTCGCTGCATTCCGAAACGCCAAACTCGGATTCGTGTTCCAGAGTTTCCATCTCATCAATTCGCTCAATGTGATCGACAATGTTGAGCTGCCGTTGCTCTATCGTTCGATGAGTGCTGCCGAACGCAGCCGCCGTGCCAAGGAGGTGCTTGACCGCGTGGGATTGAGCCACCGTATGCGTCACATGCCGTCGCAGTTGTCGGGCGGACAGTGCCAGCGTGTGGCTATCGCCCGTGCCATCGTGGGAAATCCCGAGATAATCCTTGCCGACGAACCTACCGGTAACCTCGACTCAAAGATGGGTACGGAAGTGATGGAGCTGCTCCACACTCTCAACAAAGAGGATAACCGCACCATCGTCATGGTGACACATAATGAAGAACAGGCTAAATTGACCGACCGCATCATTCGTTTCTTTGACGGTCGTCAGGTAAAATAAGCAACTATGAGATACAATTATTTTAAACAGGCTTTAGCTTCAATCCGACAGCAGCCGGTGGTGAGTGTCGTTTCCATTATCGGAACGGCGCTTGCTATCCTGCTCATCATGGTGATCGTGATGATGGATGAAGTGAAAGTCTCGTCATTCTCGCCGGAAAGCAACCGTGACCGGTGGCTTGTATATAAGTACGGAAGCATATCCCATGATACTTGGGGCACGGAAGACAGTTCCAACGGTCCGCTTGGATTCAATACGGTGAAGCAGGTATTCTATCCCCTTGAAACCCCCGAAGCGGTCACTGCATTTGTGGTTCATCCTTCAGAAGCTGCGTTCTCGCTTCCCGGAGAGGGGAGTTTCGGTGCTGATCTTCGCGATGTCGACGACCGTTTCTGGAATGTGATGGACTTTACGTTCATTGCCGGAAAGCCGTTCACGCGAGCCGATTTCGAATCGGGCATTCCGGTGGTGGTCATCAGCGAGGAGCTTGCACGGAAACTCTATAAATCGGTCGATGTGGTGGGGCGTCAGTTGCTCATCAATCATGTGCCCTACAATGTGTGCGGGGTGGTTGAAGATGTGTCGGAGCTTGCCGATAAGGCATACGCCAAGGCATGGGTGCCATTTACCACCACCAATGTTGGCGATTTCTCCTGGTGTGACTACATGGGAGGCTTGAGCGTGATAATTCTTGCCGAAAATGCCGGTGATTTCGGAAAAATAAGAGATGAGCTTACGGAGAATTTCGCTAAATTCGGCGATGAGATAAAGCTCGGAGGATGGAATTTCATCCAGCGCGGGCGCCCCTACACTCAATATGTGGCGGCAAATACGCCGTGGGCTAATATGAATCCCGACATGGAGAGTGTGGAACGTGGCAAATTGATTGTGTTCTCCATCCTTCTCATTGTCCCGGCAATCAATCTCAGCAACATGACTCACAGCCGTCTGCGTCGTCGCAGGGAAGAGATTGGAGTGAGAAGGGCGTTTGGCGCGAAACGCGGCGCCATCATTACCGATATCTTCATTGAGAATCTGATCATAAGTCTCATTGCCGGAGTGCTTGGATTGGGGTTGAGTGTGATTTTCGCGTTGATCTGGAAAGAGGGACTTTTCGGATCGGGACGTGTGAATCTTGAGATATTGATTCATTGGTCCACATTTGGATGGGCGTTGTTGTTCTGCTTCCTGCTCAATCTGCTTAGCGCGGGTATGCCGGTGTGGAAAGCATCGCGTGTGAATGTGGTCAATGCCTTGAATAATAAAGTCAAATAATGTGCCGCGATGAAACGTAAATTATTGAAACAGATATCCAACGAGTGGCAGAGTAATGTGTGGCTTGCCGTAGAATTGTTGATTGTCAGCGTGGTTATATGGTATATTGCCGACGAAGGGTATACGAGATTAGCCACCTACAATGAGCCGCGCGGTTTTGATACCGAACACTGCTATCTTCTTGGTTTTGACATGTTGAGTGAAAAAAGCCCTGATTATGTTCCTTACGAATCAGAAGAAAAGAAGAATGATGATCTTGTGGCTCTTGTCAACCGGTTGAAGATTCGTCCGGAAATAGAGGCTGTGGGACTTGGTCAGAATGCCTATCCTTACAATGGCAGCAACAGCGGGACCATCATGACAGTCGATACATTTTCCACCGGCGGCTACTGCCTTCGCCGTTATGTGAGTCCTGATTTTATCAAGGTGTTCAAGTATCGAGGCGCTAACGGTGAGACTCCTGAACAGCTTGCCGATATGCTTGCGAAGAATCCTCACTTGTTTCTTGCGTCCGACAATATGTTCCGCCATCAAGGGGTAGAGCATCTTGACCCTTTTGTGGGCAGGGAGTTTTCCAATTCGGCGAACCGCGACACTCTTGAGCTCGGAGCCGCGATTGAAGTGGTGAGATACAGCGATTTCTCGCAAGGGGTCAACTCGGTGTCAATGGTGTGGACTTATCCGGAAAAATACTATTATCACCTTAATGAACTTGTGGTCAGGGTCAAGGAGAATATGGATAAGGATTTTGCCGAAAATATAATGGCTGACTCTTGGAAAAGCCTTCGGGTGGGAAATTATTATATCTCGTCGGTAAAATCATTTGACGACATACGTGACCAGTTCCAGCGGTCGAATTACAATGACACCCGCAACAATATAGTGGGGATTGTATTTCTGTTGTTGAACATATTTTTGGGTCTGCTCGGCACATTCTGGTTCCGCACTCAGCAGCGTGTGAGTGAGATTGCCATACGCAAAGTCAATGGTGCAACCTCGGGCGACGTGTTCCGCCGCATGATAGGCGAGGGCGAGTTGCTGTTGCTGGTGGTTGTGCCGCTTGCCGCAGTGCTGGACTATGCGTTGACCTATTTCGAATTGAACTCAAATTATGGCGGAGCTTATTTTGAGCCTGTAAGGTTCACTGTGTGCGTGCTCATCTCATGGGGACTGATGGCGTTGATGGTGGCGCTCGGAATCGCGATTCCGGCATATAAGGCTATGAAGCTTCAGCCGGCACAGGCTCTTTCGGAAGAATAAACACCCTCTAAAACTGAAGAAGATAATGATGATGAATTATAAAGCAATTTTAGCGGTTCTCCTTGCATTCGCCGGTTTTTCGGCGAATGCTCAGGAGTCAAATACCCGACTCATAACCCTTGAAGAGGCGATAATCACGGCGAGAGTGCAGAGCGTGGATGCCGCAGTGGCGCTTAACGAGTTGAAGACCTCCTATTGGAGCTATCGAACCTACCGTGCCGATCTTCTCCCTGAGATGAACTTTAACGCCACTCTCCCCAGCTATCGCAAAAGTTACAGCGCCTATCAGCAGGAGGATGGATCCTACACATTTGTGCGCAACAACAACTTGCAGATGAGCGGAGAGGTGTCGATCGATCAGAATATATGGCTCACCGGAGGTAAACTTTCGCTGAACACGTCGATCGACTTCCTGCGTCAGCTTGACGGGCATAAGTATAACCGGTTCATGTCGGTGCCGGTGGCACTTACGTTGAGTCAGCCAATATTTGGAGTGAACAGGATAAAATGGGACCGCAAGATCGAACCGGTGCGTTACGAAGAGGCTAAAGCGCGATTCCTGAGCGCTACCGAGGATGTGGCGATCTCCACAATCGACAATTTCTTTAATCTTTTGCTTGCCAAGGAGAATGTGAGCATAGCCCGTCAGAATCTTGAAAATGCTGCCAAGCTATATGAGGTGGCGAAAGCTAAGCGCGCCATGGGGCAGATAAGCGAGAACGATCTGCTGCAACTTGAACTGAACAAGCTCAACGCCCAGTCATCTATGACCAATTGCGAGAGCGATTACCAGGCGGCTATGTTTAAGCTGCGTTCATTCCTGGATCTTGACGAGTCGGTGAATCTTGAGCCTGTGGTGCCCGAGGATATTCCCGAGACTCTGATCACTTATGGCGATGTGATCGAGAAAGCCCATGCCAACAATTATTTCACTAAGAACATACGCCGCCGCCAGCTTGAGGCTGAATATTCGGTGGCAAAGGCTAAAGGCAACCGTCGGGAGATAACCATGTTTGCCCAGATCGGTTATACCGGAACCGCCGATGAATTCCGTTCGGCTTACGATAAGCTGAAAGATAATCAGGTTCTGGAAATAGGCTTCAAAATACCCATCCTTGACTGGGGTAAACGCCGTGGAGCCGTGAAGGTAGCCGAGAGCAATCGCGATGTTGTGAAAAGCCGCCTGAGAAAGGAACAAATGGACTTTGACCAGGATCTGTTTGTGCTTGTCGAGCGCTTCAACAATCAGCAGCGCCAACTTGAAATATCGCTTCGTGCCGACACCATCGCACAGAAACGCTACGACACCAATGTGGAGACATTCATGATAGGAAAAATCTCGACTCTCGATCTCAATGACTCACAGGTGAGCAAGGATGAGTCGCGTCAGGCTTATATCAATCAGCTTTACCGATACTGGTACTATTATTATCAGCTCCGTAGCCTCACATTGTGGGATTTTAGCCGCAATACCGGAATAGAGGCGGATATTGAGAAGATTGTGATGCGTTAAAAATATAATTTTTTATAAATTTGCGCTTATGATACTTGTTGTAGATGATGATAATGCCGTGAGGCTGTCGCTGAAACTCCTGCTTGGGAGAAACGGATATGAAGCCGCTTTGGCTTCATGTCCTGATGAGGCGATGGAGATTGTGCGTGGTACGCGTCCCGATCTGGTGTTGCTCGACATGAATTTTTCAAGAGCCACGTCGGGCGATGAGGGTTTGACGCTTCTTAAGCAGATCAAGATCTTCCACCCCGATGTGCCTGTTATATTGATGACGGCTTGGGGCAGTATCCCTCTCGCGGTGAAGGGCATCCATGCCGGAGCATTTGATTTCATCACCAAGCCGTGGGACAATAAGATGCTGCTTCACCGCATCTCTACAGCTCTTGAATTGAATCAGGAGAGTGTGGCGGCTGAATCCGGTTTCGACCGCTCGTTCATAATAGGCAAGTCGCCGGCATTGCTCAATGTGCTTGACACTATCGAGCGTATAGCGAATACCGATGCCTCGGTATTGATCATGGGTGAGAACGGCACCGGCAAGGAACTTATAGCTGAAGCTATTCACCGCAATAGCCGCCGGCGCGCTCATCAGATGGTGAAGGTCAATCTCGGCGGTATATCGAGGTCGCTGTTTGAGAGCGAGATGTTTGGGCACAAGAAAGGCGCCTTTACCGGAGCTGTGGCTGATCGCGAGGGGCGGTTTGCCGTTGCCGACAAGGGCACCGTTTTCCTTGATGAAATCGGTGAGCTGGATCTTAACAGTCAGGTCAAGTTGCTCAGGGTGCTTCAGGAACAGACATTTGAAATGCTTGGCGACAGCACTCCGCGCAAAGTGGACGTGAGAGTGATATGTGCCACCAATGCCAACCTTGCCAAGATGGTGGCTGAGCGCACATTCCGTGAGGACTTGTTCTACCGCATCAATCTCATCACGGTGGTGCTCCCGCCGCTTCGTGAGCGCGTGGATGATATTCCTCTTCTCGTCGATCATCTGATATCGCAATTTTGCGCGAATCAGGACAGGATGAAGCCCGAGGTGTCGGAAGAGGCTATGGAGTATCTGAAGACACTGCCTTATCCTGGAAATATAAGGGAATTGAAAAACCTTGTCTCCCGCACACTGCTTGTCACCGACAAGCCGCGTCTCACCGACATGGATTTCAAAAGCCAGTATGTAGAGACGCCCACTTCGGGGAATATCATTTCAAGCGACAAAAAGCTGAATGATGTCGAGCGATCCTCTATTGAGTCGGCATTGAGCAAGTCGGGCGGCAATGTGTCGAGAGCCGCGGCATTGCTTGGCATCAGCCGGCAGTCGCTTTATAGGCGAATGGAAAAATATAGGATAACCTTATAAAAGTAGCCTGAGTCATGAGAGTGTTGTGGGTTTTTCTGTTGATGACAGTGTGTATTCTTGCAGCGGCGGTTGCCGTGAGCTATCTTGATTTTCCGGAATATGGCTGGAGTTTTTATCTGCTTGCCGGAGCGTTGGGCTTGAATATACTGTTGCTTATTCCGCTTTATAGAATGACAGTGAAGCCCATGAGATCGCTCGCCAACGGCGTGGACTTGTTGCGTGGACAGGATTTCAGCAGCCGCCTCTCGCGGGTTGGACAATATGAAGCCGACAGGATTGTGGATATGTTCAACGGCATGATGAGCGCCCTCAAGGAGGAACGCTTGCACGTGAGGGAGCAGAATCATTTTCTTGACCTGTTGATAGGGGAGTCGCCTATGGGCATACTTATCCTCGATGATGACGGGAAAATAGCTACGGCAAATAATGCAGCTGCCAATTTCCTGGGTTACGATTCCAGGGAAAATCTCAGTGGGAAGAGCTTGAACGAGTGTCGCTCTCAGTTGGGCAGTGTGCTGTCGAGGCTTGAGAATGACGAGACTTTGACCGTGAGGTTGAACACATCGATGATATACCGCTGTTCACGTCTTTCCTTTATGGACAAAGGCTATCGTCATCCGTTCATATTGATTGAACGCCTCACGGAAGAGGTGATGAAAGCTGAAAAGAAATCCTACGAGAAAGTGATAAGAGTGATAGCTCATGAGGTGAACAACACTATGGGTGGCATACGCTCCGTGATCGACACTGTGGGCGATGTGATGGAGGAGGAAGGTGTTGACCCGGCAATGACCGAGGCGCTTGATGTGTGCCGGCAGCGATGTGCGTCGCTCAGTGGCTTCATTACCAATTTCGCTAATGTCGTGAAGATTCCCGACGCCAATCTCAGTCATGCCGACCTTAACAATGTGGTGTCGTCCTGCCGAGTGCTTCTGGAGAGTATGTGTGTCAAGCATGACATACGGTTCTCGATGGAGCTTTCCGAAATGCCTATTGACGTTGAGGTTGATTCAGTGCTGTTTGAGCAGGTGCTTATAAACATAGTGAAGAATGCTGTGGAGAGTGTGGGTGCCGATGGAGAGGTGTCGGTGACTACTTGTGCCGTGCCCCCGTCGGTGGTGATTGCCGACAATGGTCCCGGTATTTCAGCCGAAGCGGCTGAAAAATTGTTCAGTCCGTTCTTCTCAACCAAGAGCAACGGTCAGGGGATAGGCTTGATGTTTATCAGCGAGGTGCTCCATAAGCACGGATGCCGCTTTTCATTGGAAACCTGTGATGACGGAATCACCTGTTTTTCCATATTTTTTAAGTAAAAAGTCAGGGTTGTTTCAACCATTATGCATTTAATGTTGTTAAGCATATTGTAAGATATTTTCAACATTAAAAATAAAATTAAAATGAAAAAATTTTTAGTAGGATTGCTGACAGCTGTTGGATTATTCTCAGCATCACAGGCTCATGCATTTGATTTGACTGCAAGTTACGGTGGATACACTCAGATGGACGCTATGGACTGCCACGATGGCGGTGGTGATGTAAACACTGCATGGGGTGCCGTCAACTTTGGCGCTAACTTCAATGTGGCTCCTGGATTCACTATCGGTCCGTCATATTCATTCTCAAGCACATCACGCAAGCATTTTTCTGAGAATAAGTTCTATTACCACGTACTTATGCTGAATGGTAAGTATAATTACTATCGTAACAGCATTGTTACTCTGTATGGTCACGTGGGTATCGGTTCGGTGATCACTCATCAAACCTACGAAGGTGATTCTAAGAATAAGGGCTATTTTGCTTTCCAGATCTCACCAATCGGAGCTTATGTAGGAATCACTCCGCAGATCGCTCTCTTCGGCGAAGCCGGTTTCGGAGCTCAGGGTCTCCTTCAGGTAGGTGTCAAAATCAATCTGTAGTATACTGTTTATCAATATAACGGCTTATAAAGTCGGTAATGACACAACGAATATAGGCTGCCTGACGATTGTCGGGCAGCCTATATTATGTTTGTTTCTGAGATTATAATTCCGTTACAAGCTTCCTTCGGTTTCGTCAAGAAGGGCTATGTTGAGCACTTCCATCACTGTGGTGACATAGTGGAAGGTCAATCCTTGAACATAGATCGCATCGATTTCGGCGATATCTTTTCTATTGTCGCCCGACAAAACTATGTCGGTGATGCCGGCACGTTTTGCCGCAAGGATTTTTTCTTTTATGCCACCCACCGGCAGTACTTTCCCTCGAAGGGTGATTTCCCCTGTCATGGCGAGGCACGGACGTATTTTGCGTCGTGTGAATGCCGATGCGATTGATGTAGCCATGGTAATTCCTGCTGATGGACCATCTTTTGGAATGGCTCCCTCCGGAACATGGATATGCAGCTGGTATTTTTCAAACAGTTCATCGTCAATCCCTATCTCGGCTGAATGGCTCTTTATGTATTGGAGGGCGATTGTAGCCGACTCTTTCATCACATTGCCGAGATTTCCGGTGAGAGTCAGTTTTTCACCTTTGGTTTTAGCCAATGATGATTCGATGAACAGAATCTCGCCGCCCACGGCAGTCCATGCAAGTCCTGTCACCACACCGGCAAATTGATTGCCTTCGTAGCGGTCCTTGTTGTATTTTTCCACTCCTAAGAGATCGTGGAGATGCTTGGGCTGGATTTTTGCCGGCACCTTTTTGCCTTGCATACGTGCAAGAATCACTTTACGCACTATCTTGGAAATGGTCTTTTCCAATTGGCGTACTCCACTTTCGGAAGTGTATTTTTCGACAATGTCCACCAAGGCTTCATCGGTGATATTGACATCCTTAGGCTTGAGATTGTGCTCTTTTATGACACGCGGGAGCAGGTGACGCTTGGCGATTTCCACTTTCTCTTCCAGCAGATAGCCTGAGAGGTCGATGATCTCCATACGGTCAAGCAGCGGTTGCGACAGTGTGGACAGTGTATTGGCGGTGGCGATGAAGAGCACTTTCGACAAGTCATAGTCCACATCGACATAGTTGTCATGGAAATGGCAATTTTGTTCCGGATCAAGCACTTCGAGAAGCGCCGCTGAGGGATCGCCCTTGAAGTCGGCTCCGATTTTATCTATTTCATCAAGCAGCAGCACGGGATTGGAATCACCCGCACGCTTTATGGCATCAATGATGCGTCCCGGCATCGCTCCGATGTAGGTGCGGCGGTGTCCGCGTATCTCCGCTTCGTCATGCAAGCCACCGAGCGATACACGCTGATAGGAGCGTCCCAAAGCGGCTGCGATAGACTGTCCCAATGATGTTTTGCCGACTCCGGGAGGTCCTACGAAGCATAGGATAGGCGCTTTGCCACCGGGGTTATTGAGGAGTACTGCAATCTGCTCGAGAATGCGCTCTTTCACCTTCGGAAGTCCGAAATGGTCTTTATCGAGCTGTTCAGTAGCGATTGCTATATCCTCGTTTAGGACTGAATATTTTTCCCACGGAAGGTCGAGCAGAGTTTCAAGATATGAGTATTGTACGGCATAATCGGGGCTTTGTGGATTCAGTCTGCCAAGTTTGTCAAGCTCTTTGGCGAAGGCTTTGGCTGCGGCTTCGCTGAACTTTACATTTTCGGCACGTTTTCTCAGTGCGTCCTGGTCATCGTCATTGTCGCCGTATAGTTCCTGCCTGATAGCTTCCATCTGCTGCTGGAGGAATGCCTGTCGCTGGTTCTGGTCAAAATGGGCACGAGCGTCAGACTGGATTTTGTGAGTGACGCGAAACATACTCTCCTGTTCGGTGAGTGCAGCGAGGAGTTTCTTGGCTCTCTCTTTTATGCTCTCTTCTTCGAGGAACAGCATTTTTTGCTCGGAGCTGAATGGCGACTGGCTGCACAGCATATTGATCAAGCCGATTTTGTCGGGATGATTCTTTATGTTGTGGGCAAATTCGTCAGGACCGTCCATTTCGGCGATCAATTTGAGTGAAAGATCCTTTATGGCATCGAAAAGGGCGGCAAAAGTCTTGTCGCCGGAACGCGGTTTCTGATCCTTCACCCTGATCACTTTAAGACGCAAGAAATCATTGCTGTCCACTTGCTCGGGTTGCAGTGCGTCAATCATGATTTTCTCTCTGCCTTTCACGAGAGCCGTGTGCTGTCCGTCGGGAAGTTCAAATACCTTTATCACATCGGCGACCACACCGTAAGGATACAAGTCGTTGATGCCCGGATTTTCAATATCGGCATTTCGTTGGCATATCACTCCGATGGGTGTCTGGGTGTCAGCCGCCATCTTGGCGAGTTTGAGTGATGATGCTCTGACTAAAATGAGCGGGGTGGTGACTCCCGGAAAGAGCACAAGATTATGGGTGGGGAGAATGGGCAGCGCGTCATAATCGGGCTTGGTCATCTCTCCATTGATGTTTATTTCAATCTGATTGAGTGCGATAAATCGCGGTTGATCTTCTTCAGTATGATTCATCTGCTAATGATATGATATTGTCATTGAACGAAATTCACATAGCAAATTGCGTGCCAATTTTCTCAAAAATATAAAGATGTTGAGAAATTGGCACGTAAAATGGAATCGTTTCTATGGATGTCATGCTTTCTCTTGTCGCGACAGCAGGTATTTCTTGAATGCCGGGAACTGCGCGCTCATTCTCACTGACCGCTTTTCTCCCTTCATAAATGCTGACAGCCTGTCGGGTATTCCTATTTCGGTACCGGTGATGTTTTCTACGGTTTCCTTGAATTTTGCCGGATGTGCGGTTTCAAGGAAAATGCCGGTCTCGCCGGGTGCCAGATGCTCGCATAGCGCCCTGTAGGCTACCGCTCCGTGAGGATCAAGCTGATAACCGTTCTCTTTCATAGTGGCATTGATCGTTTCTGCGATCTGCTCGTCAGTGTAGGTGCATCCGCTTATGTCGGAGAGTATGTTGGCATGGGAATTTCCGTAGAGGTCCAGTATGCGCGCGAAGTTGGACGGATCGCCCACATCCATGGCGTTGGCGATGGTAGCTACTGATTTGCGGGGAGTGTATTGACCCGTTTGCAGATATTGGTAGAACACGTCATTGCGGTTATTGGCGGCGATGAAGCGTTTTATGGGGAGCCCCATGCGTTTGCCTATAAGAGCCGAGCAGATATTGCCGAAGTTGCCGCTTGGTACGGCTACAACGACTTCGTTGCCTTTCACGCCTGACGCTACCAACTGCGCATAAGCATGGAAATAGTAGAACATCTGGGGAAGGAAGCGCGCCACGTTGATTGAATTTGCCGAGGTGAGTTTCATCGCTTCATTCAGCTCGGCATCCATGAATGCCGATTTTACCAATGCCTGGCAGTCGTCAAATGTGCCGTCGACTTCAATTGCCGTGATATTGGCGCCGAGTGTTGTGAACTGAGCTTCCTGAATGCGGCTCACTTTGCCATGTGGATAGAGCACATATACGTTGACGCCTGGCACATTGAGAAATCCGTTAGCCACGGCGCTGCCTGTATCGCCTGATGTGGCGACAAGCACATTCACCTCTTCCGAGCCCTCCTGTGAATTGAAGTATCCGAGCAGTCTTGCCATGAACCGTGCGCCCACATCCTTGAATGCAAGTGTGGGTCCGTGGAACAGCTCAAGAGAATACTTGTTGTCATCCACCTTTTTGAGCGGAATGTTGAAATTGAGGGTCTCTGAAACTATCTTTTTGAGTATTGACGAGTCGATATCCTCGCCGAACAGGGTGTTGGCAACTACATAGCTGATCTCTTCCAGCGTCATTTCTCCTATGTGCTTGAAGAACGCAGCCGGAATGGTGGGGATTTTTTCAGGCATATACAGTCCTCGGTCGGGAGCGAGTCCGCGTACCACGGCTTCTGATAGTGAAACCTTATCTGACTGGTGGTTGGTGCTATAATATTTCATAAGTCAATGTTTAAGAAAATAAAAGACCCATAAACTGAGATGCGTCAATGACTCCGTAGCCACCCTGCGAGGCTGTGGATTCGCTGAATGACTCTACGTTGTCGGCTGTTGAGCCGGGCTTATAGATGAGAAACGGCACGGGGTCGGAAGTGTGGGTCTTAAGACGGCATGGAGTAGGATGGTCAGGGAGAACCGCTATAGCGAGAGGCTCGCTTAATGTGGATGCTGCATCCATGATCGGCTTGAGTATTCTGCGGTCAAGATATTCTATCGTCAGCTTTTTCAGCATGGCATCACCTTCATGACCGGCTTCGTCGCTCGCTTCTACGTGAAGAAACACGAAATCGGTGTCGCCTTGCAGCGCTTCGATAGCGGCTTGTGCCTTCCCTTCGTAATTGGTGTCATATAACCCGGTGGCGCCATCTACGGTCACGGCTTTCAGTCCTGCGTATGCTCCGATGCCGAAGATGAGGTCGACAGCTGAGATGACCGCTCCGTTATTGATAGGATATTTTTGCGAAAGGGGGAGCATGGCGGGGCGATAGCCCGGAGACCATGGCCAGATGCTGTTTGCCGCGTCTTTACCCTCCTGACGGCGTTTCTGATTCACGGGATGGTCTTTAAGTATATCCTGCGATTTAGTGATGAGTCTGTTTATAAGCGTGGCTGTGGCTTCGGCTTCCGGGCAGTCGGCTTTGACCATCACCTCTGAAGCTGTGGCTCCGGGCACATCGTGGGGAGGTGTGCAGCTTATGCGCTTGTCGCCCCCCTTGATCAATAGAAGATGGCGGTAGGAGATGCCTGGGTAAAATTTTACCGTATCGTTGCCGAGCTCGTCATTGAGCGCGTTGATGAGCGCTGTGGCTTCTTCGGTTGAGATGTGTCCGGCTGAATGGTTCTTGATTTTTCCGTCGGTGATGTTGATGAGGTTGCATCTCATCGCCATATATCCTTCCGGAACGTCGATACCCATGCTTGCGGCTTCAAGCACGCCGCGGCCCTCAAAAAGATTAGCCACGTCATAGCCTAAAACTGCCATATTGGCTACCTCGCTTCCGGGGTGCATGCCTTCCGGAACGGTTTTCACCAATCCGCAACGTCCCTTGCGGGCGAGCATATCCATGACCGGAGTGTCGGCAGCTTGAAGGGGAGTCTTGCCGCCCAGCTCCTTGACCGGTTCGTCGGCCATTCCATCACCTAAAACAATTATATATTTCATTGTCAGTTGCGGTTATCGTATGTTGGCAATGCCGATAATGTCAGAGAACACGCCGGCGGCTGTGACTTCGGCGCCCGCGCCATAGCCTTTTATAGCCATAGGATACTCATTGTAACGCTCGGTAGTGATGAGCACCACATTATTGCTTCCGGCGAGGTTGAAGAACGGGTGGTCAGGGGTTACCGCCTGAAGTCCTACGCTCACATTTCCCTTGTTGAGCGATGCTACAAACCGCAGGTTTTTGCCCTCTCTCTCGGTCTCGGCTCTTTTTTGCTCGAAGTCAGCGTCGATTTTAGTCACGTTGGCAATGAAATCCTTTGCCTCGCCTTCGAAACATTCGTCGGGGATAAACAGATTTCTCACCACGTTGTCCTGTTCCACCACATATCCCGCCTCACGTGCAAGAATCACAAGCTTCCTTATCACATCGATGCCGCTCAGGTCAATGCGCGGGTCAGGTTCGGTGTATCCGGCTTCCTGTGCCATCTCTATGGCTCGGCTGAGTGGAACATCGCTGCTGATGACATTGAATATGTAGTTGAGTGTTCCGCTCACCACGGCTTCTATTTTCAGGATGCGGTCGCCTGAATTGATGAGGTTGTTTATGGTGTTGATGATGGGCAACCCGGCGCCGACGTTTGTCTCAAACAGGAATTTCACATCCTTTTTCCGTGCTATTTTCTTCAGCTTGGAATATGAGTCATATTTTGATGACGCCGCGATTTTGTTGGCGGCTACGACGTTGACGTTGTGCGAGAGCATATCGAAATATAGTCCTGCGATATCCTTGCTTGAGGTGCAGTCGACAAATACGGAATTGAAGATGTTCATTCCGATTACACCGTTGCGGATATTGTCGGTTGTTGCCTCGATATCCGATTCGTTAAGGCGTTCGAGATAGTTCTCGGTATCTATGCCTTCGCGGTCAAAAACGCACTTTTTTGAATTGGCAAGCCCCACAAGGCGCAGGCGCAATGATTTGTTCTCAAGAAGATTCTTTTCCTGAGCGTGGATTTGCGACAATAAATGCCGCCCCACATTTCCTATTCCGACAACAAACAGGTTTAAGATCTGCGTGTCAGACAAGAAAAAACTGTCATGGATCACGTTAAGAGCCTTGCGCAGGTCTTTGTGATCGATGACAAATGATATGTTGGTCTCCGAGGCTCCTTGCGCGCAGGCGATGACGCTGATACCGTTTCGCCCAAGTGTGTTGAAGAGCTTTCCGGCGATACCGGGGGTATGCTTCATGTTTTCGCCCACGATTGCCACGGTGGCAAGGTTGGACTCGGCTGAGATTTCGCTGAGGGTGCCGTCCTGAAGCTCGGGAGCAAACTGCTCTTTCAATACTGCGATGGCATGGTCGGCATCGGCGTTTCTCACAGCGAATGAGGTGTTGTTCTCACTGGCGCCCTGGCTCACGAGGAACACTGAGATGCCGTTGCGCGCGAGTGTGTTGAAGATACGGGAGTTGATACCGATAACACCCACCATACCTACACCCTGGATGGTGATGAGGCAAGTGTCGTTGATCGACGACACTCCTTTGATGGCTTTTCCTTCAGGCGACGGATGGCGGTCGCTTATGCGAGTGCCGGGGGCGTCGGGGTTGAAGGTGTTCTTGATGAGAATGGGGATATTCTTGTGGAATACCGGATAGATGGTGGGAGGATAAATGACCTTGGCTCCGAAATTGCAGAGCTCCATAGCCTCGGTGAATGACAGATGGTCGATCACCAGCGCACCGTTAATCACTCGTGGGTCGGCGGTCATGAAGCCGTCGACATCGGTCCATATCTCAAGTGTGTTGGCGTTGAGCGATGCGGCGAGAATAGCTGCGGTATAGTCCGAGCCTCCTCTGCCGAGGTTGGTGACATTGCCGTTGGCGTCGCTTGATATGAAGCCCGGCACGAGCGCCACTTTGAAATCCACGGTGTCAAAAACCTCGTGAATCAATTTCTGGGTAGTCTCGTTGTCAAGCACGTGCTTGTTCCACCGCTTCTCGGTCTTGATGAAATTGCGGCTGTCAAAGTGGATGGCGCCGTTTATTATGCGCGAGATGATCACCGATGACAGGCGTTCTCCGTAGCTGACAATAATGTCAAGGGTGCGGTCGCTCAAGTCCTTAATAAGGCTTACTCCGCGATATATATTTCCCAGTTCTTCCAATATGAGATTTACGATCGACAACACATCCATTTGAAGCGCTTCGGGCACAATGCCCTTTATCACCTCCCTATGGCGTTCCACTATGCGAGCATAGCTTTCAAGGTGTGAGATATCGCCTTTCGCTGCCAGTTTGGCGGTATTGATCAGCTGATCGGTGATTCCCCCAAGTGCTGACACCACAACAATCACCGGTTCAGTCTGCGACTCGACAATTGCCTTTACATTGCGCAGGCTTTCAACGGTTCCTACTGAAGTGCCACCAAATTTCAGTACCTTCATTTCAGTTATTTAATAGTTTAATAAGAGACGGATTTTAAGTTTACAAAGTTAATTAAAATTTCCGGAATTCTATCAAAGCATAATCCGATTGTAAAGTCATTTTGTCTTTTGATAGCCTTGTGACGTCAAATGTGGTCTCGGTGGCGTTCATGCCCCAAGGCGCCAATTGCTCTACGGTGGAGTAGGGCATGGAGAGGGTGAGCTTGCGGTCTTTGTAAATCAGATTGCCTGCCTGAAGCGCATTGGTGCGAGAGGTAAGGTTCACTACCGACCGGAAAAGGCAATAATAGTAGCCTTTGGGCGTGGTGACGGTGCCGTCGGCGAGATATTCGATGCTGAGTATCTGCCACTGTCCGTCAAGATCGCCGTTTTCCGACATTTTTCTGCATGAGGTCGACACTGATGCTGTGATGCACACCAGGATTATGAGCCATATTTTCTTGATATTCTTCATTTGTTTCTTTTTTAGAGGTTGTTTTTTAGAACCATCCTGTTTTTCTCAGTGTGAGCATCACGCCGTTGCTTCTGCCGAGCAATCCGCCACCGTCCATTCCGAATGAGAGGGTTCCGGAAGCTCCGGGGAGCTGTTTCGGCGAATAGGTCACTTCGAGAAGCCCGTTCACATTTTTCATCACATCGTCAAGGGGGTAGCTGTATGTGCCCCAACTGCGGGTGTAGCTCAGCAACACGCGGTATTCGAGCTCGTTTATGGGATTGCCCATGAAGCCGAGATGATGGCTTATGACGCGGTTGTTCTTGAACATGATGGTGCCGTCGGCATTGTAGATTGGGGAAATGATGAGCGGATTTCCGATTCCCATTCCCCAGTGCTGCCAACCGGAGTAAATGTAGTGGTTGTAGTAGTCGTCACGCCCGCTTATCTGCTCGGGAATTTTGTCGGTGTGATCCCAGTACACCGGACTGCTCTGATCCTTGGTATAGAGGTATTCATAGACCACAGTCGACACGAACGGATTTTTAGGCAAAGCTACTTCCACGCCCCACAATCCGTCTTTCCACTGATAGTCGAAGAACATCATTGAATGATCCTCGAAATAGTGCTGGTAATAAATGCTTGCGGTGAGATCGGGCTTTATGTTCCATCCTGCTTTTATGTTCCAGCTTCCAACATGGTTGCCGTATACGTTTGCCTGCTCTCCGAATGGAGTGTTTGAGTCACCGCTGGTGGGGAAAAACACTTTGAAGAAGTCTTTGAGCTTGTTGGGCATATCGATCACATTTGAACCTGATATTGACTGTCCGCCGAATTGCGCAGCCATTTCCAGTCCGCCTTCCACCCATGCGGGGAATTTGTCGAAATTAGCCACTTTTAGGAAGAGTCCCTTGCTGTGGTATAGCACGTGCTTGGTGTGTTTGGCTCCGGGAGATATGAAATCTTTCTGCCAATTGTCGTCGGTGAACATTCCATACGCGATATATCCCTTTACCGAGAGCCAGTTTTTGGTCCACGGCACTATCGTGTATTTTGGTATTCCGACCCTTATTTGCGGTATAGGGCGTGCGTTTCCGCTATAAAGAAGGTTTCCGCTGCTTAGGCGCGGGTTGTTGAATTCGCCCTGAATTTCCTTGCTTCCCACCATGAGCTTGAGCGAGCGGTATTTTACCTCGCCGTAAAGCTGCTGGATGATAAATGAGGATGTGAAATTGTAGGCGCACGCCAAATCCACACCGGCTCCCCACGAGAATCGTTTCTCATCGTCAATGTGGCGGAACAATCCGGCACGCAGATACCCGTTGTTCTTTTCTATCGATGATAGCCCCTGACGGTTGTTGACGAGCCAGAACGGAGTGTGTTTTCCGCTACTGAAGCTTACCTGCCCCTCGACCTTGTAATAAAGGCTGTCGAGCTCTCCGGCGTTTAGCCCCAATGTGATTGCGGCGCAAAGTAAGAGAGCAATCTTACGTAGATTAAATTTCATAAAAAGACAAAATGTGCATTATATAAATTGTTGCAAAGATACGAATAAGTCGAGAGCAAACGAAAAATTTATTTTCAGTTTGCCGAGCGAAAGTATCTAAGACGCAGTCAAAGATACGAATAAGTCGAGAGCAAACGAAACATTATTTTCATTTTGCGATGTCTTATTATCTGAAATTGAGTGAAATTTGGGCGATTTCCTGCATAAAACAATTAAATTTGTTGAAAAAATAACGATAGTTGAGATGAAAAAGTTTAGTTGATGCAACCTTTCCGGAGCGGGTTGCATCTAACCGATAAAACGAAAAATAAAAAATGGAAAAAACTGATATGAAAAAATTGACTTTTTTTGCCGTGATGGCATTTTTGCTTATGTCATGCGCAGGCAGGCATCGTTCTGATGTGAGAGATGAAGTGGTTGACCGCATCGAAGAGGTGATGGAACAATTGAATGATTCCTCTTTCCGGAAGATTGTGATTAACGATTCTGATCGTGAGGGCATCGTGAAGTCGGATGTGAAAGCAGACTCTGCCGGAAATATAATCGTCAATATCAACATTCCTGAGGAGGATTATGATGATGTGCCCGGATTTGTGGCGCCGGTGGCTCTTATTTCTGTGATAGGAGTGTTTCTCGCTCCGGTGATGATGGTGTTCTTTATATGCTATTTCATCTACCGCACCAAGAGAGACCGCAACCGCGTGATATATGAGTCGGTTGTGTCGGGACGCCCGCTTCCGGCTGAATTCTACAAGTCTCGTCCGCGAAAGATACGGTTTCAGTCGGCTGTCGCATGGTTGGCATGGAGCATCGGGCTGTTTGCGTTCTTCATGATTGTAGGAGGCGAGGACGTGGCTCCGTTGATGCTGATACCGTTTATCATCGGTGCCGGCAAGATGGCTGCATTCTTCATGTATGATTACAAGAAGGATAATGTTGACTAAGTGGGATGAATTAAAGTTGATAGCTCAGTGCGTTGCCGGCGATGACCGGCGCGCATTCGAGAGGCTCGTTGTGGAATATAACGATGACTTGCGTCGTTTTATTCTCAACCTGACTCTTGGCGACGCCGCGTTGACCGACGACTTGGCGCAGGATACATTTTTGAAGGCATATCTTTCGATTAAGTCCTTCAAGGGATTGTCGAGATTTAAGACATGGCTGTTCCGCATAGCGTGCAATGAATACTATGCCCACATCAGGCGCTTGAAAGAGGTGAGGCTGGAGCCCTCCTGTGTGGTGCGTGATGATTGCGAGGCGCCTCATGACGGCACGGATGCGAAAATGGATTTGCAGGCGGTGCTCGCCTCGCTTAACGAAAAGGAACGCAGTGTGCTGCTGTTATTCTATATGCAGGATTATCCGCTTAAGAAGATCGTCGAGATCACGGGGATGCCTGAGGGCACAGTGAAGTCGCTGCTGTCAAGAGCAAAAAAGAAATTGGAAACTGAATTAAAAAATGACGGATATGAAAGATGAGCAACTGAAAGAGCTATTCAAGGAATCACTTCCTCAGGCTCCGGGCAATCCCTGGTTTGTGAAGAAGGTGATGAACCGTCTTCCCGAAAAGCGTTCCACGGGCATATACTCGTGGATTGAATATGCGGCGTATATTGCTGCGATATTGTTGCTGGGGGCATTTGCCGCGTACCACGGTTATGCCATAAGCCGCGCTGCTGAGGTGACGATGGGCGATGTCATGTATCTGCTCTCCATAGGAAGCGTGATGCTCGTGGTGTCGGTGGGGTTCTTCGTGCCCATGGTAAGGCAGTGGATAAGCGAATACTGACGGTTTAAAGAAGTGTGTTAAGTATTAAGAAGTATAGATAGAGCGGGAGCCGGTATTCATCACGAACACCGGCTCCTGCCATAGCAATTAATGAGAATTAAAAATGATTTATCTTATAGTCCGAACATCGGTTTGAGCACTTCCGCTTCAAGGATATATACTGCGGCGCCGGCAAGATAGCCTACCAGGGCGAGCAGAGTGAAGCGTTTCAAGTACCATCCGAAGCTGATCTTCTCGAGTCCCATGGCGATCACACCGGCTGCTGAACCGATGATGAGCATGCTGCCGCCCACTCCGGCACAATAGGAGAGGAATTCCCAGAATGTTCCGTCGACCACGAAATTGGCTGCATAGCCGGTGGCTCCGGCAGCTTCAACGGGATACATACCCATAGCTGCGGCAACAAGGGGCACATTGTCGACGATGGAAGAAAGAATACCGAGAAGAATGTTGATGATATACACATTGTGTACTTTTGCGTCGAGCCAAGAGGCTGCCGAAGCGAGAATGCCGGTGGCTTGAAGCACGGCTACCGCCATGAGGATGCCGAGGAAGAAGAGGATCGACGACATATCGATGCGCGAGATGATGCTCGGCAATCTATGCTCCTGATCTTTGGTAAGTCCCTTGCGGTTGTAGAACAATTCAGTGAACACCCACAATGCTCCGAGCACGAGAAGAATGCCCACAAACGGAGGAAGGTGAGTGATCGACTTGAACACCGGAACGAACAGCAGTCCGCCTACTCCCAGGTAGAATATCAGTTTGCGCTCGCGGGGAGTGACCACTCCGTCATTGGGTATTGCCGAAGCGATATCGTCGCTCATTGAGCCTTTAAGTTTTGCCGATACGATGAGAAGCGGGAGAATGACAGCCACGATACTCGGCAGAAGCACGAAGCTGATAAGGGCTCCGCTGGTCACGTTGCCTTTCACCCACAACATGATGGTTGTGACGTCGCCGATGGGTGACCATGCGCCGCCGGTGTTGGCAGCGATCACTACCATGCCGGCATATAGCCAACGCTCTTTCTGGTCGCTGATGAGCTTGCGCAGAAGCATCACCATGACGATGGTAGTGGTGAGGTTGTCAAGAACGGCTGAAAGAATGAAGGTCACAAAGCAGATGATCCACAGCAGACGGCGTTTTTTACGGGTGGTGATCTTGTTGGTAATCACCGAGAAACCTCCGTGAACATCCACAAGCTCCACGATGGTCATGGCGCCGATGAGGAAGAAGAGGGTCTGGGTGATGTCGCCGAGATGCTCGATGATCTCTACATTGAGCACATACTGCAAGCATTGATGAGCCAGCGATTCGCCGCCCATTTTGGCTGATTCGATGTACTCCTGCAACTCGGCGCCGCTTACTATCGGCACAATTTTTTCAGCATTAAGGGCATAAACAACCCACATGAGCATACCGAGCAACAGGGCGGATGCTGTTTTGTCGACTTTGATCGGGTGTTCAAGAGCTATAGCCATATAGCCGACCACGAACAAAATCACTAATGTTACTAACATAAGCTGTTATGGTTTTAGATGGTTAATAAATTACTGTTTCAGTTTTTCCGGCAATGATAGAATTGTCAAAAATCGTGCAAATTTAATAAAATTACTCAACAATCCCTCATTTACACCTATATTTATTATAAGTTATTTTTGTGGAGGGTGCCATCAATGCACTTAATTTACTCCATGCGCCATGCAGGTCTATCGCTCTATTATATGATTATTGCCCGGCAGCAATAAATGAAATTTATTTGTAACTTTGCATTTATGAGACTCGTGTTGTGGATATTATCATTATTGGTGGGATGTGTCATAGCCGGTTGCCAAGGCGACCGCGATGTGGACAATGCCCTTTTGTGTGCGGATGAGATGATGGAAAAGATGCCCGACTCGGCATTGAAAGTGATGGAATCCATTGACCCTAAGAGGGTTTACGGTGGAAGTCAGAGAGCCAGGTATGCTCTTTTGCTGACTCAGGCACGCTATAAAAATTTCATCGATGAGACTGATGACTCGCTTATCTCGGTGGCTGTGAGGCACTACCGACGCAAGAACGATCATAGGGCATTGGCAAATGCGTGTTTTCATAAAGCACGTATATTGGAAAATGCAGGGAATGATAACCGTAGCCTTGAATTGGCATTGGATGCTGAACAAGCAGCAATTAAAGCTGACGATAATCTGTGGCTTGCCAGAATATATGAATTGATGGCTGATTTATATGAAGCGAATTACAATATCCCGGAAGCATTGAAATATCGTAAATTAGCTGTATCTTATTATCAAAAATGCAACAATACTCAAAATTGTGATTGGGCATTGGTCGATCTTGCAATTACATATAATGAAATGCATGATTCGATCAGTAATAGAAGGTGTATTATGTTGCTTGATAGTATTCGTGATGTTTGCATTAATGCTGGATATTCAGATCATTTTTGGCATCAATGTTATATTTCATATATCAGTGCTTTTTATAGATTGGGGCAAAATGAAAAAGCAATAGAAAAGTTTAGAGAGTTGGAAAAGTTGTATCCGAATCAAATATTTCCGTCTCAAGTATATGCCTATATTAGTAGGTGTTTTGTTGATATTGATCTTGATAGTGCGAAGGTATATTATGAAAAATCTTTATCGGCTCCATCCCAGAATATATTATCGGAGCAGCTTGCATTATACAGTATTTATCGGAAGCAAAATAATTTTAGAGAGGCACTTTCAATTAATTTGAAAATTTCTGCAATTCAGGATAGTATTGCAATGTCGCAAGCAAGACAATCGCTCTCAGTTGAACGAAGTAATTATTTTGTGAAAGTGGTAAAAAAAGAACAGTATATTTCTAAACGTAGAAAAGTCCTTTTGATTGCCGGACTGATTTTTGGCGCTATTCTTTTAGGAATTATTTATCTGTATCATAATGAGAGAATGCTACGAAAAAATGCTGAATTATCGGTTTGGATAGATAAGTTTAAAAATTTATCAAAGGATTTATTAGAGAGTAATTCTGATAATGAAGAATTAAGTCGGACATTGAATGAAATTTTGAATGAAATTAATATAGTGAATGAGGAGCTCAATAATCATAAAAAGATAGAAAATGAATTGAACAAGACAATTAAACAGTTATTTGGATCTCATTTTGAATCATTGAATTTGCTATGTGAAGAATACATTGAAAAAAAGGATAGTTCAGATAAAGTAAAACTAACTATTTTTAAGTCAATTAAGAAAGAAATAGATAGGATGTCGGATTCTAAAAATTTTGAAAAGTTGGAAAACATTGTGAATTCATGTAATAATAATATTCTGAGTCGATTTAAAGAGCAGTTTCGTGAAATGTCGCCCATTAACTTATCTTTTATTACTCTTTCTTTTGCGGGATTATCTCCACAAGCAATTTCGTTGATATTGAAAATAAGTCTATCCAATTGCTACACTAAAAAGCATCGATTAAAAGAACAAATAAAGAGATCTCAGGTAAAAGATAGAGATGAATTTTTAGAGTATTTGTAATGGTTTATAGTAGTATTTGGTAAAAATATTGACGATTGGTGTATCTTTTAATTATACAAGAAATTACGTATATTATTCTTGACAGAGGCTTGTAGCTGAAAAGTCTAAATAATTTGAGCCATCACGAGGTGATAAGTCGAGTTGCTGTGTTTGGTGAGCTAAATGGACAGGCATTGAAGATGTCTTCCAGCCAACACCGTATTACCGATATCTCATAACATTTTTGTCCAATTCGGGACTCGTGCCAAATAGAGACGAGTCACCCCTCTTCCAGACTTCGTTCAGCCGAGGCGAGTAACGGATTCGTGTCTGAGGCTCTTAATTCACTCGATACAAGTTTATTGCTCTCTTATATGATTTTTACCGGACAACGCCAATATTAGAGCTACCAGGATATTACAATGTACTATATAACAGCTTGAAATTTGTCAAAATACATGGTGTAAGAATAAATTTATTCTTACACCATGTATCTGTTTGTATAATAGTGAGTTATGATTTATGGTGTAAGGAATTTTTCGCTTTAAAAATTCGCTTTAAGATACGATATTAAATTAATTTTGCACCATAAAATTAAAGTTAAATATTATGGTTAAAAATTTACGAATTTTATTTATTTTGCTATTATCAATTGTGTTTTCGTCTGAAACAGTATTTGGGGAAGAAAACAGGAGTAAACCATTTGAAATTAATAATACGAAACGTCAAGAACATCGACCGCGGAAGCCTGCGATGAATAAATCTGTGAGTGCGTTTTATGAAGATGGGATTTTGGAAATTCAATTTTTATCACCAGAAGGGGAATCTCATGTGGAGATCTTAAATTTGAACAATAGTGTTTGTTGGGAAGAAAATATTGATACAGAATATCCGGCAGCAATTTTCATCCCTGAGGAATATGGCACTTACCAAATTGACATTATTACATCAAAGGGTAACCATTATGTAGGTTATCTAATATTTTAATAAACCAATTTAATTTAAATTATTTATGACTAAAATTTTTTCTTTGCCGAAAGGCAGAGCGCTCTGCTACACTCTGAGTCTTATATTCGGGATTATAGTAAGGCTAATTAGTCCCATTAGTCCTATTAGTCAAATGACATTGTCGGAGACATTGGTTTGATGAGACCAGTATTTGGTAGATTTATTTGTGGGATTGGTATATTTGTTATACTTTTGACGAAGTTTTGAAAAACAACAGTATTAATATTTTTTGCGATGAAATTGTTTAGAGTTATCGTTCTTGTGATTGGAGTTGCGTTTTTTTCTTTCAATACAATGGCACAATCACCGTTGGCGTTTAGTATAGAAGCAGGATGGAACCTTTCGAAACCTACTGACACCGATAAGGCTAAGAGTGGATTCAACATCGGAGCATCGGTGGAGTACGGGTTTGCCGGCAACTGGTTTGTGGACGGCGGATTGAGGCTCACCTCCAAGCCATGGGAAATCAATTACGAAGGGTATAATGATCTCACATTAAAAGCCACCCCTTATTATCTAAACATTCCGGTGAAAGTGGGTTATCGCTATGGTGTATCTGACTGCGTGGCGCTTACTCTCTCGGCAGGTCCTTATGTGGGCTGCGGATTATGGGGCAAAGGCAAAGAGAGCCTGAGTGCCGGTGGAGATATCGACAATATATTTGACGACTATATGAAGCGCTTTGAAGTGGGCGGCATAGTCAGGATAGGAGCCGAGCTGATGAAGCACTATGTTATATCGGCTGAATATTCGCTTCAGTTCAACGATTTCGACAAGGGCAATGAAGGGCCGGGAGCATGCCGCAACCAGGTGTTTTCAGTGAACTTGGGCTATCGTTTCTGATCCGGGTTTTACGGAAAAGAATTGACGTATTAAATTAATAAATAATGAAAAAAATTGGAATTGGCATTGCCGCTCTTCTTGCGGGATGCTGTATGCCGGTGGAAGCGATCGAGGGGTATAACCTCGTGGGTGTTTCTGCCAATCAGATGCACTTTAATGTAGAAGAGGATGGTGATGAGACTGACTCGGGAAGCTTTCTTGGCTTCGGAGTGAATTATCTGCACGGATTCAGGCTTACCGGGAAGCTTCCGCTATATCTTGAGACCGGAGGCTCGATGAAGTTCATGTTCTATTCCGACCATCAGACTACTTATAGCGGTGTGACCCCTGACGGTGATTGGATACGTAGCGGGGAGTATCGCCAACGTATTCAGACGGTGACTCTGACTGTTCCCGTGAATGTTGCCTACAAATGGCAGATCAATGACAAGTGGGCTCTTGTGCCATACGTAGGGCTTGATATGAAGGCTCATCTGTCGGGATGGGTCACCGATATCACCATTGATGAAAATGGTGAGTTCCGCGATGTGGGCAACCTGTTTTCTAACGGAGAAGATGACATGGATGGCAGAAAGTGGCGTCGTTTCCAGCTTGGCTGGAATGTGGGCGTGCGTGCTGAATATCGCCGTGTATTCGCATCAGCGTCCTACGGAACAGATCTCACCCGCGTGATGGATCGTGACGGCGCGCATATTGATACTCAGAATATAGCCGTGACATTTGGCTATAAGTTCTGATGTAAACCTGATTATAATCCAAACAATCAGGGGTGTACCGTATTTGGCACGCCCCTGATTGTGTTTATATTTCCGGCTTTATGCCGCGACGTTCGTATCGGGCATAGAGGACAAACAGCAGCGAGGAGCCGATGAGAATGATGGGGAGCCCTACTATTGATGGAGCCGTGTAGCCGTAGCCTGCGGCGATCACTTTGCCGCCTATCCATGCGGCTATTGCATTGCCGGCATTGTAGGCTATCTGGATGCAGGCGGCTCCAAGCATCTCACCGCCGCGGGCATATCCCACGATGGACGACTGAAGCGGGCTGCCTGAGCCGAAAAGCGCGGCGGTGCCAAGCACCATGAGCGGAACGGCGGCAACCGGGTAGTGGCACAGGAAGAAAAACAACAGGAGCACGGGTATAGCCGAGGTCTGAACCCAAGCAGCCACCCACGAGGGCTTGTAGTGGTCGCTGAGCTTGCCGGCGATGAGGTTTCCTGCAAACATTCCGAATCCGGCAAGCACCATGAGCCAGGTGAGCGATGCGGTGGAGAATCCCGCCACTTGAGTGAGCTGCGGGTCGATGTAGCTGTACCAGCAGTAGATGCCTATCTGTCCGAACAGGACACCGCCGAATATGAGCCATGGCGGCAATGTCTTCAGGAAGCGGAACTGTCCTTTAAATCCCATGTCGGGCAGTGGCTGCAGCCGTGGCACCCAGGCATGGATGGCTAAGAAGGTGAGCATTCCTGTCACGCCGACCACCACGAAAGCTATGCGCCAGGTGAAGGTGTTGCTGATGAAGGTGCCCATGGGGACGCCCACAAGTGTGGCTACGGTCATGCCGGCTATCATGTAGGCGACGGCGCTCACTTCCTTGCCTGGCGACGCGAGCTTCCGTGCCACGATGGCTCCCACGCCGAAGTATGCCCCATGAGGGAGTCCTGAGATGAATCGCGCTGCAAACAACGCCCAGAAGCTGGGGGCGATGGAAGCGCAGAGATTGCCCACGGCAATCACCGCCGCGAGAATGAGCATGATTTTTTTCAAAGCCATTTTGCGGGCGAAAAGCAGGGCGGGGGCGCCGCAACACACGCCGAGCGCGTAGGCCGAGATGAAGTGTCCGGCTTCCGAGATGCTGACGTTCATATTTGCCGCCAGATCGCCGAGAATGCCCATCATTAGAAATTCAGAAATGCCGAGGGCAAATGTGCCCATGGCAAGAGCAAACAATCCTTTATTCATACGTGTACCTAAAAAACGGCTGCAAAATTAGTAAAAAAATCCGGTTAAAAAAGAAGCGGCGGAAGTGAATTTTCACCTCCGCCGCCGACCTCCGCCGGTGTCTCAAACAAGCCTTTTATAGCGAAATCAAAATTGAAATCAAAAACCCGGGCAAACATCCTAAAAAACAAAAACATCCTCCGGACAATCAAGCCATCAGCAGATAGGTAACGATCTGTGTTTGTCCCGGACATGAATAAAATTGTTGCTTTGGCATCCGTCATTGCCGGATGCCGAAAAAATATTTCTCAATTCGCATATTGATTATTGTTCAGGCTTTTCTTGAGACACCGTTAGGGGGCAGGCTCCGCTATCGGGTAGCTTGCCTCCGGCTTTCGTCAATTATTATCCTTTCCCAGGCGTGACACCCGGGTGTATATTTCTTCAAGCGATTGTGGAATAAGGATTTTCTTGCTGCCATATTCCCTCGCTTTTTTCTTGATATACTCGGCTCTACGTGCCTGGATGGCTTTCATCTCGCCGTTCCATTTGTCGAGCTCTTCGGCATAATCGGTCTTAGCCTTCACTTCCGAGTCGGTGACGGCTTTCTCGCATTCATATTTCATGGCGTTGAGCTTGGACTGGGCTTCGCGGTACTGCTTCTGCAGCTCGAAATATGTCGACTCGATGAGCTCCGACTCTACGGTGGGAGAGAACGAGTAGATGAGGGTGTCTCTGCCGTCGCCTTTCACTTCGTGGGGATTAAGCGACCGCAGGGCGAGATCGTTGCGGGCATCGGCGAAATGTCCTCCGGGGTGTATCTCTTTCCCTAACACCGCTGCAAGAGTCTCGAGCTGATAATAGCGGTTGCGTTCGTCAAGCGACAATCCGGCGAAGTAATCGTCGGCGGTGAGGCTCTCCCTGATTTTCGGAGGCTCGGGCACGGTGATCCCTTCGATTTTTGAATATTCTTCCAGGGTCAGCTCCTCAGCCTCCTTGATGAGCCGTTCTTTGGCTTTTATCGCCTCTCTGAGCCACGCTATGAGCGACTTGGCTTGAGCCACTTGATGTAATTTTCCGGCAGTACCCTCTACGGTTGCGGCATCCATGCCCCGGCGAAGCGTGTTGACTGAGTCATTTCCTATGAGCGAAACCTCGGTAGAGTAAAACACAAGAGTCTCCAATTCAGCTTCAAGTCCTCTTATCATCTCTTTAGCCATATTGGCTACATGGTTGGCTGATGTGGAGGTAAGCCCACGGTCATTGTCGCTGAAAAATATCAAGTCTTTTTTCATATTGTTTTTCATTAAGTTTGAAGCTATGCATAAACAACCGACAAATTCCGGAATTTGTTTCGCCGGTTCAATAACGCAAAAAAAACGGGTCAAAGATTGTGATCAACCTCGTTGATAAGAAATCACCAACCTTTAATATAACGGTTGGTGATTAGTAGGGGTGGAGCTGGAGGGACTTGTTCCTAACGCTCCAAATATACTCATGTCAAGCATTT
>CAJUTE010000008.1 GCA_910589555.1 uncultured Muribaculum sp.
AGGCTGCAAGCACAACGCTTGCAGCCTTTTTTATTTTATTAAGGTCGTTAAGGTCCTTAGGGGCGTTAATGAGGGTGTTATTGGAGGGCTTTTAGCAGGTCGCGGCGGGCGTCGTCGGTGAGATAACGCATTTTGTTAAGGTAGGCTCGGTAGAGGTATAGCTCTTTGTCATTGGGGTCTAATTCGAGCCCTGAAGTGATGTCGGCTGATGCTTCTCCTAATCGTTGTAACATGAGATAGCATACGGCACGGGCGCAATAGAGCTTTGCTGAGGGATTAATTTCGAGTGCTGTGGTGTAATAGGGGATGGCGTCGATCCATTGTTCTATAGCTGAATGGTAAGAGCCGTTGGCTATAAAGGTCTCAATTTTTTCGGGGGCTATTTCTTTGAGACGGTTGCAATCGGCGAGCGCTTGAGCTGTGTCGCCTCTTCGCAATGAGAGCATAGCATGGTCGTAAAGGGGTTCAACGAGCGCTGAGTCGAGCGATATTATTTTGGTGAGATCTTCGTAGGCTTCATTTTCACGTTGCAGCGAGAGCAAGACGTCGGCGCGGTTTAAGAGCACTGTCACTGACTTTGGCGCTAAACTGTTGGCGCGATTCAGTGTGGCGAGAGCGAGACTGTCTTCCCCGAGGTTGTAATATATGATGCCGAGGTTGGACATCAACAGGATGTTTGAAGGGTTGTCGGGTCGCAATTTCATCGCTTCTTCGAGCGCTGTGGCGGCGTCTTTCCATCTGCCTTCGGCTATTGCCGCGTCGGCATCTCCGGCGAGATCGTAATATGTTTGGGAAAATACAGCTGTCGGCGCGCAGCATATCGCAGCGCCCATTATTAAAGATTGAAGTCGATTGTTCATTAGTAGTGAATTTTGATACTGCAAAATTACTTTTTCTTGGAGATAACCGTTGAAAAAGAAGCATAAATTTATTGGGAATATAATATTTTTATCGTACTTTTGTAAAAAATTGGATTTAATGGCTATTGACTTGGCAGACACATTATCCCGTATTGTCAGGAAAGCTGAATCGCTTACTGACCGTTACGAGGTTCTGAGTGAGGCAAAGCAGGAGGCTGATGCCCGTATCGCAGAATTGGAGGATCTTGTGTCGGGGCTTGAAGAGGAGGTCCGGCGGCTTAAAGCCGAGGTGGAATATCTCACGGTAGTCAATGTGATCTCCCCGACAAGGGAGGATATTGACCGGAGTCGAGCCAAACTGTCCGGATTAGTGCAGGAAATCAATAAATGCATCGCCGATTTGACCGAATGATGCAATGAAAGATAAACTGAATATAACAATAAAATTGGGTGACCTTGCCCCTTTGGGCATGGCAGTCGATTATAAGGGCGAAGAAGAGGTGCGTCTGGCTGAATACTATGTCAATCGAGTGTTTGACAAGTGGTATGAAAGCCGTCCCGCCAACAGGACATCAAAGGATATCCTTGGAATGGTAGCCCTGCATTTCGCCAAGCTTTACATTCAGGAGCAAAGAAAGAATGAGAAAGCGGTGGCGGAATTGGAGAGATTTGAGAAAGAGCTCGACCGGATATTGCTGAAGGTCGACTAAAAAAGAATTTTTCGAAGTTTAACCTGCACTTTCAGACGAGCAGGGGCAGTAATGTCCCGCGATGCGTCTGGCGGTGCTTTTTTTATTTAAATATAATTATATATCATGGGTACACTTTTATTATCCATAGTAGTTGGAGTAATCGCCGCCGTAATAGGGGTGGTGATAACAATCATAGTGCAGCGTTCGTCGGCTCGCAGCCGTTCAAAGGTGATTATTGATGAAGCCCGCCAAGAGGCTGAGATGATCAAGCAGAAAAAACTTTTCGAGGCACGCGAGGAGGAATTGCAGATTAAAGCTGATGCCGAGAAGGCAGCCAATGCCAAAATGAGTAAAATTCAGCAGACCGAGGCTCGTATCAAGCAGCGTGAGCTGCAACTCAACCAGCAGCAGGGCGACATCGCACGCAAGCGTAATGAGCTTGATGCCATGAAGAGCAATCTTGATGCCCAGGCTGCCGCTGTCGACAATCAGCGTGGCGAGCTTGACAAGCTTATCCGCGACGCTCAGGACGAGCTTGAGCATATCTCAGGTCTCTCTGTCGAGGAGGCAAAGGAGAAGCTTATCGAGTCGCTCAAGGATGAAGCCAAGACTGCCGCCGCAAGTTATATCAACGATATAATGGACGAGGCTAAGATGACCGCCAATAAGGAGGCTAAGCGCATAGTGGTTCAATCAATACAGCGCGTGGCTACCGAAACGGCTATAGAAAACTCCGTTACAGTGTTCCACATCGATTCTGATGAGATAAAGGGCCGTATCATCGGTCGTGAAGGCCGTAATATCCGCGCGCTTGAGGCTGCTACCGGAATAGAGATCATTGTCGATGACACTCCTGAGGCAATTGTGCTTTCAGGTTTTGATCCTGTGCGCAGGGAAATCGCCCGTCTTGCCCTTCATCAGCTTGTGGCTGACGGTCGTATTCATCCGGCACGTATCGAAGAGGTTGTAGCCAAGGTGCGTAAGCAGATTGAGGAGGAGATTGTGGAAACCGGTAAGCGCACAGCTATCGACCTCGGTATCCACGGACTGCATCCCGACTTGATCAGAATGGTGGGTAAGATGAAGTATCGTTCAAGCTACGGTCAGAACTTGCTGCAGCATTCACGTGAAACCGCCAATCTTTGTGCCATCATGGCATCAGAGCTCGGGCTTAATCCGAAGAAGGCGCGTCGTGCCGGCTTGCTACATGACATAGGCAAAGTGCCCGATGAAGAGCCTGAATTGCCCCACGCACTGCTCGGAATGAAGCTTGCTGAGAAGTATAAAGAAAAACCGGAAATATGCAACGCCATCGGCGCCCATCACGACGAAATCGAGCAGACCACCCTTCTGGCTCCCATCGTTCAGGTGTGTGACGCCATATCAGGTGCCCGTCCCGGTGCTCGCCGTGAGATAGTCGAGGCATATATCAAGCGTCTTAATGACCTTGAGCAGCTCGCTTTGTCTTATCCCGGAGTCATCAAGACTTACGCTATTCAGGCTGGACGTGAATTGCGCGTGATTGTCGGAGCTGACAAGATCGACGATGTTGAAACTGAAAAGCTGTCGGCTGAGATCGCCAAGCGCATCCAGGATGAAATGACTTATCCGGGTCAGGTTAAGATCACAGTGATCAGAGAGACACGTTCGGTAAGTTTCGCAAAATAATAAGCCGTTACCGTTATGTCGAACGACAACGAAGATATAAAGTCGCAGGAAACTGATGGCGATCAGGTAGCGCCCTCCTGCGGTTGTTGCCGGCGCGGAGATGCCGTAGAGGCTCCTCGCGGCAAGTTGCATTGCTATAATTGGCTCGGTGATATTCCGGGAGGATATGCCGATTCAAATATAGTGGAGGTGCAGTTTAAGAATACCCGCAAGGGATATTATAAAAACAGCACAAATCTTAAGCTTGAGATCGGCGACCTTGTCGCCGTAGAGGCTTCACCCGGTCATGACATAGGCACCGTGACTCTCACCGGTCAGCTTGTGGCTGTGCAGATGAAAAAGGCTAACATGAAGCCTGATGCAGAGATAAGACGCATTTTCCGCAAGGCAAAGCCTGCCGACATTGAAAAATATGAGGAGGCAAAGGCTAAGGAGAATGATACGATGATACGTTCCCGAAAGATAGCGGAAAATCTGAAGTTGAACATGAAAATCGGTGACGTAGAGTATCAGGGCGACGGAAACAAAGCCATATTCTACTACATAGCCGATGAGCGCGTGGACTTCCGCCAACTTATCAAGGTGCTCGCTGATACATTTAAGGTGCGCATTGAGATGAAGCAGATCGGAGCGCGCCAGGAAGCCGGAAGGATAGGGGGTATCGGTCCTTGCGGACGTCCGCTGTGTTGCTCGAGCTGGATGACAAATTTTGTCTCTGTGGCAACGAGCGCCGCCCGTTTCCAGGATATATCGTTGAATCCACAGAAGCTTGCGGGACAATGCGCCAAGCTGAAGTGTTGTCTCAACTTTGAGGTCGACACCTATGTGGAGAGTGTGAAGCGGATGCCTTCACGCGACATCACGCTTGAAACAGCCGACGGCACTTTCTATCATTTCAAGAGCGACATCTTTAAACGCGAGATCACATACTCCACCGATAAGTCGGTTGCCGCCAATCTTGTGACTATCAGCGCAGATAGAGCCTTTGAGGTTATCTCGATGAACAAGCGTGGGGAAAAACCTGAGAAGCTCGGACTGGAGAATGGAGATAAAAAGGCTGAGAGAAAAGAGTTTGTGGATCTTGTAGGACAGGATTCCCTTACCCGATTTGACAAGGCAAAGAAGAAGAAAAAGAAGAGTTCAGGCAATAATGGCGGGCAGCCCAAGGGTCAACGCCAGCAGTCGGGCGATGCTCCACAACGCCAGAAACCTCAGGGCGACGGAGGCAACCGCCAGCGTCAGCCTCGTCAGCAGGGAGGCGAAAATCGTCCTAACCGTCCTCGTCGCGACCGCAACCGTAATGAGGGTGAAAACTCATCGCCTAAACCACCGCAACCATCCAATGAATAGACTGTTGTTGTTTCCGGCGCTTTTTTTGCTCGCGATGTTGGTGTCGTGTGGCGTAAGCCCTAACGACTACAGCGAATTCCGGCAATTGCCTGCCGAGGGATGGCACTATGACGATTCACTACGCTTTAACCCGCATATTGCCGATTCGGTTGCAGTGGGTCGATTGGTTGTTGCCGTGCGTCATAACAATGCATATTCCTACCGCAATCTGTGGCTTGAGGTCACGCGGCACGACAATTCAGGCAAGATCCATAGGGATACGGTCAATATGCAGCTTTGCGACCGTTACGGACGTTGGCATGGCAGAGGGTTCGGAGCCGAATATCAATATTCCGATACTCTTCCCGGATATACCCGGTTGATGCGTGATTCATCAATCATAGTGCGTCACGTGATGCGTGTTGATAATCTCGGCGATGTTGAACAAATTGGAGTCACGTTCGTTGCATCTGAAAGAGAATAATATAATTTCATATAATATGGAACCCCTTTTTGCATTTACCCCCGTAGAAGAGATAGAGCAGCGTATACGGCGCATTCAGTCAGAGATGGCGATTGAAGGCATCGATGCATTGCTTGTCACCAGCAACACTAATATATATTACACCACGGGGCGTGTGATAAACGGCTACGTATATATCCCGGTCAACGGGCAGGCTGTTTATTTCATACGTCGTCCTGCCGGTATAGAGGGGGATAATGTCATTTATATCCATAAGCCCGAGCAGATTCTTGAGAAGATAAAAGGCGCGGGCATTTCCAGCCCCCGTATCATGGGATATGAGCTTGGCGCGCTTGACTGCATGACATTTGACCGTCTTGCAAAGGCATTCAGCGGAGTGACGGCTTTCAATGCCACACCGTTGCTGCGCAGGGTGCGTGCCGTGAAAAGCGCCTATGAGCTTGAGAAGCTCAGAGAGTCGGGAGTGAAGCATGAGCGAGTCTATCGCCGCATCCCCCACATCTATCATGAGGGCATGACCGATATCGAGCTTCAGATAGAGATAGAGCGTGTGTCGCGCCTTGAGGGTTGCCTTGGACAATTCCGCATTGCCGGCGAGTCAATGGAGCTATTTATGTCCAATATTCTTGCCGGAGATAATGCCGATGTGCCCACCCCTTACGATTTTGCGATGGGGGGCCGAGGGCTGGATCCGTCGCTTCCGGTAGGTGCCGACGGCACTGTAATCAAAGCCGGGATGAGCGTGATGGTCGATTCCAACGGTAATTTTACTGGTTATATGACCGATATGACCCGTGTATACTCGCTGACCGAGCTTGACGACCTTGCACGTCGCGCCCATCAATGTTCCATCGATATTTGCCACCGTCTTGAAAAGGAGGGTAGGCCGGGCATCGCTGCGTCGTTGCTCTACGAAATAGCAGTGGATATGGTAAAGGAGAGAGACCTTGAACGCTATTTTATGGGACACAACCAGAAGGCAGGGTTCATAGGCCACGGAGTGGGAATCGAGATCAATGAACTCCCCGTCATTGCTCCTCGCAGCCGCGATATACTTGCCTTGAACAATGTGATTGCTATTGAGCCAAAATTTGTAATACCTCATGTGGGTGCCGTCGGCATTGAGAATACATACGTTGTCACCGATGACGGGCTTAAATCATTGACCAACGCTCCTGAAGAGATTGTAAGTTTATTATGAACCTTTCCGACAGGATAGACCAACCGATATTTCATAAAGTCGGCTCAGTTGCCGATGAGATCAACCGTGAATGCTATGTGGTGGGGGGATATGTGAGAGACCTTTTCCTGCACCGCCATTCCAAGGATATAGATTTTGTTACCGTGGGCAGCGGTATTGAAGTCGCCGAAGCTGTAGCCCGCAAATTGGGCGCCAAGTGCAATGTGTTTCGCAACTTCGGAACCGCTCAGGTGAAAAATCATGATTTCGAACTTGAATTCGTAGGCGCCCGCCGCGAGTCGTATCACCGGGAGAGCCGCAACCCTATCGTTGAGGACGGCACGCTTGATGACGATCTCGCCCGCCGTGATTTCACGATCAATGCCATGGCTATTTCGGTAAATGCCGGAAATTTCGGCGAACTGATCGACCCATACGATGGCATAGGCGATCTCGACTATCAGTTGATACGCACTCCGCTTGATCCCGATATCACATTCAGCGACGATCCTCTGCGCATGATGCGTGCCATACGGTTTGCCACTCAGCTCGCGTTTACCATCGACGATGAGACTTTCGACGCTATCCGCCGCAACGCTTCACGCATAGAGATAATATCGAAAGAGCGCATAGCCGACGAGCTGATGAAGATAATGGCGTCGCCGATGCCCTCGATAGGATGGGTCCTGCTTCACAATAGCGGGCTTCTTCCGCTGATTTTCCCTGAGCTTGAGGCTATGTCGGGAGTGGAGGTCATGCAGGGCAGAGGTCATAAGGATAACTTTTACCACACCATGGAGGTGCTCGACAAAGTGGCTCGTGCCAGCGATAACGTGTGGCTTCGCTGGGGGGCGCTTCTCCATGACATAGCCAAGCCGGTGACCAAACGGTGGGACGGCAAGATAGGCTGGACATTCCATAATCATAATTTCATCGGGTCTAAGATGGTGCCACGCATCTTCAAGAACATGAGGCTGCCTCTTAACGAGAAGATGAAATATGTGCAGAAGCTCGTTGAGCTCCACATGCGGCCTATAGCGCTCGTGGAGGATGTGGTCACTGACTCGGCGGTGAGAAGGCTCCTGTTTGATGCCGGCGACGATATAAACGACCTCATGACGCTTTGCCGTGCCGATATCACGTCGAAGAATCAGGACAAGGTGCGCCGCTTCCTCGACAACTTTGATCTTGTCGAGGAGAAGATGGTTAAGCTTGAGGAGAAGGACCGTGTACGCAATTTCCAGCCTCCTGTATCGGGCGAGGAGATAATGGCGATATTCAACCTTTCTCCATGCCGCGAGGTGGGATTGATAAAGGAACGCATCAAGAATGCCATTCTTGACGGCGAGATCCCTAATGAACGCGAAGCAGCCCTGTCGCTGATGTACAAGGCTGCCGCAGAACTTGGAATCGCTATACCGTAGAGATTGTATCGTCGGGGTTGAGGACGAGGCGGCGTGATGAGAGCAGTTTTCTCACGGTGTCGATTATGTCGTCCTTGCGGCGTGGCGACAGCTCGTTGACGATGTAGTCAAGTGAGCGGGGCTGTTGCGCGGTGATGTAGAGTATCGACTCGGCGAGTTGGTGTTTTTCGTCATGCGAAGGGGCACGGCGGTTGCGTTCGCGGCACAAGTCACATTTTCCACATGGCTTTTCAGGCTTTTCGCCAAAATATTCGAGCATTATATTCACTCGGCATCCTGAATCGGCGAATGCGAATTTTTTCATCGCTTCCACGCGTTTCAGCAGGCGTTCACGCTGCACTTCATAGACAGCCTTTGGTATTTCTATATATTTTGGCAGTTCGCGCGACGTGGAGTAATATAGAACCGGCATATTCTGACGCGGCACATACTGGAGAATGTGCATCCGCGACAGAGTGAGAAGTGTTTCATATACCTTCTGCTCGCTCACATCGGCGCGTCGGGCTATCAACGGCTCGTTGATATACACGAAGTCGGCAAACAGTCCTGTGTAGCTGCGTAGCAGAATATTGAACACCTGTTCGCCTTCATCGTCGAGATTCACTGAATAGAGGTCCTCTTTGTCGGATATTATCATGACGCGCGATTGCATGGTGACCTCTTCCATAAATTCGAAATATCCGCTTTGGGTGAGCAGCCGCATGGCGCTGCGTGCCGGTATCGGCTGGAGGTCATAAGTCTTTACGAACAGCGCGAAGTCAAAGGTGTAGGTGTGGTCATATCCGCTTCCCACGGCAACATTCACGAAGTTTCCCGCCAATTCATACACTCGGCGTATGTAATCTTTAGGCGGAAACGCGTCGGTGATCATGCGTGTCAACCTCGCTTTGTCATGTTTAGCCACCAGCAGCACTGCAAATGATGGCAGCCCGTCGCGTCCGGCACGTCCGGCTTCCTGATAATATTCTTCAAGTGAGGCGGGGGGATCGACATGGACCACGGTTCTGACATCGGGCTTGTCGATGCCCATGCCGAATGCATTGGTGGCAACCATGACCCTTATTCTGCCCTCTTTCCACCAATTCTGCTTCTCGGCTTTGTCCTCGACGGCGAGCCCGGCATGATAGAAGTCGGCTGAGATTTCATTAGCTTGCAGGAGCGCGGCTATTTCGCGGGTGCGTTTTCGTGATCTGACATAAACGATGGCGCTTCCGCGAGTGTTGTTGAGTATGTTCAGCAATTGGCGTTCTTTGTCGAAGTCGTTGCGGATGATGTAAGAGAGGTTGTCGCGGGAGAAACTTTTGGAAAACAGGTTTTCGCCCGAGAAATTTAGTTTCGCCATTATGTCGCTCACCACTTCGGGTGTTGCCGATGCGGTAAGGGCGAGCACAGGTATGTCGGGCATCAGTTCACGCAGCTCGCCAATTTTAAGGTAGGAGGGACGGAAATCGTAGCCCCATTGCGATATGCAGTGTGCTTCATCAACCACGATGAGGCTCACGTTCATCTGTTTCAGCTGGGCTATGAATGTCTCTACCCGCAGTTTTTCGGGAGAGATGTAGAGCAGTTTCGCTTTACCGAGGCGGCAGCGGTCCATGCCCAATTTTGTTTCCGCGCGAGTGAGTCCCGAGTGCAGACACACGGCTTTGATACCACGGTCGCGGAGATTGTCGACCTGATCCTTCATCAGCGAGATGAGGGGAGTGATGACAATAGTGAGTCCCGGCAGTATCATTGCCGGGACTTGAAAAGTCAGTGATTTGCCGCCTCCGGTGGGAAGCAGTCCGAGGGTGTCGCGCTTGCTGAGCACCGAGTCGATGATTTCAGCCTGCAGCGGTCGGAAAGAGTCATATCCCCAGTATCTTTTGAGGACTTCAACCGGAGTGAGCATGGGAGCGGTCAATTATTGGATATTCTGATCTCCTTGACTTGAAGCTGGATGGTGCCAAGCGCGCTCTGATGCTTGTTTTCGTCGATAGTATAGCAGATGTCAAATGGCTTTCCGCTATGGATGTGGTCGAAATATTCGCTCATGTTGAATGCGATTCCGTTGAACACTTTTCCCGAGGTGTTGTCGACGAGCTCGAGCTTGATGTGTTCCAGATGCTTTCCCACAAGCTTGCTGGTACCGAAATCGGTGACCCCTCTTGAACAGAACACCGGTTTCTGATTGCCCGGTCCGAACGGGTTGAACCGGCGCAGCAGTCCGAGGAATTCAGGGGTTATCTCAGAAAAAGTCAAGTAGGTGTCGATATCAAGTTGAGGTGTGAGCTGCGACGGGAGAATATTTTTCGACACATATTCCTCAAACCGGCGTGTGAATTCCGGAATATTCTCCTCTTTCAGAGAAAGTCCTACGGCATAAGTGTGTCCGCCGAAATTCTCGAGCAGATCACGCGAAGCGTCGATCGCGCTGTACACGTCGAAGCCCTGCACCGATCGTGACGATCCGGTGGCGAGTCCGTTGCTCAGAGTGAGCACTACCGAAGGCTTGTAATAAAGCTCGGTGAGACGTGATGCCACGATGCCGATGATTCCTTTGTGCCAGTCTTTGTTGTATATGACTATCGACTTCTTGTCATTGAGCAAGTGGGTGCGCTTCTCGATGATGGCGTTAGCCTCTTCGGTGATGCGCTTGTCGAGCTCCTTGCGGTCCTTGTTATACTGGTCGATGTTCTTCGCGCGTTGATAAGCATCGGCGAAGTCGCGCGACACGAGCAGCTCCACCGCCTCGCGTCCGCTCTGCATACGTCCCGACGCATTGATGCGCGGACCTATTTTGAAAATCACATCGCTGATAGTGATTTCGCGGTTGCTTAGCTGGCATATCTTTATGATCGCTCTCAATCCCACGTTGGGGTTGGAGTTGAGGCGTTTCAGCCCCCAATATGCCATAATGCGGTTTTCGCCCACCATAGGCACTATGTCGGCGGCGATGCTCACGGCGGCGAGATCGAGCATATTGTCGAGGTCATTTTCCTCGATGTCGTTGCTTCGCGCAAAAGCTTGCATGAACTTGAATCCCACGCCGCAGCCTGACAGATGCGGGCAGGGATAGGTGCTTCCTTCAAGTTTCGGATTCAAAATGGCAACAGCCGGCGGCAATTCGTCGTCGGGCACATGATGGTCGCAGATGATAAAATCGATGCCGAGCGAGGCGGCATATTTTATCTCTTCGATAGCCTTGATTCCGCAATCCAGGATTATTATCAGTTTCACCCCCGAGGCATGAGCCTCGTCGATGGTTTTGGTAGAGATGCCATATCCCTCGTCATATCTGGTGGGGATATAGTACTCGATGTTGGAGTAGAAATTTTGCAGGTACTTGTAGACCAATGCGACGGCAGTAGTGCCATCGACATCATAGTCGCCAAACACCATAATCTTCTCCTTTGACCCCATGGCTTTATTGAGCCTGTTTACAGCTTTGTCCATATCGGGCATCAGGAACGGGTCGTGCATATCTTTCAGGGAAGGATGGAAAAATTGTTCCGCCTCCTCCACCGACGTTATGCCGCGTTGTACCAGTAGCTCGCTAATAGGTGGGCAGTTGGCGTACTTTGACGCCAATTCCGTCTCTAATTTTTGTTCTTCTGTAGTAAGGGGTAAGTAATTCCATTTACTTATCATTTATGTTGTTTTTTATTTTTTGCATAGCAAAACGCCCATGGATCACATGAGCTGAGAGGAGGGGAGGATGTATGGCGTGGGGCGTGCCGTTCATCGCATTGAGGAGAGTGCGAAAGCGCGCAATATATGCCATTACGCAAATATAGCCATTTTCCATGAGAAAATGGCTATATGCATTAGCTTTTATATTTAATTAATACTACTTTCCTGCGGGTGACGCCGAGGGGTGGTCGAGGTGCACGTCGAGTTGCGGGAAGGGGAAATTCAATCCTGCCTTTGGCAGCTCATTGTAGAAGCGTTCGTTCATTTGAAAATACACATCCCAATATGAGCCTGAGCGGGTCCATGCTCTCGCCACCATGTCGATGCTGCTTGAGTTGAGTGTCTTGAGTGCCACGAAGGGTGAGCGGTCGGCTTTCGGAAGCGATGCGCGCAGTTTGGCGTTCTCTTCTTCTATTTTCCGGGCGAGCGTCACCGGCTTCTTGTGTTTGGTGAACATCCTCTTGTACCAAGGCAGGCACGCTTCCTCTTCAAGCTCGCGTTGCTCTTCAGCCTGCTCCTCTTTTACCTGCTCTTCGAGCTGGGCGAGGCGGTCCTTTTCCCGGTCGTCCTCGATGTATTTTTTGACTATTCGGTCGTCGCTGTTCAATATCTTCAGAATGGTTTCTTTGGCAACGGTGACATCGTCGCCGTAGGCTATGGATATTTCCCAGTCCACACGGCGGTAATCCTCCTTGGAGTAGTTGTTGATGGAGCTTGTGGAGAGCGGTCCGTTGGGGATGATGATCTGCTTGTTGTCGGCAGTGTTGATGATGGTGCTGAAGATTTGAATCTCCTTCACTGTGCCGGCAAATCCCTGAGCTTCGATATAGTCGCCTATTTTATACGGTTTTAAAAGCAGGATGAGGACTCCTCCGGCAAAATTCTGCAATGTTCCGCTTAAAGCCAAACCGATTGCGACACCTGCCGAGGCAAACAGTGCCAGGAATGAGCTTGTCTCGATGCCGAGAATCCCTATCACGGTGATGATGAGGATGAAGTACAGTACAATCCTTATGAGGCTGAGAATAAACGTGGAGAGCGACCTGTCAAGCTTGCGGCGCAGGAAAATCGTGTCGACAACTTTGTAGATTTTCTTGATGATGAACTTGCCGGCGTAAAACACGAGAATCGCGATGGCGAGATGGATGGCAAATTCCACAAGTCCGTTGACCATGCGGCTGATGAAATCATCGAGCGACATATTTTCCACTGATTTCCATGCTTCGCGCGCGTTTGCCTTGATGGAATCGGCAGGCACTGCGGGTGCGGTGGTGGCAAATTGTGAAGTGGTGGCGTTGATTAATTCGTCAAATTGTACTCCAAGCATATCTGGTTTAGTTATTGGCTGGTAAAACTACATCATTATACCATTTTAGATCGCGGTAATTGTATCGGTCGGCATCGGTATTTCCGCTGCTGTAGATGAATGTCGACACTCCGTTGCAATCGGTCAATGGCAGTGAGCCCCACATATATTGAGTGTGGGCTTTATAGATAACAAATTCTTCCATCGCGCGGTTTAGTTCCTCCTTAAGTCCCGGATTTTCCGTTGCGTTGATGAGTGATGAGGCATAGTGGGAGAGGTCATAAAATTTGCGGTTGAACACCGTGGTATAGAAGCTTTGGTAATAAGTCTGTGGTGAGAATCCTGCCGGCATCTGCATATTGGCGGTGTAGACTGTGCGCAGCACTGATGCCAGATGGTCAATGCGCGACATATCGTAAACCGATATGGCTATGCTCTGATTGTCGGACACGGGATGGCTTTCGTAAAACCGGTAAGTGTTGGCGGCGGCGCCGGCAAGGTCGGCATCTTCGTTGGCAAGCAGCGGGATGTTTTGGTCGTAAGGCATTCCGTCGAGCGGAGTCTCGGTGGGTGAGGCTACGATGTAGTCGGCGCAGCCGCGCAGCTCGTAAAGGGTCTCGATGTTGCCCATCAGGCAGCAGTCGAAATATATATAGTCAAATCCCTCGCCGGTCAGTGCCTTGGCAAGATTGGGTATCGACATCTCTTTTCCCCGGTCCACTCCCCATGAGCGTGATGTTTCAGGCGAAGTTCCGTTGCTGAACATCCATCCCGACGCGTGGCTCCACAATACGAGCCCGTATTTACGTGCCGGAGCATATTCCCTCATGTCGTTGAACACTTCCTTCATGCGGGCTATCGACACGCTGTAAGGTGCCGGATCATACTCTTTGAGGATCTCCACGCCATGTTTGGTGATGAGCTTCAGGCTCGGAGTCTCATTGTAAGGAGCATGGTAGGCGAGAATATTGGCGTCTTTTAGTTTGTTGTTTTCCGCTGCGGCTATCATTTCATCGAGGTCGCGGTAGTCATATTTCACCGATCCGCTTCCGAGTGTATTGGACGCAGCCATATACACGAGCACCGTGCGCGAGGCGCGGTCGTCGCCGGCAGGCTCGTTTTTGTTTTCCTTGCATGACAGCATCATCAGCATCGAGATGAGCGTTAATGCGATATGAAGTATTCTGATTGGCATCTGACAATGGTTTTAAGAGTGCAAAATTACGGATTTATTTAGTGAATGCACACGAAAAAATATATAAATATCAATAAATTGCATTAGAGTATCGGGCTTAGCAGCCTGTACATTGACTCCTTCATCTTCTGTGTTTTGGGTCTTTTGTTCCACTCGGTGGCGTTGAGTCTCACGCAATCGTTGATGTCGTTGAGAAATATGTCGCGCATCTGCCGGTTCACTTCGCGTGAATAGATGAATACGTTGCTTTCGAAATTATGCTCGAAGCTGCGGAAATCGATGTTGGTGGAGCCCACCGACACGAATTCGTCGTCGACAATCACGGTCTTGGCATGGAGCATCCCCGCTTCGTAGAGGTACACCTTTATTCCGGCAGCCAGGCACTCCTTGATGTAGGAAAATGTGGAGTAGGTGAGGAGCGTTGAGTCGCTGCGTGCCGGAATCATTATGCGCACGTCGACTTTTGACAGCGCCACTGCCTGGAGGTTTCTCAATATTGATTCGGTAGGCAGGAAATAGGGGGTTTGGATAAATACACAACGCTTGGCGTTGGCGATGGCTTTCATCATCACCATGGCTATGTTGCTCCACTGGTTGGTGGGTCCGCTGGTCATCATCTGTATTCCGGCGGAATAGTGAGGCAGATGCGGCACGCGGCAGTCGGCTTTCTCCTCCAGCAGAGGTTGCCCCATGAAGCTCCAGTCGACGGCAAATGCATATTGCAGCCCTCCCACGGCAGGACCGGTTATTTTCACGTGTGTGTCGCGCCATATTCCGTAGGATACGCCTGATATGTAGCGGTCGGCTATGTTCATTCCGCCTATATAGCCTATTTCGCCGTCGATGATTGCTATCTTGCGGTGGTTCCTCCAGTTGATTCTGGTGGCAAAGACGGGGAATGTCACCCGGAAGAACGGATGTATCTCCACTCCGGCATCCTTCATGCGCTTGAAGAAGCGGTTTTTGGTGTTTAGTGAGCCTATGTGGTCATATATGACTCTGACTTTCACCCCCGATGAGGCTTTCCTGATTAATATGTCGGCTATGCGGTTGCCTATGGTGTCGTCGGTGAAGATGTAATATTCAAGGTGGATGTACTGGTGGGCGTTTTCGAGATCGTGGAGCAGGTTGTCAAATTTTTCATGTCCTGACGTGAACACCTCCACGCGGTTGCCCGGATAATAGATGGCTCCGTTGAGAGTGTTTGCCATCTTGATTTGCAGGATGTTGGCTTTGGAATAGGGGAGCTTGTTGGTGTCAACCCCTTTGAACGACTCGCGCTTGCGCAGCTTGCGGCGGTTGCGGCGGGTGATCATGCGTGTGTTCTTGAGGCTTCTGCCAAAAAATATATACAGCACCACTCCGAATACGGGCACCATGAGCAACACCGTGATCCAGGCGAGTGATTTCACCGGATTGCGGTTTTCTGACAGTACTACGGCAATCAAGCTGACGATTGTCCCGCAGTATGCCGCCAAAAGCACAATGTAGTACCATGCCATGTCAGGAGGAGTATGATTAGTGTGCGGCTAAGATACAAAAAATACGGTAAACCGACAATAGTTTTTTTCAGATTGCATTTCCTCGGTTTCAATTCTCGTGCGTCAGGACAAAAAAATAGGCACGTCTCACGACGCGCCCATTCGTTCAACTTGTATTTATGCAAAATTAATCCTTATGCTTCTGTTGCTTCAGCAACTACTTCGAAAGGAAGCTCAACGCTAACCTCTTTGTGGAGGTTGATGTTGCAGGTGTAGTTGCCTGCTTCCTTGATGCTGTCCTTAAGAACGATGACTTTGCGGTCGATGTTCTTGCCGAGCTTTTCAAGAGCTTCAGCGATAGTAGCTGAGTTTACTGATCCGTAGATAGTGCCGTTGGCGCTTACCTTTACGGGAATTGTGAGGGTGATGCCCTCAAGTGAAGCTGCCACAGCTTCTGCGTCGGCTTTGATTTTTGCAAGCTTGTGTGCACGCTGGCGCTGGTTTTCTGCAAGCACCTTAAGAGCCGAGTCAGTGGCGATAACTGCCTTTCCCTGGGGGATGAGGTAGTTACGGCCATAGCCGTTCTTTACTTCAATGACGTCATCCTTGTAGCCTAAGCTGGGGATGTCTTCTTTCAATATAATTTTCATAATCTATTGTCTCTAAATGTTTATTTCATCAAGTCGGTCACGTAGGGAAGCAATGCCAAGTGGCGTGCACGTTTAACTGCCTGAGCCACACGACGCTGGAATTTCAATGAAGTTCCGGTGATGCGGCGGGGAAGCAATTTACCCTGCTCGTTGAGGAACTTCTTGAGGAATTCAGGATCCTTGTAGTCGATATACTTGATGCCACTTCTCTTAAAGCGACAATATTTTTTCTTCTTAACGTCAACCGACAGAGGGGTGAGATAACGGATTTCTGATTGAGCTTGTGCCATGTCTTAGTTCTCCTTTACTTCTTGTGATGCATTATTTTTTGCTGCTCTCAGGCTGCGACGCTTGATGGCGTACTCTTCAGCGTACTTGTCAAGACGGAATGTGAGGAAACGCAGAACGCGCTCGTCGCGACGGAATTGAGTTTCGAGCTTCTTGATTACTTCGGGATTTGCGTCAAATTCCAAAAGTGTGTAGAAGCCGGTCGACTTCTTCTGGATGGGATAGGCAAGCTTGCGCAGTCCCCAGTTCTCTTCGTTGACAATAGCTCCGGCGTTGTCGGTGATGACTGCCTTGAACTTGTCTACCGCTTCCTTCATCTGAGCATCAGACAAAACGGGAGTTAAAATGAAAACGGTTTCGTAATGGTTCATACTGTTAATATTGATATTGTTTAAATGCGACCGCAAAGTTAAGAAAAATCTCTAACTCCACAAAACTTTCCGCCCAAAATCAACAATTTATGAATCGAGAATCGAGAATTGAGAATTGAGAATTGGGAGTCGAGAAAGTTTTGAATGACCTGAATGACTTGAATGACCTTAATGACTTTAGTTGAGCCTGAATGACTTTAATTGAGAATGTGGATTATGAATCATGAAAGCTTATGGGCAGGAGTGGTTGGTGGATTGTGGGATTTTGTGTAACTTTGCGGCAGTTAATGGGGGGTGCTCCCTTGCAGGAAGCTGAGATCACACCCTTTGACCTGATCCGGGTAATGCCGGCGTAGTGAATCATTAACGATGAAAAGAAAATATTGTATTGCTATGGCTGCGGCAGCATTTGCCGGCGGCCACATGGCAGCCGCCGATATTGACGCGGCTGTCGACACGGTCATCTCGCTTGATGACGTAGAGATTGTAGCCAACAGGGCTAATTCAAAAACTCCGGTAGCTTATACTAATGTGAGCCGTCGCTCTCTTGAGCGTGTCAACGATGGCAGGGATATCCCTTACTTGCTGTCGATGACTCCGTCGCTTATCACCACAAGCGATGCCGGTGGCGGCGTGGGATACACTTCGTTGAGGGTGCGCGGATCCGACGGGTCGCGCATAAATGTCATGACCAACGGAATTCCCGTGAACGATGCCGAGAGCCATAATGTGTATTGGGTGAATATGCCCGACATGGTGTCGTCGCTTCATGACATCCAGATCCAACGCGGAGTGGGAACATCGGCAAATGGCGCCGGCGCTTTCGGCGCGAGCATAAATATGGTCACGGAGTTTGCCTCCGATTCCCCTTATGCCGAGCTGAGCAGTTCCTATGGCTCCTATTCCACATATAAGGAGACGCTTCGTGCCGGAACAGGATTGATTAACGATCACTGGAGCGCTGAGCTGCGTGTGAGCGCTCTCGGCAGCAACGGATATATCGACCGTGCAAAATCAAGGCTGTGGAGCTATTTCGGGCAGGTTGCCTATCAGAATGGCGGAACACGGCTGAGGCTGCTTGCCTTCGGAGGCAAACAGAAGACCTATATGGCGTGGGATTATGCCTCGAAAGAGGAGATGAAGGAGTATGGCCGCCGGTATAACCCCTGCGGAAAGTATATCGACAGCGAGGGAAATGTGGCTTTTTATGCCGATCAGAATGATAATTACACGCAGCATCATCTGCAATTGCTGCTGAATCAACGGCTTGCCGACGGATGGTATCTCAACGCCGGTCTACATTACACCAAGGGCGACGGATATTATGAACAGTATAAGACCGGACGCTCGCTGATTGAATATGGGCTGACCCCGTTTGAGGATGCCGACGGTGCTATTGTGAAGAAGAGCGACCTGGTGAGATTGAAAAAGATGGACAACGGTTTTGGCGGTGGTGTCTTCTCGGTCAATTATGTTGCCGGTCGGGTGAATGCCGTGGTTGGCGGAGCGTTGAACAACTTCAAGGGTCACCATTTCGGACAGATCGCCTGGGTGCGTAATTATATAGGCGCTCTTGATCCGCTTCAGGAATATTACCGTAATGTGGGTGAAAAGCTTGACGGAAACATTTATGCCCGTGCCAATGTGGATATAACTGCGGGATTGTCGGCTTTTGCCGATATGCAGTATCGCCATATCAATTATTCCATAGAGGGTGTGAGCGACACCTACGACTATGCCACGGAGGCTATGCAGCATCTCGACATCCACCGCAAGTATGACTTCTTTAATCCGAAATTGGGGTTGAACTGGGCGTCGGCTTCGGGGCATCGGGTGTTTGCTTCGTGGGGTGTGGCTCATAAGGAACCCACCCGCGACAATTTCATAGACTGCGATGCCGACCGTCTGCCCAAGGCTGAGCGTCTGTTTGACTATGAGCTGGGCTATTCCTATGACAGCCGGTTGTTTGCGGTCTCGGCAAATCTATATTATATGGATTATAAAAACCAGCTTGTGGTCACCGGGCAGCTCTCCGACACCGGAAACCCTATAAGCGTCAATATGCCCCACAGCTACCGTGCCGGCATAGAGCTGCAAGCGGCGCTGCATCCTGTCAAGTGGTTTGACTGGCAAATCAATGCCACCCTGTCGCGCAACCGCATCAAAAACTTCGTGGAGCACATATATGAGGATGAGTGGACCAACCCCATCTCATTTGATCTCGGCGACACCCCCATCGCATTCTCGCCCGACTTCACGCTTGCCAATGCCTTTAACTTCCGTTACCGCTGTTTCGACGCCTCTCTTTCAAGCCGCTATGTGTCGAAGCAATATATGTCCAATGCCCATAGCGACGAGCAGAAATTGGACGCCTATTTTGTGAGCGATCTCCGCATAGGGTGTGAGCTGAAGGATTTCATCGGGCTGAAAGGATTGTATGCCGGGGTGACTGTCTACAATTTATTCAATGAAAAATATGAGAACAATGGTTATGCCGGTGCGGGATACTATGTGGAAAATGGCGAAAAAGTGATATACCGCTATGCCGGTTATGCCGCGCAGGCTCCCACTAATGTCATGGCAACCGTGACACTGAAATTCTGATTCTATGCAACTTGACGTCGTCCTTGATATTCTGAAAGTCTCAGTAGGGCTCATTTACCTCTATCTGGAGTACAATGCCAAGCGTGGACTGTGGATAGCCGGAGTCATAATGCCGGCTATCTCCCTGTGGCTCTTCTATAATAAAGGATTGTATGCCGACTGTGCCATAAATCTCTATTATCTGGTCATCGCGGTCTATGGTTATGTGGTGTGGAGCCGGAAGTCGTCATCAGGACAGAAACCCGAGGTGCCCATCACATCGGTACCGGGCAAAGTGGCGGCTCTGTTGGGCGGAGCGTTTGTTGCCATGTGGCTCTTCATCGCATGGGTGCTTGCGTCGTTCACCGACAGCACTGTGGTGTGGCTTGACTCATTCACCACCGCTTTGAGCATAGTGGGCTTGTGGATGCTTGCCCGGAAATATCTGCAGCAATGGTTCGTGTGGCTTATCGTGGATGCCGTCTATGTGTGGCTATACTACCACAAAGGAATCTATTTTTCGGGCACTCTCTATGCTTTCTATACTGTGATGGCGGTGTTTGGCTATGTCAAGTGGCGTAGACTCATGGCTGAACAGCCTTAACCGTTGCACTCAGGACACACTCCCTTCACCATATAGTTCACTGCGTGAACGCGGTATTCCTCCGGCAGTTTGATCGCAGGGACCGGTATATCCTCAAAACAGATGAGTCGCTGGCATTTCTCGCAATAGAAATGCACGTGCATATCCTCGTCGGTCTCGCCATTATGTCGGCTGCAAGTCTCATACTTGATGATGCCGCGGCCATCCTCTACAGTGTGGATGAGATGTTTTTCAAGCAGTACTGTCAACGCCCGCAGCACGCTTGATTTCTCAAGTGTCCCTATCTTTTCGTCAAGTTCGCCCAAACTTAATGGGGCGGGACTTTTTGTCAGCTCCCTCAGTACGAGGATTCTGTTGACAGTGGGTTTTACGTCTGCTTCCTGTAAAATACTTTCGATATCTTTCATTGCCGTGTCAGGTATATGAGTGTCTATGCTTTGCGAAGTTAGCAAAGAATTTGGAATTTTGCCCAATCCGAAGCCCGTAACTGCAAAACACCCAAGACAAAAAACAAACCGAGCAATGTAAATGCAAATTCCGATATGTGTTGAAACATCTTGTCAACCTATGCCGTGCAACGGCAAAATAATTTTAGTTCCGCCACGAGGCGAAGCCGAGGTGCGGAGAAAGCCACCACCCCGAAACGGGCGTCGAAGACGTCCTATAACCGGAACTACAAAACATCCAATACAAAACGCCATCCCACAATCCCGTTGTGCTAAAAAAAATCACCCCCTGGGGATAAAAAGTGGGTAAATCCCCCGCAAACCATCACTATCTTTGCCCGACAAACATAACGGTATCAATCTGCGGGAGAGACATCCCGTCACGGTTCCGCCACAATCACGGCAACACGCCCGAAGGACGCTGACATCAGCCGGCTACAGTCAGCCCCGAGAGCTTTGCAAATGAATGCACGGATCCGTTGGAGTACTCCGACAGGCGCCTTCCTCGCAGAACCCGACCGACAACGACAGCGGAAGCAGATGGAGTCGCCCGAAGTATACTTCGCTAAGTTTCAGGAAATAATCTGGAAGACTGCTTGAAATTGGCTCAGTGCACAAGCCACCAACACGAAGCCGCCTTCGTTGCTCGGACGGGGATCCCGTTTTAAACACCCTCTTGTTATCATTCTCCAAGGTGCTGATGCCGTCAGCTGCCTTGTGCCCCCATGTATATCGCCATGTAACAGAAAAAGCTCGCGTAATTTTTTACGCGAGCTTTCTCTGTTTATATCCTGTTGAGGAATGCGGTTACTTGTTTAAGTATGCTTTGACAAGAGCGAGCACGGCAGGTGTTGTGAACCCGAATTTTTCATCAAGCACTTTGTAGGGTGCTGATGCTCCGAAGTGATCGAGTCCGAACACTTCACCGTCACGACCAACAACACCTTGCAATGTTGAGGGTAGTCCTGCTGTCAAACCGAATACCTTGCCTGATGCCGGAATCACGCTGTCGCGATAAGCTTTGGGCTGGCAGTCAAAGAGTCCGATTGACGGGATTGACACCACGCGGGCGTTGATGCCCTCCTTAGCGAGCTCAGCGGCTACTTCAACGAGCAGTGACACCTCTGAGCCGTTTGCAACGAGAGTCACAGCCGGATTTTCAGCATTTACCACGATGTATCCGCCCTTTTCAGCTCCGAGAGCTTCGTTGTAGCGGTCGCCTGATGCTGCGGGAAGGTCAGGTATATTCTGGCGGCTTAGAATAAGGGCGGTAGGAGTCTTGGTGTTTTCCATCGCCATTTTCCAGCACACTGAAGTCTCGGCAGCGTCACCCGGACGCAATACCAGCACGCTCGGTTCGCCCTTGAAGTTCTTGAGCTGTTCCATCAAGCGTATTTGAGCCTCCTGTTCAACCGGTTCATGGGTCGGACCATCTTCGCCCACACGGAATGCGTCGTGAGTCCAGATGTATTTTACAGGAATCTCCATGAGTGCAGCCATGCGCACGGCTGGTTTCATGTAGTCAGAGAATACGAAGAAAGTTCCGCAAGCGCCGATAACGCCTCCGTGGAGCACGAGTCCGTTCATAAGGGCGCCCATGGTCAACTCCGATACTCCGCAGTGCAGGAATGCGCCTGAGAAGTCGCCGTTGGTGAACGGAGTGGTATTCTTCAGGAATGCATCGGTCTTGTCTGAGTTCGCAAGGTCGGCTGAAGACACGATCATGTTGCCAACCTCTTTAGCGAGGGTGTCAAGCACGTCGGCTGATGCCTGTCGTGTAGCGATGCCCGGTTTGTGGGCGATATTCTTCCAGTCGATGTTGGGGAGCTTGTTGGCGAGGTAGCTGTCGAGGAGAGCCGCCTTTTCAGGATTGGCTTCGCGCCAAGCTTTTTCCTCCTCTTTGCGGGCTGCAACTTGGAGACGGAGCACTTGGGCACGGTCCTCATAAAGCTTCTTGACATCTTCCCAAATGTGGAACGGATCCTTCGGATCGGCTCCAAGATGTTCGATTGTCTTTTCAAAAGAGCCGCCTTTGGAAGCGCTGATCGGGTTGCCGTGGGTTGAGCACTGACCTTCGAAGTTTTCGCCGGTAGCGGTGACGCAACCGCGTCCCATCACGGTCTTTCCTATGATTATAGTGGGGCGTTTGTCCTCCTTGATTGCTGCGTCGAGAGCCTCAGCCATAGCCAAGGGATCGGTGCCGTCGACTTCAAGCACGTTCCAGTTCCATGCGCGGTATTTGGCTGCGGTGTCTTCGCGGGTCACTGCAGCGGTGTCGGTCGACAGCTGAATGTCGTTGCTGTCATAGAACATGATGAGGTTGTGAAGTCCGAGATATCCGGCAAGACGGCCTGCGCCTTGTGAGATCTCCTCCTGCACGCCGCCGTCGGAAATGAAGGTGTAGGTTTTGTGTGACAACCAGTCACCGAAGCGGGCTTGCAAGAAGCGTTCGGCGATGGCGCATCCTACTGCCATCACATGACCTTGACCGAGGGGGCCTGAAGTGTTTTCAATACCTCTCTCTACGTGCAATTCGGGGTGTCCCGGAGTGGGGCTTCCCCATTGACGGAATTCCTTCAATTCCTCAACGGTGAATTTTCCGGTCAAAGCGAGCACGGAATATAGCATCGGAGACATGTGTCCGGGGTCGAGGAAGAATCGGTCGCGGGCAATCCAGTTGGGATTGTCGGGATCGGTCACCAGGAATGATGAATAGAGTACGTTGATGAAGTCAGCGCCGCCCATGGCTCCGCCCGGGTGTCCTGACTTGGCTTTTTCAACCATTGACGCGGCGAGAACACGGATATTGTCGGCTGCGCGTGTCATTAGATTTTTGTCCATTGCGTGAAATTATAAGTATTTTTGTTTTAGGTAGTAAAATCATTATAGATAAAGCTGCTCCTCCTCTTCATCTACAGGAATTTCGGGGTTTACGTTTTTGCAACCGGCAATTCCGTAGTAAAGCAGGTAGGCGAGCATTGCTACCACCAACCAGTAAGATGCCATATAACCTGCGCTTGTGGCGATCGCGTTTTGGATGAGAGGCATCACGCCGCCGCCTACCACCATCATCATGAAGATACCTGATGCCTGAGCGGTGTATTTGCCGAGACCTTCAACCGCAAGATTGAATATGCCGCCCCACATTACTGATGTGCAAAGTCCGCACAATACGAGGAAGAGAGCTTTGGCGGGCACTTGTGCCATGGAGAAACCGTCGGCAGCGCTGTAGGCAGGCATTGAAACGCGGATGTCGCTCGGAAGGAAGATGGCGATGCAGATGAGAATGATCGCAACCGTTGACACTACGATGAGCTGTGTGCGGCTTGATACCTTGCCCGAGATGACGCTTGAGATGAGACGGCCGCATAGCATGAGCAACCAGTAGATTGCCGCTACACCTCCGGCGACTGCGGTGGCATTTTCGGTGATGCCTGAAGCGGCGCTGTCGCTAAGATAGAAAATGAGCACGCCGGGAATGCCGATTTCGATGCCGACATAAAGGAAGATGCCGATGACACCAAGCAGGGTGTGGCGGAAATTCCAGGCGCTGTGGGTGAATTTTACTTTATGGTTTTTAACATCCTTGTTGAGGTGGGGTTCGGGGATCTTGACTGCGCTGATCACAATCAAGGCAAACACGAATACGCCCATTGCGATGAACAACAGTGGCGCTACGTCGCCCATTGATGTGGTGTCGGTCACCTGTCCGATGAGCATACCCACGAAAAGAGGCGTCAAGGTAGCAGCAAGGGAGTTGAATGAACCGCCGGTCTGTACAAGCTGGTTGCCGGTATTGCCGCCGCCGCCAAGAAGGTTGAGCATGGGGTTGACGACTGTGTTGAGCATACACACACAGAAACCGCAGATAAATGCACCAAGCAGATAAATGATGAAGTTGAGGGTCACTACTTGTCCGCTTACGGTGAACACTCCGGTCTCGGTGCCTACTATGCCTGAGAACCATTGGAACGCAAGACCGATAAGCCCCACGATCATCGCATAGAGGGCTGTTTTCTTATAACCGATTTTCACGAGAAGATTTCCTGCCGGTATTCCCATGAAGAGATAGGCGAGGAAGTTCATCATATTGCCGAGCATTCCTGACCATTCGTAGTTGTTTTTCCAAATAGTGCCGAGCGGGGCTGCCAAGTTTGTGACAAATGAAATCATCGCAAACAGGAAGAACATCGCGATAATTGCTATCACACGTCCGTTGCTGGATTGTTTTGCTGTTTCCATGTTAGTGTCTACAGATTGATAAGTGTTAGTTAGAAATTGTAAATTGGTTGATTGTGTAAAATTAATGAAATTTTTCGTAGTTGCTCCATTTTATGTTGCACAACATGGATTTTCGCCGGTTTAGTATTCTCTTTCTCCGAAAATAGTAGTACCGATTCTCACCATGTTGCTCCCCTCGTCGATTGCCGTCATGTAGTCGTGGCTCATGCCCATGCTTATGGTGTCGAGCGTTTCAATGCCGGTGGTCTTGCGCAAATTGTCAAATGCCCGGGCGATGTCGCGGAAATCCTGACGGATGCGGGTCTCGTCGTCGACGTTGCTTGCCATGCCCATCACTCCACGCACTCTGATGTTGCCGAGCGAGGGGATGATGCCCGATGCGGCAAGGTCGTCAAGCTCCTGTGGGGTGAACCCGAATTTTGTTTCTTCGCGAGCCACGTGCACTTGAAGAAGCACATCGACAGTGCGTCCTATTCTCCGGGCTTCTGAATCGACAAGTCTCAGCAGCTTTTCTGAATCGATGCTGTGGATCAGCGAGGCGTGAGGGATTATGGAGCGTACTTTATTGGTTTGGAGATGTCCTATGAAATGCCATTCCACGTCATGAGGCAATGCAGAAGCTTTCGCTACAAGCTCGTTGGCGCGGCTTTCTCCGAATGCTCTTTGACCGCAGTCGTATGCTTCCTGCAACGCTTCGACTGGGTGGAATTTGGAAACAGCGACAAGCGTCACTCCTTTCGGGAGCGACGCTTTGATGTCGTTGATGCGTTTGCCTATAGTTGACATGGGCTTGATTATTCGTTAGAAGATGAGGAGGCAAGTTTTGCCTTGAACACGTCCATGATAGTGGTTTCCGCGATTGATGCCACTTCGAAATCAGCCATCGTTCCCTTCATGCCTTCCATGAAGTTATCGAGCGCTTCGCGGAAATTGTTGGCGGCGACAAGGATGTGGCTGGTTGTCTTTTTCTCAACCGCCGTTTTTTCGTCAAGAGTTATGAAGTTGACTTTCACGTGATACCATTTGTCGGCTGCATCGTTCCAGAATATTTCCGTTATGTTGGTTCGCTTTACTGCTGAGATTGAAAAGTCTCCTGATATGAACGGAGTCAGCTCTTCGATGGTGCGTGCTTCAGCTTCGGTGAAGCTTAAGGCATCGACCATATAGGGTTCATTGACTTTCTTTTGGGTACCGTTTTCCATCATTTTGTCGTAACGGACTTTAGTTTCAAACCAGTTGCTCATATTTGTATGTGATTATAAGTTTTGTAGAATAGTGATTGTTATTTAGGGCGTTTGTTCAGGTACAGATAGGAGTGGACGCATCCCACAAATACAGCGCCTCCTATGATATTGCCTAATGTCGCCGGAATGAGATTGCGCCATACCATTTCCCATGTCGAGATGTCGGCGCCTTCGAGTATGCCGCAGGGGATGAAGAACATATTGGCTATTGAATGCTCGTAGCCCAGGGCGACGAACGCCATCACCGGAAACCAGCATCCAAACATCTTTGCCCCGCTGCTTTTTGCCGACATTGCGAGCCATATAGCGAGGCACACACACCAGTTGGCGCCTATCCCTTTGAGCAACACTGTCGCCCAGGGCATCGACACCTTGGCATTGGCGATGTTGATTATAGCCGAGTGGTATGGCTCAGGAGCTGTAAGTCCGGTGAGATATACCATGAAATACACGAAAAGCAATGCTCCCATGAAGTTGCCTATCCACACTAATGTCCAGTTGACAAGAACATCGGCGATAGAACACTTGCGTGTCAACAACGGGGGCATCAACAAGGCATTGTTGCCGGTGAAGAGCTCGGCGCCAAGCACCACCACGAGAATCAACCCGATGGGGAACGCAGCTCCGCTCAATAATTTTTGGAGCCCAGGGTTGCCTGCTGTTATTTCAGGAAATCCGTAGCCTAAAGTGAGCGATAATATGCCGCCGAAAGCGATATATATGCCGGCAAGCACGGTCAGTAGGATGAACCGGTTGAAACTTGCTGACCGCAGCTTCACCTTGTTGGTTCCGGCATTCAGGGCATTTTCAATTACTTCTGTCGGAGTTTTTGTAGCCATACTGTTATTTCAATGATTCAAGCAGGCGCTTTAGCACAACTTGCGCTGAGATTTCTCGGTTTGCTGCTTCGGGGATGACAAGCGAACGCGGACCCTCGATCACATCGTCGCTCACAATCATGTTGCGTCTCACCGGAAGGCAATGCATGAAATAGGCGTTGTTGGTAAGTGCCATTTTTTCTGCTGTCACAGTCCAGGAGCGGTCGGTGGAGATGACTTTTCCGTAGTTGGGGTCGGCAAATGCGCTCCAGTTTTTGGCATATACGAAGTCGGCGCCTTCAAGCGCTTTGTCCTGGTCATATTCCACACGGGCGTTGCCTACGAATTCAGGCGCGAGCTCATAGCCGTGGGGATGCGTTATGACGAAATCGTAATCGGTGGCGTTCATCCATTCGGCAAATGAGTTGGGGACTGCCTGCGGAAGCGATTTGGGATGAGGCGCCCAGGTCATGACCACTTTCGGACGCTCTACGGTCTTGTATTCTTCGATTGTGATGAGGTCGGCGAAAGATTGCAGCGGGTGGCGTGTCGCCGCTTCCATCGAGAATACCGGACGTCCGGAATACTTGATAAACTGGTTGATGATTTTCTCTTCGTAGTCATCGGTCTTGGATTGGAACTGAGCGAATGACCTCACGCCGATAATGTCGCAATAGCAACCCATCACCGGTATGGCTTCAAGCAGATGTTCGGGCTTGTCGCCGTCCATTATCACTCCGCGCTCGGTTTCGAGTTTCCATGCGCCTTGATTGACGTCAAGCACCATGACATTCATGCCAAGGTTCATTGCCGCCTTCTGAGTGCTCAGTCGTGTGCGCAACGATGAGTTGAAGAAAATCATCAGCAGTGTCTTGTTTTCTCCAAGATGTTTGTAACCGAATTTGTTGGCTTTGACTTCCAAAGCCTCTTTTACGGCGGCATTAAGGTCGCCGATATCCTTTACGTTAGTGAAATTTTTCATCGTGTTTTCAAAATATTGTGCAAGTTACTCAATAATTTCGAGATAGACATATTTTTGAGGGCGGATTGTGGGCATAATGCTGACAAATTTTATTAATTTTGTTCGGTAAACCTACAATTTGAACAGATCGTAATGGTAAAATCTCTTGGGCGTAAGGCTATTTCCGGCACACTGTGGACCACTGCCGACCGTCTTGTGTCGATGGTGCTGCAATTTGCGGTCAACCTCGTGTTGGCGTGGGTTCTCTTGCCTGATGATTACGGCGTTGTCGGGGTGCTGGTGATATTCATCGCCGTCAGCAACACATTGATAGACGGAGGGTTTGCCTCGGCGCTTATCCAACATAAAAACCCTACACAGGAGGACTATTCCACTATATTCTTTTGGAATACAGGATTTTCGCTGTTTTGTTATCTGGTGCTGTTCTTTATCTCGCCATTGGTCGCCGGGTTTTTCGGCATGCCCATGCTTAAGGATGTGCTCCGGGTGATGGGGCTGAGTGTCGTGGCGAGCGCATTGGGGCAGGTTCAGATTGTGAGGCTTAAGAGAAATCTTGAATTCGGGACAATCGCCATTGTCAATCTCACGAGCTACATTGTTTCGGCGGCGATAGGGGTTTATATGGCATACAACGGATTCTCTTATTGGAGTCTGGTGGCAATGACGGTGGTCAATCAGGTGATGATGACCCTCTTGTATTGGCTTTTGGCGAAGTGGCGTCCGTCGGCGGTGTTTTCGGTTAAATCGTTTAAGCAACTGTTCAGTTATGCCGGATATCTGCTTGCCGCAGGATTTCTGCAAGAAACGTGCAAACATTTGCAAGGGGTGATTATAGGAAAGCGCTTTTCCGAGACGCAATTAGGACTATATACCCAGGCATCAAAATTGGATCAGGTCACCTCCTATGCCGTGCCGCAGGCTCTTGTGCAAGTGCTGTTTCCTCTCTTTTCCAATCTGCAGGATGAGCGTGAAAGATTCCAGGAGATGATGGAGATGGGGATAAGGGTGATTTCGGCAATTGTATTTCCGATGCTGCTCATTCTCATAATAGTTGCCGATCCGCTCGTGCTGGCGCTTTACCATGAGGCGTGGACTCCGTGCGTGCCTTATTTCCGCATTTTGTGTGTGGGCGGCGTGTTCGTGTGCTTGCAGAATGTCAATTTTTATGCTGTTGCGGCGTGTGGCTACAGCAAGACTCTTTTCAACTGGAGTTTCTACAAGTGGGGAATGCTCGTGGTGCTTCTGCTCATAGGAATGTTTTTCGGTATGCAGGGGTTGATGTGGTCGATAGTGCTCAGCAACATCAACATTTATTTGGTCAATGCCGTTCTTGCCCGCAAGTATGTGGGCTTTGCGTTGTCGCGACAGTTGCGTGCGTTGCTTCCTCCGTTGCTTGCCGGTGCTGTCCCCGCTCTCTTGGTCTATTTCCTGGATTGGCATTGGCTGTTGGAGGCTGTGGTTTATGCGGTTGTTTATGTGGCGATCGTGTTCTGCTCCGGCATGAAGGTAGTCAAGGACTTTAAGTTCATAATATCAAGGTTCTTGAAAAAATAACGACCCTAATGATTTTAAAGTCATTAAGGTCGCTAAAGACGTTAAAGTCATTAAGGTCGAGACTATTCTTTATCGGTTGGAGTACATATCGTCGTAGTACTGTTGATATGCTCCTGAGGTGATGTGGTCCATCCATTCCTGATTGTCGAGATACCAGCGTACTGTCTTTTCGATGCCCTCCTCAAATTGTAGTGAAGGCTCCCAGCCGAGTTCACGTTGAAGTTTGCGTGAGTCGATGGCGTATCGCATATCGTGGCCGAGACGGTCGGTTACGTAGGTTATGAGTTTTTCGCTGTGTCCTTCGGGGTTTCCGAGCAGACGGTCGACAGTCTTTATTATGACCTTGATGAGGTCGATGTTCTTCCATTCGTTGAACCCGCCGATATTATAGGTTTCGGCTACTTTTCCCTTGTGGAAAATCAGGTCGATGGCACGTGCGTGATCCTCTACAAAGAGCCAGTCGCGCACATTTTCACCTTTTCCGTACACCGGCAGCGGCTTTCCGTGGCGGATGTTGTTGATGAACAGCGGTATGAGCTTTTCGGGGAACTGGTAGGGACCGTAGTTGTTGGAGCAGTTGGTCACGAGCGTAGGCATTCCGTAGGTGTCGTGGTAAGCTCTTACAAAGTGATCGGAAGATGCCTTTGACGCTGAATACGGGCTGTGGGGATTGTATTTTGTGGTTTCGAGGAAGAATTCGGTTCCGAAAGCCAGATGGTGCTGTGAAGAGGATGCTGTGGTGGTGAAGGGCGATTCCACACCTTCGGGATTGGTAAGCTCCAATGCTCCATAAACTTCATCGGTAGAGATGTGGTAGAAAAGTTTACCCTCATACTTTTCGGGAAGAGTGTCCCAGTATTCTTTTGCAGCCTGAAGGAGAGCGAGTGTGCCCATCACATTGGTGCGTGCGAAAGTGAACGGGTCCTTGATCGAGCGATCCACGTGGCTCTCAGCGGCGAGATGTATGATTCCGTCGATTTTGTTGTCCTTGATGATGCGGCGCATTTCATCAAGATCGGCGATATCAGCTTTCACAAATGTATAGTTGGGGCGATCCTCGATATCCTTAAGGTTGGCGAGGTTGCCGGCGTATGTGAGTTTATCGAGATTGAAGATATGGTAGTCGGGATATTTATTCACAAACAGTCTTACTACATGGCTGCCGATGAATCCGGCTCCTCCGGTGATTAAAATATTCTTATGATTCATGTTGATTGTTATTTCTGGTGGGTTATCAGGCTTCGTCTTTCAGATTGGCGATGCATTTATTCAGCGAGTCGGTCCAGTAGGGCACCTTGATGCCGAATTGCGTCTTGACCTTGGTCTTGTCGAGAACGCTGTAGGACGGACGGGTTACTTTTGACGGGAACTCGTCGGAGTGGCAGGGTTGGATGTCACAGCTGTTGTTGCCGGCGATTTCGGCGATCATTTTGGTGAAGTCAAACCACGAGCACACACCTTCGTTAGAGTAGTGGTATATGCCTTCGTTGCCATCCATTTTGCGGTTTTCAACGATATGGAATATGGCATCGGCGAGGTCCTGCGCGTAAGTGGGTGAGCCTACCTGGTCAAACACCACTTTCAGTTCAGGTTTGGTGGAGGTAAGGTTCAACATGGTCTTGACGAAATTTTTGCCATATTCGCTGTACAGCCATGCTGTTCTGAAGATAAGCGCCTTGCATCCGGCATCGGCTACGGCTTGTTCGCCGTGCAGTTTGGTGACGCCGTAAACACCGATGGGATTTACCGGATGGTTCTCCGATAGCGGTGTGTTGACAACATCTCCTCCAAACACATAGTCGGTGGAGACGTGAATGAGAGTGGCATCGGCATTCTTGGCGGCATTTGCGAGATTGCGCACGGCTCCGGCATTAAGGAGTTCTGCGAATTCCGCATCATCCTCCGCCTTGTCGACGTTGGTATAAGCGGCGCAGTTCACGATGACGTTTATGTTGTTGTCTTCGACCATGCGTGTCACCGCATCGGCATTTGTTATGTCAAGTTCGGCTACATCGGTGAAGATGTAGTTGTCGTTGGAGTTCTTGGCTGCGTTTCTAAGGCAGTTGCCCAACTGTCCGTTGGCGCCTGTTACAAGTATGTTCATAGATAAACTGTTATTCATAGAGGTCTACATTGATGTCGAAGGGAGTGTCGAAATCCTTGAGCAGGGGATGCTTTGTGTCCTTTTCGCTCAGAATAGCCTCTTCGGCGTTTATCATCCAGTCGATGCCGAGTGAATCGTCGGCGATTGAGATGCCTCCGTCAGCCTCTGGATGGTAGTAATTGTCACATTTGTATTGGAATACCGCAACGTCAGACAGCACTGCAAATCCGTGGGCGAATCCACGGGGGACGAAAAATTGGCGATGATTATCCTCACTCAGTTCCACGGCAACGTGTTTGCCGAATGTGGGCGAGCCTTTGCGGATATCCACGGCAACATCAAGGACTCTTCCTTTCACGCAGCGCACGAGCTTGGACTGAGTGAAGGGAGGGCGTTGGAAGTGCAGTCCGCGCATCACGCCGCGTGTCGACATCGATTCATTGTCCTGCACGAAGTCAACCGGTCTTACTTTTTCGTCAAATTCCTTTTTGGAATAGCTTTCAAAGAAATATCCTCTGGCGTCGTTGAATATACGAGGTTCGATAATTACAACGCCATCGATATCAGTCTTTATAACATTCATAAACGGGTTTTATTTCTTTATGTGCTTTAGTCGAGATTCTTTTCTCCTGTGCGTTCAACTTCTTCCACCACTTTCAGCAGATATTGACCGTACTGGTTCTTTAACATAGGTTTAGCGAGCTCTTTCATCTTGTCGCTGTCAATCCATCCCTGACGGAATGCGATTCCTTCAAGACAAGCTATTTTGAGTCCCTGGCGTTTTTCGAGTACCTCTACATATATCGAGGCATCGGCAAGTGAGTCATGGGTTCCGGTGTCAAGCCATGCAAAACCACGGGGGAGGGTTTGCACCTTCAGTTCGCCGTCTTTAAGGAACTCTTGATTCACGGTTGTGATTTCAAGCTCTCCGCGTGCCGACGGCTTTATGGAGTGTGCCACCTTTACCACTTTGTTGGGGTAGAAGTATAATCCTACCACCGCATAATTGCTTTTCGGGTGCTGCGGTTTTTCCTCTATCGACAGGCAGTTACCGTTTTTGTCAAATTCAGCAACTCCGTATCGTTCAGGATCATCGACCCAATATCCGAATACGGTGGCCTTTGAATCATTTTCGGCAGTAGCCACAGCATCTTTCAATATGTTGGAAAATCCGGCTCCATGGAAAATATTGTCACCCAAAACGAGGCACACTGAATCATCTCCGATGAAATCTTTGCCGATGATAAACGCCTGTGCAAGACCGTCGGGAGAGGGCTGCTCAGCATACTGTAAGTTGATTCCATAGTCCGATCCGTCGCCAAGCAGACGCTTGAACCCGGGCAGATCCTGAGGCGTGGAGATTATAAGGATATCCCTGATGCCCGCAAGCATGAGCGCGGATATGGGATAATACACCATGGGCTTGTCAAAAATGGGCAGCAACTGCTTGCTTACGCCTTTTGTGATAGGATAGAGCCTTGTGCCTGAACCTCCTGCCAATACGATTCCTTTCATAATACTTGAATGATAAATACTCTTAAGAGTGATTTTAGCTAAAATATATTTTCTGCAAAAGTAGCAATAAAACTCTGAAAATGCAACTATTGCAAGGAAATAAGGGTTAAACGCCCTCTTGATCTTCCTCAGTGAGGAGGGCTATTTCGTCAAGGATGGAGTAGGCTATGGATTTTGTGAGGGGCTCGTCGCGCTCGAATTCACGCGAGGCGTAATCTTTGGCTTTTTCAATCGTGGCGGGCAAGAAGTAGAACAGCAGCCGCAGTGCGGTATATCGTTCCGGAGCTGATGTTGAAGTGATTAATCGCTCTACGAGCTGCAAGGCGTAAGGGGTGTGACGCAGCAGTTTCATGCACAGAATGTCGGCAGCCTCCTGCGACTTTGTCTCGCTAACCCAAATTTCGGCATCCTCCATGCTCAGCCTGTCGGCAGGATAGATGACGGGAGCCAGGAGCTGGCATTCGCGCGAGTCAGCGTTAGCGCGAAGTTCTTCGGCGATTTCTACCGATTGAGGAATCTCTTTGGCTATTTCCGTGATTTGCGGAAGATTCAGCCCGAATATCACGCGGTAAGGTGATCCGGCGCTGCGGAGGGTGTCGGCGACTATGCCGTTGCGCATGGCATACAGGCGTTTCTTTATTTCCGGTATGGTTTCAATCATGACTTATCAGCTTAAGAATAGGAAAGGACGCACGATGCCGTGCGTCCTTTCTGTTGTATTTGTTGTTTCAGTGAGTTGACACACTGATTATTTAACGAGCACCTTTGTGGTCTTATTGCCCTGACGGCGGATATAGAGGCCGGGGGCGTCGCCGCTCACGCGGATACCGCGGAGGTCGTAGTATTCAACCGGAGCGTTTTCGTCAGCGTCGATTGAGTCGATGCCGTCAGTCTTCACGTTTACAGGAACTGTAGTGAGGGTGAGTTTCGGGTAAGCTGCGTTGGTCATTGTGCAGACAGCGTCTTCAATATCTTTGTTGATAAATGTGAATACACCGTCGGCTACAGTATAGTCAGTTCCGGCAATAAGCAGATTGTCGCCCTCTTTCCAGGTGAAGATGGTTTCGGTAGTGCCTACTTTAGCTTGAGCCGACAGGTCAACCTTACCATTTGCGATAGGAGCTGTTACAACTGCTTGCGGGTGGTAGGTGAGCTTGGTCCATACGGTAGGCAGTGTGGCAAATGTGAACTTGTTGTTGGAGATGTTCAGTGAGCCTGTCATATCTTCGGGGAGAGTGATCGAAGTGAGTTCATTGCCGATAAGGAACAATGAAGCCTTGGCACTCAAGCCTGAAGCGTCGAGAGTGGCGAGCTTGTTGTAGTTGAGGTTAATGTTGGTAGCTTTGATGCCGCTTGCGCTTAGATCCACGTTTTCAAGTTCATTGCCGATGAGGCGGATGGTGGTTGCTGAACCTGTCTGTGTGAAGTCAAGGTTGATGCCGGTATAGTTGGCATAGAAATCAGTGAGAGCGGGGAGCTTGGCGAAGTTCACCACGGGCTTGTTTTCGCCGAGAGTTCTGCCTTCAGTAGTGGAGCCGTTGTTGCTCAGGTCGAGAGTCTTCAACTTGGGCAGCTCAACATCAAATGCTGTGATCTTGTTCTGCTGAAGGTTGACGCTTGTAAGAGCCTTGTTGGCAGAGAGGTCAACTGTTGACAACAGGTGCTGGTTGAGGGTAAGGCTCTGGAGGTTCTCGAGCTTGGAAAGATCGATGCTTTCAATCTGAGTGTTTTCAAAAGCCTTATTGCTGAAGTTGTAGTTGGCGCTTGATGAGAATGATTTAACAAGTGCAGGGTCGCCATAGATTTTGATGGTCTTGCCTTTCGGAGCAGCTTTGATTTCGGTGTAGCTGTCGTCAGTGACTTTGTAAGGACCGGCTTTCACGCCATCGCCCCAGTCAACATAGATGTCCATGCCTGCGCCGGTGCTTTCTGTCATATTGAATGTTGAGGTCAAATTTCCGGCAATTTGTACGTCATACGACATCATCAACGGAATCAAGCCGGGAGAGGTTACAGTACCGGTAGTGAGTGTAAGTTTGTAATAATCTTTTGTGCCTGTGCGGAAGAAATATTCATTCTGAATCTCGCAATAAGCATCCTTTACATCTTTCAAGAAAGTGAACACGCCATCTTTTGCTGTATAGTCAGTGCCTTCAACAAGAGTGGTTTCGCCTATTTTCCATACGAAAGTAGATGCGGTTTCCTCCACTTTTGCCTGTGCTGACAGGTCAACTACATTCTCGCCTGTGATGCGTGCGGGAATGACTGCCTGAGGAGCGAATTGATAATTGGTGGCAATTGACGGATGGAACAGGGGAAGTGTCGCAAAATCGAAGCAGTTGTTAGCGATTTGCAGATTCTTCAATCCTTCGGGGATCTTCATTGAAGTCAACTGGTTGTTATTTGCGCGGATTCGCGCTCCGGTTGCCATTTTTGAAGCGTCAAGAGTGGTCAAACGGTTGAAATTGGCATTCAATGTAGCCAGTGCGGTATTTTTTGTGATGTTCAGCTCTTTAAGATTACTGTTGTTGACAGTAAGAGTGGTGAGTTTTGCATTTTTTGAAATGATGAACTCTTCGCTGGAGAAGAACCCTATTTTAAGATATGTGTTTCCTGAAAGGTCAAGCTCGGTAAGATTGGGAGCTTTGGACCAGTCAGTAGCAAGCAGCTCATTCTTAGTGCCTTCTTTGACAACGCCATCTTCATTTTCGTTGGAGGCGTTTATCATTGTGAGTTCTTCGGCATTTGCCGGAAGTGTGAGCTTTGAGATCTCGTTGCGTTGGATTTCAAGAGTCTTGAGCGCCGAGCAGTTGGTCAGGTCAAGAGTCGAGATCTTGGTGTCGGAGAGATGGATATAGGTGAGTCCTGTCAGTGCCGACAAATCGATCGAAGTAATTTCAGGATCGCCTCCCACCTGATTGAGGCGTGTGAATTTTTCAGGATCGGCACCGTACACGCTGATTGTGCTGCCCGCTACCTTTCCTTCGATAGTGGTGTAAACGTCGGTAGCATATATTTTTGCGTCGACATTCTTTCCGTCTCCCCAGTCCACTTTGATGAACTGTCCGTCGGTTCCGCCGCCTAATTGGAATGACAACTTTTTACCGGCGTCGTCGGGTGACACGGTAAATGACATGATTTTCGCGTCCTGAGCGTTTACCAGGGTTGCCCCGGCTAAAGCTAATGACGCCAGCAATGAACGAGTAAAATTTACTTTCATAAGCATTTAGTGTTGTGATAATGTGAATAACTTCGCAAATATAGCATTATTATCGCAAAAATCAACGATTTTGCTTGAAAAAGTAAACAGGTGTAAGAATTTTCATGAAAAAGATGAATATTCTTACACCCGATTGCAAATCAATAGTACTAATCCGGTTTATTTGTGGTGGTCGTGACAGTCTTTGCGTTTCGGTCACATTTCACCCATTGGCGCAGTAACTCTTCAGCTCCCCATCCTTCCGAATCCTTCAAGCCTGAGCCCTTGTTTTTGCTGATGGTGATAATCTTGCCGCTTTTGTCAACGAAATTGAATATCACCTTGAGGTCTTTTGCGGCATAGTTGGCTGACTCATACACGAAGTTAAACCATCCGTTCTCCATTGTCGAATAGTTGCCGATGGGTACTCCGGGCCAGGTGCTCATGTAGTTGCCGTCGCCTACTTCTCCGCTGTATAGAAACACATGGGTGGCGCCGCTCACGTTAAATGATGTGACATTTATCTTGTTGTCATCCTTGATGTCGTTGATGCATCTCACCGACATATAGTGGTTCACGACGTTGCCGTTGATATATGTGCTTGTCGAGCCGTTGAGCTGCAATGACTTCAGCCATTTGCCTATCTCTTCTTTCTCGGTTCCTGCCGCGGGGGTCATTGTCCAGTAATAACCGGTGTTGGCGTCGCCGTTAGGGTTGCCTGCCTCCAGATATCGGCTCTTGGGGAAATAGATTGTGTCGGTGCGGGTGATGCCGCTTTCGGTAACTTTGGTGAGATAATAGGAGGTGAAGTACGACACATTGTTGGCGGTTTCCTGTTTGGTCACAAACTTAGCCGAGTTTCTTATCGAGTTCCATGCCGTCTGTGTGGGCAAGCGGTAGCCCGGAGGCGACAATCGCTTGTTAGTGCCGTCATACATTTCCGGATCCACGTAACCATTTTCGTAATAATTTGCTACCGTATAATATCCTCCCGCCGATTCATTGCCGGGGCCGAAAGCGGTGGATGGCGCTCCGGTTATGTGGCTTGTGCCGTCGAGCTTCTGAATATACATTCCGGCGGCAGTGGCTCCGAGGTTGCGGTCGAGGATGTATCTCACTCCTTGTGGACCGTCGATGGGAAGCACTTCATAATAGTAGTAGCCGGTGGTGTGCTGATCCTTGCGGTAGCCGTATTGGTTACTGTCAAAGTGGAAAAATCCGGTGTGATAGAGATTGAACAGATACCTCTTTGTGATTCTTTCGGCAACTTTGTTGCGGGGAGCGATTTCAAGTATCATCTGTCCTACGCCGTAGGTGTAGCCGGGCGCGGCTCCGTCGCAGGTGATGGTGAAGGTCACGTCGCTTTGTCCCTTGGTATGCACACCGCCGGTGGTGCTGAATTTCACATTGTTGCTTATCACCGCGTCGCTGTTAGGGCTGAACCTTATCGACCAGTCGAAATCATCCTCTCCGGTGAGGGTGGTCATTGTCACGTCATATTTGTAGCTCCAGCGGTTGCCGTCAGGTCCATACATCACCGGGAAGTGGAAGCCCTCGTTGCGCTTGATGCCGCACATTTTGTCGGGGCTGATGCCTAATAGTATTGGAGCTTCGCCGCTGATAGCAGTTCCTGTGCCTTCGCCGGCAAGGAATTTCCAGTAGTCGGATATCGTGGCATCGGAGTCGCCATTTATTATGGTGAGTTTCACCGTGCTCACGTCGTTGCCGTTGAACGGGCGGTTCCATTTCACCGATGTTTCACGTTCAAGCCCTCGCCATGATGTCCTGATGGCTCCTTCAAGGGCGCCGAGTGCTTGCGAGGTCTTGAATTTGATTTTGTAGGTGGCTATTTTTCCGGGGGTATCGGAATCGTCTCCGTTTGTGATGGTCGGTTCGCTCAGTTCGATCCATTCCTCCATCGCTTCCACTTTAGGCGCTTTTTCCATCTCGCTTGCTATGGGCGAGTAGTACTTCACGGTAAGGATCTTTTCGGAGAAATCCGAGTCATCGGCTTGTCCGTCATATTCGATCACGTCGGTCACGCCCAGCTCGCGGATGCCGTCGGAAATCATGTCATACACTTCCGGGGCATGATCATATATGGTGGCGTCGACAAGCACATCGTGCCAATTCCGGGCAGCCTCCTCGTCGGTGTCAAATCCGGCGGCTTTCACTTCGCCCACGATCACTTCATACCAGTGGTTTGCCCTGAGGGGGAGAGCTTCGCCATTTTCATCCTTGAACAGGATGGGGTAATAGTAATACTCGCCATTGAACGGCGCGTTTATGATGACGAACGGCTTGCCGTCGGAAGAGTTGCGTGTCGGGTAGGCGTAGATGGGGGAATATGTTCCGTCGCCGTTCGACACTGTTTCTCCGCTCATTGTTGTGGTCTCGGGGGTGTCGAAGAGGGCATTTGTGGCGCCGGCTGTCAGTGTTCCTGACGCGGCGGTTCCCCACAGCTGCGAGGGAAATGATGTGGGGGTGTCGATCTTGGTGGTTACGGTGATCTTTGCCACATTACGGCACAGCATTACCTTGTCGGTGGCGAGTGAGGCGAGCGACTCTACCCATGCGCTCATGGCGAGAGGCGTGGTGATGGTGCCGCTTTGAGCCTTGGTGTTGAGGACGTCCTCGGTTGTCACGTCGGCACCCACCTCGGCATTTGCCACAAGATAAAATTTGATATCGGCGGCGCCCCTGAGCTCTTTGTCGAGCTTCACGGTGAGCTTGATGTCGGCGCCTGCTTCAGTCCAGTCGCCGGTGGAGTAGGAGGCTCGTTGCTTCACCTCGCGATTTTGTAGCACAAGCAGTGTTAGCTTCTCCACGCTGTTCTCTTGGGATGTGCCGTCGCGGTCCACGCGGCTCACCACCTTCTCGGCATCCGGAACCGTGATCGTGAACGTGATTGAGCCGTCGGAGCCTATTACCGGATCCACGGAATACTTCTCGTCGTCGCTGCACGCTGCAAGCGACAGAAGCATGGTTGCATATAGAAAGATTCGCTTAATCATTTTAGTTGGCGGTATATTTCTTTGAACTTTCAATAGATGTCGCTGCTATATTGTCAATTCTTATTCGAGGGTCAGAGTCATTTTGGCGGTCAGAATCGTAGATGATGAAACTAATTTTATCAGGATTCCAATCTATCGAGTTCTTAAACTCATAATATCGGTATGTCTTGTTGTTTATCATCTCAGTCTCTCCAGTCCATGACTCTTCTTGTGCAGCCCAGGTGTGTAAATCTCCTCCTTCACTCCAGATATGTATTTTATTGAAGTTATAGTAGTTGCTATTGTTGAGAGGTTGCCAATAGATGCGATATGTTTTTGACTCGAATGCTTTTGGCTTGCCGCTGTTGACAAGACCATTGCTTGAGTTTATGGTGATTGCACGGATATTGTTACCTATATCGGTAAACTTGTTCACCTGATGTACACTGGTTGGTCCGTCTCGATATAGTTGAACACTAATGTCCGTATACTCGTTCCAGTGATTCATCATTGGGAAATCGCAATAGTAGAGTCCACTTTCCTGGTCAAATATACCTTGGTTATTTTCCCAAGAAGTTCCAAATTCACCCTCCCTCCAGACATTGATATGTTTGGAGTAAACCTTGTCATTATTTTTAGGGAAATATATACGGAGATATTTGATTGTAGGATTGGGATCTTCAGAGGAGAATTGTGTTTTACCATTGGCATAGTCAAACCATCCTTCGCGGCTCGGGTAGTCAAACAAAGGAATTCCTACTTCTGCATTTCCGGGATATCTTTTGGTGGCGTTTCCGTTGGCATCCTTGAACTCAGTATGGGTGTCATTAAACATTATAAGCGCTTTTCCCGGAGTGGCAATGCCGGTAAGGGTGAATTTCCACCAACCTCTCTCTTCTTTGGTCATTTCGATTCCAGGCCAAACTTTATTGTAGTTATCTCTACATGATGAGCAATTGACGGTTTTACGATACTCCTCGCAGAAGTCAATGTCAATGTAATAATGATCGGTGACTTTTTCGCTATTGGGATTCCATTCCTCGGCATCGTCGGGGATTAAGAATCCTTGCTCAGGAATTTTCGAGGAAATTGAACTTGGATCATTTTGGTCCACACCTCCATATCCTTTCCACCCCTTGAATGCGATTTTTCCGGTGAATGAATATTCAAGTGCGGCAAAATAGACAAAGTTATAATTATCTACAAATTTATACCCCACCGGTTTCGATGCGTTTTGCTCGAGGTCGCCCGGGAGTTGCAGACACTGGTAGACATAGATGTGCGGCGATCCCCAGTCTGTTCCGGGACGGAAATGGATCACATAGTCCATGATATTGGGCACGATGTGTATCTTCACTTCGCGGGTTTCGGTATTGGTGCCGTTTGTGGCGGTGTATGTCAAGGTGAGCGTGCGTTCCGTTTTCCAGAAATCGCCGCCGTTTAGTCCTTCAAATTTCAGTTGGTTGGTTCCGGTGGCGGCTGAATATTCCAGCTCACCCTCCAGGACCATGTTTCCGTTGGCGTAATCCCATCCGTCGCCTTTCGTGATGGTGACAGAAGGGAGATTGGTTGAGAAGTTTATGTCGATCGCTCCGTCATATAGTCCTGACGAGATGTATTCACCCACATTGATTTCTATCTCCTGCGGGTCTACATTCAGGTAAGGTTGCAATGACACCGGCGTTACCTCGATGCGTTTCTTAAGGTTGGCGGCGATGACATAAAAATAAGAGTCAAATTCCTCTCCTGAAGCGGCGATCTCGGGGTTGACAGTCACCGAGATGTATTTCGCACCCTCTTTTTCGATGGTCTTGATCTCAAAGAGTTTTTTGCCGTCACGTTCAGGTGATTCAAAGGTGAGATCGCCAGCATCAGTGTCATACCATATCAGAGTTTCCTTTCCGGCAGAAACCATGACCGAAGTTTTCTCCACATGGAGGAAATAGGGGCCGTGAAGGCTGTAGGCTACGCTCTGTAGCGTCCAGGGGCTTATTCCGGCGATTATGTCAAACTGATCGCCTATCGAGGTGATGCGACCGATGATGTCATAGAAGTGTCCGCGTTGCAGCATTCCGTCCTGATGGGGGTCGGCTACGCTGCTGTCGTCGGGGCGTGCTGTCTTGTCGCTTGCCGGAGGAAGAACCACAGTGTAGTGGTATTGGTTGCCATTGTCGGCTTCAGCGTCAAATATCAGTGTGGTAGGCGCTTCGGTATTGCGGTTTTCCGGCAGATAGATAATCCCCTGATAGGCTCGTTTGTGGGGATCCATCGCACTCTCTTCGATGGGAGTGAGGTTATTGTCGGTGGGCGACGTGCCGCTCAGTTTGTCCCACGAGATTTCGAGAAACTTGTCGAGATCGGCGGGATATTCGCAATTTGCGCCGTCTACGCCGGCGAGATTAAATGTCGATGTGCCTGCGGGGATGTCATAGCTCATGACCGATGTGCGGTCCACGATGCCCTCGGCGTTGACTCCTGTGATTTTCAGCGCTTGTGAGGGGAACACCTCATGTGAGAATCCGCCTTCCGAGTTGTCGAAGAGGATTGTGTAGCGGAGTTTCACACACAGATATGTGAGGTCGATGTAAAGTTCCGTGTTTTTCCCTTTCTCCACCTCGATGGTTTTGGGCGCTGCGGTCTCGGCTTCGTCAAGGCTTTTCTTCACTTGACCGGGTGTGCACACCATTGGGAGCCCTTTTGAGGGGTCGGGCATTTTCTCGGTGGAATACTCCAGAATAAGCTCTTGCAGTTGATCCTCGGTGGTGTTTTCGCTCAATCCGTCGATGTTGGCAACGGTGTAGATGTGGTATTTTCCGGCAGGGATTTTCACGTCCTGCACGCGGTAATCGTTGTCGAGCTTATCCCCTTCGGGCTGAAGGCGTGTGGCAAGGTCGGTGGCAGTGCCGTCGGTGCCGAAGGCGAAGAACCACAGCGAGTTCACCTTGCTTTCATCCACTTCCGACTTTCCAATTTCGCCAAGGCTCTCGTTGTTGGCGCGCGATGCGTTGAGGGTGGGGCGCGGAATCACGAGGCTCAGCGTGGCGATGTCGCCGTCATTCTCACTGACGGGCGATGAAAATTCATCGGTGCAGCCCAGCATGAGCAGCAACGGCAACATGGCTAAAAGCCTGGCGGTGTATTTTGTCAATTTCTGTTTCATAGGGGTGTTACATATCGAATATAATCTTCTCATAGTACCATTTTGCTATTCTCACATTTAATTTCAGCGAACCCTTCGGATCCTCGTCGGGATTCTCGGGGTCGTAGGGCTCGGGAAGCCCGTCGATGCTCTCGATCTTAAGACGGTAGATGTTGTTGCGCACGATGCCGAACTCCATCGGTCCCATCACGGCAGGATCAAGATTGTCATTATGCTTGATGAAATAATAATAGTCAAGGTAGAAGTTGCCGTCAGCATCGCGGACTACGGTCTTTGTCTCGCCCTTTGCATTGACGGTTATAGGGTCGGTGCCATCGAGGTCAATCCCCTCGGGAGCTTTGGTGATTTTGAACCGGAAGTGTGCGCCGGTCGAGTAGCCCTGTAGCTGCTTGTCGGCGGCGGGAATGCAGTTTTCCGGCACATAGCAGCAGATGCTGTAGCCTGATTCGGTCGACTTCGGAGCATTGTCGATCATCTCGGTTCCGAAGGTGCGGCTCATGAAATGACCGGCAGGCAGGTCGTTGCCTGCGCCGCGCTTTAAATCGGCGTCGCAGTCCATCACGAATGATGTCTTGGTCTCTTTTCCGAATAATTCTGTCCGGCTGGCAGATCCGTCGGTCGATGTGTGGCGGAACATATAGCCGCTCTTGGCGATGTTGAATATCTCCATTGATGCGAGAGTCAGCTCATATCCGGTGGGAGTGAGTTGGTCCTCTCCGTTGGTGAGAGGGAAAGTGTGGTCGGTGCCGCCGTCCATGTAGTCGATGCGCGCCACCGAGCGTTCGAGGTGCAGCGGGGTGCCGGCGGTGAGGTCAATAGGTGTTGAATTGGAAAGGTGCTTCACAAGCTCCGTTTCAGCCGGGATGGTCACGGTGCGGGCATCGCGGTTTGACATGGGGAGCCCTGAGGTGGCGGTGAGCAGGGGATCGGCGGTGGAGGCTACGGAGTAGGTGGCGGTCATCGGGTCGAAGCCTGCCGCGTTGAATGAAGCGCCATAGTTGGCGAGGGCGTAGATAGCGGCGCCTGAACCTGCGGAGGTGAACTCTTTCAGTTGGTCGAGAGGCACTGATATGGTGGCGGTGAGGGTGGAATTGTCCTCACGCGAGGGTCTGCCTGAGGAGAGTGACAGCATCTTGCCGTCGGCTCCGGAAAGAAGTATGTGCAGGTTGCTGATGGCATCCTCTTCCGGGCGTCCAGCTTCGGTGCCGTCGGTGGAAGTGCCGTCGTCATTGGTTTGTGAACGTGATGATAGCTTCTCGGTAGGGACTGACAGTTGGATGGTGAAGTAAACATTGGCTCCTTGAAGCGGTGAGTCTTCTGTGCCGAGAGAGTCCGAGCCTGAGCAAGCCCCGAGAGTAAGCATCAGGGCTGAAACGGCGGTTGTCAATATGTACCGGTGTGCTGTGTTCATCATTCTATGGGGTGGAGAGAGGTGATTTAAAATTCTGAGTTATTGATTACTACGTGCCAGTCGTTGACTACTATCTTTGTGGATATCCAGCTGTTGTCGGAATCGTTGAGGAAGAACACGAACCGCCATGAGTTTTCGCGGTCAAGGTATTCCTGGTCGCTCATGGGTGAGGTTGCGTCATGATTCTCCTTGAACATCAGCATATAGTTGATGATGGGCAGACGGAGCACTGTAGAGCCGTCGCTGTGGCGTGTCACCAGCAGAGTGGGCGATGTGGGTTTCTGTTTATAGAGTCGTGAGGTGTGGAAGCGTGCTACGGCGGCGCTCACTTCAGTGATTGCTTGGTCATCGGCGCGTCCTTCGGCGGTGCCGGTGGTGAAATTGAGCTGCTCGTAGGGAAGATAGGCTATCTCGCCGGCAGGGATGAGCTTGTTGTCGGCGTCAAAGAGAGTGTTGTCGTCGCTGATCGAGAAGTCAAAGTCGTTGACATCTATGGGCGAGCCGTGAACGTGTTGCAGCGCCACCTGCACTGAATTGGTGTTGCGCATCATCTCCACAGTGGCACCGGTGTTCTCGTTGGCGCTGATTGCAAAGTCAACGCTTCCGTGATAGTGGTTGTGAAGCGCGCGGCGGGTGTCGTCGGTGAGGCAGTCGGGATGAAGCTCAACGCGGAGGTCCGACAATCCGCGTGTCACGTCGGTTGACGCCGGATGGCGGAAAGAGCCTTTATCGCATTCTATGCCACCGTAGGCTACTGCGTGATAATTCCCCTCGGGGAGCTCTATCACCATGCGGTAATCCTCGTCGCCAAGCTGCTCGGCTGAACGCTCGGTGCGGGTGGCTACATAATTGCCCTCCTCATCAAAGATGTAGAGAGTAAGGCAGTCAACCTGCTTGTGAAAGGCGTTGGCGCGCTCCATGTTGTAGTCGTAGACAAAACGGAGTGTCGCGGTCGACGGATCACATTCAGGCAAGTCCTCGTAGAGCGCGTTGCATGAAGTGGATAAAATAGCCATAGAGGCGGCGGCAATCGCCGCCCCTATGGTAAGGATTAGATGTTTAGACTTTCCGTTCATTGGAAAAAAACATTCATTAATTATAGATCTTAGAATTTAATGTTGTTGACACGTACGGTCCAAGGATCAACGATGCAAGAAACTTTGATCTTCACGTCAGACTTCTCGTCAGGATCGTTGGGGTCAACGGGATCGGGATCGTCGCCCGGTTTGCGGGTGTGACCGAGACCGCTGATTTCAGTTACGCTAAGTTTGTACACGTTGTTGCGGACTACGCCAAACTCTTTTTCGCCCATTACGCCTGCATTGTTGTTGTCAACGTGGCGGTTCCAGTAATAGTAAAGAGTGCAGTAAGCATTAACATCGTCATCATAGCGATAGATGGTGAAGCCTTGTTCAACAGCTTTTGCATCACGTGCGGTAGCCTCTGTGATCTCTTTGCAAGCGTCGTAAGCGGCTTTGATAGCTGTGTTTTCGTTGCCTTCTTTTTCAGCTTCAGCTTTTACATCTTCCCAAGATGCGAACATATTGCCATCTTTGTAAACATAGATCGGCTCATTCTTACCTTCGATAGTAGTCTTGAATGCTTCAGGAGTCTTGTCATTAGCCTTGAGTACGCCACGGAACACTACGCCGGTTGATACGCCGGTCTTTTGGTTTTGGGGAGTGCCGGGGATGGTGTTCTCGGTCACATAGCGCCAAATTTTGTAGTCACCGTTGGTGTTATTTGCGTTCCATGAGTCGTTATTGTCATCCTCTGAGAGTGTGCTTATCTGAATACGGTTCCAAGAAGAAGCAGCACCGGTAGAGCTATAGAAGAACTTATCGGCATATCCTGAAGTTGCAGTTGCTTTCCAAGTCCAGTCAACATCGGCTATGCGAGTGTCATCATAGTCTCCGGCGAGAGTCACACCATTTGCTCCGTCATAAAGAGTGGTTGCGTTGTCGGGAGCCACGCGGTGAAGCAGGAAGTAGCTCTTGCTTAGGTTAACCAATGCCATGTGGGTAAGCTCGATGGTGAGAGCATCCTCGACTGTTCCGTCAGGCGTCTTGATGTCGATGGAATATGTGTTGTCGTTGTTCTCGCCGCCGTTTTTGTAGTCGAAACGAGCGATTGAACGTACAACATTAATGTTACCCATCTCATAATATTTTTCAGCGTAAGTTCCGGCTTCAATAGCTGATTTTGCGGGCAAATTGAGTTTGGTTACAGCTTTGTTAGCCATGGGAATAGCCTGTGCTGTAAAAACTTTGTTATATTCAAGGTCGTCAGCAGAAAGTGTTGTGAATTCATTTGCCCATAATGTAGCTTGGTCGCCACGTGTTCTGGTTGCCATTACGTCTTTAAATTCCTTGGTGGGGTTGCAGAATGCATATACATTCACTTCTGCGTTCTCCGGGTTGGAGCTAAGAGAGGAGATGTAGTTGGACAGCACTGACTTGTTGAAGGTGCTCTTGGCGGTAACTTTTGTCTTGTCGGTGGCATCAACATCCATTGTGGTGGTTACAGCCGATGCGATGAATGCATTTGAGGCAGGGTCGGCAAGCACGAGAAGAACTTCCTTGATGTTGCTCTCAAACTCTTTGGCTGTTTCAGTTCCGACAGGATTGCCAACTGCGTCAGTGGCACGACCGCCTACAGTGGTGGGCAACTTCAGGGAGATTGTCATGTTTACGCCTTCAGCCGGTCCGTCTTCGGGAAGCATCGGAGAATCGTTGTTGTCATCTGAACAAGCAGCGAAAAGTCCTGCTGCAAGTACCGGGATGAAAAATTTGCTAAATGATTTCATTTTGTTAATAAAAATTGGTTATAATTACTGATTTATCTATTGCTGTGTTTATTTCAGGAGTTTGAATCCGCATTGCGATGCGTTTTCGATAGCCTCAAGCTGTGACTTTGCATCGGCGGCTTCCGGCATCGGGAGTTTGTCGAGCTGTGCGATTGCCGAGGCGGTGTTGCCGTTGAGGGCGTCAAGGATGGCGCGGGCGTAGCGAGCCTGGTCGGTGTCGCCGGCTTTGTCGATATATCGTGCGGCGTTGCGCAGGTCGTTGCGTTGCATTGCGGCAATTGCAGCATTGAGATTAGCGGTTTCATCATTGGGGTACATCCTCACCGCTATCTCAAATGCCTCATTGTATAGGTTGCTGCCCGGCTCCTGTGAAAGAGCGGCTACATAAAGCTCTTGAAGTGAGAGTTTGCCCGGCGCTGTGGTCATGATTTGGATGATCTCCTCGGGAGAAGTGTAGGAGCGCACGGTATAGTCGATGGTGTAATCGGAGTGGCGCAGAGCCGGATACACGTCGCGGAGCAGCATGGCGTAGTCGCGTGGATACTGCGAGCGTATGCGGGCGTCTTTCGCGTCGGGAAGCATCGAGGAATCGATGATTTCAAGAATGGCGCTTCTGGATGGCAGGCTCACCGAGGTGGTGTCGACCCAGCGGCGTAATCCTTCCCAGTCCTCCGGTTCGAATGATGTGGTGATCAACCCCTTGGGGAAGCTGTAGAGGCTCTGCACATAAGCTGAAAGCGCTTTGGTACGTCCTTCGGCAAGACGGGTGTTGTTGGCGTAAGATCCTTCGGGTGAGGCATATCCCTTAATGTGGAGAGTGGTGATGGTGATGTCGCTGTCGGCGCGCACCGAGTCGATGGTGGCGCGTATCTTGGCAAGCTCGGCGGGGTTGCGGCGGTAGTCGGGATAGATGACGGTCTTGTTGACCGGGAAGTCGATATATGCCGATGCGTTGAGCTCGCGAGTTTTCACCGCCTCAGCCTCGGGTGAGATGTAGAGGTAGGTCGGGGCGAATATCTTTGGGGTATAGTCGATTGCCGCAAGGGGGGTGATGCAGTCGCCGAGATGCTCGGCGCAGCATCCGCGCTCGCTGCTGATGAGAATGAGCGTGGAGCGTTCCATCCATTGATTGTAGCGGGAGTCGGCGCGGTAGTTCACCACAGTGTTTTCGCCGCTTCTCATCACTTCGGCGGCATTGTTGGCATCGTTGCGGAGATGAGAGAAGTAGCGGTTGCGTCCGGCGATGGTGAATGAGTTAAGACGCAGTGTGTCATTACCGTTCACAAATGCCGGAGTGAACAGGATCTCGCGGTTGGATTTCATATCCATCTTCGATGCATCGACCTGCATGGCAACGAATATGTCGGTGTCATTGCGGGCTATGCTGAGGTCTTGGATTGTGATTCCTTTATGCTGTAAATTACTGATAGATAGCTGAGTGGCTTCCGTGGTCTGTGCTGCCGGCGAACCAAAAGAGGCTGTGTGGCACATACATAGAGCCAAAAGGCTTATGCAGAATTTATTTTCCATTAAATGTATATGATTGATGTAAGCGGTTCTTGAATCAGAATAAGTAGACAAGGTTAAGAGCAGCCTTGGTGGGACCTACGTAGTTGTGCACGCGGTTGGCGTCGAGCTTGGTGCCGCACTTCTCGCAGGGGTAGACATCGGAACGTGTATAAATCCATCCGAAACCTATCTCAGCCTCTATGTTCCAGTGCTTTGACAGGATCCAGGAGTAACCGTAGGCTAAACCCGCTCCCACCATCCAGCCTTCGTAGCGGTTGTGGGTGAGGTCGGAGAAATCGGTGCCGAGGAAATGGATTGAATTACGCAGGTTGCCGACATTGTACTGTCCGCCGAGAGCGTGGACGCCGAAGAAGTGTCCTTGAAAGCGTTCGCAGAGCCAATAACGGGCTTCGGGCTGCACAAGCCAATGTTTCCAACGGTGGTTGTTGATGGTCCATGCGTTCAGATTGCCTGAAACGTCGAGGGTCCATTTTGGCGCCAGTGGTATCTCCACGCCGAGGTTGGCTACGGCTATTGCGTCATAGATGAGGTTGCTCTTGATGGCTAAGCTTTGTGAGTAAAGCGTGCCGCCGACAATAGACAACATTAGATAAAAGATAACTCTTTTCACAATGTGTTTGATGGTTAAATAGAAACTAAAAACAACTATATATAGAACCTGCCACGCTAAAATAGCATGGTCGGAAATATTAATTCATAGCAAAAATACCTTGTAAAACTATAAGGCAAAAACTATCTTCGGCGACAAATTTAGACCAATGATTTGGAAAAACAAAATTTTTTCTTGACTATTTTTAAAAGAAAAAATGTTAAAATTTTACGGGGGGGGGGGTAAACCATTGACCTTAAGGACCTTAAGGACCTTAAGGACCTTAATGACTTTAACGACTTTAAGACCCCTTGGAGTCCCTTACCGCCGCTTCCTCTTGATGATGATCGAGATGCCCACCATCACTATCAATGCCCAAGGGTAGTAGAGGTAGCGCCATGGATCGGCAGGCGAGATTCCGGCAAGCCCTGTGGCAAGCAGAGTCTGCGCTCCGTAGGGGATGAGCGACTGCGTTATGCATGAACAGGTGTCGAGCAACGATGCGGCTTTGCGCGGAGAAATGTCGTATTTTTCAGAAATCGACTTGGAGAGAGAGCCCACTGTGAGGATAGCCACGGTGTTGTTGGCGGTACACAGGTTGACCACGCTCACGAGCAGGGCTATCGCAGCCTGGGCGCCACGGCTGCCGTGGATGTGGCGGCTCAGAGTCTGGAGGATATAGTCGATTCCTCCGGCTTCTTTTATCAGCCCGAGAAGCCCGGCGGCAAGAAGCGTGACGATAATGAGCTGACCCATCCCGTCGATGCCGGTGCCCATGAATGAGAAGAGGTCAAGCATCGGGTAGCCCAATATCAATCCGAGTATGAGCGATGCGGCGATGCCGAGCGAAAGCACAAGAGTGACGTTGACCCCTGCGACAGCACATCCGATGATCACGAGATAGGGGAGCACAAGCCACGGATTGAACTCATCGGAGATGTGCACTTCATTCACCTGATAGCCAAATACAACATAGAGCATGAGCGTGACAATTGCGGCGGGAACGGTGATCCACACGTTAGCCTTGAACTTGTCGCTCATGTTGCAACCCTGGGTGCGGGTGGCTGCGATGGTGGTGTCGGAGATGAATGATAGGTTGTCGCCGAAAAATGCTCCGCCGAGCACTACTGCGACGAAAAACGGTATGGATCCCGTCTCCATCTGCGCCATCTCTACGGCAAGCGGCGTGAGAGCCACCACAGTGCCTACCGATGTGCCTATTGACAGCGAGATGAAGCATGAGGCTACGAAGAGCCCCGGCACAATGAATTGCTCGGGAAGGTATTTCAAGGTGAGCCCCACGGTTGCTTCGACCGACCCGGTCTCCTTGGCGAGAGTGGCAAATGCTCCCGCGAGAATGAATATCCACACCATATACATGACGTTGGATGATCCTGCCTGCCGTGAGAATATCTCTATGCGCTTGGTGAGCGGCTTCCCTTTGGAGATGACCACCGCCCATGCCGACGCGATGAGAAGCGCCACACTCATGGGCATCTTGTAGAAATCGCCTATGATGAGCGATACCGCAAGATAGAAAAACAGGAAGACTATGATGGGGGAGATGGCGAGCAGCCCTCGGCGGGTGGATATGGTGTCGGTGAACATCGGTGCGTGTAGTTTTGCGCAAAATTACACAAAAATATCTCGATTTTATGTACTTTTGTGTAGTTTAACCAATCATTACGAAATGCTTTTATCTAATTCCATTCAGAGTGTATGCCGGCATCTGCTTGCTGCGGCTGTCATCACCTGCTCTTCAGTGGCGCATATCGACGCCAAGGTTATTGTTGAAAAGCCGTGGAAGCACGGCGCGCTTCAAGCCACAAGCGACGGTCATTACCTTCAGCACAAGGACGGAACTCCGTTTTTCTGGCTGGGCGACACCGGCTGGCTGCTGCCGCAACGCCTTGACCGCTATGAGGCGGCTTATTACTTGAACGGCGCCAGGGAGGCGGGATTCAATGTGGTGCAGGTGCAGACCCTTAACGGGATTCCGGCTATAAATTGCTACGGACAGATGTCGAATATCGACGGCTTCGATTTCAGCGGCATAGACCGCAAAGGGGTCTACGGCTATTGGGATCACATGGACTATATAGTGGATGCCGCCGCCGCTCAAGGCATATATATAGGAATGGTGTGTATATGGGGCGGTCTCGTCAAGGGGGGTGGCATGGATGTGGAGCAGGCGAAGTCCTACGGTACATTCCTCGCCAACCGCTATAAGGATAAACCTAATATAGTGTGGATCATAGGGGGCGACATTCGCGGAGATATAAAGACCGAAGTGTGGGAAACTCTTGCCAATTCTATAAGGAGCATCGACAAGAATCATCTTATGACGTTTCATCCTTTCGGACGCACATCGTCGGCTGAATGGTTTCACAATGCCGACTGGCTGGACTTCAATATGTTTCAGAGCGGTCACCGCGCCTACGACCAGATAAAGGGTGACGGCGACGACCGCGCTTCGGCGGCATTCAACGAGGACGGATGGAGATACGTGGAAGCGGCGCGAGCCAAGACTCCGGCTAAACCGGTGCTCGACGCTGAACCGAGCTACGAGCATATACCTCACGGGCTGCATGATCCGGCGATGCCGAGATGGCAGGGTTATGACACCCGCCGCTATGCCTATTGGTCGGTGCTTGCGGGCGCTTGCGGGCACACCTACGGCCACAGTTCGGTCATGCAGATGAAGCGCGACGGTTACCTCGGAGCCTACAGTGCCGAGACCTCATGGATTGACGGAATGAATGATCCGGGCTACCGTTCGATGAAACATCTGAAGAATCTGATGCTCACATTCCCGTTCACGACCGGCGTTCCTGACCAAAGCGTGATTTCGGGCGCCAACGGCGAGCGATATGACAGAGTGATCGCCTCACGCGGCTCTGACTATATGCTGCTGTATAATTACAATGGTAACGCCGTTGAGGTGGACATGGCTAAGATTCCCGGGAAAAAGAAGAGGGCGTGGTGGTATGACGTTGCCGACGGATCGCTCAAATATGCCGGCGAGTTTGACGGAGCGAAGAAGACTGTGCTCCGTCCCGAAAAACCGTCACGCGCCGACGGCAGCGTCGACATGGTGCTTGTGGTGACCGACTCCGAGGCTTCATATATTCAGCCCGAACACACTCAACTTGCCTCTAAATGATGCTTATGACGACAAAACGTATCGGAGCGGCTATCGTTGCATTGATTGCCGCTATATGCGCTCAGGGTGCGGTAAAGGTGGGCGACCTTCTCACCGAGGGGCTGCGTAATCCGCTTAACGTGGAGCGTGAGCAGCCGAGGTTCAGCTGGGTCATAACAAGCGATAAGCGCGATGTGATGCAGAAATCGTGCCACATACTCGTTGCCTCCTCGCCTGAGAATCTTGCCGCCGGAAAGGGCGATGTGTGGGATTCGGGCGAGATGGCGACCGGAGAATCGGTGTGGGTACCTTACGGCGGCAGAAAACTGCGTCCGGGCGAACGGTGCTACTGGAAAGTGAAGGTGTCGACCAACAAGGGCGCTTCTCAATGGAGTGAACCTGCCGAATGGGGTCAGGGACTCGGCGGCGAGGTGAATTGGCGTGGACGTTGGATAGGCTATGACGCCGCGTTCCCATGGGATGTGGAGGACAGCCACAGCCGGTTGAGCTCGCGCTATCTGCGCACTGAGTTTGATGCCGGGACTAAGCCTGTGCGCCGCGCCACTCTGCATATAAGCGGGCTGGGAATGTATGATCTGTTCATCAACGGCGACACGATAGGCGATCAGGTGCTGGCTCCGGCGGTGAGCGATTATCGCCGCACTGTCATATATAACACTCACGATGTGACCGACCGCATAAAAGCGGGCGCCAATGCCATAGGCGTGACTCTCGGCAACGGAAGGTATTACACCATGCACCAAAACTATAAGAAGTACAAGATACCCAATTTCGGCTATCCTAAGCTGAGGTTGAATCTGCTCATTGAGTATGCCGACGGAACCACGCAGAGGGTTAATTCCGATGAGAAATGGAGGCTCACCGCCGATGGTCCTGTAAGGAGCAACAATGAGTATGACGGAGAGTGGTGCGATGCCCGCGAGTCTCTCGGGGCATGGACGTTGCCCGGATATGACGATTCGGAATGGCGACGTGCCGACCGTGCTGAGATTCCTTTCGGAACGCTCAGGGCTAACACGGCTCCCAACATGAAGGTGATGAGACGGTTGGCTCCGAAATCCATACGTCCAGCCGCCGACGGCAAGTACTTGGTGGACTTTGGGGAGAATTGCGCCGGATGGGTGAAATTCCGCGTGCCCTCCCTTTCATCGGGCGACACCGTGAGAGTGCGTTATTCCGAATTGCTGACTCCCGACAGCCTTAACCTCGACGTGGAGAATCTGCGCCATGCGTTGAGCACCGACACTTACATAGCCTCGGGTGAGGATGCCGGTTCCTGGTGGAGCCCCCGCTTTTCTTATCATGGCTTCCGCTTCGTTGAGGTCTCCGGAATGCCACGTCTTGATGCAGGCGATATTGTCGCCGAGGTGATATATGACGAGATGGACGATGCCGGATATTTCGAATGCTCCAACCGCGTGTTGAATCAGGTGCTCGCCAATGCGCGGCGTGGCATAGCCTCCAACTATAAGAGCGTGCCGGTCGACTGTCCGCAGCGCGACGAGCGTCAGCCGTGGACCGGCGACCACAATATGGGCGCGTGGGGCGAGAACTTCCTCTTCGACAACGGTCGTTTCTATGCCAAGTGGACCGATGACATTCGCGAGGCGCAGCGTGAAGACGGCTGCATCCCGGATATATGCCCGGCGTTCTACAATTATTATACTTCCGACATGACTTGGTCCTCGACATTTCCGGTGGTGTGCGATATGCTTTACCGGCAAACCGGCGATGTGGAGCCGATAAAGCGCAACTATGCAGCCATAAAGAAGTGGATGAGGCACATACGTGACAATTACACGACCAAAGAGGGGCTTATAAGAGCCGACAAGTATGGCGACTGGTGTGTGCCGCCGGAATCTCCCGAGCTCATCCATTCGGCTGATCCGGCAAGGAAAACCGACCAGACACTCATCGCATCGGCTTACTATTATAAGATGTCGCACCTGCTCGCCGAGTTCGCGCGGATTATCGGCGCTGACGACGATGCGCGCGGATGGCTTGAAGATGCTGCGGCGGTGAAGGAGGCGTTCAACAAGCGTTTCCTGACCGTGAAGCGTGGCACATCGTTTGCCGCCGAGCCCCACACTCTTTACCCCGACAGCGTGTTTTACGGCAACAACACCATGACGGCTAATATATTGCCGCTCGCATTTGACATGGTGCCCGATTCTTGCCGCGAGGAGGTGGAGAAGAACCTTATAAACACTATTCTCACCACCAACGGTGGCCATGTGAGCTGCGGCGTGATAGGCGTTAACTGGCTCATGAGGGAGCTGTCGCGCATGGGACGCGGCGATGTCGCCTATCTGCTCGCTTCGGCTACATCCTATCCGAGCTACGGCTACATGATTGAAAAGGGTGCGACCACGATATGGGAATTGTGGAACGGCGACACGGCATCGCGCAAGATGAACAGTTGCAACCACGTGATGATGCTCGGCGACCTCATTGCGTGGTATTACCGCGACCTCGCCGGAATGAATCCTGTGGAGCCGGGTTATCGGAAGATTATGCTGCGCCCTGATTTCTCTATTCAGGAGCTGAATCATGTGGCGGCATCCTACCGCACCCCTTACGGGGAGCTGGCGAGCGACTGGACCAAGACTCCGATGCATCTCGACTGGAACATCACGGTGCCTTGCAACACTGTTGCCGAGGTGTGGCTCCCTGCCGGAAAGGTGAAAACCGACGGCGGCAGACTCCTCCGTCATGAGAATGACGGTGATGTGTGGGAGGTAGGCTCGGGCAGTTATCGCTTTTCTGTCGACATGGATCCATCGGTGGGAGAGGAGCGTCGCGGAATCGTGACCGATGAATTTCTTTACGATGAAGCCGCATTTCCGCAGTGCCACGCATCAACCATCGTGGAGCTTGCCAACGGCGACCTTGTGGCATCATATTTCGGCGGAACCTACGAGCGTCATCCCGATGTGTGCATCTACGTGAGCCGTAAGCCTAAAGGGAGCTCCAAGTGGAGCGAGCCGATCCTTGCTGCCGACGGAGTCTTTGACTTGAATGATCCGCAATGTGCCATTGCCGGACTTTCGGGCATCGATTCCACGACCACGGCGGCATCAGCGGGTCCTGTGGCTCCCACGTTCAAGGGCGACCTTGCCGGCGCGCGTCGCAAAGCGTGCTGGAACCCTGTGCTGTTCAGGTATCCCGATTCCGATGAGCTTCTGCTGTTCTATAAAATAGGTTCAAATGTCGCCGACTGGACCGGCTGGCTTGTGAGGTCAACCGACGGCGGCATCACTTGGAGCGCCCGCGAGGCTCTTCCCGAGGGATTTCTCGGACCGATAAAGAACAAGCCTTATTATGCCGACGGCAAGTTGATATGCCCGTCGAGCCGTGAAGGCAAAGGCGGATGGCGGGTGAGGTTTGAAATAACCGATGACCGTGGAAAGACATGGCGCATAGCGAAGCCTGATTCTGTGGCGATGAGCGTGGAGACCAAATACCGTCAGTCGATGAAGGCTGCCCTCTACAGCGACTCTCTCCCTATGGCTGCCGAAGGGCGTAAGGCGGGACCGATAAGAGCCATACAGCCGAGCATCATACGCCATCGCGACGGGCGTCTTGAAGCGCTGTGCCGCACTTGCAACGCTCGCATCGCATCGGTGTCGAGCTATGACAACGGGGAGACATGGGGCACAGTGACGCTCACCGACCTGCCCAATAACAATTCAGGAACCGACGCGGTGACACTCGCCGATGGACGCCAAGCTTTGATATACAATCATTTCGCCACCGTCCCCGGCACTCCTAAAGGACCGCGCACGCCGCTGTGCGTCGCTATCTCTAAAGATGGAACGCACTGGGAACGGGTCGCCACGCTTGAGGATTCCCCCATCAGCCAGTATTCTTATCCGGCTGTGATACAGACTTCCGACGGGAAGCTGCACTTTGTCTACACTTGGCGCCGCCAGCGAGTGAAGCACGTGGTGGTTGATCCCGAAAAGCTATAAAAAGTCAGGGCATCCAATCGAAATTGGATGCCCTGTTTATTGGTCTAATTAGCCTAATGGGACTAATAGCTTGATCAATGTCTGTTTACAGGATTCCCTGAGCCATCATTGCGCGAGCCACTTTCATGAATCCGGCTACGTTGGCGCCCTTCACATAGTTCACGAAGTCGCCTTCCTTGCCATACTTCACACACTGCTCGTGGATGTTAGCCATGATCTGCTTCAGCTTCTCGTCAACCTCTTCCGATGACCAAGAGAGCTTCTGTGAGTTCTGTGCCATTTCAAGACCTGACACTGATACACCACCTGCGTTTGCTGCCTTTCCGGGAGCATAGAGGATCTTGGCGTTGAGGAATTCCTTGATAGCCTCGGGAGTAGAGGGCATATTGGCGCCTTCGCTCACTGCTATCACGCCGTTGGCAAGAAGAGTGCGGGCGTCATCGCCGTCAAGCTCGTTCTGGGTAGCCGATGGCATGGCGATGTCACACTTGTACTGCCAGGGACGACCGCCTTCCACATATTCGCAGCCAAATTCCTCGGCAAATTCACGGATACGTCCGCGATATTCGTTCTTAAGCTTGAAGATGTAGTCAAGCTGCTCTTTGGTGAGACCTTCCGGCACGTAGATGCAGCCGTCAGAGTCGCTCATGGTGATAACCTTTGCGCCGAGGGCGAGGAGCTTCTGAGCTGTGTACTGAGCCACATTTCCCGATCCTGAGATAGCCACCACCTTATCCTTGATGTCGATGCCGCGTGTCTTGAGCATATTGAGCAGGAAGTATACGTTGCCGTAGCCGGTAGCCTCCGGACGTATCAACGATCCGCCAAACTCGATGCCCTTTCCGGTGAAAGTTCCGGTAAACTCGCGAGCCATCTTCTTATACATACCATACATATATCCAACCTCGCGGCCGCCAACGCCGATATCGCCTGCGGGCACGTCGGTGTCAGGACCGATGTGGCGCCACAATTCCTGGATGAAAGCCTGGCAGAAGCGCATCACTTCCATGTCGCTCTTTCCACGGGGAGAGAAATCGGAACCGCCTTTGCCGCCACCCATGGCGAGAGTGGTGAGGGAGTTCTTGAAAGTCTGTTCGAAAGCGAGGAACTTAAGGATTGACTGGTTTACTGAAGAGTGGAAACGGATACCGCCTTTGTACGGACCGATAGCATTGTTGTGCTGGATGCGGTAGCCCATGTTGTTCTGGACTTTGCCCTTGTCATCTACCCAAGATACACGGAAAGAGAAAATGCGGTCGGGGATGCAGAGGCGTTCGATGAGGTTATAACGCTCAAATTCAGGGTGCTTGTTGTATTCATCTTCGATAGTCGACACTACCTCCTCCACAGCCTGCAGGTATTCCGGCTCATTTGGAAAACGACGTTTCAAGTCGTCAAGAACTTCGGTTGCTTTCATTGTAACTTTCTTTCGAGATTAATAAATATTGTTGTTTTGGCTGCAAAGTTATATCGAAAATATGAAATATGCAACAAAATGGAATAAAAATACGCGTTTTGCTCACAAATTTCTAAAACCGCACCTCCCGCCCCCACTCCCACTAAGGTCCTTGTCCTTAAAGTCCCTAAAGCCCCTAAAGTCCTGAATGACCTTAAAGCCCTTATCACTCTCAACTCTCGACTCTCGATTCACGATTCACGACTCACGACTCTCAATTCTGTTAAAATTACATTATTTTCACGGGAATTAATGTTAAATGTGTTAAAATTGTGCATAAATATGGATGTATGTTAATGATGTTTAAAAATAATTGTATTATCTTTGCGGAGATTCGGATTGAAGAATGATGTAAAATCGTGCTTAAATCTGACAATTTGCTACTATACTTACTTAATAATTTCACATTTAAAGTATGAAAAAGTTGTGTGTTTTATTGGCAGTATTGACTGTCACGCTCGGCGCATTGGCTCAGGCAGTTACCGATGTGTCGGGTATTGTGTTATCAGCTGAAGAAAACGAACCGGTTGTAGGTGCGACCGTCATGGTTCGTGGAACTAATGTCGGAACAATGACCGATGTTGACGGTAAATTCCGTCTTAAAGCTCCTGCAGGCTCCAAAACTCTTATTGTTTCTTTTGTGGGTATGCATACCCAAGAGGTGGCGATTGCCCCTACAGTGCGTGTAATTCTTGAAAATGACGCTCAGTCTCTTGATGAGGTTATTGTGACCGGTTACGGTTCTACGCGTCGTGCTGCGTTCACCGGTGCTGCTACTGTTGTGGATGGAGATGTTATTGATCGAAAGCTTGATGTGAATTTCGTAAAATCGCTTGAAGGTCAGGTGCCGGGTTTCCAGTATAACAACTCCACTTCAATGCCCGGTCAATGGGGTGCGGTTTATGTGCGTGGACGCGGTTCGCTCTCATCCAACACTCAGCCGCTCTATGTGATTGACGGAATGCCTGTCAACTCAGACTACGATGCCCTCTCTTCTACCACCAACAACTTCTTTGACCCAATGTCGGCTTACAATCCCAGTGATATTGAAAGTGTCACTGTCCTTAAGGATGCCGCCGCTACCGCTATCTACGGTTCTCGTGCAGCCAATGGTGTCATTGTCATCACAACCAAAAAAGGTGCAGAGGGCAAATTTCAGATCAATCTTGACATTAAGCAGGGTCTCACTCACATTGCTAACAATAACATGGAGTATGCCAACGCTGATGAAATGCTTGAGCTGTTTACTCGTGGACGTATGAATATGAATGGACAGTCATACGATGATGCAAAGGCTTACCTCACCAATTATTTCACCAACAACTACGGTTGGGACGGCAAATCTTCTTACGATTGGATGGATGCTGTCACCCGCACAGGTTACTATCAGGACTACAACCTTAGCTTTTCCGGAACTTCAGGCAATACCAATTACTATGTTAGCCTTGGCTATATCGATACCGAGGGTATCGTGATCGGTTCCGACAACCAGCGCTATTCAGGTCGCGTAGGAATCGACACCAAGTACAAGTATTTCACTGCCGGTGTCAACGCGTCTTACAGCTATTCCAAGAACCACACATTCTCGCAGTCAACCGGAGGTTCCAACTCCAACCCTACTGTAGCGGCTTCAACCAGTATGCTTCCGTTCTCACCGTTCTACAATGAAGACCACACCGACTACTGGATGGCGGGTGTGCGTTGGAATCCGCTTGCTGTAAGGGATCCGAAGGCGGGTGATAATTATGAGATTACCAATGAGACATTGAATGCCAATCCTTATCTGCGTGTTGACCTGCCTCTTGGCATTTGGGCTAAGACAAGTTTCGGTGCAAACATCATGAACCAGACTATCTATGATTACTGGAGTGCCATCTACAATCCTCAGGCTGTGCCTTACAATGGTCTCGGACAGCAAACCATCTCACGTACCAGCACTTTGACATGGACAAACACATTCGGATGGGATTACACATTCAATGAAAAGCACTCCATCAACTTGTTGTTAGGTCAGGAAATGCAGCGTTATGACTATCATCAGGATTACTATTCAAAGACCGATTTCCCCTTTGCTGAAATGGGCATGAGAGACATGAGCACGGCAGCATCCGACAACGGCAGCTCATATTACAAGTCGGAATCACGCCTTGCTTCTTATTTTGCCGATGCTCATTATAACTATGATAACAAGTACTACGCATCTGCTTCGTTCCGTCGTGACGGAAGCTCTATCTTCGGTAGCTCCAAGCGTTGGGGTAACTTCTGGTCAGTTGGTGCTAAATGGCGTATTACCCAGGAGGATTTCCTAAAGGACAATGCCATCGTGACAAATGCCGCTATCCGTGCTTCTTACGGTACTGTAGGTAATCAGTCGCTCCCTGATCTTTATGCATCACGTGGTTACTATCGTGCAGGTTACAACTATAACCAGTCGCCCGGTATGATCCCTGATAATATCGAAAATCCTGACCTCTCTTGGGAAACATCCAATAAATTTGACGTCGGTTTCGACCTTTCTCTCATTAACCGTGTTCATTTCACATTTGACTTCTATAACGAAGACACCAGTGACGCGCTTTATTCAGTGCCTTTGTCAATGACCACCGGTATGTCGTTATACTATAAGAATATCGGAAAAATCCGTAATACTGGTATTGAATTGGGAATCAACGGTACGGCATTTGCCAACCGTGACATAACTGTCAATGCGTTTGCCAACCTGACTTGGAACAAAAACGAGGTGATCAAGCTTGCTGATGGCTCGGAAGAGGGTACTTATTCAATAATTGAGGAGGGACGTCCATTCCGTCAGTTCTATATGCCTAAGTATGCCGGTGTTGACAAGGAGACCGGTCGTGCGCTCTATTACCTCAATAAATCAGGTGACGAACTTACCGATGATTACTATTCAGCTGCTAAGCGTTATGTAGGTAGTGCCGAACCTAAGGTTTACGGAGCATTTGGCATCAATGCTACAGCCTATGGATTTGATTTCAGCATCCAGTTCAACTATCGCCTCGGTGCGAAAGTCTACGATACAGGTCACGATTATACCGGATGGTGCTCAAGTGCATATCGCACACCGCTTAAGACATTGGTCTACAACTCATGGACTCCTGAGAACCCGAATGCTAAATATCCTCAGTTTATTCTTGGTGACCCGTATGACGAATCTTATGGCAACTATTCAAGCCGTTGGTTGATGAGCGGTGACTATCTGCGACTCAGCAACATCACATTCGGTTATACTTTCCCTGCTAAGTGGACCAAGAAGGCGCTTATTCAGAAACTTCGTCTGTACACAACATTTGACAATGTACATACTTGGACCAAGGATGAATTCATAGGTTACAATCCCGATACCTACGCAAGTGGTGTGATTGCATGGCAGTATCCGGCAGTGTTCACATTCACCGGTGGTATTCAATTGACATTTTAATCATTAAAAACTTCAGACAAACAAAGTATGAAAAAATTATATATCAAAGCGGTTTCCGCTTTGCTTCTTGGCGGTAGCATGGCAAGCTGCGGTGACGATTTCCTTGACACCAAGCTGTACGATGGTATTGACACTGATAGCGGACTTGTGAATGTCGACAATATCGGCTATGCGGTCAATGGTGCATATTATAATCTCTATAATTATCGTTTCGCCGGAAACTTTGCTATCAATATCGGTGACATCGCATCGGATATCACATATTGGAATGGGTTGACCGGTCACTTTGATGACATATATCGTTTCCACCCTCAGGAAACAAGTAATTATCTCTATTATATCTGGAACTACGGATATAAGGTTGCTGACAACAGCGCTCGTGTCATCAAAGCCGGCAATGAATTGTATGCGACCACGAATGAGGATGAGAAGCCTTCATTGGACTTATATCTCGCCGAAGCTTACTGCTTGCGTGCCTATTCTCATTTCATTCTCGTAAATGTCTATGGACATCAATATAAGGTGAACGGACAGGATTTTGGCGCGAAGCCCGGTATTGTAATCATTGACGAGCCGGTGCCTGCTAACACTCAGGTAGCTCGTGCGACTGTAGCTGAAGCCTATACGCAGATTGTCTCCGACCTCAACAATGCCATCAGCCACTTCAAGGCGGCAGGAGGTGATCGTGGCGATGTTGTCTATTTCAACCTTGCTGCGGCTTATGGTTTGCTTTCACGCGTGAACCTTTATATGGAGAATTGGCAGGGTGCTATCGACGCTGCTGACGATGCAATCGCAACTTTTGGTGTTACGTCATTGGTTTATGACGATGCAGCCTACAAGGCTCTTTACAACGGAGGCACCAGCAATGATGAATCAATGTTCTGTCTTGCGATAACTCCGTCTGATAACTGGAGTGCCAATTCAAGCGGTTACATCTGGTCGTCATACAACTATAGCCCGAGCCCTTATCTTCAGTCGCTTTACGGACCTAATGACTGTCGTCTTGCTATTGAGACATGGGGAGGTTCTTCGACTCCACAGGCTCCGGTGTATGGCGGCGGCAAGCTCGCAGCATTTGCCTACGGAAACCCCTCTTACGGTACTGAGTATATCATCAATGCTCCTGAAATGTTCTTGAATCAGGCTGAGGCTTATCTTAAGATTGCGACTCCCGATATCTCAAAGGCTCAAGATGCACTCCTCGTAGTGGCAAAACGTAACCGTGATATCACTTCCGTAGCTGATCTGCCTTCGGATGCTACCGGACTTATGGCATTCATTAAGGATGAGCGTGCGCGTGAACTCTTCCAGGAGGGTCATCGTCTTTATGATTTGCGTCGTTGGGATGTGATGGCTAATGTAGCAGCAACCGACGCTCCCAACATTGACTACCTTGTTAAAAATTACAAGATCTCTGATCTCGTGTTCCCCATTCCTGTTGATGAAATTAATTCAGGATTCGGTGTAACACAGACTGAAGGATGGTCTGAGACATTGCCCCAGTAGTTGATAAGCAGCTATCATATTATGTAATGGGTTGTGCCACTTGGCGCAGCCCATTTTTTATGTCACCTCTCCGAGGTTCTGTGTGGTGTGTGCGTCCCCACCCACGGCTCATGCCGTGGACTATTCGTTGTTAAGCCGCTATTGGCGGCTTTTTAAATTTGGAGAGAAACGCCAAATTAGGGCTTGCATATAATATGGTGTATTGCAGCTGATTTATGGATAATGGATATGGTTGGCGGATGTGATGTCATTGGTGAGTTTGTATGTGATTGAGGGCTGGATGTGTAAATGTGGATGCCGCATCCGCGTAGAGCGGATGCGAAACTTGCCGCCAATAGCGGCAAAATATCAATAGACCACGGCGTGAGCCGTGGGAAAATGGAACACCCCGATATGAGCCGCATAGCGGCGACATATCCCAGATGGATTATTTCATGGCGCGGTAGATTGCCGACATTATCGCAGGGCGGATGTTGAGACGCGAGAAGGCGGCGTTTTCGCGCGACGGATTGATGCGGTTGCTGAGGAAAATGTAGAACAGGTCATTTTCGGGATCGATCCAGAAGCAGGTGCCGGTGAAGCCGATGTGACCGTAGGTCATTGCCGATGCTTCGGGCGCGGTAGGTGTCTTGGTGATGTCGATGATGTCGGGACCGTCAAAACCGAGACCGCGCCGCGAATTCTGGCTCTTGGTGGTTGTGAACAGGTCGACTGTTTCGGGCGACATTATATCCTTGCCTCCGTATGAGCCGCGGTTGAGCCACATCTGGCACAATTTGGCAAGGTCGTTGGCGTTGGAAAAAAGTCCGGCATTGCCCTGGACGCCTCCGGAAAAGGCGGCGAGCTCGTCATGGACATATCCCTTGACCGTCTGCTTGCGTAGAAACGGGTCCTTTTCGGTAGGCGCTATCTTGGCGGTGCTCCCTTTCAGCGATGGGTTGTAGCGGGTGCTTGTGGCACCGAGCTTTTTGAATATCTCCGATTCCACATACTCGTCATGAGCCCTTCCGGTCATATTCTGCTCCATCTCCATGAGGAGAGCGAAATTCAAGTCAGAGTAATAATAGTTTTTGTTGGAGCGTCGGGAGGCGTTGTGAATCCGAGCCATTATCGTGTCATAGGCAGCTTCGCTCGCATATATCCCGTGGGCAATGGGGTGGGGGAAGTCAGCGCTTTTCGCCGTTGAGGTGATGTCGCGACGCAGCCGGGCGTTGCGGTTGGCATACAGGTTGCGTGCCACGCGGATAGTGTTTTCGCCACGCGGACGGCGAGTGGTCAACGCGCCCTTGAATGACGCTGAGTCGATGAGCAGGCGGTGCAGATTGAGTCCTGCGGGCATTCCGCTTTCATGCAGAAGCAGCTCACGCACGGTTATATCCTCTTTGCCGGCATCTTTCAGTTCGGGAATATATTTGTAAGCCGGGTCGTCGAGGTCAAACAATCCTTCATCGTAGGCGAGCATAAGCCCGGGAAGCATTCCCGCGGCTTTGCTGACCGAGGCGAGGTCATAGACAGTGGAATCGTTTACGCGGCGCGTTTTCTCGCGGTCGGTGTATCCGTAGCTGCGGTCAAACACTATGTCGCCACCCTTTGCCACAAGCACCTGGCATCCCGGAAATGCACCGGTGGTGAGACCCACCTTGACGAGCGAGTCGATCGTGACTGCCATCGATGGTCCTATCCCCTCGGCTTCGGGAGATGTGTAGCCCAGGCGTGTCTTGAGGATGCCTATGCAGCGTCCTGCTTCGGCTACTCCGGAGATGTTGACCGGCAGTATGCCGTTCACTCGTTGCCCTCCGAATATGCCTTGCGCGCAGTATTCCTGGGCGTAGCGGGTGTTTTCGCCCACAAGCATTATCGCCGACGATTTGACCGGCGCGAACTTTGCCACTTTATACGGGTTCATGAAAAACGCGGTGACGAGGTTGGGGCACACGGCGAGTTTCTTAAGGTCGGCAACCGAAGCTGCGTTGTCGTTGTAGACCCCCGCTATCACCACGTCGTGCTTCTTGATTTCCGCGATCTGGGCGGCTGTCAATGCTCCGGTAGTAGAGTAGGTGGTGACATGGATATATTTGCCGCAATATTTCGCGAAAGTGTTGGCTGCCCCTTCGCCGATGTTCACCACGGCTACCGATCGATTGTCGAGGTCGGCTATAGGGAGCAGGTTTTGGCTGTTGTCGAGGCATATCACCGAAGCCGCGGTGAGGTTGCGTATGACGGCGTCGGCTTCAGGCGAATTGATGCGTGAAGCGAGCGACGGGGAGCTCACCGGCTTCGGGCGTGAGGTGAGCCCCAGGGCATATTTGTAGCGCAGCATCTTCTTGCATCGTTCCTCGATCACCGACATCGGTATCTCTCCCGAATTTACGGCGGCGATCACAGCCTTTATGTCGTTGAGTGGCGACAGCGGTTCAAGCAGCACGTCCATCCCGGCTTTTAGCGCCGACACGCAGTTGTTGGCTCCATGCACCGAGGCGCCTTTCATGGCGAGCCCGTCGCTCCACACTATTCCTTCAAAGTTCAGTTTCTCTTTCAGCAGTCCGGTGACGATTGCCTTTGACAGCGATGAGGGTGTGCCCGAATTGTCGAGCTCCGGCACATTGAGATGCCCCACCATTATCCCCGACATCCCGCTGTCGATGTACATCTTGAACGGCAGTATGTCCACGCTGTCAAGCTGCGACAGGGTGTGGGTGATGGTAGGGAGCGCCTTATGCGAGTCCACGTTGGTGTCGCCGTGTCCGGGAAAGTGCTTTCCGGTCGTGAGCACTCCATGCTGTTCCATTCCCTGCGCGAATGCCGTGCCGAGCGTGCCCACCCTTACCGGATCCTCGCCGAAGGAGCGGAATCCTATCACTGGGTTCTTGGGATTGGAGTTGACATCGAGCACCGGCGCGAAGTCCACGTGTATGCCCAAAAGGCGGCATTCTCGCGCGACTTCGGTTCCGTAGGCATATAACAATGCCGGATCCTCAATGGCGCCCAGAGTCATGTTGTAAGGGAATTTGGGGATGTCTTTCACCCTCATTGCAAGTCCCCACTCTCCGTCGAGCGTCATGAGCATGGGCACGGCAGAGAGCGACTGAGCGTAGTCGGTGAGCGTGGCATACTGTGAGATGGTGCCACGGCTGAAAAGCAGTCCGCCTATTCCGTAATCCTTCACCAGCCTCGCGATTGACTGCTTGGTTGCAGCCACTGTCTCGGGGTTTAGCTTCGGCACGAAAATCTGTCCCACCCGTTGGTTCAGCGACATTGAGTTATATACTGAATCCACCCATCTTTCCTGCTTTTCGCGGTCAGAGACTCCGGATAGGACTCGTGGAGTGATTGCGTTTATCCCGATGATTGCCGACAGGGATAGCGCGAAGGATATGAACAAGCGTTTCATGATCGTTGATTTTAACAGCTACGTAGGAAAAAAACAAACCGGCGTGGAGGAGGGTTTTACAACCGGCGTTTGCGGTCGTTATATTTAATATTTTTTCCCTTTTGGCTTAAAATATAGTCAATCATTGTTTCATCGAGGCGCAGGGCGCTGCGGGCTATCACCTTGCCGTTGGGGAGAGTGGTGAGATAGTCGCCGCCATTGGCGAGGTAGTCGATGGTGACAAGGGTATAGGTGCGGTCGGGGTCGATCTCCGCCGGGTTGAATCCTGCGCTGATGCCGTCGCCGTTTCTTTGAGCGAATACATCAAATGCCGCTTTCAGGTCGCTTCCTTTGATTTCCATCACCACAAGCTTGTTGTCAAACGGCAGCATGGTGAGTATATGCTCCTTGGTGATGTGTCCGGCAGGGAGTCCGCGGCGTATTCCGCCCTTGTTGACAAGAGCCACGTCGACATTGCGATCGGTCAGTTCCTTCCCCTTTTCAAGCATCACATCGGCAACCCAATTGACTATAAGATGGCTGCCGTGAGGCATTTCCTGAGCCATTTTGCCTATCTTTTCCATCTTGAGGGCATCGACACCTTTGCGGTATTTGGCGAGAAGCGCGGCAGCTTCCGAGTCGATGCGGTTGTCAAGGCGGCTGTCGACAGGTATAAGCCTGTAAGATGGGCGCATCGAGTCAAGATCAAGAGTGATTTCTCCCAGATATAGACCTTTGCTGCCGGTCTGCACGACAAGCACCGGGTCGCCGGCGGCATTCTTCACGTAATATTCCGGAGTCTTGGCGGCTGCCGGGTCGATGGTGGTGTGGGAGTGTCCGCCTATTATGATGTCGATATCTTCCGATGCCTGAGCGAGGTCGCGGTCGCTCGGTGTGGGAGGATTGGCTGAGTCATAGCCCACATGGGTCAATGCTATCACTTCGTCGACACGCTCCACGTGTTTCAGATACCAGGCTATTGAATTGGCGGCTTTTATGCCGTCGAGGTATTTCAGCCCACCCGTGTTGAAGTCGGCGATCATCCCTTTCGGATCGAGGTTTATGGCGAGGAAGCCTATGCGTTTGCCCGCGAACTCCTTTATGGTGTAAGGCTTGAATATGGTGTCGAGCGGGGTGTCGCGCAGGTCGTAGTTGCTCGTTATCTTATCGGCGTTCAGCAGGCTCCACTCATGGGCGAGAGGCTCGATACCGTTGTCAAACTCGTGGTTGCCGAGAATCTGTATGTCATATCCGAGATTGTTCATCATCTCTCGCTCAGCCTCGCCTTTGTAGATGGAGAAATAGAGTGTGCCTTGAACCATGTCTCCGCAGTCGATGAGCAGCACGTTGGGTTGCTCGGCTCTCACGCTGTCAACAAGGACTTTTCGGCGCAGTATTCCGCCGAGGTCATTGTCGTTGGGGTCAAGCTGGCTGTGGGTGTCATTGGTGTGAAGTATCACGAGGTTGTCGGCAGGCGCCAATAAGGCTCCGGCGGCGAATAATGATGCTATAAATGCTCTGTTTAGTTTCATCGTGTTGAACAATTTTGGTACTTACGAAATTAATAAAATTTCGGGAGATGCACAACTTGGCTCCGAAATGATTAATTTTGTCGTCATGAAAAGAATATTGTCATTGATAGCATTGCTGGCGTGCTTTTGTGGGAGTGCATCGGCTCAACCATTGAGTTTTAAAGGGTCGGAAGGCGCTTCGGTAGGTATATACATCGCTGAAATAGGCAGCCGGAAAATCGTTGCCGACTATAATTCGGCACGAACTTTTATCCCCGCGTCTGTGACCAAGTGTGTGACTGCCGCATCGGCGATGCTCACACTCTCGCCGGAATTCCGTTTCAGGACCGAGGTCAGAGCCTATGGCACGGTGCGGTCGGGCGTGCTGCATGGCAATGTGGTGATTATCGGTGGCGGCGATCCCACGATTGGGTCGCGTCATTTCGCCAATCGTCCCTCCTTTGCCGGAGAGTTTGTGAAGTGGCTGAAGAGCGCCGGCATAGACTCGATCGCCGGCTCGGTGCTTGTGTCGGAAGGCGCATACCCCGAGATAGGCGTCTCGCCCTATTGGCTCCTTGAGGATACACCTTGGGAATATGGCGCGGGATATTACGGACTGAACTATCGTGACAACAGTTTTGCGATGACGGTGTCGACAAGCGGCATTGTGAGCATGACACCACGCATAGAATCGCTTTCGGTGGAGCTTGACTTGTCGAAGTCGCCCGCCGGTGAGGTGACGGCGATGCGTGGCGAGGGCTCTGACTTCCTTTATCTATATGGCGCGATGTCAGGTGCCACCTATGGGTCGCGCTATTCCATTCCTCGTCCATCCGAGGTGTTGCTTGATGATGTTTTTGCGGCAATGAGCCGTGGTGGCATCGGATGCTCGGAAGATGATGTCACCGCCGACCGTGACGCCGGCATCACCCCCATGGTGTATAGCTCGCCGACGGCTCCCGATATCTTGCGTTCGATGATGGAAAAGAGCAACAATCTTTTTGCTGAGTCGATGCTTAGGGCGCAGGCGATAGGCAAGGGGGTGAAGCTCACCGATAACGAGAGCCTAAAGCTGCAGAAAAAGTTGCTTGAAGGTCGAGGGCATGACTTTGCGACGATACGCATTCTGGATGGTTGCGGGCTTGCTCCGGGCAATAAGATCACCCCGAGATTCCTTGGCGGAATCCTTGAGGACATGGCTTCAGGCTCGCATAGCAAGGGCTATGTGGGCTTATATCCTCTTGCCGGTAAAGAGGGCACTGTCAGGGGGCTGCTTGCCAATACGCGGCTTGCCGGAAAACTTGCCTTGAAGTCGGGCAGTATGTCGGGGGTGCTCTGTTACGCGGGATATAAAATCGATGCCAACCACAAGCCTACTCACGTGGTGGTGATAATGGTCAACGGATTTGTAGGGAAAGGCGCTCCGGTGCGTAAAGCTATCGCCGACTATCTCCTTAAGAAATTCTGAAACCGGTTATTGGTCCCATTAGTCCAATTGGTCCAATTAGTCTAATTAGTCTAATGTGGCTGATTGGATTAGTACCAGGTCACGCCATTGGAGTAGGACGAGCGCTTGTCATACTTCAAGTCCTGAAGCAGCGATGACTTGACCGCAATGTGGAAATTGTAGCTCTTGTAGGGACCTACCGGAACGAAGCTTGCGGTCATGGTGAAGCAGTGCAGGTCGCGCGATATGTTGCAGTTCATGTAGGCTATCTTCTTTGTGTCGAAGTTATAGCTGGCGCTGAATCCGAAATTCCAGTTTTTGGTAGGTTGTATGTTTCCGGAGAAACTCAGGTTCTGGGTGATTTTCGGGTCATATTCCATCTTCCGCTTGTTGAATTTGCCGTATGAGTAGTTGACCGAATAGTTGAACGTGAGGCTCCAGGGCACTTCCCACTTCATGTAGCCGCCGTCAATCAGCTCCACATTGTCTTTGTCCTTGTCGCGTTGCGCCTCACGCTGCCGACGCCGTTCAGCGGCTTTTCCGTCAAAGTCGTCAACATCTTCATCGTCATCCTCGTCGTCGCCCTTCTTGGCTCCGCTCTTGTCTTTTTTCTTGAAAGTGTTGTTGTTGAACGTGTAGGAGAATGATGTTCCTGTGCTTGAAAGTCGTCCTATACCTTTTCCGGCTTTCCAGCGCGGCACATTCACGCGCACCGGATTGCCCGCTTCGTTGAGCTGGTAGGTGTACACGTCCCAGGTTGCCGACAGGTTGAGGTTGAAGTTCTTGACAAGACGCAGCAACAGCGACGTGTTGATGTTACTCCAGTTCATTGAGTCGGCGGCGAAGTTATAGCTTTGTGATATCGAGAGGTTTTCAATCAGCGACACCTTCTTTTCGCCGACACTGTCATTGGTGTTGACCTTCATCTCAAGATTGTTGGAGAGCGAGTAGCTTAACGTACCCGACTTGCCTTGTCCCGGCACTCCGTAGAGGGAGTTGGGGAATAGTGAGTATTTCTTCTTGATAGTCTCGCCGGCTGAGTTCTGGTAAGAATAGTTGCCGTAATATCCGAAGAATGATGAAGAGAAGTCGGGCGAGCCGGAGAATGACACTGACGGTGTCATGACCCAACGCACCATCTTGACCTTTTTGCCAAGGAATGGCAGCGGCTGGAAGAATCCGTAGATTTTGGTGTCCATCGATACCGACGCGCTGAAGTCCCACACGTTGTAGAAACTGTAGGTGGTGTCACACACCTCGGCTGAAGCCGCAGGATCCCATTGGCGACGCACCTTTGAGGTGTACATTCGGTCGGTGAGCGACAACGACGGTGTTAGGTTGAAATATTTCATCACATTGAATGTGGCTGAAATCGGCACTGAGTGCCTCATGCCGTTGCGCCAGTCCTTGATAAGGCTTTTCTCGAAGAACACGTCCTGCTTTGCAGTGAGCGAGTTCTGGAACTGTCCTGAGTAGGAGAGCTTTATTTTTTCATACCATTTTTCTTTGCCCACGGCGCGTTTGCGCTTGAAGGGATAGGTCTGCGACATGGTTACCGTAAGGTTGGGGAACGATACCGACAGTGTTGAGTCTTGTGTGCGCTGGGCAAGGTTGAGTGTGGTGGAGAATGACCACTTGGAGTTGGGGATGCGGTAGGTCATGTTGACGGTAGAACTCTTGGTGTTCTCCGTGAACGATGGGCTGTAGTAGCTGTTCAGATCATTTCGGGAGTAGCCGGTTGACGTGAAGTTGACACTTGCCGAAAGATTCATGTTGGGGTTTGCCTTGGAGTCCTGCGAGTGGCTCCACAGAATCTGGAAGTTGGTCATCTTGGAGTAGTCGGCGCTCCCTTTTTCCCCGAGGATTGTGGTAAGGTAGCTTATGTTGAAGCTGCCCGAGTATTTGTATCGTTTAGCATAGCTCGACCGTCCTGTCAGTCCCCACGATCCTTTTGTGTATATCTCTCCGGTAAGGGCGAGGTCGATGTTGTCGTTTATGGCAAAATAATATCCGCCGTTGCTCAGATAAAAGCCTCGGTTGAAGTCATCGCCGAAGGTGGGGAAGATGATACCTGATGAATATTTCTCGGAGAAAGGGAAATAGCCGAACGGAACCGCCAGTGGCAACGGAAGTCCTGCGAGAACCATGTATGCCGGTCCGGTTACGATGTTGCTTTTAGGCTTAACCTTTGCTTTCGTGAGCTGAAAGTAGAAGTGGGGGTGGTCATGGTCGGAACAGGTTGAATAGCGTCCGTTGGCAAGGAAGTATTCTCCGTTTTCCATCTTTTTTGTCTGTCCTCCTGTGAGATATCCTTCGCCCTGTTCGGTCACGACATTGGTGATGAATCCGCGTTGGCTCTTGAAGTTGTATCTCATGGTCTCTGATTCATACTCCCCGCTCTTGTCGGTGAAAATAGGGGTGCCTGAGAGCACGCCTGCCGAGTCGGGCATTCCGAATGCGTTGACATTGTTGGTCGACATCTCCATGTTGATTTTGGCGGCGTTAAGCTTCATGGTGCCGTAGGTCACCTCGCTGTTGCCATACATGAACGCGTCGTTTCTGCCCATGAGCACCATTGAGTCGGAAGCCTTGAAATTGACAATGTTGTCGAGGTCTACTTTCTGGCGGCGTATCAACGCTCCGTCGGGAGTGGGGGGCTTTGCCGCCATGCTGTCGTTGAGCGCTGCCGTTGAATCGGCTGCGATCGAATCGATCGATGGAAACAGGGCTGCGATTGAATCGGAATCCACCGCGCTTATAAGTGAACGTGACTGATGGTCAGACAACCGCCACTCCGTGTTGCCATCTCTTTTGACCTGAGGTGCGGCAACAGTGACGAAAGCCCATAATAGCACGGTAAGTATTATATATAGATGAGAATGTCTCAACTCCTAAGCAAAATGAAAATTCTGTGCAAAGATACGACTTGGAGCGGTTAAAAAAAAATATTATTGACAAGTTTAGGTATTGTTAAAACCAAAAGATGTAACTTTATGTTGTATTTTGTGAAAGTACTATTTATTTTTGACGTGGGACATCTTATTAAAAATACAATTATACGAAGAACTTTAAAAGTGCTCCTGTGCATTTTTATAGTCATTCTTTTGATTCCGGTGCTGCTCTATGTGCCGCCGGTTCAGCGGTTTGTGGTTGATTTCGCGTTGAAGGAAGTCAATAAGTCGACCGACATGAAAATCGGTGTCGAGAATTTCAGGCTTTCATTCCCGCTTGATTTGTCGCTCAGTGGGCTTACGATTGTTGAAGCGTCGGGCGACACAATGGTTTCTGCCGCCGGCGCAAATGTTAATGTTAAATTATTGCCGCTGTTGAAACTCGACGTGCAGGCTGATGCCTCACTGCATGATGTGGCTTATCGCCTTGGGGGTCCTGATTCGCTCATGTTCCTCACGGCGAGGGTAAAGGAATTTGCTCTGGAGCCGTCGAGCTACAATCTTGCCACATCCAATGTGGATATCTCGCGTGCCGTGCTTGACGGTGGCGACATAATGCTGCGCTTCAACGGCACCGACACCACTGCCACTCCGGTTGATACTGCCGCGGCGATGGCAATGGTGATTAAAGCGCGCGATCTGGAGCTTAAAAATATTAAATACGTGATGACGATGCTCCCCACCATCGATTCGCTCGGAGTGGATATTCCTGCGGCATCGTTGAAAAACGGCATTGTCGACATGGGCGCCAAGAGGATTCATGCGGAATTCCTCGGCATTGACAGTGTTGCGGCGGCATATCTGACTCCGTCGGCTGAATATCTTGCCGCTCATCCGGTTGAGGAGCTTCCCGACGATACAACGGCTGCAGCTGACGATGAGATGTGGGTAATAACCGGCGACAGCCTGCGTCTCACAGGTAAGAACGCCGTTTATGCCATGCGTGACGCCCGACCCTTGCCGGGACTCGACATGAACTACATCGAGGCGTCGGATATTGAAATCAAGGTTGATTCCTTCTATAACCGGGGCGCTGAGATCACCGTGCCGTTGCGCCGCTTCAAGGCAACTGAGCGTTGCGGCGTGAAACTTGATGCTTCGGGTCGCTTCTCAATGGACTCGACGATGATGAGAGCCGAGAATTTCGACATATCCACCCTCTTCTCTTCAATAAAGTTTTCAGCGGAGATGGGTATGGGCGATATGGCGGCTGACCCTCGTCTGCCTGTAGGAATCGATGCGGTGGCTACCGTTGGTGTGCCTGATCTTGAGATGATAATGCCCGCGATGAAGCCCATGCTTAAGTCGATACCCCGTTATAATGATATAAAGCTTGACGCTGATGTCAAAGGCACGATGGGCGATATCGATGTCAAGAATATATCGATGTCTCTGCCCGGTTATGTTTCGTTGAAGGCGCATGGAAATGTCGCCAATGCGATGGACCCTGACAGGCTGAACGGCGATGTCGTCCTTGACGGACGCATAAACAATGTGAACTTCCTGAAGCCTTCACTGCTTGAGGCTAAGATGGCTAAGCAGGTCAATATTCCTCCCACGGCTCTTGCCGGAAATGTGAGGATGCGCAACGGCGTGATCGCCGGAAATCTTAAAGCGGTGACCGGCGGCGGTGACATACTTCTTGATGCGATGTTCAACGGCAAAGCCCAACTCTACAATGCCGATGTCGCCATGCGTGAATTCCCGGTTAATTCAATCATGCCCGAGATGGGATTTGGCAAAATCACGGCTCAGGCGGCTGTCCGGGGTAAAGGATATGATCCATTTTCAAAACGCACATCAATCAAGGCTGACATAAATCTGTCGTCGCTCGAATACCAGGGCGATCTGTATACCGACATAAAGGCTACGGCGTCAATTGACAGCGGATACGTGAAAGCTGATATATCATCACTCAATCCTAACGCGAATCTGGACCTGGCGATCGATGGCACGATAGCTCCCGATGACTATGATGTGAAATTCAATGGCGATGTGAGAAACATTGATTTGATGGGGCTGAAACTCTCTGAGACTGTGTCAAAGGGATCGTTTGTCATTGATGGCAGGGGACATTTCATGCCGGCTAAGAATTTCTATGATGCCGATGTGACGGTGAACAATATAAAGTGGGATATGCCCGATATGGCTATTGTCACGCCGAGGGTGGATGTGACGCTTGACGCCACCGACTCCGTGACTGCCGCCACTCTTGTCAATGAATCGCTGAAGGTGGATTTCGTGGGGCATGACGGCATTGACTCTATCGCCGGAAAGTTTGGCAATGCGATGACGTTGCTTAGCCGTGAGATAGGGGCGCGACGCATTGATGTCGATTCTCTGCAACGCGCGCTTCCTCAGTTCGCGCTTGCCGTAAACGCCGGACGCAACAGTGTGATATCCGATTTCCTTTCCCCCTCCAAGGCGTCGATCGACACCATCAGCTTCATGGCTCGTAACGATTCGTTGATATCGCTTAACGGATATGTGAATAAAATAGCCTTCGGTGAAACGAAGATTGACACGGTCACTGTCAGTGCGTTGCAGCATAGAAAATTCCTGGTCTATAAACTCGCCATGAACAATCGTCCGGGCGTGTTTGATGAGTTTGCCCATGTGAATGTCAATGGCTTCCTTGCCAATGAGAACCTGTCGCTTTTCGTCACTCAGTCCAATATAAAAAATGAGACCGGATATAAGCTCGGATTCAATGTATCGGCTGTTGATTCGGTGCTGTCGCTCCGTATGGTGCCGTTGAAGCCGGTGATAGGCTACAGGGACTGGACGCTGAATGCCGACAATTTTATCAAGTTCAATATGCAGAGCAAGCATCTTGACGCCGATCTGTCGCTTGGCAACGACAACAGTATGCTGAAAATCTACACCAAGCATGATGACCATGATTCGGAAGCCGGACATCAGGAGGATATAATCGTGCAGGCGTCAGGCATACGTCTTTCCGACTGGCTGTCGCTCTCGCCGTTTGCTCCGCCCATCAACGGTATAGCCGGAGCTGATATAAGCGTGGGATGGAATCCTGAGGCGAAATCAATATCAGGCGATGGCAAGGTGACTCTTGACGACCTTACCTACGGTAGGGACCGTGTGGGATCATTCTTGTTTGATGTGGGGTTGAGCACCACTCCCGGCGGTGTCGTTAAAGCAAGCACATCGCTGCTTGTTGACAGCGTGAAGGTGATTACCGCCACCGGAGTCCTTAATGACAGCACTGCGGCTAATCCGTTTATGCTTGACTTCTCGATGATTCACTTCCCGCTTAATATCGTGAATCCGTTCCTGCCGGAGGGTGTGGCTAAACTCAGCGGTATGCTTAACGGCGAAATGGATGTCACCGGAACATTGGCTAAGCCTGTGTTCAACGGGTTCATTGATTTTGACTCAACATCGGTGTTTGTCAACATGATAGGCACGGCGATCAAATTCTCGGAGGAGAAGATACCGGTCGACAGCAATATCGTGAAATTTGACAACTATACGATCACGGGTAAGAATGAGAATCCGCTGGTGCTCAACGGCACGGTGGATGTGAATGACATGGTGTCGCCACGAATCAATCTTTCGGCAAACGCGGAGAATATGCAGATTATCGACTCCAAGCGCGCCAAGGGCAGCGATGTGTATGGCAAGGCGTTTATCGACCTTGATGCCACGGTGAAGGGCAATATGGACTTCCTCGCGGTCAATGCCACGTTGAATCTGCTGGAGGGCAGCGATGTCACATACGTGATGAACACGGTGGCTAATTCGCTCACTCCCGGAGCTTCCAATGACGACATGGTGAAGTTTGTGCAGTTTGCCGATACGGCATCTATAAATGAGATCGACACTATCTCCAACACCGGAATGGCGATGATGTTGAACGCCCGTCTTATAGTTTCGGAGGGCACAACACTTAATGTTGACATATCTTCGGGAGGAAAGGACAAGGCACAGATCAAGGGCTCGGGCTCGTTGACATTTGCCATGTCACCTTTCAGCGACATGACCCTGACAGGTCGCTATAACATCAGCAGCGGTTTCGTGCGCTACACACCTCCATTGATGAGCCAGAAGCTGTTTGAATTTATCGACAACAGTTATGTGGCGTTTACCGGCGACATGATGAATCCCACGTTGAACATTCATGCGCGCGAGACGATGAAGGCTAATGTCACCGAAGAGGGGCAGGATTCGCGCTTGGTCAACTTCCTTATCACGCTGAACGTGACAAACACGCTGAATAACATGAATGTGTCATTTGACCTTGCCACAAATGATGATATCTCAATACAGAATGAGCTTGAGACAATGAGTCCGGAGCAGCGTGCCAACCAGGCTATGAACCTGTTGCTGTACAATGTTTATACCGGACCCGGCACCAAGGCATCGGCAAACCTCTCGGGCAATCCGTTGTTCTCGTTCCTGTCTTCGCAGCTCAATTCGTGGGCGGCTAACAATATCAAGGGTGTTGACATAAGCTTCGGCATTGACCAGTATGACCGCGTAGCCGACGGCAACACCTCAACCACCACAAGCTACAGCTACAAGGTGAGCAAGACGCTGTTCAACGACCGCGTGAAGATTGTGGTGGGCGGAAATTACTCGACCGATTCCGATATGGATGAGAACTTCTCGGAAAATCTTATCAACGACATTTCGTTTGAGTATATGCTTAACAGGTCAGGATCTATGTATGTGAGACTCTTCAGGCACATAGGTTATGAGAGCATATTGGAAGGCGAGGTGATACAGACCGGTGTGGGTTTCGTCTACAAGCGCAAGATGACCCACTTCAAGGACCTTTTCAGGCTCCCCGGGCGTAAAAAGAAAACACAGCCGGTGAAACAATCGGTGGTTGTGAACGAAAACACTCAAAAAACTGATGACAATGAATCTTCGAAATAAACTTTTTTCAATAGGGATAAAGGCGTGTGCGGCGGCGCTGTTCATCGGTGTCGTGTCATGTTCCACCACGAGCCGTCTGGGAAAGGATGATGTGCTTTACACCGGCATAAAGAAGATTGAGTATGTGCCTAAGGACGCTCAGAAAAAGATTCCTGCGGAAGTGAAGGACAAGGTCAAGACTGCCGTCGACGTGCCGCCTAACAACTACATAAGCCTCATAGGAATGAGATCGCCGCTCCCTATAGGGCTATGGGTGTACAACCACTGGAATGCCCCACAGAAGGGGTGGAAACGCAAGCTGTATGACAAGCTTGTCGAGGAACCGGTGCTGGTGAGCGACGTGCGCCCTGAATTGCGTGTGAAGATGATTGAGAATGAGCTTGCCGACAATGGATATTTCAACAATAGCGCATCCTATGACCTTGTTCATGGCAAGAAGAATTCAAAGAAGGCGAAGATTTCTTATACCATCAGCGCCGGAGAGCCTTATCTGCTTGATTCGATACAGCTTCTGCCCGACACGTCATATCTTTATCATAAAATAGATTCGATAGCGCGACGCATTCCCTATTTCACCCCGGGCGAGCGATATTCGGTGGATTCACTCAGCGCGGCGCGTGTGAAGATAGCAAATGAATTGCGTAACCGAGGCTTCTATTTCTTCCAGCCTGAATATATCGAATATCTTGCCGACAGCACAATCACAAAAGAGAGGATAGCGTTGAGGCTGACGGTGGCGCGCAACACGCCACCATTCGCGCTGGAGCGATTCACCACGGGCGATGTAACGGTGGTCGTGAACCGTAATACCGGAGGGGGTACTCCCGATACAATCAGGGAGCCTAATCTCACGTTGGTGAGGATGAGGCCTATCAAGCTGCGCACGGCGATGATACCCGAGTGTGTGACTTTCCGTCCGGGCAGGACTTTCTCGGTGCGTGAGATGAACCGCACACAGACCTATCTGTCGCGTCTCGGCATCTTCAATTCCATCCAGATCGGCGCTTATCCCGATACCACGGCAATGGATAAACGACGGTTGAACGTGCTCGTGGAGTGTACGCTCGACGCTCCCTACGAGGCGAGTATCGAGGCTAATGTGTCGTCGAAGTCCAACAGTTATCTTGGTCCGGGATTGACTGTGTCGCTGACTAACCGCAATATGTTTGGCGGCGGCGAGCAGTTCCGCATCGGCTTGACCGGATCCTATGAGTGGCAGACGGGGCATGACCGCAGCTCAGTGTTCAACAGTTATGAGATAGGGCTTAATACTTCGCTTGCCTTCCCGAGATTGCTTGCTCCTAAATTTGTAAGGGCATCGCGACGCAATCTTAACTGGACAAGGTTCAATCTCGGACTGGATCTGTTGAATCGTCCCCACTATTTCAATATGTCGCAGATAAGCGCGTCGATCAACTATGACTGGCAGCTGCGTAAATATTTCTCCTACACGTTCACGCCATTGAAGCTCACTTATATCAAAGTGGTGCGCACCACCGAGCTTTTTGACTCGATCATTGCCGCCAATCCTGCCGTGGGGCTTAGTTTCCGCGACCAGTTCATCCCGCAGATGTCGTGGTCGATGGTTTATGACCGCCAGATCAACAGGGATAATCTTATCAATGTGCAGACCTCGGTGTCGGAAGCCGGAAATATTTCATGGGCATTGTGGCGTATGTGCGGGGTGAAGTCCGAGAAGCGATTGTTTGGAATGCCGTTCTCACAGTTTGTGAAAGGCACGGCGCAGGCGGTCTATTCGCGTCGTCTCGGCTCGGGCGACCATTGGCTGGTGTCAAGGATATACGGCGGTATCGCCCATGCTTATGGCAATTCAGCCGAGGTGCCTTACAGTGAGCAGTTCTATGTGGGTGGCGCCAATTCCATAAGGGCATTCTCAGTGAGGAGCATCGGTCCCGGAAGCTATCATCCTGAAGGTGGTAAAGGGAATAATTTTGATGAGACAGGTACATTTAAGTTTGAGTTCAACATGGAGTATCGTTTCCCCATCTATGGTCCGCTTCACGGCGCGATGTTCCTTGACTCGGGAAATGTGTGGTTGTTGAAAAATGACCCCATGCGCCCCGGAGGAAAGCTTGAAGGACGCAATTTCTTCAAGGAGCTTGCGCTTGGCACCGGTGTAGGTCTGAGATTTGACATAAGCATGCTTGTCATACGCGGCGACCTCGGAATAGGCATCCATGCGCCTTACGACACAGGAAAGGGCGGATATTACAACATGACCTCGTTTAAGAACTCGCTGGCATTCCACCTTGCCATAGGCTATCCCTTCTAAACACCCTCTTAATGAAAAACACGAGCGCCATGCCGGGCACTCGTGTTTTGTTTTATTTTATGGATAGTATTTTGTGGGTTTGAAGCGACAGCCGCCATTTGGGATGTTCCAGGATATATGCCACGCATGATTCCACATTGGCGGCATTATATTCCGGTTCTCCGCGGTCGCATGGTTGCAGATAGTATTGCGAGGCATTCACTGTGTCGAGCTTTTCTATGGCTGTTGTGTCGCGATAGTCGTAGATTACTTTCAGCTCGTCGATGCGTTGTATTTTAGGGGTTTTCCCGTATTTCGGGGAGCAAGTGATCCAGTCGATGCCATTCAGGAGGTTGTCGTCGAGAGGAATAGTGCCGTTGGTCTCTATCTGCACGTATTTTCCTGCGGCATGGAGCATTTCGACAAGGGTTGCCGTGAGCTGCATGGTGGGCTCGCCGCCGGTTATTACCACATGGGTGGCGTTGTAGGCAGAGACACGAGCCACGATGCTCTCCTCGGTCATTTCGGAGTAGGGCTGATGGTCGGTGTCGCAGAAGTCACACTTGAGGTTGCATCCTGACAGCCTTACAAATATTGCCGGCATCCCGGTGAAGTGTCCTTCGCCCTGAAGTGAGTGGAAAATTTCGTTGACTCTCATAGCTCGCCATCTTCGGTTGCATAAACGGCGATGTTGCCTTCCGATTCCTGCACCTGTACTTTATAGCATTCCGGAATCTGTTCGGCGATCCAGCGGGCTATATTTTCTGCCGTGGGATTGAATGGCAGGAGCTCGTTGAAATTGCCATGGTCAAGATAGGAATGGATTTTGTCCTTGATGTGGGTGAAATCACACACCATCCCGTCCTGATTAAGTTCTGCCGCTTTGCAGAATACGGTTATAATCCAATTGTGTCCGTGCAGATTCTCGCACTTGCTTTTATATGATAGTGTCAGGCGGTGGCTCCCTGCAATCTCCATGCGCTTGGAAACGTAGTACATATTTCTTATTCTTGTGACTTGAATGAAATTTATGCCATCATGCAAGGCTGCATGATTACATAAGGACAAAGTTACGGATAATTTTCAACGAATGATTCATTTAATGAAGTTTTTCAAGAATGGCTCAGCTTTTTAATAAAGTAAGCCTGATAGGTTTAATTTATGTGAAATCAATGGGTGATAAGTGATAAAAACCTATTCAGGATTGTTTCTACAACAGACATAAGTAGTGAACCCATATACATAGAATAACTACTAATCTATGAAAGCACACGCAAATAGGCGGTTTCTATCCGAAGCCGCCTATTTTTGCAATCGGTGATTTTGTAAAAAAAACAGTGGGTGCCCGAGATTGTTTCATCAGGCATCCACTGCAAATATCCTCTGAGCGGTCAGTCATCGTCTCGCTAATATTGTTCGCCGGGAGCGCCAATGTTATTGAGATCCTTCACTTCCTGCTTTACATTTTCCGGAGTTGCGTTCTCGTAAGTGCTGTTCTGTTCACCCGGAGTTGCTTTAGGCTCTGTGTCCTTTTTCTTTTTCTCGTCTTTCATAATAATGAATATTTAGTAGTTGTCATTATTTAAAACGAGAAAACATAGTGTAATGTTCGGTAAAAACAAGAAAGCCGCAGTCAATATTAATGACTGTGGCTTTCGTTAGCAAAGTAGAGATTTGGTAGCCCATAGGAGAATCGAACTCCTCTTTCAAGAATGAAAATCTTGCGTCCTAGCCGATAGACGAATGGGCCATGACTCATCGGTTAAATCCGATGATTATAAGGAGCAAGTGTCAGTTACGCAGCGTTAAGCTTGTTAACGTGGCGTGACAAAGAACTCTTGAGGTTGGCTGCTTTGTTCTTTGAAATAGTGCCCTTGCCTGCGAGACGGTCAAGAAGAGAGCTAACTTTGATATAAGCTGCGGCTGCTTCAGTCTTGTCGGTCATTGCACGAAGGCGACGCACAGCGTTACGGGCAGTTTTTGCGTAGTAACGGTTGCGGAGTCGGCGTGACTCTGTTTGGCGGATTCTCTTAATAGATGACTTATGATTTGCCATTACAAAAAATAATTCTATTTGTTGTTACTGTTTTGTTTTATCGTAGCCCATAGGAGAATCGAACTCCTCTTTCAAGAATGAAAATCTTGCGTCCTAGCCGATAGACGAATGGGCCATAGCGGTATTGCTGTAAAAGCGAGTGCAAATATAGACACTTTTTTTGGTTCACGCAAATTTTTTTGGATAAAACATCGTTTTTCGCTGTTTTTTCACTGTTTTTCCTCTGTTTTTTCGTGGTTGAACCCTTTTTTGCATCGAAAACGCGTATCTTTGCGACATAATATGTTGACCCCGATTCATTGCATAACACTGAGCACCGTGAGGTATAATGACCGCAATAATATTGTGGCGGTATACTCGTTGGAAAACGGCAGAATGTCGTTGCTGGTGTCGGCTGGAAATTCCAGGGAGGCGCGCCGGCGGCGGGCGTTGATGATGCCGATGAGCCTGCTGGAGTGTGTTGCCGATATCCGTCCGGGACGTGATATTGTCAACATCGATGATGTGAGGCAGTCGGCAGTATTCGCTGAACTTCACACCAATCCTTATAAGATGGCGGTGGCTATGTTCATGGCTGAATTTCTTGGCGTGGTGCTCAGGGAATCTCCTGCCGATTCCCATCTGTTCAGCTATGTGAGTTACGCCCTGAGGGTGCTTGACGGGGCTGATGACCGTGGCACTGCCAATTTCTTGCCGGTATTCCTGTATCGTCTCGCCCACTTTCTGGGCATTGAGCCTGACACCGGCACCTATCAGGCGGGGACGGTGTTTGACATGGCTGATGGCATTTTCCGGGGCAGTGTGCCGCTGCATGGCAGGTATCTTGATCCGCGTGAGTCGGCATGGCTCAATATATTTTCGAGAGTGTCGTGGAAGTCGATGTCAAGGCTGCGTCTCAACAAGCATGGCAGAAGAAGGGCTATCGCCGTGGCGATGGAATACTACACGTTGCATTTCGCTTCGCTTTCCAATCTTAATTCGCCTGCTGTGCTTGAGGGGTTGTTTGACTGACCATGAAAAAATGCGAAGAGCCGTTGCCTTTGCCCTTCGCATTTGATATTTCACATTGAGGAAGTCGATTGCGGCGATTTCATCCGCGGAAGTTATTGGTGGAATTACGATTCCGATCGTTGTTTCCTCGTCCTTTGATACTATAACATCTGCCGGCTTCTCAATGTTTAGGTGTTGAATGTTAAATTTGATAACCGCATTTTTCGAATAATTCCTTGTCATCATTGACCGAATTTCCGACGGTGGTGAGCATATCGCCCATGAGGGCGCCGTTCATTCCGCCAAGCAGGATGCGTTCCATTGTTTTTTTTGAAAGTCTCATTCTTCCTCCGGCAAAGCGCATGGTGACTTTCGGCGCGATCAGTCTCATCAGCGTCACGGAGCGTATTATCTCATCCTCGCTTATCAGGGGGGTGTCCTGTAGAGGTGTGCCGGGAATCGGGTTCAGAATGTTGACGGGAATAGACACGGCGCCGGCATCCCGTGCTTCTTGTGCGAGTTCGAGGCGGTCGCGCATTGACTCGCCCATGCCTATGATGCCTCCTGAGCACACCTGCAGTCCCGCCTCCTGAGCCATTTTGATGGTTTTGAGCTTGTCGGAATGGGAGTGGGTGGTGCAGAGAGTTCCGAAGTAGCGGGATGATGTTTCGAGATTGCAGTGATAACGCTTTACGCCGGCGGCTTTCAGCATCTTCAGCTCTGAAAGATTCAGCAAGCCCATCGACGCGCAGAGGTATAGCCCTGTTTCGGCTGATATTTTCCGGTAGAGCTCGCAAAAGCGCTCCATGTCGGCAGGAGCCACTTTGCGTCCGCTGGTCACAAGCGACAGTCGTTTTATGCCGAGCTCACAATTTATTTTTGCCGCTTTAAGGGCTTCTTCTTCCGGGACGAACTCGTATTCGTTGATTCCTGTGGCGTGGAATCGGGACTGGGCACACCATTTGCAGTCCTCTGAACAGTGTCCCGACCGGGCGTTGATTATTGAGCAGGTGTCTATGGTGTCACCCTCCCAACGGAGTCTCACCTCGTTTGCCGCGTCGGCAAGCTCATCGGTGGTGCATATATCATTGAGCCTGAGGGCTTCCTCTACTGATGCGGGAATCCCGTCGAGCGCCTTTGCTTTTATTTCGTCAAGTAATGTCATTATAGCAAAATTAATTATGGCAAAGTTATTGAATTATTTTAGAGGGTGTTTAATAATAAATGTTAATCCGTGGGCGGTTTATCTTTGAGGGATTATTCCGTAACGATGAGGGAGTGTGCCCATTGGCACTCGACCGAAGAGTTTAGGGATAAGCGCCAAAGAGAAACCGAGGCGACGGTATTATGCTTCCATTAGTTTTCATTAAAGTTTATCATCTTTATAATGATGATGCATTAAATCTGTAAAAGTTACCTCTGTTTTTCCGTCTTTCGGGCATCTTTTAAGCTTTGTTTCAGTCGTGTACATTAAGTACACTCCCTCAACTCAGCATAAAATCTGCTCCGAAATACGGAACCCACGGGCTAACATTTATTATTAAACACCCTCTTAAAACGCTATAATAATTCATTAGCCAATGTAGGGTTCGCCACTTGTGGCGACCGTGTCGAAGCAGCATCGCCAACCACAACTCTTGTTATTGATTGGAGTCGCCACAGGTGGCGACACTACATGAGGTGGCAATAGGTGATGAAAAAAAAGAGAGTGTGTCACATCGCATGACACACTCTTCACGTGTTTAATTTTGCATTGCACAAGTTTTTAATCTTCAACAGCGCTTGGATTGGGATTAGTGTTCTTTTCGTAGATTTTGAAGTCAGTGAGATATATGTGTTCGTCTTTTAGCAAGGTGTTTGACCCAAAGGGATCCTTGCCAACGCTGCGGTATATTCCATATTTGTTTCTGATGGCGGTTCCGCCTTTGGCGCGCCACAGGTCGATGTCGGAGTCGGAGTGTTCGATGAGCACTTTTCCGTCCCTGATGCGGGTGATTTTTATATAGTAATGTCCGTGGCGGCGATAATGGCACTCCTCGACCACCTGTACCCATTCGTCCTCAAATTCCGACAGTGGCACGTTGTCGACAATGTTTCCTTTGTTGGTTCCTCCGGCACGGGCAACGTGTATGACTTGCACTCGTTTATTTGTGCCTTTGGAGTTGGAGCGGAGCGAGATTGTGATGAGCGGCGACCCGTTGTCGCTGCCATCGGCTCCTTTTAGCTGATGGATGTGGGTGAATTGTCCGGAAGGCTGGAATCCTGCGGGGATTTTGAATTTCCATTCCAGACGTTGCCATTCGTCGTAGTTGCCGTTCACCTGAGGAAATCCGTCGCCCGATGTGCGTGATTTCATTTCATTGCGTTGACGGTCGGTCTTTGTTCCTCGGTCGCCGTCGATGACTTGGTCATTCTTGTGAATTGACAATTTATACACATACATATTCAGCGAACTGTCATACTCCACCTCCGCGTGGGTGCCGTCATAGTGGTCGTCGGCGGGGTTTTTGACGTTGTTGGAATGCTCGGTATATTCAAAATTGAGTTTTTTCATGTAGGTGTCGATGTCCCTCCATCCTGCTCCTACGAGTGAGGCGTCGGGGATCATTGATGCCTTCAGTTCGTATTTTTGAGTCGGTGTCTCCGGTTCGTCGGGCTTTTCGGGTGTTTCCGGGGTCTCCGGAGTCTCCGGGGTATCGGGTTTTTCCGGCTCCGATGGCTGTGTGGGAGTCTCAGGCACTTCCGGCTCGTCTTTTGTGGAGTCGTTGTCGGTTCCGCAGGCACACATCGCCGAAGCTACTATTCCTATTGCAAGTATTGTTTTTAGTTTTCGCATTGCTTGAAATTTTGTATATGCAAAGATGGGTAAAATGGCGCATCGGCATATTAACGATTATGCCAAATGCTATAAATATTGACGCAAATCATTGTAAATCACTTGTTGGAGGGGTGATTTTCGGGTAGATTCATTGAAAAATACGGAATCCCCGCCGGCAACGACGGCAGCTTCGTGTTGGTGACCTGTGCACTGAGCCAATTTCAAGCAGTCTTCCAGATCATTTTCTGAAACTTAGCGAAGTGTACTTCGGGCGACTCCATCTGCTTCCGCTGTCGTTGT
>CAJUTE010000009.1 GCA_910589555.1 uncultured Muribaculum sp.
GGGTGTCTCATAGATGTTCCATCGCTGCTCCACTTCCCAGTTTTTCTTAAGCACGATTTTTTTCGGGCAGTAATACACCTCCTCGGGTTGTATGCTATCGAGGATGCCTGTATCGTATTTCCCGTTGTTGTTGCGGTCGATGTACAGACGTGCGTAATACTCTCCGGCTTGCATATAGGGGAACACCGCCTCGCCGTTGACCACCGGGGCTGAAGCGATCGGCTTGTCGCCCTTGTCGAGCACTTCGATAATCGCTGAGTCGCTTACTCCTGTCACCGAGAAGTATAGCGGGGAGTAATCTTCGTTCTTACGCACTGTAAGCTCATGGGAGAACTGCCGGTTGACATCATGATATATGTCGACTATCGCGCCTGAATCGGCAGTGAAACGGTATTTCGCTCCCGGTTCCCACTTGTAGTCCATTTTGTAGCTCATCAGTCCGAGCGAATCCACTTTCACTATCGGCGGCACCGGAATAGTGTCCCAAAGAGTGTCGACCTGTAGCTCAAGATGCAGCAGGTCATGGTATATGGTGTCGAGCGGTTGCATGAACTTGAAGTATAGCGGGGCATATACCTCTTGTGTGCCGCCTCCGGGAACGGTGATTTTCAATGCTTTCTTTTTAGCCTCTTCGGCATCCATCTCGGCTTTTATGGAGTCGATGTCCTCGCCCTTTTTTTCAGCTCGCTTCACGCGCTTTTCCCAGTCTTTAGCTGCTTGTTCTTTCTGCCGGGCTTCTTCACGCGCTCCTTTGAACAGCACACGAAGCGTGTCGATGCCCCACACGAGCTCTTGGTTGGGATCGGTGCGGTTGTACCCCAACGCTATCATCAGGGTGTCCTGCTTGATGAGGGTGGTGTCGGTTATGAAATATTCGAGGGTGTCAAGCGTGGCTACAGTGTTCAGCTTAGCCCACTCCGCTATGTCCATGTCAGATTGCGGTCCGTTGAGGAGTGTTATTTGCGGCAGCGAGTCGGCAGGAGCTGAGAATTGTATCGTGAGGCGTTTTCTGTCGGGACGCTGGTAGTCTTTGAGATACTGTGCGAGGTTGCCCTCGTTGAACCATGTGAGCAGAATGTCGTTGGGCAGATATTCAGTCACGGTGTGGTTGATGATTGTGTCGGTGCCGTTTTCAAGACGCAGTGTGTCGACATGAGTGTCGGAGGTGACCGATGGTGATATTGTCACATCGTAGAAAGCGACATCTTCCGACGGATCCCAATGATAGTCGCGGTTCACGTCGTTGATGGCGTATATGCGGTAAGCGCCGGGGTGAAGACCTCGGATGGTGAATTGACCCTGCTGGTTGGTGCGAGCGATGCGCTCAAGCGGCAAAGTCCTGACGGCGGTGTCAGAGAGGTTGCTGTAGACACCCACGAGCATTCCCTGTGCCGGCTCGAGTGTGCGTGCCTCAAATACCATTCCCGACACTTGCATCGAGTCGATGGAGTCGCCGGTGGAGAAGTCGATGGCAAATCCGTCAAGCTCGTTGGACTCGTTCAGGTCCTGTATTGCATCGGAGAAGTCGATGGTATAGGTCATGTCGGGGATCAAGGTGTCGCGCAGCTCCACGGTCACTTTTTTCCCGTTGGCGGTGACCGACGGGATGTTTTTTTGTGCCGGCGAAACCACAACCTTGTTCATGACATCCTGCACCTGCACATTTTCATTGAATGTGACGGTGATTTTATTGCCTTTAAAATTGGTGCTGCCTATTTCCGGGTTGCCCCCTACATATTCAGGCGGGTCAATGTCATAGTCTCCTCCTGTGGGGCGCCCTATGGAGGCGCACGCCGCCAGGATTATCCCGACAGGAGCGGCTACAAGCCATCTCATCTTTCCCGATTCATTCCATTTGCTCATATTGCCACAAAGTTACGCTTTTCCACAAAATCGGCAAAACACCTGAGCAAAATATGAGTGTGTTTTAGGCAGTTTTGGAGGCTTGGCGGGCGTATCGGTGATTTTGGTAGCAAGAAACTCTAAACTGGTAGGTGAAAATTGGAATGAAGTCGGTTATTTTGCACTATGAAAAGAATATATCTAACCTTAGTTCTATTAATGACATTAGTTATGGCTAATTCTCAAAATCCCGCTAAACTGACTGATAAACCGTCGGAAATCAAGCAGACTGCCGGACGGAGTCAGTTGGGTGAGTTTGCTCCTAAATTCGCTCAGCTCAATGATGATGTGCTGTTTGGCGAAGTGTGGAGCCGCACTGACAAACTTGCGTTGCGTGACCGCAGCATTGTCACCGTCACCGCTCTTGTGAGCAGCGGCATCATCGACTCGTCGCTCACGTTCCACTTGCAGGAAGCGAAAAAGAATGGGGTGACACGCACGGAAATTGCCGAGATTCTGACTCAAGTGGCATTTTATGCCGGTTGGCCCAAGGCATGGGGAGCTTTCCGCCAGGCGAAAGAGGTGTGGAATGATGAGACGGCGGCTGCCGACGAGCGCGAGAGCTTTGAACGCGAGATGATATTTCCCATCGGTGAGCCTAATGACGCTTATGCCAAGTATTTCATCGGGCAGAGTTATCTCGCCCCGATTTCAACCGAGCAGATCAATATCGCCAATGTGACTTTTGAGCCCGGTTGCCGCAACAATTGGCATATACATCATGCCACGAAAGGGGGCGGACAGTTGCTCGTGTGTGTTGCCGGCGAAGGCTGGTATCAGGAGTGGGGTAAACCCGCGCGCAAGCTTCTGCCCGGCGATGTGGTGAATATTCCCGCAAATGTGAAGCATTGGCATGGCGCGGCTAAGGACAAGTGGTTTGCCCATCTTGCCATGTCGCCTACCGGGGAGAATGTGTCAAATGAATGGCTTGAGCCTGTTGACGATACCGATTACAACGCTCTTCCATGATAATCTCATAAACAAGAAAAGCCACGGAAATTCCGTGGCTTTTTTATGCGTAAGGTGAAAATTTAGAACTCTACAGTCAGCGGGGCTGATGTGGCTACGCCGCTAAGATATTTTCCCCATTCCTCCATGTTGGGGATGTTCTCCTTGTCCCAGGAAAAACCGAACAGGTATTCGAGAGTATCGGTGGGTTCGAATTTGGCATATCCGAGCACGTGTCCATGTGCCACTTTCACGCTGTCAACGCCCTGCGGGAAGAGCACGCCCAGCTGCGCGCGTCCGTTGCCTTCACGTTGCAAGGGGTCGGCGTATGCCACCCATCCCTCTTCGGCATCCATCATCGCAGGCATCTCGTCGCGCAGAGGTATTCCGGCTATGATAGAATACGGCTTTGTGAGTCCTTCATAGCTCACCTTGCAATTGTTCAAGAACGTGCCGGCGTCGAGGGTGATGAGGCGATGCTCGATCACGGCAGTGTCGGTGCCTACGGTTGCGGGGGTGAAAGTGAGGTCGGCAGTGAAGCGCAGCGGACCGTTGTCAAGTATCTCCACGGTGTCCCAGCACCAGGGGTAGAATATCGAGTCATTTTCCACGAGCGCCGCTGTTCCGGCACCTAACGTGGGACCTACGGCATAGCAGTCCATGCCGAGTCCGTTATCCCAATGGTAGGAGATTGAATGGCTGAATTCCTTGGCTTTTTCGGGGTCGACTTTTTTGAGTGAATCATGGATTGCTTTGTTTGCCGGATCGAGGTGGGTGGTGATTATCTCTTCGATTATGGGTCGTCCCACATCATGTTTCAGGAATATGTCATATCCGAAACCGCGTTCACCTTTTTTCTGTGTTGCGGGTCCGTAGGCTCTGAATCCGGCTTTATCATTTTCCCATGACAGGTCGTCGGCACGTTCGGGATATACTCGTCCGGTGGTCACCACGTGATATGAGCGTAGAGTGTCGCTTGGCAGGATGGAGTATGTTGCCACATCGCCTGCAGCTACAGTGGCGGGGAAAATCAGATACCCGTCATAGGTCATCTGTGAAGGGAGCTCGTTGCCTTCGGCATCGGTCACATAGAAATATTCTGAGCCGAGGCGTTGAGCCGCAGCCGATACCGGAACTTGGACAATTTCGCCCGTACGGTCGATTTCAGAACTGTTGGTCACGGTGACTTCCATGGCGTTGCGTGATGCGCAAGCCGATGACAGCAGGATTAAGCTTGAATAAATCAGGAAATGTTTCATTGTAAATTAAAAATGTTGATAGATTGAAACGGATTACAAGTTGGTTGATCTATGGTGCAAAGATACGAATAAGTCGAGAGCAAAACCAAATTTTCTTCGATATTACTGAGCATGAACATCCATGACATTTTTGCACGTATTTGCAGCAAGAGTGTGTGGGGATGCCGGATTGTGGACTAAAATTGCTAACTTTGCGCTTCAAAATGCAATCTTATCGATTATTGCAGTAGATAGTATCATTATTTTTTTGACATTTGCTTATGGAAAAAGAGGATTCGCGGCAGGTGGAGAAAACCACCTTCATGGTGCTTTTTGCGATTAGCCTTGCCCACATGTTGAATGATGCGGTCCAGTCAGTTGTGCCCTCGATCTATCCTATCATAAAAGATGATTTCGGGCTGTCGTTCGCGCAGATTGGCATTGTGACGCTTGTGTTTCAGATGACATCATCGATTTTGCAGCCGTTTGTGGGCAGGTATGCCGACACGCATCCGAGCCCTTATGCGCTTACGCTCGGTATGTGTTTCACTTTGTGCGGACTGTTGTTGCTTGCTTTCTCCAATAATTTTATGATGATCATATTTTCGGTGTCGGTCATCGGTATGGGTTCTTCGATATTTCACCCTGAGGCGTCGCGAGTGGCTCAGCTCGCTGCCGGACGTAAGAAGGGGCTTGCGCAGTCGATATTCCAAGTCGGCGGCAATGGAGGAGGCGCGATAGGACCGCTGCTTGCGGCTATCATTGTGTTGCCTCACGGGCAGCGCTCTATCGTGTGGTTTAGCATAGCGGCGGTTGTCGGGGGCATTGTGGTGACACGCGTGGGAAAATGGTATAGCCATAAAATTGCAACCAACATGACTAAAGAGCTTAAGAAATCACGCTCGTTGCTTGCTCTTACTCCCCGGCAGATAAACCGGGCGATGCTTGTGCTTGTCATTCTTACATTTTCCAAGCAGTTTTATCTTGCAAGCATGACCAGCTATTTCACTTTCTTCCTCATTGATAAATTCGGAATGTCGATTCAGAATTCCCAGTTGTGTCTGTTTGCGTTTCTTGCAGCATCGGCTGTGGGAATCATAGCCGGAGGCGTGATAGGGGATAAGATAGGGCGTAAATATGTGATATGGGGATCCATCCTGGGTGCGGCTCCGTTCACTCTTCTTTTGCCTTATGTGGGGCTGTGGGCTACCATTATCCTTGCCGTCATCATAGGGTTGGTTATCTCTTCGGCGTTTTCCGCTATATTGGTGTTTGCCACTGAGCTTAAACCCGGCAATGTGGGTACTATCGCCGGATTGTTTTTCGGTCTCTCATTCGGACTTGGCGGAGTGGGTGCCGCTTTCTTCGGATGGCTTGCCGACAGGACAAGCGTCGAATTCATATTCCAGATAAGCACTCTGTTGCCGCTTTTGGGTATTGTTGCAGCATTTCTCCCCAATATGAAGCAGATTGACAAGGCGTAGTCATTCAGTAAAGGACATAAATTGACGAAGAAAAATACAAAATGCTGATTTTTTTTGTCAATTAAGAAATATATCGTATCTTTGCATCCGAAAATCGCGCTCGGGGTGTAGCACAGTTGGCAGCGCGCCACGTTCGGGACGTGGAGGTCGGAAGTTCGAGTCTTCTCACCCCGACTAATAGGTAAACTTTGGGTTTCGACCCCTCAAAAAAGTTTGCCTATTTTTTTTATCCGAGAGCTGCTCCCCACACTCTCTAAATGCCGGTTGAATTATGAGCGATTGTAGTGAAGTGAATCCTTGGGAAGAGATTCCGCTTGAGGATTATGAGAGTCACATGAGATTGTCGTCAGTGCAGCAGTTGCAGACGATGAACCGAATGATGCGACGTCAGTTCTCATTATGTCGGGCTGATGAGGCGATGGTGTTGGGTGTTGCCGGCGGCAATGGGCTTGAACACGTAGTTCCCGCTTGCATCGGACGAATTTATGGCGTGGACATTAATCCTGATTATCTTAAGCAATGCGAGGCGCGCTATCCGCAATTGAAAGGGGTATTGGAGTGCATCTGTGTCGACCTTGCCGATGATAATGCCTGTTTGCCTCATGCCGATTTGCTGATAGCTAATCTTCTGATTGAATATATAGGCTATGACTGCTTTTGCCGGGTAGTGGCAAAGGTGAATCCACGCTGTGTATCGTGTGTGATCCAGATTAATGTGGATGACAGTTTTGTGTCTGATTCTCCGTATCTGCATATTTTCGATGGATTGGAGCGCGTGCACCACTCGATGCAAGAGGATGAATTGACCTGCGTAATGGCTAAGATTGGATATCGGCTGTTGGATAAAACAGAACAGCAGCTGCCAAATGGCAAAAAATTAGTGGAATTGGACTTTGTGCGATAGAGTCAGGCGGTAAGCGAGTGGCGAATTTCTATGGATAGGAAGATTCAAAAATCTTTATTCGATATTATTGGTGTGGTCCGGTAAAAAATATTGACTATCAACGTATCTTTATTATCTGTATTTTTCTGAACATGTACTTATAGCCGTGAAACGGCAAAATAATTTAAGCACCGCCACGAGGCGATAGCCGAGGTGCGGTGTAAGGTGCACTAATGAACGGGCATCGAAGATGTCCGCCAGTCAACACCGTATAGGCTACATTCTTTTAACAGACTCGTCCCATTCGGGACTCGTTTTTTTTGTGGTGCCTCTCCCCCGACTTCGCCGGCTCAGTCGGGGATAGAGACGGACTCGTGCCTCGCGGCACTTAGGGCAGTGGGGCTGTTAGGTTGGCGGACGTCTTCGACGCCCGTTTCGGGGTTGTGCCTTTCTCCGCACCTCGGCTATCGCCTCGTGGCGGAGCTACGATTGCAATGCCGTTTCACGGCATTGTTTTTTAGGGGCACTCTTTGCAGAGTGCGTTCGTAGTGTGGGGGCTTTCCGGGCACAGGTCGCCTGCGGCTCCCTGTACCGCGGTTATCCGTAGGCATTGCCTTTCAGGCACTATAGGCTATGTCTCGGAGGTTATGGTTGCATTGCCGTTTCACGGCATGCATATAGTTCTTCTGGGGGCGTTTTGCATTCTGCATTCAGATCAAGATGAATCTTTCAGATTCGATTATTTTTTTCGCTTATTTCCGTGCGTATATCTGCAAGGCAGAGCGGCTAAAGCCGATAACGCTACGCTCGGCTACTGAGAGATTAATTTCTTTTTAGATCTCGTGATGATGATTGGAGTGTCGGTGCGGTGCATTGGGGTGTTGGTGTGGATTATTAAATAATTTTATTATTTTTGTCAAAAATTAAATTCAGATATCATGAAACAACTATCTATCGCAGCGATGACGCTTTTGTCGGCGTTTGTTTTTCCTACTGAGAGCAGTGCTGATTCCGTAATCCTGAAAATGTCGGAGATTAACCCTGAGACGGTAATCCTGCCTGAAATTTACGGGCAATTTGCCGAACATCTCGGAGCCTGTGTTTATGGAGGCTTGTGGGTGGGACCTGAATCGCCTATACCTAACACTGACGGTTATCGCAACGATGTGCTGCAAGCATTGCGCGACCTTAAGGTGCCTGTGATGCGCTGGCCGGGAGGTTGTTTTGCCGATGAGTATCATTGGCGTGACGGAATAGGGGCGCCTGAATCGCGTCCCACTCAGGTGAATAATAACTGGGGTGGCACTATCGAGGACAATTCTTTCGGCACTCATGAGTTCTTTAATCTGTGCGAACTTATAGGATGCGAACCTTATCTTAGCGGCAATGTGGGGAGCGGTTCGGTTGAGGAGCTTGCGCAATGGGTGGAATATATCACTGCCGCCGATGGTCCGATGGCTCGTCTGCGCAAGGAAAACGGCAGGGAGAAGCCTTGGAAGCTGAAATATCTGGGTGTGGGCAATGAGAGCTGGGGATGCGGAGGGAACTTCACTCCGGAGTATTATGCCGACGTGTATCGCCGCTATCAGACTTATTGCCGCAATTTTTCAGGAAACAAGCTCTATAAAATAGCATCAGGAGCGAGCGATTACGATTATAAGTGGACTGACGTGGTGATGAAAAAAGCGCATTCCCACATGAATGGAATATCGCTCCATTATTACACCGTTTCGGGCTGGGTAGGGTCGAAAGGCGCGGCTACAGTGTTCACTCCCGATGATTATTACTGGACTATGGGTAAATGCCTCGAAATCGAGCCGGTGATAGAGAAGCATATATCCATCATGGATAAGTATGATGCCAAGAAGCGTGTAGGGCTGCTCGTCGACGAGTGGGGCACATGGTGGGATGTGGAGCCGGGAACCAATCCGGGTCACCTGTACCAGCAGAATACTATGCGCGATGCGATGGTGGCGGCATTGTCGCTGAATGTGTTCCAGCGTCACACTGATCGCGTGAAAATGGCAAACATTGCCCAGGTGGCAAATGTGTTGCAGTCGATGGTGCTTACCCGTGGCGATCAGATGGTGCTTACCCCCACCTATTATGTGTTTAAGATGTATATCCCTCATCAGGGCGCCACGCCTATACCGCTTGATGTGGTCACGACGGTGAAGGATGTGCGTGGCGACCGTAAGATAGACATGCTTCAGGCTACGGCATCGCGTAAGGACGGACGTATCACCGTGTCGCTCGCCAATCTTGATCTTGACAATGACATGGAAGTTGATGTCCCGATTGAAGGGAAGGCACGCAATCTTGAGGGATCGATAATCTCAGCCAAGTCAATCGATGACTACAATGACTTCGGCGAGCCTGAGAAAATCACGCTCAAGCCTTTCGCCGGGGCGAAGGTAGCTAAAAATGCTATTAAGCTCACTATTCCGTCAAAGAGCATTGTTACGCTGACGTTTGACGAATAAAAAACAAAAACCGTATTGCCAAGGGGCTGAGTCGACTTTAAGGTTGGCACAGCCCCTTGTGGTCTGTCGCGTTTCGGATAAACACCCTCTTAATCGGCAATTATGGAGTCGTTGAGGCTCTCGTCCTCGGAGGAATTGGAAAATATTATCTCTTCATCTTCTATATCGACCGATTCTTCTTCGGTGGTATTTTCGTCCCACTCCGGTTCGGGGCTCTCGATATAGTCGGCTGGTTCGGCGCGTTCGATTTGTTCTGTCGGCTCCGGTTTGTCGTCATTTGTTTCTTTGTCGTTGTCATTCGTTGCAGTTCCGGCAATGATGAAGATTACTACGGCTATCAGCGACCATATCGTTTTATTAAAACGGTTAAATTCAATTTTTTTCATAACGATTATTTTTGATGATGTAGACCATTGCTAATGTGATGCCCAATGCATAGGCTAAAATATCTCCCGGGTCAAATGTTCCGGGCACGATACCCGGGAGTTGCAGCAGCTCGGAGATCAAGGCTAATGCGGGGAGAAAAAATAGAGCCGGAGCTGAATTTTTCAAGTCGAAGTCCCATATAGCTCCGATCACAAGCATATATGACAGGATCCATAATCCATCGGGGAGTGAATATATGACCCATCCGGGCAGTGAGAAATTGATGTTTTCTCGGACTGTGTCAACGTAATCAAGCATATTTATTTTCTCTATCCAAGAAAATAGCGTTAATGACGTGGGGCGGAAAAGCAAGTATGTGGCACCGCCTAATGACATAGCACATAGGGCGATCGCGAATGCTGTGATTCTCTTAGGACTTATAAGGGTCATAGTCTTTTCTTCCAAAAAGAGGCTTTTGCGCTGTTTTTACGCCAATTGTAATACTTGATTAGCTGCTTAATCGAGTTTTTATGTCCTTTTTTTGCCGCTGCTTCCCAGTTTTTGACCGCTTCAGTCCAGTTTTTCTGATCGGCATACATTGTGCCGATGAAGCCTGTCGACGCTATGTCCCCTTGCTTGGATGCTTCCTTGTATAGTTCAAAGGCTATGTTCTTTAATCCTTTTGATTCATAGGCGTTGCCTAACCATCTCATGGCATTGAGATTGCCTTCGTCGGCTATCGGTTTTAGGAGCGCGATGGCTTGTTCGAGATCTTTGCCCACTCCCTCGCCGTCCTTGTAGCATTTTCCGAGGATGAGACACGTTTCTGTCGATCGGTCGCCGAGGTTATACGCTGAGAGCAGATACCGGAATGTTTTTATCTGGCTGTAGTGCTCATTGTTTTTATCGTAAAAGAATTTTCCCATGCTGCGCATTACATCAGCCAATGGCGTATTGTCGGTTTTCAAGCCCTCCAACGGCAATCCCGACAGATAGCGGTCGGCTGAAAGTTTGTCGTTGTATTCAAGTACATAGTAGGTTCCGATATTCATTCTGGAGTACGCCGACATATTTTCCGGGGAAATGCTGCCATACAGCTTCATGGCTTTTTGCGGGTCCTTGTTGCACCCGATTCCGTAAAAATAATAGTCACCGATGTAGGATCTCGCCATCTCTCCATAATATTCATGGTCTTTTACCTGGTCGAAAAAATAGCGAGCTAATCGATATCTCCCTGAAGTGAAGTAGGTTCTGCCCAATAATAATGCCGCTTCGGCGTTATTCCTGACTTTCAGGAGGGCATTGATTGCCTGTGCGGTATCTTGCAGCTGGAGGTGGGTTTTGCCTAATAATAGATTGGCATCTCTGTATCCTCCCTCTACCGCTTTGTTCAGATAAGGTATTCTCGCCTGAGGCTTTGGCTCTAATTGAGCTGTGATGTAATTAGCTTTAGGGTTTCCTCGATGCGTTGCTTTGGTTAAATATGACAGCGCTGCGGGATCGGTCCATTTCCCGCCGTTATTATAGTGCTGTGCTAATGAAAGCATTGCTTGGTCGTCGCCGTTCTCAATCAATTTCTTATACTCCTTCACTGCCTTGTCGCGATTCAGCTTGAAGCCGTTGTGCCCATTGTAGTAGTTGTCGGCATTGCTTATCATATCCAAGGATATTGACGAGCGGTCTTCATCTGACAGAGCTTCAATCTCGATGGTCTTAGGCTCATAGCCTTTCTTTTTGGCGGTCATTTTATACTTTCCGAGAATGAATATCTCTTCTCCCGGGAGGAACTTTTTCTTGGTCGGTTTCAATGCTCCGGCTAAAGGTGTCAGCTCTAATTCAATCCCGGTAGGATAAGCCACGGTTATCGAGCCTCTTACGTCGGCATTCAGCAGTTGGTCGGAGGTTGACATATCGACATTGAATGTGCGGCTTATATTGCCTATTGATGCTTCCACGGTATGTGATCCGGCGGGGAGCAGTTGTGGCTTGTTCCACTTCCTTACGGGCTGTCCGTCGATCTTTATGCTTGATTCTTCGGGAGCGGAGATGTGCAGATTGAATTTCTTTGCCGACGGCAGGTTTATCCGGTCCAGAGCTTTTATGCCGTTTATGTCAGATTCAGCCACATCGAAAGTGCCAGATACTGATTCAAATCCGCTGAGAGGGGTGGAGATTGTGTAATGGTAAGTGGCAGGGGAAAGCCTTACATAAACCTCTCCATTTTCGGTGCTGTGGGTTTGGTTGTTGACTTCAAGGTCAAATTTAGTCACGTTGGAGTGGAAATGTACGAATGAGGTGTTGTCATTGGTCTTCGGGATATCCAATTTCAGGATATAGGCGTTCATTCCCTCCACGCGTGTGCCGAAATCTATTTCAGTGGGTTCATAATCCGGGTGTTTCAGGGTAATATTTCGAGTTCCGTCGCCCAGAAACAGCATATATTCTCCGGGAGTGTATTCCATAGTTCCTATCTGGGTGCTGCTCTCAACCACTAAATCATGAAGCACAGGAATCTGTATCTTCACCAGGGCGCAGGGGTCGCCGTTTATGTCTTTTCGTGGGCGTGTTCTTGCACGTAGATCGGTGGGGTCCAATTTAAATTCCTTGACTTCCAGTTGCTGGGCGTGAGTATCCAGACAAAATACTATACACAATAATATTGAAAATAAAGTTTTCATTATCGGTTAAGGTTACAGTGACGCAAATATACTTCTTTTCAGGGTATTAAAAAAAGGAGTAAAAGAAAAAAGGCCGCAAAAATGCGACCTTTTATTAAGTGGAGATTGCGCTTCAAGATGGACTCGAACCAACGACCCTCTGATTAACAGTCAGATGCTCTAACCGACTGAGCTATTGAAGCAATTAGTGTGATTGGCAACACGGCTCTCCGTAATTGCGTTGCAAAATTAGTGCCAATTTTTGAATTATGCAACTTCTTTGCGAAAAAACTTACGTGAATTTTTAATTTTTTCTGGCGATTATGAAATCAAACATCTCCATAAACCGTTTTTTCTCGGGAGAATGAGGGAGTCGGTCCATAATCAAGGCTGCTTTTTCACGCAAAGAGACCATATAATTGTAAGCGTAGTCGATGCCTCCGCAATCCTTGGCAAATTCAATCAGCGTGTTGATTGAATCGGTGTCAAGATTTTCGCGGTTTATGAGCTCCATCATCTCGTCATGACGCGGATGATCTTTCCGTGACAGGGCATACAGCAACGGAAGCGTGACTTTGCCCTCGCGCAGATCGTTGCCGGTAGGTTTGCCTATGGCGTCGGAGTCAAAGTAGTCAAATATGTCGTCGCGTATCTGGAAGCATAATCCGAACAGGCGTGCAAATTCCACAAGCAGCCTGATCTCCTCTTCAGGGGCATTTACGGAATAAGCGCCTATTTTCACGCAAGCTTCAAAGAGGGAAGCGGTTTTCTGTGAGATTATTTCAAGATATGCGTTCTCGCTGAAAGTGTGGTTGCGCGCTTTCTCAATCTGGTTTATCTCTCCCAATGACAGTGTCTGCCCGATGTCGGAGATGGTCTCGACGATGCGTATGTCGGCTGTTTTGACGGCATGACGCAATGCCGAAGCAACGAAATAGTCTCCGATAAGCACTGATATGCGGTTGTCCCACACCGAGTTTATGGTAGGGATTCCGCGGCGTATGTCGGAATCGTCGACCACATCGTCGTGAATAAGCGATGCGTTGTGAAGCATTTCAACGGCAGCCGCTCCGGAAATAGTATTGGCGTTATTGCCGCCAAACAGTTTGGCGCTTAGAATCACCAGGATGGGACGTATCTGTTTCCCCTTAGTTTTCAGGTAGTTTTCAACAATCCCGTTCATTAGCTCGTTGGATGTGACCAAACTCGCGCTGATGGACTCATTAAGCTGTTTTAGCTCCGGTGCTATGGAGCGTTGTATGTCATTAAAAATCGTCATGCCTTAAATTATGGTGCAAAATTAGTAAAAGTTATAATTTATATCTAAATTTATGCTTTGAATTTATGGAATGCCCTATTAAAAATTGGAAATAATGAATGATAAGGTTCTTTTTCTGCTTGATGCCTACGCATTGATTTACCGTGCTTACTACGCCTTGATTCGTGCTCCGCGCATGACCTCCAAGGGGTTCAACACGTCGGCTATATTCGGATTTGTGAACACTCTCGACGAGCTTCTCAAAAAATATGATCCATCCCACATTGCGGTGTGTTTCGATCCTGCCGGTCCCACATTCCGCCATGAAGCTTATCCTGAGTACAAGGCGCAGCGCGATAAGCAGCCGGAGGATATAACATTGTCCATTCCATATATCAAGGATATAATCAAGGCTAACGGCATTCCGGTGGTGGAAGTGCCGGGATATGAGGCTGACGATGTCATAGGCACAATAGCCCACATGGCGCAGAAGGAGGGATTTACCACCTACATGATGACACCCGACAAGGACTATGGACAGCTTGTCACTGACTCGGTGTTCATGTATAAGCCTTCAATACGCGGCAATGATGCCGAGATAAGAGGGCCTAAAGAAGTGTGTGAAAGATATGGCATAAGCTCTCCGTTGCAGATGATCGACCTGCTTGCCCTGGAAGGGGATGCCATTGACAATATTCCGGGATGTCCCGGGGTGGGCGAGAAGACGGCGATCAAGCTGATTTCAGAGTGGGGCAATGTGGAAAATCTGCTTGCCAATACCGATAAGCTGAAAGGCGCGTTGAAAACCAAAGTGATTGACAATGCCGAGCAGATACGGTTCTCGAAATATCTTGCCACAATATGCACCGATGCCCCAATAGACATAAATATAGGGGGGCTGTGCAAGCGTAATGCTGATTATGAAGAGCTCGGGAGGATATACACCGAACTTGAGTTCCGCACTTTCCTCAAACGCTTGCCGCAGAATGAGGCTCCTGTCGAGAAAAAGACCGATGCCTCAGGAATGGGGTCATTGTTTGATGAACTACCTCCGCTGGATAACGCTAAGAAAACCATTGCCGATTTCAGTGCCGACTATGAAAAGATTGAGGTGGACCGACTGGCTGAGTTCATCGCTGAGGCACGAAGCAAGAAGTGTGTGGGAGTGGCTGCCTATGCTACCGGAGCCGAGGATATGACTTCGGTGTGGCACGGTCTTGCCATAAGCTGTGGCGAAGGCGTCGCGCGATATGTGAGAATTCCTGCCGACATTGAAAGCCGTAAAGTGGTGATGGAGGCTGTAATGCCGCTGTTCACCGACGAGAATCTGCTCATTGTGAGCCATGACATAAAGAGAGAGATGCTGTTGCTCAGAAGGGAGGGCATCGAGCTTACCGCATCATACTATGACACTTCGCTGGCTCATTACCTGCTTGAGCCTGAGATGAACCATGCGCTGCCAAGGGTGGTTGCCGCCTATCTCGACTATGGCACTCTGGATTATGAGGCTGACGACAAGATACGCAAGAAGGGCGAGCCGGTGCCTGCCGGCGAGGAACCGCAGAGGATATGCGAGGTGGCTGATGTCACTTTGAAGCTGTATAACAGGCTCGTGCCGTTGATCAAAGAGCAGGGGTTTGACAAACTCATGGATGAGATCGAGTTGCCGTTGGTGAGAGTGCTTGCCGACATGGAGTGGACCGGCGTGAGGATTGACGTTGATGTGTTGGCTGATTTGTCGGGCAAATTCACCGAGAAACTGAAGGCTATGGAAAACCGTGCCTACGAGCTTGCCGGCGGTAAGTTCAATATCAGTTCCCCCACTCAGGTGGGCGAGGTGCTTTTTGACCGACTGAAGCTTGATCCCAACGCTAAAAAGACAAAAAGAGGAGCCTATTCCACCACCGAGGAGGTGCTTGAGAAATATCGTGACGCGCATCCCATCGTCGATCTCATTCTTGATATAAGAGGGTTGAGAAAATTGCTTGCCACTTACATAGATGCTCTCCCGCAATTGATAAATCCTAAAACGGGAAAGATCCACACCACTTATAATCAGACTGTGACCGCTACCGGAAGAATATCGTCGGCGGCTCCCAATCTTCAGAATATACCTATCCGCACCGAGGAGGGGCGTGAGATACGCCGGGCGTTTATTCCCGACAAAGGGGATCTGTTCATGAGCGCCGACTATTCCCAGATTGAGTTGAGGCTCATTGCCGACATAAGCGGTGACAAAGACATGATCGATGCCTTTATTTCGGATGAGGACATCCACCGTGCCACCGCTGCGAAGATATATCATGAGAATATCGCTGACGTGACCGACGAACAACGCCGCCGCGCTAAAACCGCCAACTTCGGTATAATCTATGGAATCTCGGCTTTCGGATTGTCGCAACGGTTGCGCATACCCCGTTACGAGGCTAAAGAATTGATCGACGGATATTTCAACTCTTATCCGCACATCAAGGAGTATATATCGTCGGCTATTGAGAAGGCTCGCGAAGACGGCTATGTGTCGACTATGATGGGACGCAAACGTATGCTGCCTGAGATCAATTCACGCAATGCGGTAGTGAGGGGATATGCCGAGCGCAATGCCGTAAATGCGCCTATACAGGGCACTGCCGCCGATATTATAAAGCTTGCCATGGTCAATGTGTATCGCGACTTCTGCCGCGAGGGATTGAAAACCAAGATGATCATGCAGGTGCATGACGAATTGGTGTTCAACGTGGTGCCTGAAGAGCTCGATAAGGTTAAAGAGATTGTTACACGCGACATGATGGAGGCGTATAAAGGCAAGGTGCCCCTCATCGTGTCATCGGGCGTGGGGCATAACTGGCTTGAAGCGCATTAATCTTCTAAGAGTCGCTGTAATTATTCAGCGATTCTTGAAGCGAGGTGATTATCATGGCTCTTAATTCCGGAGGATTTATGACCGTGATTTTAGGACCGTATGACAATAACTCCTGAACAAAGTCGGGAGTTATTTTTATTTTGTAGTAGAATATGGAATAAGCGTCATGCAGAATTTCGGTCTGAGAATGATGCAAAGGCACTGAACGCAGGTATTTTGCCTGTCGCGAGTCGGTGCGTATCGCCACATTCTTCACATTTCCTTCATCAAAGATGATGCCGTAGCTGTGGCTTATATACTCCTCGGCGTTGAAGTCCTCAGGCACGGAAAATGTGGAGTTGACAAGCGTCACCTCGCTCATTCGCTCAAGAGCGTAGGTTTTGAGCGTGTTGCTCTTTATGTTGCGTCCGGTTATATACCAGCGTTGTTTGAAAAACTTCAGGAAGTAGGGTTCGAGCTGGTTGCCACGGCTTGGATTGCTTCGGGAGTAGGACTGGTAGGTGAAGGTCACGGGGTTGTTTTGCTTGAGCGCGTCAACGATGATGGGCAGATTCTCGTGGGAGGATGGAGCTTCTTCCAGGAATATCTTATGACCTATCTCTTGGGTTCCGCTTATCACATCGCCTATCGAAGCCGAGTTGAGAAGCCAGTTCATGGCGTTGGTCTGATGCTCGTTGCCGCTCTCGATGTAGTATTCATAGGTCGCGGGATTGCATTGTATGGCGATGCCGAATATTGATTCGATGGAGTTACGGTCGTTGTAGAATGTGCGTCGTGCCATCGGCCGTCCGTTTGACAGCGATGAGCGTTCCCACAGTCGGCTTATCTCTTCACGGGATATGTTGCCGTATGAGCGTATTGTGTCGATGATCCACAGATAGCGTGTCAGATTTTCTCTTGCCATGGTGTCAATACGGTTTGTGGTTTGCGTGAAAACAGTGCCAGTCCTGCGCAGGTGAGCAGAGCGTTGAGCAATAGCAGCTCAAAACTCATTTCATAATCGAAGGAACTCTTCAGCCATGATTTTGCCAGCAGGCAGATGAGCGGAGCGGCTATGCACACTACCGGCACCATGCGGTCATATACCTGGCGGCGGGAAAACATTCCGAATGTGAATAGCCCGAGGATAGGTCCGTAGGTATAGGACGCGAGAGTGTAGACGGCGCTTATGGCATCCTCCTCGCTGATGAGGTAGAAGATGATTATTACCGCCGCCATAGTCAATGTCATGGCTATGTGCACAAGTTTGCGCATGGAGGCAAGTTTGGCTTCGCCCTTGGATGTGCCGTCGAGGATGTCGACTGAGAAAGATGTGGTGAGCGACACCATTGCCGAGCCGGCGGCGGAATATGCCGCTGCCACAAGTCCTATTATGAACAGGATGCCGACCGATGCCGGCAGTGACGGATGGGCGGCGACAAGCCCGAAGATTTCATCGCTTTTTTCAGGCATCTCCAAGCCGGGGATTCTGTCGATGTAGATCACGAGCATTATGCCGAGGATGAGAAACAACCCGATGACGAAAAATTGCATTATTCCGCTCGTGATCATGTTTTTCTGGCTCGACAGAGAGTCGCGGCAAGCCAGATGGCGTTGCATCATGTCCTGGTCGAGCCCGTTTATGGCGATAGCCATGAAGATTCCGGCTATGAACTGCTTCCAGAAATATGTGCCCTTGGAGGGATTGTCGAAATAGAAGATGCGAAATGAGTCATGGGTGGTGACCGAAGCGTAAAGGTCGCCCGGCGTGAAATCAAGGTTATCGGCGATGAAATACACGCATAGCCCTGCCGATACCACCAGGCAGAAACTCTTGAAGGCGTCGGTCCATATCAGCGACTTGACTCCGCCACGGAAAGTGTAGAGCCACACCAATGCAACCGTGACGAGCACGTTGACCCAAAATGGAATGTGCAGCGGCGCGCACACGAGGGTTTGCAGCACGATGCACACCACGAAGAAGCGCACTGAGGCGCCGAGCATCTTGGACACGAAGAAAAACCATGCACCGGTGCGATAGGTGCTCATCCCGAACCGCTCTCCCAGATAGCCGTAGATGGAGATGAGGTTGCGGCGGTAGAAGAGCGGCACTAAAATGAAGGCTATCACGGCATATCCCACGATGAAGCCGAGCACCATCTGCAAGTAGCTTAGACCCTTGTCGGCAACCATTCCCGGCACGCTGATGAACGTGACGCCCGAGATGGCGGCTCCCACGGTGGCAATCGCCACCACGGGCCACGGAGCGCGGCGGTTGCCGGTGAAGAAGCCATTGTTGTCAGTGCTGCGTGATGACAGCCAGCTTATGCCGATTAGAACCGTGACATAAGCGAGAAATGTGATAATGATGATTGCCGGTGTCATTGGAGAGGGTATAGAAGGTAAGGCTGACGGCGTGTTTTGAATGCGTTGACTTCATCTTGCCATGTGGCTTTTATCTCTGAAGCCGATTTGCCTGCCACGATCATCGGGCGCACACGGTCATTGCCTATCAGTTTGTCAAAAAATGAATTGAAGAAAGTCGCTTTGCCTGAGGTCATGTTGTTGTAGGCGTCGATGATGTAGCTGAGGTCTACGCCTGCCGCTATGACTGAGTCAGTGTTGGCATCGCGCAGGTCAACTCCATGGCAAAGTTTGCCAAGCAGTGGCGGATTCTTGGCTCCGGGCATGCTTTTGGGGGTGAATGAGAAGCCGCGGTCGCGCATGGCTGGATGTCCGTAAGCCATGAATGGGAAATCGGTGCCGCGTCCCACGCTCGCTGTGGTGCCTTCAAAATAGCACAGCGACGGATAGAGATATATCGCCTCCATGTCGCACAGGTTGGGCGATGGAGCTTGCGGGAGGGTGTAACGCGAGGCGTGGGTGTAATTTTCCACGGGTATCACGGTGAGGTCGGCTTTGTCACCGTTTTTGAGCCATCCTTCTCCATTTGCCATTGTGGCTATCTCGCCCATGGTCATGCCGTGGAGCACGGGAACCGGGATGCGTCCCACGCCGCTGCGCAGTTTCATGTCGAGCACCGGACCGTCAACAGTCATGCCGAGAGGATTGGGGCGGTCGAGCACTATCACTTTTTTGCCGTGGCGCGCGGCAGCCTCCATCGCCTCGATCATGGTGATGTGATAGGTGTAGAAGCGTGTGCCCACATCCTGAAGGTCCACTACGATTGCATCTATTGAGTCCATGACATCGTCGGGGATGCCGCGTTTGCCGCCCGAGTAGAGCGATTTCACGGGTAGTCCGGTGGCTTCGTCGATTCCGCTTTTCACGTGTTGTCCCGCATCGGCGGTGCCTCTGAAGCCATGTTCCGGCGACAGCAGCGTAGTCACGTTGATGTCGTTTTCGAGCATTAGGTCCACAGTGTGCTTGTCGCCCACGGTTCCGGTGTGGTTAGACAGTAGCGCCACACGCTTTCCTTCGAGCATGGGGCGGTAGAGGTCGACACGCGCAGCCCCCGGAAGAATCTCTTTCAGAGTGTCGGCAGGAGCCTCGTTGTGTGACGCTGTTGTTGATGATGTGTCGCGAGAGCCGCACGACGTGGCTTGTGGAGCGGCGGCAAGCAGGATCGCGATATAGATTATATGTCGGAAGATGTTCATTCCGCAAAGATACATTTTTATGCGGATATTGATGAGCTATTTAGCGCATTTTGACAACATACGGTGCCCTATGCGGCAATAAAGGCATTTTTTTGTCTCGCAATATTCCCGCCGCAATTGTATCAGAGCCTGAGAGGTCCACGCGTCGGGACATTGGATGCCGCCGGCGTTGAACAGTGATATGATTGTGTTGCTCTCGGGTTTCAGCTCCTGCAATAGATTCACGGCAAGAGCCGTAAGCTCACGGTTGTCGACCGACAGCGAATAGGCGTGCATGAGCGGGACCACCACATTGATGGCGAGCACTGAGATGGATGAGCGGCTCAACGCGGCAGCCGCAGGCTTTTCTGAGCGTTCTCCAAAGGTGTAGTGTGTCGCCCAATATCCGGTAAATTCCACATTGAACAGCCGTGGCAAGTCGTCGACGCTGCGAGTGTCGAGTATCTTTGACATCATCTTGAAGCCGCCAAACAGTATTGCCGCCAGAAAGGCTATGCGGCGGTGGGGAAAATTAGGGGGACGCATACGTGCGGTTTTCCATCCGAGCGATGCGGGCTTTACGAGCGTGAATTTATTGGCGAGAAAGTCATATTCCTGTTTCAGGAGCGACGTGTAGGTGTCGTTGCCGTCAATATTGTCAAGGAAGCCGGCTTGCCCGAACAGGAGGGCTTCGATGCTCAATTGCGAGTCAGAGTGCTTGCCTATGAATTTCAAGGGCAAGCTCATGGCAAGCCGCTCAAACGGCTCGCTGTTTATGCCGAAGCCGAGTGCTCGCGCAAGGGCGATGTAGCACGTTGATTCCCAGTCGCCCGAAAAATGGTCGAGATAGCGTTTTATGCGTTCGCTTTTCTGATAGAGCCTTTCATAGGCAAGAGAGTCGATCCAAGAATGGAGGTGCAGCGGTTCCATGACTGATATCTCCCGACGGCAAGGGAGGTCGCGGTCGGCGAGATTGACCAGAGAATCATATCGGGCACGGAAATTCGGGCTGCAATCCATCTTCATCTGTGGTACTATGTTGCCGTCGGAACGCTTTATGGGCATATCATCTTTGGCGACCACGTGCAATATCACCGAGTCGTAGGCGGGATCGGTGTGGTGGTTGTGGCGGTGCCAGTCGCTCGCTCTCACGTGTATTTCCACATCGCCTGCCCACATCTGGTCGCCTATCATGATTTTGGCATTGAAGAAATCGGGACCGGAACCGGTGTTGAGTTTGCCGGGGTCGATGATCCTCACACGCGTTCCGGCACACGTCGTCATGTCCAACGGTTGCCACAGTCGGTGTTGCCAGATGTATTGCATAAGTTTTTCCATGGAGTCGAGGGGATTGATTGCTGAGATTGAGGAAGAGAGGAGCTGATATGCTGAGCGGATAGGGCACGAGGTAGTGGACCCTATCCGCTTGGATATTAGATTGAGAGACGACGCAGGGTGTCGATAAGCTCAGGCTTGATCTGCTTATCGTTCTTTATCGCCTTGCTGAACGGCACATATACGATTTCGTCGTTCCGGATGCCGATCATCACGTTTCGTTGGTCTTCAAGGAGCGCGTCGATTGCCGCCGAGCCGAGTCGCGACGCGAGGATGCGGTCAGCAGCGGTGGGCGATCCTCCTCGTTGCAGGTGTCCGAGGATTGACACGCGCACATCGTAGCCGGGATATTCGTTTTTCACGCGTTCGGCAAGTCCCATGGCGCCGCCGGTCACCGGGCTTTCGGCAACGAGTACTATCGATGAGTTTTTGCTCTTGCGGAATCCGTTCTGGATAAGTTCCGCAAGCTGGTCCACCTGAGTCGATATTTCCGGGATTATCGCAGCCTCGGCGCCTGATGCTATCGCTCCGTTCAGGGCGAGGAATCCGGCGTCACGTCCCATTACCTCGATGAAGAACAGACGTTCGTGGCTGGTGGCTGTGTCGCGTATTTTGTCGACACACTCCATGATGGTGTTGAGCGCTGTGTCGTAGCCTATGGTTTTGTCGGTGCCGAAGAGGTCGTTGTCGATAGTTCCGGGGAGTCCGATGATAGGGAAATTGAATTCGCTGGCAAATATTCTGGCTCCGGTGAGAGAACCGTCGCCGCCTATCACTACGAGCGAGTCTATTTCATGCTGTTTCAGAGTGTCGTAGGCGAGCTGACGTCCTTCGGGTGTTTCAAACTCCTTGCATCGCGCGGTTTTCAGAATGGTACCTCCCATCTGTATGATGTTTGACACGTTTTGAGTCTTGAAATCCACGATTTCGTCAGTTATAAGACCTCGGTAACCGCGATAGATACCTTTCACTTTCAGTCCGCTATATATTGCCGAGCGGGTTACGGCGCGGATTGCCGCGTTCATTCCTGGCGCGTCACCTCCTGAGGTGAGAATGCCGACGGTCTTAATCTGTGACATATTGAATAGAGATTAAATGATTTATTAATCGCAAAATTATTAAATCGGGAGCTTAAAAACAACCATTGGTTGCAATTTTTAACTATTTATTGCTCCGTTTAGTCGGGATTTATGCCTGTCACGATGCAGGTGGTGGCGCCGCGCCATGGCAGCGCGCCCCAATAGCGTTTATAAGTGACCGACACTTTTTTGCCGCTCCCTTTTAGCGAGGATAGCTCACGAGCCACCCGGTCGTTGTCGACTGAAAATACAAAATCGCGTGAATAGACTTGTGAGGTGTCGACGAGCGACTGGTTGACAAGCATCTGTCCTTCCCATGTCTTGAACAGGAATCCCTGCTTTTTGAAGTCGACCACATATCCCTCTTCATGCATGTGGGTTTCGTAGGGGGCGAGATATCTCATCCAGAATATTCCGGCAAGCACGGCGGCGATGATGAAAGCCGACCACAAGAGAATCTTGCGTCCGCGGTTGCGTCGGCGCCTCGGTTTTTCGGGTTGCGGCGTTTCCTCGTTGTCAAATCGTATAACGGGGTCAGGCGTTTCCTCGGGTTGAGGAGCCATGAAATAGTCAGGTTTGTCGTCGAAATCCATAGTGGGGTTGAAATTGTTAAGCTGTGTGTGAGCGTTTTCTTCCGTCAAGGGCTATCGAGATGAATGCGTATATGCCGAGAAGCACCACAAATGCGTTTTGAACACCCCACACAATCATGGCGAATGCCGCCGCACGGTCAAATTCCACGCCATATATGCCTAATGAGAATATGACGGCGAGGTGCCATGGTCCCAATCCTCCGTTGCTCGGGATACCCATCGAGATGCTTGAAAGCACAAAGGTGACCAGCGCGCAGATGAATCCGAGCCCCATGGTGAAGTCAAATGCCTGGAACTGTAGATAAAGCTGAAGGAAGTAGCATCCCCAGATTGCGAATGTAAGAAGGATCCAACGCCCTTTTCCCGGCATTTTCGCCACAACGGCAAATCCGTCCCAAAGGTCTTTCACCCAGGTGCGTATCTTCAACACCCACTTATTGCTGCTTTTCGACATGAACAGCCATGCCAGCGCTATCACGCCTATTACGCAGGCTATCCAGAATGCAGGGCTGTGGAAGATCCCTTCGATGCCTTGGTATGCCTGAGGATATTTCTCGGAGAATGCCACAAATGCTTCGCGGGCTATAAAGAATGTGCCTACGGTGAGCAGCAACACCATGGCGGTGTCGGCAAGACGGTCGCACACCATTGAGCCGAACACGGTGGTGAACGGCGCTTTCTGTCGCTTTGCTATGTAGCCCGAGCGCCACAGTTCGCCAAGGCGCGGAGCGAGCAGATTGATGGCGTATGTGCCGAATACGCTCCACACAAGCGGAGCAAGCGGAGTGTGGATTTTCAACGCGTCGAGCTGTATGCTCCATCTCATCGCGCGGAACACATGGGAAAACACACTCACAACCAGTGCGATGCCTATCCACCAATAATTGCACTCCCTGATCTCGGCAGTGATCACATTCATGTCTATTTTGGTGTAGAGATAGTAGCAAAGCCAGGCGCTCAATGCCACCGGCAACCCATACTTGAATATATTGCTCAGTACTTTCTTCACTGCAATTAACTTTTATACAGCACAAAGTTATGGAAAATCAATGAGAATCCAAATAAGCTATAAATTAATGTTGCAGGTTTATTGCCATTTGACCCTGCGCTTGCAGGTGTTAAAGTCATTAAGGTCGTTAAAGCTTAGAGACTTTAACGACCTTAATTGTGATTATTTGCCGAGCTCTTGTTCGAGGATGGCGTTCACTCCTGCCGGAGCGTGTCCGGCATGGATTATGCGTCCGTCGGGGCTTAGGACGAGCAGAAACGGTATGCCGCTCAGTCCGTAATGCTCCACAAGCGGTTTTGAGCGTTCGTCGCCTGCCCAAAGCTGGGTCCATTCCATTTTTTCCTGTGCCATGGCTTCGCGCCATGCAGGTTCCTCGCTGTCGACGGAGATTGCAAGTATGTCGAGCTTCTCGCCATAGGTGTGATATAGTTCACGCACGTGGGGTATCGCCGCACGGCACGGTCCGCACCATGACGCCCAGAAATCGATCATCACATATTTGCCGTTCTTGGTGAAGTCCGACAGATGCAGTTCGTTGTTGAGCGTGTCGCCCACGGCAAAGTCGGTGTAGGGGGATTCGCGTAAAAACTTTCGGCTTGCCTCGATTGCGCGGTTCACCTGCTCCAGACGTTTAGGGTCGTCGAGTTGCTGCATACGGTCACGCACCTCGTTGAGTTCGCTTTCCGAGTAGAAAAACGGCGAATTCAGGTCTTCCATCAGCAGCAGTCCCGAAATGCTGTAGGAGGGGTGCTGCGCGATGAATGCCCTGCGAGCAGAATCCTCTTTTTGTGAAGCAACCTCATAGACGGCCTTCAGCTCTTTCTCCCGGTCAGCGCTGCGGCTTTTTTTGTCGTCAGCCCAGAAGAGGTCATAATGAGCCTGCTTTGAAGCGAAAGTGTAGGGGAACATAGCCTGCTGATATTCGGCATACTGCTTTTGTGCGTTTCCGCCGTCGACGGTGACATTGCGGGTTTTCATCAGCCCGACGGTGCCTGCGTAGAACGACGGCGCAACGCTGTCGATGTGGGCGGTGCTGATTGAATATGGCGCATTTTCAATCATCAGTTCCACTACCTTTGACAGCTCATCGGGATTGTTGCTGTTGATGTAAAGCTCAGCGAGAGTGGGCGACGCTACGCTTCCGGTGATGGTGAAAGTGCCGTCGGTTGACTCTACGACCGTTTTCCCAAAGTCGGGATTGTTGCTGCGTTCGCGTATCTTTAATTCGATTTTGGTCCCTTGCTGAATGCCCGGGATATTCCCTTTTATTTCAAATCCCTGCGCCATCATGCCGAGAGTGGCGGCAGAGAGCATGGCGCATAGTGCTGTTCTTTTCATAATCGCGGTGTTATTCTCCAAGGTTATTTTTCAGGAATTCGGTCACTTCATCGGGCTTGTTGGTTGAGCACACCACTTCGCCCTTGTCGTTGATGAGGATGAGGCGAGGAATGGTGTTTATAAAATAAGCCTGAGCCACGTTCTGCATCTGGGGTTCAGCGGCGAAAAATTGGCTCCAGGTCATTTTTTCTTCCTCCATCGCCTTGCGCCAGTCGGCTTCTTCGCTGTCGAGCGACACGCTGAGAATGTTAAGCTTGTCGGCATATTTTTCCTGCAACTCCTTTACGTGTGGAATGGCGGCACGACAGGGTCCGCACCATGATGCCCAGAAGTCAATGAAATTGTATTTTCCCGGGACTATGCGCTCAGATATGCGCACCACGTCGCCCTTGTCGGTGGTGAGGTCGAAATCGGGGTATGCCATGCCGAGAGCATATTTCATAACGAAGTTGCGGCGGCGCTCAATGGTCGACACACGGGCTGTGTCGGGGCACACTTTCACCATGTCAGCCATGGCGTTGATCTCGTCGGCGGTGTAGGCAAACGGTTTTTCCAATTCCTTCTGAGTCAGATAGGCTGAAATGTGATAGTCAGGATGAGCTTTGATGAATTCAGCGCGCACGGCGGCGAAGTTAGCCTCAGCCTCCTTGGCGAGCGCTTCATACTTTATCATGGTGTCGCGGTTGTCGTTGGTGTCGAAATATTTCGACGCTCTCAGATAGCTTGCGTTACGAGCTTTCAGATCGGCGTCTTTGACATGGTCGCGATAGCTGTTGAGCTGTTCCTGCGCGTTTCCGCCGGTGACCGCCGTACGATAGTCTGACGACGACATTTTTGCCAGGCTGTCGAGCGGGAACCCGGATGTGACATTATATTCCGCCCCCTCGATCATCACAGGCACGGTAAGCGTGGTCCAGTAGCGGTTCTGTTTCTTGTTGTATTTTGATAAGGCGAGCTCACACATACGTGGCGAGTCCACCGAACCGTTGAGGGCAAATGTGCCTCCGGTTGAGTATGTTTCCGCAAGCTGCACTTTCTTGCCGTTGGGATCCTCCACATCAATAAGTGTGATTTTCACACTGTCGGGCATTTCGGGAAAATCACCTTTGATTGAAAATGCCCCTGCATACATTGTCGCGGGCATGACAGCGGCTGCCAAGAGAGCAGCCGCGCCGATACCGTTGACCAATACCTTTTTATTCATAAAATGCTGAATTTTGGAATTAGACTGGTTCTTATTTGGTTTAATCTACATCTTTCACCCATCGCACACCCATGTAGCAAGCGGAGCTTGTGCATAGACGCGACACGTCGCCTGAGTTGGCGGTTATGCGGCGGAAATATACCATTGTGGCATCATCCTCGTAGTCGGGATTGATGGTGGAGGTCCAGTAATAGCCGTACTCTCCCACAAAGTCGAGGCTCATTTCAATCCAACCGTAGGTTTTTATGGGCACACATGAGCCGTTGAGTGTCAAGCCCAGCTCGCATCCTGAATCGGTTTGCTGCATGGAGTAAGCCACTCCGCCGCCACGATGACCATATTTTTCCGTATTTTTCATGCCGAGCGTTTTTTCGAGCTTCTGCCAATCCTCGTCGGATGGCAGTCTCCACCCGGTGGGAGCCGATTCCATGGCTTCCTCAAAAGAGAGAAGATTGCCATACACCGGAAAGTAATTCTGTTCGTAATCCTCGACAGCACGGTCGGTTGGCAGTACATAGTCCCAATCCCAATTGGTGTAATATTCAGCATCGGCGAGCGATGTGCCGTTTTTGGCGTTGGATGTGGTCCACAATTGGTCGCCGATTCTTACCCAGTTATACTGATTGCCCAGGTCATCGGTCACTGTGCCCCGGTCGGCAGGAGTCACAACAGGAAGTTTGTCATCGTCGCTGCAAGAAGAGAGCGCTGTCGCCGCCAAAGCTATTGCCATATATATAATTTTTCTCATCATTTTACTGCATTAAAGTCAATACCAAGATTGGTCAGTATATTTTTAAGTATCTCATACTTGAGGATGATTATGGGATAATCAGCCCATTTCTCGCGGAACTCGGCTTCATCCTCGTTGAAGATGGCATCCTTGAAAAGTCTAAGGTCGGAGGTTTCGGTCGGGAATGCATCGTATTCAGGGTCATAGTCCCAAGTGTCGGGATAATATGTGAGGAATCCCGCTTCATATACGAGAGTTATGTCTTGGTCGTCCACCCAATCCGGGAATTCTGCGGCAGGATATGAATAGTAAAGATCATAACAGATATCGAAGAAGTCCTCAACTTCGGAAGAATAGATGGTTATTTTTTCATCAACGAATTTTCGAAGAAGGTTTTTCCCCATCGCTTTTGCCTCCTCTTCGCTCTCGATCTCTACCCAATCGTTAGTGGCTATGCCGAAAGATCTCCAGCAGTTCACGAAAGTGAGACTGTTGAATTTATCCTGATAGCTGTTATAATAGCTTATTTTATCAAAGAGGGTGATGGAATAAGGCTTCATTGCTCCGCCTTCAAAGTTGATGTAGGGGACGAAATATTTTTCTATTCTTGCAGCTATGTCAGCCTTATTTTCGTCAGCTATATATTCAAATGAATATTCCCGACTTGCGTCGCCTGTGAAATTCCAGCTGAAATCGACTGTTTCCGCACGGTCTACGCCATATTCATCGGTATAGTAAGCCAATGTGTCGTTGAACAAAAGATAGATGCCAGTTCTGCCATAGAAGTCACGGCGCAACTGTGCTTCCGCGCTATTGTCGGACGCCGCCGGCTCGAAATAGTTGGGCATGGCGGGCGACGGGGTCAGATTATCCTCGCTGTCGGAACAGGAGGAGAAAGTGAATGCTGCTGTTGCCGCACTGATACCCAGAAGCAATTTGATTATATTGTTCATAAGATTATGTTATGATTAATAAGTTTTGAATATAGAATTACCAATCCCAGTCATCATCGTCCCAGTCATCATCGTCCCAATCGTCATCATCGTCATCTCCTCCACCTACGGGCTGAGTGGTGGTGTAGGGAGCGCGTGCGGGGCGATTGGCATTGCCGAGAGAGTTCTGGAAGTTGCGGATGGCTCGCGGAATCGGCAGCGTGTAGCCGCCATCGTTCTTTTCCAGGCGATACCAGTCGGTGTGGTCAAGATCATCATACGATCCTGAATAGTAATTGTAGCCATGCTCAATCACTTTCGACCATGGATAAGGCTCGCACACGGTGTAACGGCGCAAGTCAAACCATCGGTGTCCTTCGAGCAGGAATTCACGGGCGCGTTCATCGCGGATCAGGTCGATAAGGTCATTGCCTGATTCCGTGACTGTTACCTTGTTGCTCTTGCGAGTGGCGATGAATCGTTCAAGATAAGAGCGGGCTGTGGATTCCTCGCCCAAAAATGCCGATGCTTCAGCCAATGTGAGGTAAGCCTCGGGGGTGCGGAAGGTGAATATGCTTCCCACCGGGAAGTAGGAGCCCCACGCTTCGCGCTGTCCGTTGACTTTGCGGAACACGTTGGGACGTCCGTAGGAGGTGTCTCCTATATATCTGCCCATGCGCAAGTCATTGCGGTCAAGGAGATTTATCATTTCCGCCGAGATATTCCATGCCGGCACTACTTTACGGTCGTCAACAAATGCAGTGGCAACGATATAGTCACCCATTGAGAAGATATATTCGGGCGATGATGTGTCGATGCAGTTTTCGCCGGGAGTTTTTGTGGCAAGGTTGAGCAACCGGTCATTTGCTGCCAGCACCTCTTTAGCCTTGGCTGCGGCATTCTCCCAATCCTGCATATAGAGATAGACTCGGCTCATGAGCAAACGCACGGTGTTGATGTCGGCACGGTATATGGTCTTGCGCTCGGTGTCGGCAAGCAGTGATTCGGCATTTTTCAAGTCGGAGAGTATGCGGTCATAGCTTTCGGCAAGAGATGCGCGTTGGAACTCGATATCTTCTATCACTTCCGACCACTTGATGGGCATGCCCACGGTGGATTCTGCCGTAGACGGGACGTAAGGCTCGCAGTACAGGTTGGTGAGGATGAAGTAGAATAATCCGCGCAGGAAATAGGCTTCACCCTTCACGCGGGTTTTCTGAACCTTGTCGGAGGGGTGCGGCTCGGGCTGGTCGTCGATGAGCGATATGACCATGTTGCACACATTGATGCGGCTGTACAGGCTGTTCCATGCCTTTTCGTCACCGCCTACATATCTGAACTGATAATCCACGCCGGTGTCCTGTTGCCATGTGATGAATGGAAACATGGAAGAGTAGAAGCCTATGTCCTGGTCTTTATCGTCGGCAGGGACGATCTCATCGGTCATAAAGTGAAGGAAGTCCAGATTCAAATCCTGCTCGGTATATAGAGAGTAGTTCTGGACGTAGACTCTTCCTGTTTTTACGTAGCCGTCGCCGAGCAGAACTTCGTCAAGATCCTCCCAGGAATTCACCTTTGCAAGGTCCTGGGAATACTCCTCCAGAAATGAGTCGCATCCTGTGAACGCGGCGCAGCCGAGAGCGGCGATAAGAGAATATATGGTTGTTTTTATAGCTTTCATAAGGTGAAACTGTTAGAAGGTTATGTTAAGTCCGCAAGAGAATCCGGGGCGGTCAGAGAGCTGCACGGTTGTGAATCCGCCCTGTGTGGGGGTCTGCCCTTTCAGTTTGGAGTCGCAGAGCGTGAACAGGTTGGAGCCTGTCACGGTGAGCTCAAGACGCTGGCATCTCCATCCCTTAAGCAGATGTTTCGGGAAATCGTAGGAGAGGCTGAGAGTCGACAGCTTGAGGTAGTCGGAGCTTACAACGCGGAGGTCGGAATAGTCATACATATCCCAGGAGTTGTCGGCTATGATTTGTATGCCGTCGGTGTTGCTTGACCAGTGGCTTTGGTAGCGGAAATAGCTCGGATGGTTCTTTCCGATGATTGCCGGGATGTTGGTGTGGAGTTCATCGCCGGGTTTTATCCAACGGTCGAGATAGTCGCGGCTGAGGTTGTTTTCCGATTTATCTGTCCCCACTTGGCATAGATTCCGTCGCTTGCCACGCCCGCTCCGTACATACCGAACAGTCGGGTCTTGGCACCAAGGCTGTAGGTGAAGTTGGCGCTGAGGCGCAGATTCTTCCAGCGGAGCATGGTGGAGAGATTGCCCGACATGGTGGGCTCGCGTGAGCCGGTGGCTTTCAGCACTGAGGTGTAAGTGTCGTATTTGCTCAAGCCGAGGAGGTCGGAAGTGTGGTCAAACCAGTCGTCAAACATGGGACCGCCATCCACGGGGCTCAATCCGATGAACTTATAAGAGTAGAATGTGCCCACGGGCTTTCCTTTGACAATGGCATTACCGGTGAGGAAGTCGTTGAGCTCGTACTGCTCGCCTGAGGGGAGCGACTTGATGCGGTTGATGGCGCGTGAGAAGTTGGTGGAGATGCTCCATTGCCAGTCGCGTGTGTCGATGGGACGCACAGTCACGCCCACTGAGTAGCCGTCGTTGTCGATGTCGCCGCCGTTGACCACGTAGGTCTCGTAGCCGTTGATGGTGGAGATGGATTTATCCATGAAGGCGTCCTTGGTGCGTTTCCAGTATACGGAAGCGTCGACTTGCAGGCGGCGGTTGAGGAATCCCCATTCGAAGCCGAGGTTGTAGCTTGTGGTTTTCTCCCACTTGAGGTCGGGGTTGGGGTTGCGTTCCACGCTTGAGGTGAATTCGCCGTAATATTCGTTGTAGGGATTTTTGCGGATGATCATCACCGGCGACTGGCTTGAGAGCATATTACCCTGGAAACCGTAGCTTCCCTTGATTGAGAAATAGTCGAGCCATGTGAGCTGCTTGAAGAAGTCGAGCTGTGCGGCGTCGAATGATGCCGATACTGACCAGATGGGGAGCAGCTTGTCATTGGCGCGGTCGCCGAAGTTGTTGGAGCCGTCGACACGGGCGTTGGCGTTCACAAAGATGAGGCGGCGCCAGTTGTAGCTTGCGGTAGCGTAAGCCGACACAACATTCTCCTTGGTGTTTATGATAGAAGGAGTGTTGTCGGAAAGCCATGAGGCATAGTTGGTGTATTTGGTGAGGTCGATTCCCTGCGCGAAGCTCATGCCGCGTTCGGGGAAGTAGCCTCGTGTGGTGTTGGAGTAACCTTTATAATTGTTGGATGAAGCTTCGAAGCCGATGCCGCCGCTGAAGTTGTGCTCGTCATCGTTGAAATATTTGTTCCAGTCGAGCTGAAGACGCGCCGTCCAGTTGCGCTGGTCGGTGGTGGAGTGGGTGAGCTCGCCGCCTTGAGGCATTGAGCTCCATTCGGGCGCTGCCTCGCCATATTCGCTGTTGCGGAGTTTTGCCGCATAGTAGGTCTGCGCTCCCCACAGGCTGTTGATGGTGGTGTTGGAGGCGGTGTATGAGAAGATGGCGTTTGCCGATAGCCAGTCGGTGACGTGGAAGCGGAAATTGGCGTCAAATGTGAGGCTGTTTCCATCCTGATCCACACCGCTGTTGTCGAGTTCGTTGAGGATGTTGTAATTGTAGCTGTTCTTTTGGAACTCTTTCTGTTCATAAAAATAATACTGACCGTCATTTCCGGTGTATGCGGGAATCACACGGCTTGTGCGGTAGGCATACTGGATGGGGGCGATGGAGCTCTGGTAATATTCGCGCTCCGACACATTTCCTTTCAGGCTGAATGCCGCGGTGAGCCACTTGGCGAAGTTCACGTCGAGGTTGATCATGGCGTTGTAACGGCGGTTGGTGGTGCCTTTTACGATGTCGTCGTTGTCGGTGAATCCGAGCGAAGCGTAGTAGGCGCTGCGTGAACCGCCGCCGCTGAGGGTGAGGGTGTGCTGCTGTGAGAAGCTGTCGTGGGTGAGAAGGTCAAACCAGTCGGTGTTTACGGTCTCGAACCATGCAAGCTGCTCGTCAAACTGGCTCTTGTTGATCCTGCCGTTGATGAGTTCATCCATCAGGTATTCGAATCCCACAAGGGTGTTGCCGCTGTCATACACGTAGTGCTGATTGAAGAGGTCGCGTGAGAGCTGGATGCGCTCCTTGGAGTTTAGCACGTCGACCGAGCGGTCGGAGTAGCGCGGACGCAGCTTCCAGGTGAAATTGTTGGAGTAGCGTATCTGCGGAGCTCCCTCTTTACCGCGCTTGGTGGTGATGACGATCACACCGTTTGCCGCCTTGGTTCCGTAGAGGGCGGTAGCCGAAGCATCCTTAAGCACGTCGAGTCGCTCGATGTCCTGCGGGTTGAGTCCTGCAATGGCGTTACCGATGCGGTTCACGTAGTCGGGGTCGTTGAGTTCGTCGGGAGAAATTGCCACGGGGTCTTTCACCACAATACCGTCGACCACCCATAGCGGTTCGCGGTTACCGATGATTGACGATGTGCCTCGGATGCGGATTTTTGGAGCGACACCCGCCTCGCCCGAGTTGGACATATACATGAGGTCGGGCACCTGACCTTCAAGCATCTGGTCGATGCTCATTGCGTCGGGGCGCAGGATGTCCTCTGCCTTTATTGAGGTGATGGCGCTTGTGGATGCTCGCTTGTCGATCACCTGATAGCCGGTGACAACAACGTCGTCAAACTGGTTGGCGTCCTGTTCCATCACTATGTGGAGCGGCTTGCCGTTCCATGTGACTTCGTGGCGTTTCATGCCCACGAACTGAACCACAATTTGCACTGATGATTTGCCTCTGGTCGACAGTCGGAATTTGCCGTCGATGTCGGTTACGGTGCCGTGTTTGGTGTCTTTCTTCTCAAAGACTGATGCTCCCGGGAGGGGTTCCCCTTCGGCATCGACTACGGTGCCGGTGATGAATGACGCATAATCTTTCCATGATTTGGAATCTTGCGCGTGGATCTGCGCGCTGCACATCATGACAAGCATTCCCAGCAGAATGCGCATTGATGCGAGCTTGCTGTGCCGGCTTCGGTTTTTGCTTCTTTCCATTCGGTGATTGATTGGTGATAATGTTTGTGAATTCAATAAGCAATGCAACCGCCGGTGAAAGTGATATTTCATCGCGATTGCAACGCAAATTTAGTAAAATAAAATATAAAACAGCGCATAATGATTAAAAAATACATAAAAATGATGCATTTTTATCGCGAAATATGAATTTTTATAAAATTGTGTTGCATAAATTAAGGGAAAGTGGCGTTTTGAATAGATTTGACTGTTGTGAGGGTCTCGTTTTTATGCGCATGAATATAATTATTGTATATATATTATGTGGGAGGGTGTGGATGTCGGGAAATCTTTGTGTCCGTCGGTGGGGGATCTTGTGTCAGGATGCTCTGCAAGGATCTCTGCGTGATTTGGATAGTATGCATGAGGTTAAATTTTGTTAAATACTTGAGCGTCCGAGGGGTCGTTGGCGTGGTTGATTTGCGTTTGGCACAATAATTTAGTATCTTTGTAGCAGATTCGAGTACCGGAGGGGGCGAAAGTCTCCTCCGAATTTTTTAACAGCCAATCGGTCAACTTGAGAAATGATAGACAAACAGAAACTTACAGACACTATCAACGAGGCTATAAAGGACACCCCGTTGTTTTTGGTTGACGTTACAGTCACTCCCGATAATAATATTACAGTCGAGGTCGACTCCATGGAGAGCGTTGACATCGATGAGTGTGTGAAGCTCACTCGTGATATTGAAGCGGTGTTTGACCGCGATGTTGAGGACTATCAGCTCGAAGTGGGCTCGGCAGGGCTTACTTCTCCATTCAAGGTCAAGGAGCAGTATGTGAAGAACATCGGCAACCAGGTGGAGGTGCTCACCCGCGACGGACGCAAGTTCAAGGGCACGCTTACCGCTGTGGGCGACGACGATTTCACTGTCGCCGTGACCAAGAAGGTTAAGGAGGAGGGCAAGAAACGCCCTGTGGAGGTCGAAGAGCCGGTGGTGACAAAGGTGGCTGACACGAAAACAGTAAAATATTTAATAGATTTCAAATAAATCCCAACGAAATTATTTCAAATCATGGCTAAGAAAGAAGAATCCCCCAACATGGTGGAACGATTTGCCGAGTTCAAGGAGCTCAAACACATTGACAAGGCTACAATGATTTCCGTTCTTGAGGAATCATTCAGAAATGTTTTGGCTAAGATGTTCGGTACCGACGAGAACCTCGACGTAATCATGAACCCTGACAAAGGGGATGTCCAGATATTCCAGAATCTTGAAGTGGTTCCCGACGGAGAGGTGACCAACCCGTCGACTCAGATTTCGCTGAGCGATGCCCGCGCCGACCAGAATCCCGACGTGGAGATCGGCGAGGAGCACACCCGCGAGATTATTTTCGAGAAATTCGGACGCCGCGCGATTCTGAATCTCCGCCAGACCCTCCAGTCAAAGATCCTCGATCTTCAGAAGGAGGCTATTTTCTCTCAGTTCAAAGGACATGAGGGTGAATTGGTGTCGGGCGAGGTGTATCAGACATGGAGCAAGGAGACTCTGCTTCTCGACAGCGAGGAAAACGAGCTTATCCTTCCCAAGTCGGAGGCTATCCCCGGCGACTTCTTCCGCAAGGGCGAGACAGTGAGAGCTGTCATCTCGAAGGTGGACAACAAAAACAACAATATCCGTATCACGGTATCACGCACTTCCGACGATTTCCTTCGCCGACTCTTCGAGCTTGAAGTGCCTGAAATCCATGACGGACTGATCAATATCCGCGCCGTGGCGCGCATCCCGGGAGAAAGAGCCAAGATCGCTGTGGAGAGCTACGACGACCGCATCGACCCCGTGGGAGCTTGTGTGGGAGTGAAAGGCTCACGCATCCATGGCATCGTGAGAGAGCTGCGCAACGAGAATATCGACGTGATCAACTACACCTCCAATAACGAGCTGTTGATCCAACGCGCTCTCAGCCCCGCCAAAATCTCTTCTATACGTCTTAACGAAGAGGAGAAGCGCGCCGAGGTGTTCCTGCGTCCCGAAGAGGTGCCCCTTGCCATCGGTAAAGGCGCTCTCAACATCAAGCTTGCGTCAAAGCTCACCGGATATGTGATAGATGTGTACCGCGATGCCGGCGAGGAATTCAATGACGACATCTATCTTGATGAATTTAAGGATGAAATCGACGGATGGGTAATCGATTCACTGAAAAACATCGGTTGCGTGACAGCCAAGAATGTGCTTGCCATGCCGCGTGAAGAGATTATCGAGAAAGCCGATCTTGAAGAAGACACGGTCGACAACGTGATTTCTATCCTCAAAGCAGAATTTGAAGATTAAAAGACATTACTCTAAAACTCAATATGGCGAAAATAAAAATAAGCAAAGTAGCAAAAGACCTAAACATAGCCCTTCCGACCGTCATTGATTTCTTGCAGTCAAAGGGTATAAATGTCGATATGAACCCTAACAGTCGTATCGATGAGGATGCCTATAAGTTGTTGGTATCGCATTACGGTGACGACAAGGCTGTGAAGAAGTTGGACGAGCCCAATGCAGAAGTTCGCCAGACAGAAAAATCAAAAGAAATAGAGACGAAGAAAGCCACAATCAACGTCTTTGCTCCAAAGGTGGTGGGACACATAGATCTCGACGCCCATAAGAAGCCGGCGCCCAAAAAGGAGCCGGTGGTTGAAAAACCACATTCGGAGCCCGTTAAGGTCCAAGAGCAGGTCAAGAAGGATGTTGCTGTTGAGAAACCTGAACCGGTGAAAGCCCCTGCCGTTGAGCCTGTAAAAGTTCAGCCTAAGGAAGAACCGGTTGTGGAAATTAAAAAAGAACCTGAAGCAACTGTAAAAACTGTAGAGACCGTTAACGAAGAGAGTCCGAAACAGAAACCTATGAATAGTAAAGTAGAAGAGACTAAAATCACCGCAAAGCCGGAGCAAGGAGTGAATAAGAAACCGGCAGTTCAGCCTGAGGTCAAGAAAGAGGAGCCAAAGAAGGCTGAACCCGAAATATTTACCACCGGACCCATCACCGGCGCCCCGCAATTGAATGTGGTGGGAAAAATCGACCTTTCTGCCATAAATCAGCAGACACGTCCCAAAAAGAAATCAAAGGAGGAGCGCCGCAATGAGCGCCTCGCCAAGACCGGGCAGGGTAATGCCGCCCAGGGTCAGGGACAATCATCCGCCGACAAGAAGAAGCGTCGCCGCATTGGCAAGGAGAAGGTGGATATTGAAAAGAGTTCCAACCAGCAGCAGTCGCAGAACAACGGCGGCAACCGTGGAGGAAACGATAAGAACCATCAAGGGGGCGGTCAGCAGCGTAATGACCGCAACAATGACCGCAAGTCAAAGGATCGCAACCGCCGTCCGGTGCACACTGAGGTGAGCGAAGAGGATGTGCAGAAGCAGGTTAAGGAGACTCTTGCCCGTCTCACCAGCAAGGAGAAGGGACAGAAGAAGGGCTTGAAATGGCGTAAGGAGAAGCGCGAAGCGTTCCATTCTCGTGAGCGTGAAGCGGCTGAACTGGAAGCTGCCGACAGCAAGGTGCTGAAGCTTACCGAGTTCGTTACCGCCAACGACCTTGCCATAATGATGGATGTGCCCATCAACAATGTCATCGCCACCTGTATGAATCTCGGCGTGATGGTGTCAATAAATCAGCGTCTTGACGCCGAGACCATCAACATCGTTGCCGATGAGTTCGGATATACCACCGAATATGTTTCGGCAGAAGTGGTTGAGGCTATCCAGCAGGATGAAGACCAGGAGGAGGATCTTGAAAACCGTCCGCCGGTTGTCACTGTGATGGGTCACGTGGACCACGGTAAGACCTCGTTGCTCGACTATATACGTAACGCTAACGTAATCGCCGGTGAGGCGGGTGGTATAACCCAGCACATCGGTTCATATAATGTGAAACTTGAGGATGGACGTCGCATCACGTTCCTCGACACCCCGGGTCACGAAGCGTTTACCGCAATGCGTGCCCGTGGAGCGAAGGTGACCGACATCTGTATCATCATTGTCGCCGCCGACGACAATGTGATGCCGCAGACCGTCGAGGCTATCAACCATGCTTCGGCTGCCGGTGTGCCAATCGTATTCGCAATAAACAAGATTGACAAGCCTACCGCCAACCCTGACAAGATCAAGGAGGAACTTGCCCAGATGAATTATCTGGTTGAGGAATGGGGAGGTAAATATCAGTCACAGGATATCTCGGCAAAGAAGGGTATCGGTGTGAACGAGCTTATGGAGAAAGTGCTTCTCGAAGCTGAAATGCTTGACCTTAAGGCTAACCCCAACCGTCTTGCCACCGGTTCGATCATCGAATCGTCGCTCGACAAGGGTCGTGGATACATTGCCAATATCCTTGTGCAGAACGGTACTCTTCATGTGGGCGACATCATTCTTGCCGGAACTCATTTTGGTAAGGTGAAGGCTATGTTCAACGAGCGTAACCAGCGCATCAAGGAGGCAGGACCCGCCACTCCGGCGCTTATCCTGGGTCTTAACGGCGCTCCTACTGCCGGCGACACATTCAATGTGATGGAGACCGAGCAGGAGGCACGCGAAATCGCCAACAAGCGTGAGCAATTGCAGCGTGAGCTCGGATTGCGCACAAGCAAGCGTACCACGCTTGAGGAGATCGGTCGCCGCCGTGCTATCGGCAACTTCCATGAACTCAACATCATCGTCAAGGGTGACGTTGACGGCTCAATCGAGGCGTTGTCCGATTCACTCATCAAGCTGTCGACCGAGGAGGTGCAGGTCAATGTGCTCCACAAGGCAGTCGGCGCTATCTCGGAGAGCGATGTCACACTCGCTGCAGCTTCCGACGCCGTCATCATCGGTTTCCAGGTGCGTCCCTCTCAGGCTGCGCGTCGTGCCGCCGAGCGTGAAGGCGTGGAAATCCGTCTGTACTCGGTCATCTACCAGGCTATCGAGGAGGTGAAGGATGCTATGGAAGGTATGCTCGCTCCCGAATACAAGGAAGAGGTTGTCGGTACAGCCGAAGTGCTCCAGACCTACCGCATATCGAAGGTGGGCACCATTGCCGGAGCCATCGTGCGTGAAGGCAAGATCAAGCGTTCATGCAAGGTGCGTCTTATCCGCGACGGTATCGTGCGCTACACCGGCGAGCTCGGCTCGTTGAAGCGATTCAAGGATGATGTCAAGGAGGTGCTGACCGGCTATGACTGTGGTCTTAGCATCGCCGGCTACAATGACCTTGAAGAGGGCGACCTTATCGAAGCATTCGAAGAGGTTGAAGTTAAAAAGCAATTGTAATGCCTCGTCAGGTATACGTTAATATCGGATCTAATCAGGGCGACCGCCATGCTCACATCGAGCAAGCGGTCGCCCTGATCGCAAATCTCGCCCAGGGGGGCGAGGTGTTGCAGTCGGCTGCCGTTGAATCGGAGCCGTGGGGCTATGTTTCGGAAAACCGTTTTGTGAATGTGGGGGTGGTGTTTTGCACCTCTTTTTCTCCTCGGGAGCTTCTTGCTCGGCTTCAGGAGATAGAGCGGAGCATCTCGCCTGCATCTCATCGTGATGCCGAGGGGCGTTATATTGACCGGGAGATCGACATTGACATCATCGCCATTGAGGGCGAGGAGGTTGATGTGCCTGAGCTGACGGTGCCGCATCCCCACATGAAACAGCGTGATTTTGTCATGGAGCCGTTGCGTGAATTGTCGGACTCGGCGGCATGGCTCAAAAAATACTTATAGGATGTTTAATAATGGCTGATAACTATCTTGAAAAGCGCATGGAGGAGTACCGTGCGGGAAAACTTGCCCCCAAGCGGCAGATTGTTCACGTGCCTGCGTCAAAGAAAAGCGGCGATTTCTGCTTATCGTTTGACTGCTTGAACGTGATTGTGTTGGGAGGATGCTTCGCGCTTGCTTCTGCGGTGGTCGAAGCGTTTCGCAAGGTTGATTGCCGCGTGGCGTTATGCCACGCCTCCGAGAAAGAGTGTCGTGTGTTGGTTCAGCGTAGCGGGTGCCGCTACTATCCGTTTGACCCCTGCGATGAAGAGCGTCGTGACTATGTGGTCGACGACGTGGAGGCGCGTTGGGGCGGCGTTGATGTGGTCGTTGACCTTCGCAGCGTGGATGCCTGTCCTTCGGAGCGAGTGGATGACACCGCCACTCTCATGCTCCTCCACTCCCATCCCGCCTTCTCTTTCATCACCTCCACTTCCACAACGATACGGATGCCGATATAATATTTTGGAAAATTGTCTGCGGATTAGCCGAAATTGTGTAAATTTGTAAGCAAAATAAAAACTTGAGTAATAATAATGGAAAGCAAATTGAGGATTGCCGTTCAATCGAAGGGCAGATTGTATGAAGAAACGATGGAACTTCTGTCAGAGTCGGGGATCAAACTTACTGCGGTCAAGCGCACATTGCTTGTTCCGGCTCGAAATTTCCCTATCGAGTTGCTGTTTTTACGTGACGATGACATTCCTGAATCGGTGGCTAACGGTACTGCCGATCTTGGAATCGTAGGGCTTAATGAAGTTCTTGAAAAGGAAAAGAATGTGGTTGTAGCCAAGGAGCTTGGTTTCAGCCGCTGCCATCTCTCGCTTGCTATTCCACAACATATTGACTACCCGGGATTGAAATGGTTTGAGGGACGTAAAATCGCTACCTCTTATCCTGTAATTCTCTCACGCTTCCTTGAACGGGAGGGGATTGATGCCGATATTCATGTCATCACCGGATCGGTAGAGATTGCTCCGGGTATAGGTCTTGCCGACGGTATTTTTGATATTGTGTCGTCAGGTTCGACGCTCGTTAGCAATAATCTTGCCGAGGTGGAGAAGGTGATTGACTCGCAGGCGGTGTTGATTAAGGCTGCCGACCGTCAATTGTCGGCTGAGAAGCAGGCTACTCTTGACGAGCTGATGTTCCGTTTTGAGGCGGTTAAGGCTGCCGACGGGAAAAAGTACATTCTGATGAATGTGCCTAAGGAGAAACTTGACGAAGTTCTGTCGATTCTTCCCGGTATGAAGAGCCCCACTGTGTTGCCGCTTGCCAATTCCGACTGGTGTTCGGTGCATTCCGTGCTTGAGGAGAAACGCCTGTGGGAAATCGTAGGGAAACTTAAAGCAGCCGGTGCCGAGGGTATTCTGGCGCTTGACATCGAAAGAATGATTCTCTAAAATACACATTGCCGATGGATATAATATGCAATCCACCGCGGGAAAGCTGGCAGGCGTTGAGCCGCCGCGCTCTCGCTGAAAAGGCTGCCGAACTTGAGGCAAGCGTCGCCGGAATAATCGCGGAAGTAGCCGATGGCGGCGACAAGGCGTTGCTCGACTTTGAGCGGCGTTTTACCGGCGCGACGCTTGACAGTCTTGAGGTTTCAGCACAGGAGCTTGATGAGGCTGAGACAAAGGTGTCGCCGGAGCTTCGTGATGCGATCGAGATAGCCTACAGGAATATAGCCTCGTTTCACGCTGCCCAACTCATGAAGGAGCCGGTAATGGTAGAGACATCGCCCGGAGTGAAATGCGAGCAGCGCGCGGTGGCTATTGACCGTGTGGGGCTTTACATTCCCGGAGGAAATTCGCCGCTATTCTCAACGGTGTTGATGCTTGCCGTGCCTGCACGTATCGCAGGATGCCGCGACATAATTCTCTGCACACCGGCACGTGCCGACGGGACGGTGCATCCCGGCATACTATATGCCGCCCGCAGGGCAGGGGTGGACCGCATATTCAAGACCGGCGGCGCCCAGGCGATAGCAGCGATGGCTTACGGCACAGAAAGCGTGCCGCGCGTTTACAAAATATTCGGTCCCGGCAACCGCTACGTGATGGAGGCGAAGCAGCAGGTGGCACGGCATAATGTGGCGATAGATATGCCGGCTGGTCCGTCGGAGGTGCTTGTGATCGCTGATGACAGCGCCAATCCGGAATATGTTGCCGCCGATTTTCTGTCGCAAGCTGAGCATGGCCCCGACAGCCAGTCGATACTGCTCACCACATCGCACAGGCTTGTTGACACTCTTCCCGAGGTGATAGAACGCCTTCTCGCTGCGTTGCCAAGGCAGGAGATGATGAGGCAATCCTTGTCGCACAGCCGCATAATATTGCTGGAAAATGACGATGAGATAATGGAGTTCAGCAATGAATATGCCCCCGAACACCTTATCATAAACCACCGTAATGCTGATGAGCTTGCCGCAAAGGTGAGAAATGCCGGATCGGTGTTCATCGGTGAATATACTCCCGAGAGTGCCGGAGACTATGCTTCGGGCACTAACCACACTCTGCCTACATCGGGTTTTGCCCACGCTTACAGCGGAGTGAATATCGACAGTTTCACCAAGAAGATCACATTCCAGCGCATCACACCCGAGGGTATCCGTTCGATAGGCAATGCCGTGGAGGTGATGGCACACAATGAGGATCTCGATGCTCATAAACTTGCGATGACTCTTCGCATAAATTCCCTGAATGACAAATGAAACCGCTGAATCAACTTATACGCCCGAATATACTCAATCTTGAGCCTTACACCTGTGCCCGAAATGAGTATACGGGAGAGGCGCGGGCATGGCTCGATGCCAACGAAAACAGTCGCATAGACGGCTTCAACCGCTATCCCGATCCATTGCAGATTGAGGTTAAAACCAAGCTCGGCGCCATGAGAGGCGTGGATGTGGACCGCATATTCCTCGGTGTGGGGAGCGATGAGTGTGTCGATATCACTTATCGTGTGTTCTGCCGTCCCGGAATGGACAATGTGGTGGCGATCGAGCCCACCTACGGGATGTACAGCGTGTGTGCGGCGATAAACGATGTTGAGTACCGCAATGTGCGTCTTCGTGATGATTTCTCGCTTGACGTGGAAGCTCTGTTTGGAGCTGTCGACGGGAACACGAAGGTGATATGGATATGTTCGCCCAACAATCCTACCGGAAACGCTTTCCCGATGGATGTGTTGCGTGAGGTGGCTTCACGCTTTGACGGCATAGTGGTGGTCGATGAAGCATATGTTGATTTCTCGGATGCCGGCAGCATGGTGGATGTGCTCGATGAATATCCCAATCTCATTGTGATGCAGACATTCTCCAAGGCATGGGCTTCGGCGGCGTTGCGTCTGGGCATCGCTTTTGCCTCACGAGAGATAATAAGCGTGTTCAACAATGTGAAGTATCCCTATAATATAAATATCCTTACTCAGCGGCAGGCATTGTCGGTGCTTGAGAGCGCCGATGTGATACGCAAGGTGGTTGAGGAGCTTGTGGCGGCTCGTGGCAAGCTCGGAGAAAGGCTCTCTGCGCTGGAATGCGTGAGGAGGGTGCATCCTTCCGATGCCAATTTCCTCCTTGTGGAGGTGACCGATGCCGGTGCCTTGTATGAGTTCCTGAAAAGTTGCGGGGTGATTGTGAGAAACCGCTCCCGCGTGGCGTTGTGCGGCAACTGCCTTCGCATAACTGTGGGAACCGATGAGGAGAATGATTTGTTGATAGAAAAAATGACTGAGTATGGAAACTAAACCGCGAGTGCTGTTCATAGACCGTGACGGCACTCTTATCGTGGAACCGAAAGATGACTTTCAGGTTGACTCTCTTGAAAAGCTGGAGATGATACCGGGGGTGACAAGAGCCATGCACTTTATTGCCGGGAAATTGCCTTACAAGCTTGTGATGGTCACCAATCAGGACGGGCTTGGCACAGAATCATTTCCTGAGGATACATTTTATCCGGCGCATAATAAGATGCTTAAGGCGCTTGCCAATGAGGGTGTGATATTTGACGACATACTCATTGACCGCACATTTCCGGAGGATAATGCCCCTACCCGCAAGCCAGGCACCGGGATGCTCACCGCGTATATGAACGGTGACTATGACCTTGAAGGCAGTTATGTGATAGGTGATCGGTTGAGCGATGCCATGCTCGCCCGTAATCTCGGCGCGAAAGCGATTATCCTCCATGAGGATGACGAGGAGACCCGTGCCGGAATCATCAGCGAGGGCTTGACTGACACGGTGGTGATGGTGACCCCGCATTGGGACGACATAATTCCGGTGCTACAGGGGGGCAAGCGTTGTGCCACGGTTGACCGCAAGACCTCGGAAACCGACATCCATGTGCGCATCGATCTTGACGGCAACGGTCATTCCGATATCTCTACAGGACTCGGTTTCTTTGACCACATGCTTGACCAGATAGCGCGCCATTCAGGCGTGGATCTTACTGTGAGGGTGAAAGGCGACCTTCATATCGACGAACATCACACCATCGAAGATACGGCTATAGCTCTCGGCACAGCTATAAATGACGCTCTCGGCGACAAGCGCGGCATAGAACGCTATGGATTTGTGCTGCCGATGGATGAGTGCCTGTGCACGCTTGCCATGGATTTCGGCGGACGTCCGTGGATAGTGTGGGACGTGGAATTTAATCGTGAAAAGATAGGTGATATGCCCACCGAAATGTTTTTCCACTTTTTCAAGTCGCTTAGCGACAATGCCCGCATGAATCTTTTTGTGCGTGCCGAGGGAGCCAATGAGCATCATAAGATCGAAGGTATCTTCAAGGCGTTTGCCAAGTCATTGAAGCAGGCTGTGCGCCGCGATCCATTCCGCTTCACTCTCCCCTCTACGAAGGGGGTGCTATGACTTGAAGTAGCGTACCATGGTTCGTCGGATCGACAGAATATTGACGGCGGTTATCACAGCGATAATCGCCGTTGTCACTGCTATGGCGGTCCATGGAGCCACAGGCTGCACGCCTATTGCCACAAGCTGAGTGTGCCACATGCAGCCGGAAGCAAGCATGATGCCTATGGCGGCAATAAGCACAGCCGCGTTTATTCCGGCGATAAGAATGCAGTAGTATCGGGCTACAGCATTGGGCGGGTAGCCAAGCAGCATGAGGTCGCTGAGCTTGCTGCGGTTTTTCTGCAAAAGCAGATATATGCTGAGCATCAGGATGAAGAATGAGAGCAAGCTTATGATGACGCCGATGGAGATCACCACCCCTGTCACGATTGACAGAAAATAGGATGCTTTTCCCGTGTCGGCATTATCGCCTGATGCTTCATAGTCGTTGGCGGCAAGGTATTCTTTGATTGCGGGATCGCCCGGCTGCTTAAGTTCAACGATGAGGCGTGACGGTGCCGGGGAGGTCGTTTCGCCGAATGTGGAGTTTGCCCATTCCATGAACTCTTCGGGCACGGCTACGGTGTTGAGCCGTGAAGAGAATCCCACGATTCGCGCGGGTATCCATTGTTGCTTTCCGTTGCCGCTGACCGATATTTTCAATGGCACCATTCCTATCATTGCCTCGCTCAGTTGCGGCAGTCCGCGTGATGATGCGAAGCCGAAATTATATAGCGAGAGGTAGTCTTTGCCGATGATTATCGGGATTATGGGATGCTCCGGGTCAAAGCCCCAGTCATCGGGGCGGATATCAAACATTTCATCGGGGATTGACTCGAAGAAGAGGGCTGTCGACATATTGGCGCCGTTCATGTCAAGTGTAGCCCCTACGCTGAATGTCGCCGGGGTGAACGGTGCCGTTCTCCTCACCCACGGCTGGGAGCTTAGGTCGGCTATTTCTTCAGGAGTGAAGGAGCTGTCGCCGCCGCTGCCTACAAGCGATCCGAGTCCGCTCACCTTGTGGGATATTACGGTGTAGTCGCGTGACAGAAACGAGTCGTCGTCATTCCACACCGAGCTTATGTCAGAGTAGAATTGAATGGCACACGCCACGATCGTTAGTCCCACAAGATTAGCCACGGCATATCCTGTCAATTGCGCGGGGCTTATATTGTGGCGGAGCAATCTCCATATTGTGTTGTTGCGTTTCATAATCTTATGCGTCGGGTGGAGTCTATCTTCAGGTCATTTCCCACAGAGGTGGCTATGATCGCCGCTCCCTGTTTTGCCGTTTCCTCCATGATCAGCGATGCGGCGATAGTGTTGTTCCGTTGGTCAAGGTGGCTCACCGGCTCATCAAGCAGCAGGAAGTCAAACGGCTGGCATAAGGTTCGGATTATCGCCACACGTTGCTGCTGCCCTATTGACAGGCGCGCCACGCGTTCATCGGCTTTTCCGTCTATTTCAAGTCGGGTGAGCATCTCCATGATTTCCGCCTCTGACTTGTGGCGGGTAAGGCGGTTTTTGATGTCGATATTTTCCATTACCGACAGTTCGGGAAACAGCCGCATCTCCTGCGGAAGCAAAGCTATGGATCGCTGACGCAGCTCACACCACCGGTCGATGGAGAAGCTCCGGATGTCGGTGTTGTCAAATGTGATTTTGCCTGAATAGTCGTTGCGGTTGCCGTAAATGTAGCTGCACAGGGATGACTTCCCGGTGCCCGATTCGGCATGGATAAGATAGTGTTCGCCGCGTGTGAACGTGATTTGCGACAGCCATATTTCCGAATCAGGGTTTGTTCCCCGAAATACTTCGGGGAGCACACCCTCTAAGGTTATGGCGTTTAAACGCGTCATCTTACGGTGTCTATTGGGGTGAAGCCGATGCTGTTGTCAGGTTCGCGGCTGTCAATCTGAGTGTTGGCGGGTGAATCGCTGTCGGCTGACATAAGCAATGCTATCTGTTCGAGCACCGGAATTGACGCATCAGTGAAAGAGAATGACATTTTAAAATCATCCTCGAGTTCCATTTTCAGGTTGAATCCTTTGCCGCCGTAGGTTGCTTCGCCGATGGCGTCGGGTATTCCGGTCCATATAGCCAGTGAATTGCCTTTAGCGACTTCGCGTGCTGCATTATTGCCCAATTGCTTCAGTGAGCGGTTGGAAAGAATGATTGAGTTCCCTTCGGCTTTAAGTGATATGGGTGCCATGCCGGGAGATTGCATGACAAATTCATCGCCATTGTAAACGATAGGCAATCCCACCATTAAAATAATGTTACGCAGATCGCTCATGGTCTTTTTGACTTCGTTTTTCTTCATCTGGACAGCCACGGTGAAGTTAATGTTTCCGGCGATTGACGCGGGGTCGAGATGTGACGTGTTGTCAAGTCCGGCAGCGATCAAAATTGTTCCGTCAAGGCGTTTCAGGTATGGCAGCACCATGCCCGCGAGAGCGCGCTGGCGGTAGTCGAGAGGATAGATTGACTGAAAGTAGTCAATAAGCGCGTCCCAGTCGGTGTTGCCCTTTATGCCTATTGCCATCACAAATATATCAGAGGGCATGGTGTAGTCGAGAAGCGAAGTGTTGATGCGGTCAAGATAAGCGTCCATGTCTTTCTCTTTGCCGTTGCCGTCAATGAATTTTGCGTCGATCTCCAGTTTGCGGGCGTTATCTTCCACATCTCCTGATATGCAGGTCCAGCCGTCGGCGGCAGCGGAGCGCGCTATTGCAAGGCGGAATATGTCGTCGTCATCTTCCGACAGATATTTGTGGATGCCCTTCAGCGAGGATATGGGAGTGTTGGCAGCCCTGTTAAGCTCGGCTGAAAGTGTAGCCACAGCCTTTGCGGGTTCGCCCCAGATGAGCCATCCTTGCTGATCTTTAATCACGAGATTCACATCTTCAAGGGCGTAGACATCAAATCCGTCGATGCTCTTAGGATCAGGTTCCGCGCCTATTTCGGCAATGAACGAGGACCGATTTTTTATTTTAAACGTGTAAACGTATTCCCCCGGATGCTTGAACGCATTTAAGCCTCTATCCTTTCCGCTGATGGCAAATCCTGCCATTAATTCGCGGTCAATCGAGGCAGAAGTGAGTATGGTGGTTATTTCGCGATGGCATCTTTCCGACGAGTTTACGAGAAACTTGTCAAGTGTTTCCGCAGCAGTGAGATTGCCGCCATGTTTTACGCCATCCATCGCGTCCATCAGCCTGTTGACATTGACGGTTACAATTCCCGGCGCGTCGGCAGGAATGGTGTCGAGAAGTTGGCTTTTGTGAGAGCAGCCACTGAATGACAACAGCATTGCTATCGTGGCAATCGCTGTGAGAAATCTTGCATTCATATTATAAGTAATTAGATGTAACACTATGACAAAGATAGATATTATTTTGTTTATCGGTAGCGTGAAGCAGGAGAAATTACATGGCGTGAAATAAAGGTGTCTTAGTGGTCGGACAATTGGAGGAAGTTCCTGATAGCCATTTTTATGAGGAGGGTGGGAGATGTGCGTAAAAATTTGTATATTTGTCACATAACAACAAAACCCGATAGCTTGATATACAGGGGCTACCGGGATTCAACACTGCAAAAATAGTGCTTTTTCTATTAGCAACAAAATATAACTCCAAAAAGATTGTTAATTTCAAATGAAATACGCTGACTTTGAGAAAATAATGTCACCGCAACGCATGGAGCGTTACGTAACGGCATGTAAAGGCGACACTCGCAAGGCTATGACGCTCTATCGTTACAATCTCCAGATTTCGCAAGAGATGTTCACCATAGTTAGCTGCTTTGAGGTTGCATTGAGAAATGCCATTGATAGTAAATTATCTGAGAACTTGGGCGATGAATGGTTGCGGGATTCTATCATGTCAGGCGGAGTATTTACAGAACCCATTTTGAAAAAGACACGCGACATTATAACTTTTGCGCACCGAAAGTTGCAGCAATCACAGTCTTATACTCACCACAAGTTGTTGGCAGAAATGGAATTCGGTATTTGGAAATACATGTTCTCTCCTGTGCAATATCGTGTTACAGGACGCAATCTACTTTCCATTTTTTTTAATAAACCGCGCTCATCAAGGGAGAAGCAGTATAATCACACTTATATTTTCAATGAACTGGATAAGGTTAACTCTTTACGCAACCGCATAGCTCATCACGAAACGATCTGTTTTGCCTCAGATACATCCACAATCGACACGTCGTATGTAATCAATATATACTCTAAGATTAAGACCCTTTTTTCTTGGATGGGGATTGATAGCAAATCATTGCTGTATGGCTTAGATCACGTCAATCACGTGTGTGCTCAAATAAATCAGTTGAAAGCTCTCTTGTGATCCGGTTTTAAACAGCAAAGCCTCATCCGTTGACGGACGAGGCTTTGGCTTTTATTTGATAGCTGGGTGATTATTCCCATTCGATTGTTGCCGGTGGTTTGGAGGAGATGTCATAGCAAACGCGGTTGACACCTTTCACCTTGTTGATGATGTCGTTGCTCACTTTAGCCATGAAGTCGTAAGGGAGATGTGCCCAGTCGGCGGTCATGGCATCGGTTGAGGTGACAGCACGGAGAGCTACGGCACGCTCGTAGGTGCGTTCGTCGCCCATTACGCCCACGCTCTGCACGGGCAGAAGGATGGCTCCTGCCTGCCATACCTGGTCATATAGCCCCCAGTCGCGCAGTCCCTGGATGAAGATGTCGTCGGCATCCTGAAGGATGGTTACTTTTTCAGGGGTTATGTCGCCGAGGATGCGCACTGCAAGTCCGGGTCCGGGGAACGGGTGGCGCTTGATGAGGTGCTCGGGCATTCCAAGCTCGCGGCCCACGGCACGCACTTCGTCTTTGAAAAGCAGTCGCAGCGGCTCGCAGAGTTTGAGATTCATCTTTTCGGGCAGACCTCCCACATTGTGGTGGCTCTTGATGGTGGTTCCGGTGATGGAAAGTGACTCGATGCAGTCAGGGTAGATGGTTCCCTGCGCAAGCCATTTCACATCTTTTATCTTGTGAGCTTCTTCGTCAAAGACGTCGATGAAGCCCTTGCCTATGATTTTGCGTTTGCGTTCAGGCTCGGTTACTCCGGCGAGTTCGCTGAAGAATTTCTCGGAAGCGTCAACGCCGATCACGTTCAGCCCAAGGCATTCATAGTCATGAAGCACGTTCTTGAACTCGTTTTTGCGGAGCATGCCGTGATCCACGAATATACAGGTGAGGTTCTTGCCGATAGCGCGGTTCAGGAGAACGGCGGCAACTGAAGAGTCAACGCCTCCGCTCAGTCCAAGCACCACCTTGTCATCGCCGAGCTGCTCTTTCAATGCGGCGACAGTCGACTCGATGAATGATGCGGCACTCCAGTCCTGACGGCTTCCGCAGATGTCGACCACGAAGTTTTTAAGAAGCTGTGTTCCGTCGACCGAGTGGAATACTTCGGGATGGAACTGCACGCCCCACAGTTTTTCTCCTTCAGCCTGATATGCGGCGATAGCCACTTTTTCGGTTGAGGCGATAGTGCGGAAATTGTCGGGGATGGCGGTGATTGTGTCGCCGTGGCTCATCCACACCTGGGTGTTGACGGGAATGTTGTTGAACAACGGATTTTCCATGTCAAATTTTGTGAGATGCGCTCTGCCGTATTCACGGGTTCCTGCCGGCTCTACCGAGCCGCCGTTGGTGTAAGCCATGAACTGGGCACCGTAGCAAATGCCGAGGATGGGGAGCCTGCCGCGTATGTTTGACAGGTCGACCTTGAAGGCATTCTCGTCATAGACTGAAAACGGGCTTCCTGAAAGAATCACGCCGATAACCGACGGATCGTCATGAGGAAACTTGTTGTAAGGCACAATCTCGCAGTAAGTGTTCAGCTCGCGCACTCGTCTACCGATAAGCTGGGTAGTTTGTGAGCCGAAATCGAGGATTATGATTTTCTCTTGCATGCAGCGATTATGAAGGGATTAAAACTATGCAAAATTAAGCAAATTATCGCAATTATAAAAATTTGGCGGTCATTGGATATCAGAGATGGCTGACAAGGCTGCGGAGTATGCCGCTTCGGGCTTAAGGCGGATGACGTCGGGATTGCGTTTGAGCCAGGTGAGTTGCTTTTTGGCATACACCCGGGTGTTTTTTGCGATGCGCGCGATTGCCGTGTCGCGGTCCATCGTTCCGTCAAACCATGCAAACATCTCCTTATAGCCTACCGTGTTCAGTGAGTTGAGATGCCGCAGATGATATACTTTCCTTGCCTCCTCTTCGAGTCCGTTGGCTATCATTTCATCGACACGGCGGTTGATTCTGTCAAACAGTTCCTCGCGTGGATAGTCAATCATCATAGTGATGATGTTGAACGGACGTTCCTTGACCGTGCCGGTGCGTAGGGAGGAGTAGGACACTCCGCTTTCGAGGCATATTTCAATGGCGTGGATGAGACGGCGATGGTTGGAGGGATCGGCTGAGGTGAGGTATTCAGGGTCGAGATTGCGTAAGATTTGCCTGATTCCTTCAATCCCTTCATCCTGATAGAGCTTCATCACATGGTCGCGCACTTGATTGCTGACTGTCGGCAGTTCGTCGATACCTTTTGTAACGGCATCGATATACATCATTGAGCCGCCACACATTATTACTTTATTGTTTTTCTGCCATAGTTTATCAAGCAGCTTAAGCACATCCTCCTCATAGCGTGCCGCGCTGTAGTATTCGTTAAGCGAGAGTGTGCCCACGAAATGATGTTTCACCGCGTTTAATTGTTCGGGAGTGGGGGCGGCAGTGCCTATGGGTATATCGCGAAAAAGCTGGCGCGAGTCAGCCGAGATGATCTCGCATCCCAGATGTCGCGCCAGTTTTATTGACAAGTCGGTTTTGCCTGATCCTGTTGGACCGGTGACTATTATCAGAGTCGGACGGTGATCCATCGATTATCGTTGAGCCACGATACGTGCGATTTCGACAATCACATCGACAGCTTTTTCCATCGACGGAATGGGTATGAACTCATAGCGACCGTGGAAATTTAAGCCGCCGGCGAAAATGTTGGGGCAGGGCAGACCTTTGAATGACAGCTGCGCGCCGTCGGTGCCGCCACGGATGGGAACCACATGGGGAGTGACGCCCACATTGCGCATCGCATCTTCGGCTATATCGACCACGTATTTCACCGGTTCGATTTTCTCCCTCATGTTGTAGTACTGGTCCTTGATGTCGATTTCAGTGCTGTTGGGGAATTCGTTGTTGATTTTTCTCACAAGATGCTGAAGCTCCTTCTTGCGGCGTTCGAAGCGGTCGCGGTCGTGGTCGCGTATTATATAGGTCACCACGGTCTTTTCCACGTTGCCTTCGATTGAGATCAGGTGGTAGAAACCTTCGTAGCCCTCGGTGTGCTCGGGAGTTTCCCATCGCGGCAGCATGGATGTGAAGGTGTTGGCGATGCGTATTGAATTGATCATCTTGTGCTTGGCATATCCCGGATGCACATTTCTGCCGGTGAATGTGATGCGGGCTACTGCGGCATTGAAGTTTTCATATTCAAGCTCGCCTATCTCGCCGCCATCCATGGTGTAAGCCCAGTCGGCGGCAAATTTTTCCACATCAAATTTGTGTGCTCCTTGCCCTATCTCTTCATCGGGGTTGAATGCTATTCTGATTTTTCCGTGCTTGATTTCCGGATGATCTCTGAGGTATTTCACCGCCGAGATTATTTCTGCAATTCCGGCTTTGTCGTCGGCTCCAAGAAGGGTGTTGCCGTCGGTCACGATAAGATTCTGCCCCTTGTAATGGTCGAGTTCGGGAAATTCACGAGGTGACAGCACGATGCCTTTTTCGGCATTGAGGGTGATGTCGCCGCCGGGATAATTTTCCACTATTCTGGGATTGACGTGTTTGCCGGAGAGATCGGGCGATGTGTCAAGGTGGGCGATGAAGCCGATGGTGGGTATCGGCTTGTCGGTATTGGCAGGCAGAGTAGCCATCAGATAACCGTTGTCATCAAGGGATATTTCGCTCAGTCCCAGTTCGCGAAGCTCTTCTTCCAGGTGCTGTGCGAAAATCATTTGTCCCGGCGTGGAGGGCCATAGATTGGTGAACTCATCACTTTGAGTGTCGAATTTCACATATTTAAGAAATCGGTCGACTACGTTCATAGTTGTTGATTTATAGGATTATTATTACATTAGCACTGCATCATGCAGCCATACTTTTACAAAGATAATAAAATTTCCTAAAAATCTCAGATTAAATTATGTTGTTAATATCCGGAGGAGTTACACTGATTTGCTATGCATTGAATTTTCCGGTTGTGAGTTCTCGTTTAAGAATCTCGTAATTGTAAGCCGGACTCTCTATATACATTCCAGTCTTAATTTCCGAGATTTTTTCAAATGTTTCTGAATTAAACCAAGTGTTTATAGCTTCGCTAAGTGAAATTCCATTATCCACCATCAGCCAACCGATAATGTCGGTAGATATTGCTTCCAAAAGATATTGAAAGTCCTTTTTCATAATCAAACAATTCTTTTTAAGTGATTAATCGCAGCGGTGGTGTGAAAGAAATACTGTATGCTGAGTTCTTTGTATTCTAACCGTTTTATAAGCTCTGGCATTGAGATATATCCATCTTGAAAAAGACGGAATGAAACAACTACAGAATCATTTGCTATTGGACCAATTACAATATCATAATCATGAGCAGGATGTTGTATTTCACGGCTTCGATTCATCATGACGAAATTAGCCCAATCCTCTGACGGTTTTTCGAATATCTTTATTTTCAATGCTTGTGTTGCCGTCTTAAGATTGAACTCAAACTCGGTCACACACTCCTTGCCGCCGGTCCTCATGACTCGTCTGAAAGCCATGTTGCGAGCGTGTTCAAGGTTGTCGGTTAGATAAAAGCCGCATCCGAAATCCTTAAATGGATGGCACTTGGCGAAATCAATTTGGCTTATTTGCTGATTTGATCCGTGGTAGAGTTTCATCCTATTTCTCCCCCGTTACGTTTACAAATTGCTGTAATGTCATCAATGCAGTCGTTTAACGACAGTGTGTGTTCCGCAGGATAACATTGTTCCAAAAAATCGATGCCTTTAAACCGCAACATGTAATTTGATGCTTCCTTTATTGTCAATAAGTGCCGCTTTGCAAATTCAGTTATAGCCATGACAATATATTCAATCATCTCTTTACCACTGGTCTCATTGTTGGCAGCAGATAATATATTAGCAGTTTCTGGTCGCATACGGGGTTATTGATTAAAATATTATCACTTGTAAAGTTAGCAAAAATATCCGAAATTAGGAGGTTTCCGGTTATTATTCAGTAGTTTTTTGATATTGAGTATTGCTTTCTGCGACTTGTGGCGTGCCTGTTTCAGTGTCGTTATATGGTCTTGGTGGGCGGAATTGGTTCAGGTAATTGTGATTGAGGTGATATTCTATTTCAAGCAGGGTGTCGCGCCGGCATTCGGGACGCAGTTGGCATTCCCACACTGTCATCACGCTCCAGCCGAGACGGCGCAGGCGTTCTTTGTTCTCCTCATCGCGTTCGCGGTTGCGGGCTATCTTCTGTTCCCAGTATTCGCGGTTGGACTTTGGCAGCCGCAAGTGGGGCTCATGTCCGTGCCAGAAACATCCGTGTATGAAAATGGCGACACGATACTTTTTAAGCACTATGTCAGGGGTGCCCGGGAGTGTGCGCACATTCTTCCTGTAGCGGTATCCTCGCGAATAGAGGTATTGCCTCACGATAAGCTCGGGCTTGGTGTCCTTGCCCTTGATGCGAGCCATGCATCTTGACCGTTGTTCTTTGCTCAACACATCCATATCAAGATAATAACGCTATCTGATGGAAATTTCTTATTCGACTTTCCGGGAAATGTAGCTTGCCATGAGAAAAAATCAACCTCATGCCGGTCAATCATTGACCAATCGGCATGAGGTTGTCTTGTATAATAAATGTCACAGGTTATAGTAGGTGGCGGCGTTCTTTGTGGGCCTCTTTCGCCTGGCGATGATGTTTTTCAACTTCACAAAGAGTGGCTATCGCTGTTGCGAGAGTGAGGGCTTCAAGAGAAAAATGCAGGATGCAATGCAACCGATGGAATTTTGTGTGAGCTTTCATAATTTTGAATTTTGGGTGAATAATAATTACGCATCTCGGCACGGTGAAGCGCCGGAGTGTGTATCATTAAAACAATCCACACTATTCAAAGTTCAGAAAGCATCAGCCAAAAATCATTCCTCCTCGGCAAACATCGGATCCCATGCAGGCAGAGTGACCGCTTTCTGTTTAAGCACCTCTTTAACCTTAGGGGTGATGTATTTCTTGTCGACAACAAGGCGGAACATATATTCGTCAAACCATCGGTCGGTCATTATCAGGTGTCCGTCATTGGCACCGGGACCCCAACTGTTTTCCACCATCCATTTGCGGGGCTTGCCCGATTCGTCAAGATCCACTGCTACGAGGGTCATGGCGTGAGATGAGGCGCTGGCAAATGTGCGGATGCGGTCGGCTTTGTCCATTCCGAATTTCGTGCCGAAAAGTGATTCATAGTCGAAATGGTTCACGTCGAGGATGCCGCGTGAACGATCGAAGCTCTTGCCCACGTCACAAGAAAAGTACATCATGTCATTACCCTTTATCGACTCGATAGCCATCTTCTTGATATCCTCCACGGGAAGGTTCACATAGGTCCAGTTCTGACCGTCGTAGGCGTGGCGGTCGTAGTCGATCTCGTAAAGGCGGTAATATTCACGCGTGGGGTCGTTCATGAGCATCACATAGTCGTTTTTGAGGTCGTTTCCTGCATACTCCTTGTAGAATGACTGCGGAGTGTAGGTGCGGGTGTCAATGATGTTTCCGTCGGAATCCTTGCGGGTCCATGTGAACTCGGTGGGTGGCACTCCAAGTGTGAGGGCGAGTATGCGGTAGACTTCGCCGAGCATCTCTGTTTTCCTGTCGGCGAGCTTATCGGCGGGAGTTCCGTCGGCGTGTAGTTTGCGTAGTTCAAGCCCCCATTCCTTAAGTTTCCAGCCGAGCAGGGTCCTCATCTTGGTGGTGTTGTTGCTGCTGTAGGTTTCGAGCATCACGTCGGCAGGCACCACGCCGTATTTCATCAGATTGTCGGATAATCCGGTGTATTGACCTCCGTCGCTTATCGGATTTTTAAACAGCCACTCCACGGTTTTGTCATCCATCGGTTTTGCGGCGGTGTCGATGATGCCCTGAAGAAACAGGTTGGATTTTTCAAGCTGATCCCAGAAGAAGTTGTAGTTCTGCGACAGTTCAAGTTTTGGCAGGTCATGCTTGTCCATCATCTGTGCGCGCAGCACGTTCAATCCTGTGAAAAGCCAGCACCGTCCCGATGATTGTTGGTCAGTGATTCCCTTGCTCTTCACGCGGTGAGAGAAATCGGTGTTGAAGCCGTTTTTGTTGTCGGCGTTCACGGCAAGATTGTCAATATTGTTGGCGGCTATCGCATTGTGGATAGCGCGATCGGTGGGAGTGCCTTGATAGGCTGACTTGATTTGTTCCATCATCGCCGGGGTTATTCCGCCCGATGTGTCGGCGTTTATCGCCGTGCCGCTTATAAGCAGTGCGGCTGCAAAAATGATATGTCGGTTCATAAGCAAAATTAAATCTTTGATACAAAAATAATTAAAAATACTCTAATTTCATGCAGCAGCACGAGGAAATATTACCGGGCATAGTGAATAGCGTTTTTTTTGTCATAACTGTGAGGAGTGGTGAGATTTTTTTTGTCAGGACTGTCTATTTGAACTAACTTTACGTTAATTTTGTCATAGAATAAGCAATTACCATAATAATGACCTATACTGCATCTCAAATAGCCGAAATCCTCGGGCTGCAATCAGCGAACTATGCTGACACCGGTATTGATGTGTTGCTCACTGATTCACGCGCTTTGACCTATCCTGAAACTTCGCTTTTCTTCGCGCTTAAGACATCGACCAACGATGGACACCGTTTCATCCCGGAACTTATTGACCGTGGTGTGCGCAATTTTGTTGTTGAAACTCTGCCTGCCGATGCTCCGGAAGGTGTGAACTCCTTTGTTGTGCCCGATGTGGAGCAGGCATTGCGCAAGCTTTCTGCCGCTCATCGCAAGAAATTCAGCATTCCTGTAGTCGGAATCACCGGAAGCCGAGGCAAGACCGTAGTAAAGGAGTGGCTCAACAAGATGCTTTCGCCCGATTTTCGCATAGCTCGCAGTCCCCGTAGCTTCAACAGCCACATAGGGGTGCCGCTTGCTGTGTGGGAGCTCGATGCCGACACGCAGCTCGGCATATTTGAAGCCGGAATCTCCAGAACCGGTGAGATGGATGCATTGCAGGAAATTATCGCCCCGACAGTGGGAATATTGACCAACATAGGGGAGGCGCACGATGATGGATTCTGTGACCGCCATGAGAAATGCGTGGAAAAACTTAAGCTCTTCAAGGATAGTGATCTGCTTGTATACCGTGCCGATGACCCGGTGGTGAGAAATGCAGTCGAGGATGCCGACATCAAAGCTCGCAAGATAGGATGGTCGACAGGAAACGTCGATGGAGCCATACCCGTGACCGCCGAAGAGCTTCCTGATGGGATGAGATTGAAGCTTGTCTATGACGGTGTGCCTGTCGAAGCGGTCATTCCGTTCAAGGACGATGCTTCGGTCGAGGATGCCGTTCATGCCATAGTCACGATGCTGTGCATGGGGACTAAGCCTGAGCTGATAGCCGCAAGGGCTCGAAAGCTTTGCAAGGTCGATACACGTCTTGACGTGATTGAAGGCGTGAGAGGGTGCATGATCATCAATGATTCATTCACCAATGACTTCGATTCGCTTGCCGTGGCGCTCGATTTCATGAAACGCCGTGTGACGCCTGACCGCACCTTGACGGTGATTCTCAATGACTTCGATGCCGAGGCGGGAGATAATGCCAAAGTTTATCGCAAGATGGTCGCTCTTCTGAAATGTAAAGGAGTGAAGCGCCTTATATGTGTCGGACCCCAATTGAAGCGCTATGCTGAGGGCTTTGAGAATGCGACAGGCTTCGATGATGTCGCCGGCTTTTTAGGCAAAATGTCGCAACAGGATTTCAATGACGAGCTGATTCTCGTGAAAGGCGATTCGGCTTCAGGATTCCATTTCATCACTGAGATGCTTGAGGCGCGTCAGCACGAGACCGTTCTTGAGGTGAATCTCGATGCGATTGTGCACAACTTCAATGAATACAAGTCGAGACTGAAACCCGCTACGGGCATTGTGGCGATGGTAAAGGCGTTTGGCTACGGAGCCGGATCCTATGAGCTTGCCAAGACCTTGCAATCGCAAGGGGCGGCATATCTTGCCGTGGCGGTTGCCGATGAGGGTGCCGATCTGCGCCGTGCAGGCATAACAATGCCGATAATGGTGTTGAACCCGCGTGTCGACAGCTACCCCATGATGTTTGACAATAAGCTCGAGCCTGAAATATTCTCATTCGACCTCCTCGACCAGTTTATCAGGGAAGCCCGTCGCCAGGGTGTGAAAAACTATCCCATCCACATAAAACTCGACACCGGAATGCACCGTCTCGGATTTCTTGAAAAAGATATGCCGCGGCTGGTGGAGATTCTCACGTCGCAGGATGCCGTGTCGCCCAAGTCGGTGTTCAGCCATCTTGCCGCTGCCGACGCTCCCGCCATGGACGACTACACCATGGAGCAGTTTGCCATGTTCAAAAAGTGCAGCGATATGCTTCAGGCGGCGTTTCCGCATCACATATTGCGTCACATTCTCAACTCCACCGGCATAACCCGCTTCCCGCAATACCAGTATGATATGGTGCGTCTTGGAATATGCCTGTACGGTATCTCCACCATGAACGATCATTCTCAGGACTTCCTGCAACCGGTAAGTTCGCTGAAAACTGCCGTCATCTCCATCAAGGATTGGTGTGCAGGAACCACTATCGGTTATAACCGACGGGGAGTGTTGAGCGGTGATTCGCGCATTGCCACTATCCCTATAGGATATGCCGACGGAATGAACCGCCATTTCGGCAACGGAGCGGCATCGGTCTATATCAACGGGCGCCGTTGTCCCACTGTGGGCAACATCTGTATGGATGCTTGTATGATCGATGTGACCGATGTTAAATGTGAGGTGGGTGACACCGTTGAGATTTTCGGACCAAACATCCCCGCGGCGGAACTTGCCTCGATTCTCGACACGATACCCTACGAGGTGCTCACGTCAGTATCGGCAAGGGTGAAGCGCGTATATTACCGCGAATGATTCACACTGTGCCCTCTGCTATTTTAGGTCGGTTCTTCGGCACAAGAAGCGCCCCGAACTCCCAGAGCATGTAAAGCGGAACAAACACCACCATCAGCGTGAACGGATCGCTGGTGGGGGTGATAAACGCGGCTGCGATGAGCAGGATCACTATCGCCTGACGCCGGTAGGTGTTGAAAAATTTGCGGGTGATCAAGCCGAGTTTGCCGAGGAGCCATGCAAGCAACGGCATCTCAAACACCACGCCCATGATGAAGATCATCATGATGAAGTTATCCATATAGGAATCAAGTGAGATGTCGTTGGGCACACTCTCGCTGATGTGGTAGTCGGCAAGAAAATGGAGCATCACCGGAAATATGACAGCGTAGCCCAGAGCGATGCCGAGGAAAAACATGAAGTTGCCAAACACAAATACCCATCTCACGCTCCTCTTCTCATGCGGATACAGTGCGGGGCATATAAATGACCAGGCAAGATAGAACAATACGGGACATGAGAATACCAGAGCGAGCCAGAACGAGGTAGAGACATGGATGAAAAATTGCGATGCAAGACGGATGTTGACTATATTTACCGTGAAATCATTGTCGCCAAGCACTCTGTACAGCCAGAAATCTGACCGGCACGGTGCCATGATGAGGGTGTCAAACAATCCCGGCATCGCATAGAAAAGCGCGAGCATCAGCACGAGCACAGTCACTGCGCCCTTGATCAATACTCCCCTCAGCTCATCTACATGATCCCAAAATCCTGATTCAGCAAGCTGCGTGCCGTCATTCTTTTGTGGAGTCATCCCGCGGAGTGGAAGGCTTGGTTATCTCATCTTGAATCTCATTCATGCCCTGCTTGAAGCTGGACACTCCTTTCCCGATGCCTCTCATGAGTTCCGGAATCTTCTTGCCGCCAAAAAGAAGCAGCACTACAAATGCGATGATAAGTATTTCGGTCATCCCGAGATTTCCCAAAAACAGGGGGAGGATATTGATTGAATTCATAGATGTTATTAGCTTAATTGCACATTTGGATAACGTAAAGATAGCGACTTTATTTGAGATTGGGCTGTCATATCGGAAAAATTTCTTAATTTTGTGACCTGATTTAAAATTCATTATCAATTAAGCATTATGAAAGCATTTGTTTTCCCCGGTCAGGGAGCGCAATTTGTTGGAATGGGAAAAGATATGTATGATAACAATCCCGTTGCTCGCGAAATGTTTGAGAAAGCCAACGATATTCTTGGCTTCCGCATCACTGACCTGATGTTCAATGGCACCGACGAAGATCTCCGCCAGACTAAAGTTACTCAGCCGGCTATCTTCCTTCACTCGGTAATCCTTGCAAAAACTCTTGAGAACGAAATCACTCCTGATATGGCTGCCGGCCACTCGCTTGGTGAATTCTCGGCTCTTGTGGCTGCCGGAGCGTTGAGCTTTGAAGATGGTCTCCGTCTTGTTAGCGCCCGTGCTCAGGCTATGCAGAAGGCTTGTGAGCTTAAGCCCTCTACCATGGCGGCTATCATCGCTCTTCCTGATGAGAAGGTTGATGAAATCTGCGCTTCTATCGATGGCGTTGTTGTATGCGCCAACTATAACTGCCCTGGTCAGCTCGTGATTTCCGGTGAAATCGAGGCTGTCAACGAAGCTTGCGAGAAGGCTAAGGCTGCCGGTGCTAAGCGTGCGCTCCCCTTGAAGGTTGGTGGCGCTTTCCACAGCCCCTGCATGGAGCCGGCACGTGCCGAGCTTGCTGCAGCTATCGAGGCTACCCCCATCCACACTCCCGTGTGCCCCGTCTACCAGAATGTAGATGCAAAGCCCCACACTGATCCTGCCGAAATCAAGGCTAATCTCGTGGCTCAGCTTACTGCTCCGGTACGCTGGACAAAGACCGTTGAGAACATGATTGCCGACGGTGCTACCGAGTTCATCGAAATCGGTCCGGGCAAAGTGCTTCAAGGTCTCATCTCAAAAATCAACAAGGAAGCAGTCGTTTCAGGACGCCAGTAAACTTTAATCCAATTAGTCTAATTAGTCCAATGAGACTAATTAGCCCCATAATAAAAGCCCGATGAAAATCGGGCTTTTTCCATTATATATCGATTTTGTTGATGCGCTTGCGGTGGGTGAAGCGTTTGCGCAGTTGGATAAGCTGCCGCCAGTAGTGGGCAAGACGCACCCACAGCTCTCCCTTCGACACCACATCCCCTCCCAGCGGATTATAGGCTGAGACGGTGATTGTGCTTTCGCCGAACTGTTCGGGATAAAGCACGATGAGATTGTTGCGCGAGAAATATTTCTGCAAGAAGCCGGGCAGCTCCTCCATCGAGGGGTTGAACGACACCGATGCGCGGCGGGCGTTCACCACTATGAACAGGTCATCGTCAAGAATACGGTTGGCGAGCAGCACAAAGTCATCCCACTCCTCCACATCGCGGAACTCGCTCCTTATCTCGTATTTTTCTGAATGCAGCACTCCTCTTATATAAGGCTTCACCTCGGGATTACAGCAGAATATCACACGGCATCCGAGCTGTTGGGTAAGGTTGGCTATCGCCATAACCCATCGCTTGAACCCTATCTCATACTGCGCTTTGTCGGGCACCGACACCACGATGCGTGTGATGGTGCTCACCGGGATGAAGCATCGCGTGATGACCACCATCTTGTGGGTCGATTCGAGAAGACGTTCTATTTTGGAGCCGAAGAATGAGTCGATCACGGTGGCTTTGCGGTGCATACCGATTATCACATTGGATATGTCGCGCTCTTCCACGGTGTTTATAAGCCCGGTCACGAAATTGAGGTCATAGCGCTCGATGGGGAGAATTTCGGTGTCGACGCTTGCTCCTGTCTGTATGGCAAGGTCGAGAGAGTTGCGCCCCATGGCTTTTGATCCGGCTGAATTGTCGCTCCTCACGTGGGCGGCGTAGAGATGCCCCCCTTTGGAATACGGATTGCGAAGCAATACGGCAAGCTCCACGAGCCCGGGAACGGTGAGCGGATTGGCTACGGCGATCATGGTGTTGAGGCTCCGGTCGGATGAGGTGTCGGTATTATTTTCGGCATTCTCAAGCTGCTCCATCTTCATTCGGGTTGCGGCACGCTCGGTGACAATAGATGAGATGGTGCAGGTCACGAGTATCATCACGATAGTGCCGTTGAGGATCGATTCGTCGAAGATGCCAAGATTGTAGCCGATCATGACGGCGGCGAGTGTGGCGGCGGCTTGGGCGTTGGACAGACCGAATATCATCTTCCGGTCAAGGGCGCTCATGTGATAGGTGAGCTGCGTTACCCAGGCGGCAAGCCATTTGCACAGCGTTGCCACTACCGACATCATTATGGCTACATAGAGAGTGTTCCATCCCGCAAATATCACCTTGACATTGATGAGCATTCCCACGCCGATGAGAAAGTACGGGATGAAAATGGCGTTGCCCACAAACTCGATGCGGTTCATCAGCGGCGACATATTGGGGATGTAGCGGTTCATGACGATGCCAGCGAAGAAAGCGCCAAGCACGCTCTCAAGACCTATAAGCCCGGCGGTGCAGCTCGCCAGAAACACCATGGCGAGTACAAATATGAACTGCATCACGCTGTCGCTGTAGTTCTTGAAAAACCATCGGGTGATGCGCGGAAACAGATAGATGACCGCGATGCTGTATATCACAAGACGCAGCAACAGCATCAGCACTTCCGACGCGTTGAACTCTCCGTCGTTATGAATGCCGACACACACCGCAAGCACAATCAACGCGCCAAGCACCGTCACGATGGTACCGGCGATGGTGATAATCACCGTGGGCGATTTTGTAAGCCCGAACCGCGATATGATAGGGTAGGCGACAAGGGTGTGGGAGGCATACATCGACGCGAGAAGTATCGACGTGAGCCAGTCAAGATGAAGAAAATAATAGGAGGTGACGGTTCCCAATATCATTGGGATGAGAAACGTGTAGGTTCCGAAAGTCATCCCCTTCTTTAGGTTTTTCTTCAGGTGATACATATCTATCTCTATTCCGGCAAGGAACATGAGATACAGGATGCCCACCTGTCCGAATATCTGGAAACTTGCATCTCGCGCCAATAGACCTATTCCGTAGGGACCCACTATCACTCCGGCTACAATCATGCCGATGATATGGGGTATTTTTATCTTGTTGAGTAAAAGCGGGGCAAGCAGAATGATGACCAGTACAATGAAGAATATCAGTACAGGGTCGGTAACTATGGCTGTCGGCGATACGGAGGTCATCGATTAAAGATTTGGTTATGCAAATTTACGAAATTTTAGCGTTTCCGGCAATTGTCGGCGGCGTGTACTTTCATAAGGCAGTTCTTGCAGTCAAATTCGAGCGTGAGGTGTATATTGCCTGACCGCAGTGACAGGGGCCCTTTAAGGCGCGAGTCGCCGCCGGTTTTCAGGCAGGCGCCGAGTTCGCGTCGCAGGCAGTAGCGTGTGGTCATCACCACCATGTCATTGCCGGGAATGGAGATTTCGGCTGCCGGTTGAATATGTGTCACCCCGTGGTCGCGGTAAAATTTTTCGGCGAGCTTGTTTGCCACATTCTCATGATATGTGAGTTTCGGTCCGTCGGGAAACACTGCATCCATCTTTTCCTCACGACGCAGTTCGCGGGTGAGTCGGCATCGGTTGGTCGATTCCAGCAGTTCGAGAGCGTTGCGCCGCAGCGAGGTGAGCTCCTTTGCCGGAATGAATATGTCGCCGGCAAGGTCATTATAGTTATTGAGGCGGTAGATGGTTTCGCCAAGTTTGCCTGTTATTCTCTGTCGAGCCTGTTGTTGTGGTGTCTTTGCCGCTTCAATCGTGATTGGGGCGGAGGTTGCCGAACAGCTGTTGCCGCGCTCATCGGCTATATCGAGCACAAGGCGGTCGCCGGCAAGGCGCAGTGTCACGTCGATTCCGATGGTGCGTGATGCCGTCTTGCGGCTCAGTAAGTCGTCAAATGCCTTGTCGCTGTTGCGGTAAAGCGTGGTGCCGGGGGCGATGGCGATTCGGGTGGCGGGGTAAAGCTTGTTGCCCTCCACGCGGTTTAGCCTGAAGCCAACAAAGCGGTTGTCGCGGTCAAAGAATCCGAGCCCGTCGCCATTGGCGAGCGGCACGGTGATGTCGGCGATGATGAAATTCCCTTCCGAGCGTTTTACTTTAGCCACCTCTTCGCCTTGTGACTTCGGCGTATAGATGGATGCTATTTTGCCGGGCTTTCCTGAAAGAAAGTAGGGGGTGAATCCTCGGTTAAAACTCTTTTCCGCTACCGGGGTGAATGTTGTGTCGACAGTTCCGCACGATGACCTCACGTAGCGATCCGGAGCGCTGTCGATCACGGCATCGAGGCGTTGGCGGTAGAATGTGCATATATTTTTCACATATCCTGCATCTTTCAGGCGACCCTCTATCTTGAATGATGATATTCCGGCGGCGATCATGTCGGCTATTCCCGCTGACCGGTTCATGTCTTTGAGCGAAAGCAGGTGGCGTTCGCGTTCTACGATCCTGCCGGAGCCGTCATATAGGTCAAATGGCAGACGGCATATCTGCGGGCACTCGCCACGGTTGGCGCTGCGTCCTTTCAACGCCCATCCGGCATGGCAGTCGCCGCTGTAGCTCACACATAATGCTCCGTGCACGAATGCTTCCAGCGGGACATCCACCGCTTTTCTTATTTCGGCGATCTCCTCAAGCGACAGCTCGCGCGGCAACACAAGCTGTGAGAATCCCGCATCTTGCAGAAAACGCGCGCGTTGAGGTGTGCGTATGTCACACTGTGTGCTTGCATGAAGGGCTATCGGGGGCAGGTCGAGCCGCAACAGTCCCATGTCCTGTACGATAAGAGCGTCCACGCCTGCACGATACAGCCGTTTGATGAGATTCTCCACTGCCTGAAGTTCGCGGTCATAAATGATGGTGTTGACCGTCACGTAGACACGTGAGCGGAATTGTGAGGCAAATTCACATAGCCTCGCTATGTCGTCAACCGAATTTCCTGCCGCCGCGCGCGCACCGAAATCTTCGGCACCTATATATACCGCATCGGCTCCGTGAAGAATCGCTTCACGAGCTATCTCTGCGTTTCGAGCCGGCGCGAGCAGCTCAATAGCGGTGAGTGTATGATGAGTTTGTTCTGCCATAATAACGATATATGTATATACAAAAAAATTATCCGTCATCCCGACGAATAATCTTTATACCTTAAATCTAATACCATGAAAAACTTAAACAAAGATAAGTTTAAATTTTCACATATACAAGTATTTCGATGAAAATCTTTCGAATTAACATGATTTTCCCGGAATTTTTATTTGGTTAATTAGATTGTATTCATATAATCTCGTGTTAATCGTATTGATAACCTTTGAGGCATAGTTGTCAATTTATAGAACTGCTGTTAACGAATCGAACATTGTCATCCATTCTTCATCCGGCATTTTGTGAATGATAAATTGTAGAGTATCAACATGCTCTAAATATGGATTATCCCCAAAATTACGAATAAACTCATCCAATGGTACGTTTTTTGACTCTCCATTTGACGGATTTATAAACACCAAATATTGACACACTTCCACAAATGTGTCGGCTTCATTGTTTACGGCTCTTGCAGTGCGTGGTTCTCCCCATGGTGAAGTAATTTCCTCTAATGGAATGGTTTTGTAATCTTCATATGCCCACTGCGTCTTGACAAATTGCTGCATGGCTTTTTGTGAAAAATCCCAAAACTGCTTATCATCAGAATCAAATTTCTCATAAATTGGAGCAAACACCGATTTATGATTACATCCATTCAGTATCGCGAAGGCATTATAAGGCACGCCGGCAATGCAATTATAGATGTTGTTAAGTCTTGTGGCATATAGAACTTTGCGATTTTCATCACAAACCATGAACGAGCGTAGCTCATTGTTATTTTCAGAAATTCCTACAACACATTCTGGATTATCTTCTGTTATCGCAGTAAGAATTCCAAATGCAATTGCGACATCACCCCATGATGCATAGGATGGAACTGTTACTTTTATTTGGGGATCGATTCCATCGATGTACTGAATTTCGATGCCTTGACTGGAAGAGCCTTTTATTAGGTAAAGGATACTGGTTAGTTTGCCGTTTTCGTATCCGGGTATATCTTCGGGATCCATTTGATGGAGTACGAGATTGCCCCCAAATCCTTTTGCTGAACAATATTCCATTACCCGATAAGACATTTTGTCAATGTCAATTGCGGCAATTTCATATACGAAGAAGTCAACTTTGCCAAACGTGTTTTCCTCTGGCTCCCGTCCGGGTTCATTTCTAAAAATCATAGTATTGAGTTCTTTTGTTAAACGAAAATTTAGTAGTATTCAAATTTATTAATTATTGGGGAATTTTCTTATATAGTCGATAAATTTTTTCTTACCTAACGTGAGTTCGATATAAGTGATTTTCCCGGAGAGTTTATCAAGTGCCTTGGTGAAGTCTTTGGAGAAATCTACATTCATCGATGCTTCCCGATTCTATGACGGCGCATGAAGTCATCTTTCTCTTGCTCGTCAACCATAACCTTTCCTTCCGGGCGAGTGGCTACCAGATAACGATAAATCTCGGCATCGTCCATTTCATTGGCTTCTTCAACCAGCAATTGTTCGATGTATTTCTTGAGGTTGATGCCTAATGCCGCTGCCTTCAGATTCAATGCACGGAATACGTCTTCCGGGATGTCAATAAGCTTTCTATGGGAAGGCTGTGGTTTGGTAACTGTAGTAGTATTCATATTCTTATGATTTTCCACAAATATATATATTATATATATCATATATGCAAATCTCAATGAAAAAATCTGCTACCGGTTTATTGGGGTTGTGGTGACAAAGCACGCGGCATTTTGTGGAATTGGTAATATACCATGATCACGGAAACGATGGTGGCGGCGATGTCGGATGAGGGGAATGACGCCCACACACCGTTCAGCCCGAAATAATCGGGGAGGATCATGAGCAACGGAATCAGGAATATCACCTGCCTGATGAGGCTGAGGAATATTGACTTTCCTGCCATGCCGATGGACTGGAACAGGGTGGTAGACACAATCTGGAAGCCAACAGGCCAGAACATCACGGTGGCGATGTGAAGACCGTTGACGGTGGCGTTGATCAATTCAGGGTCGACTGTAAATGCCGCGGCGATATAACGCGGGAAAAACACGCTGACAATCGCGCCTGCCGAAGTCACGCACGTGCCGAAGATTGCCGCCGCCCAATAAGCTTTGCGCATACGGTCGTAACGCCCCGCGCCATAGTTGTAGCCCAAGATGGGTTGGACCCCTTGGCACAGTCCTACCACGACCATGCACAGCAGGGAAGTATAGGTGCTGAAGATGCCCACGGCGCCTACCGCCATGTCGCCGCCGTATTGAAGCAGCGACCGGTTGATGATGGCATTGATAGCCGAAGCGCAGAAATTGACTATGCTCGGTGCGGCTCCGATGCTTATTATTGCCCAGATGGTGGACCACCGGAGCCTGTAGATGCCTCGCTTGAAATGCAGAGTGGAACTCTTTTTGCAAAAATGGGCTACGACAAACGCGGCACCCACTGCCATTGAGATGTCGGTGGCGATGGCGGCGCCTTTAATGCCCATATCCAATACAAATATGAACAGCGGCGCGAATATAAGATTGCATCCCGCGCCGATGAACATGGTGATCATCGAAAGTTTGGGATAGCCCGAAGCCCTCATGACATTGTTGAGGCTGTACATGATGTTCATCACGAGCATACCGGGAAGGATGTACATCATGAACTCCTTAGCGTAGGGGAGGGTGCGTGACGACGCACCAAACAGGATGAGAAGGTCGTCCATGAAGATTCCGAACAGGCTCAGATAGATGGTGGCGTTGAGCACTATCATCACCAGCGAGTTGCCGAGCACCTGTTCGGCGTTGGGCTTGTTTCCTTGTCCGAGAAATATTGATACCCTTGCTGCGGCGCCGGCGCCGATGAGCACTCCTATCGCCGCGCTGAGGTTCATGACGGGAAATGTGATGGCGAGTCCGGCTATGGCGTCGGAGCCTACGCCTCTTCCTATGAAGATGCGGTCAATGACATTGTATAGCGACATGACCACCATGCCCACGATTGCGGGCAGGCTGTATTCCCACAGCAGTTTCCCTATGGGGCGTGTGGCGAGATCGGTTATGTTTTTTGTGGACCGGTTCATGGACGTGATAATGTTTCGTATAGATTGCGGCAACCATCCTCAAGGAGGTCAAGCACCAGTTCAAAACCTTCGGATCCCTCATAATAAGGATCGGGCACATGGTCATAACGTGTCGCCATCTTGACAAATTTTATCATGGGCACGATTTTATTCTCGTCCTCCACGGTGGGCGCCATCGACTTCAGATTGCGCTCATTGGAGGCGTCCATGGGGATGATGAGGTCGAAGTTGTCAAAATCGCTCTGACGGAATTGACGTGAACGGTGGGTGAGGTTATATCCCCGGCGTTGGGCGTGCACTCTCATTCTCTTGTCGGGGAGGTCGCCTGCGTGGCCGCCGTAAGTGCCGGCTGAGTCAACAATCCATCGTTTGCCACCAGCCTCCTCCGAGTCAATGATGCTGCGTAACACGCCTTCGGCTGCCGGTGAGCGGCATATATTGCCGAGGCACACGAATAACACACGGATTTCATCTTTGCTTTTTAGACGGGGGATAATGTCGGTTGTCATTTCTTGGTCATTTGATACGGCGCAAAGTTACGAAATTTAATTAGACCAATTGAGCCAATTGGTCTAATTAAGTCTGATCGGTTTATCGGGCGGAAATGCGGGCGATTATGTCGCGGGCGGTGGTGTCGGCGGCGTCTGATGTGCCAAGCACCTGACGCATATAATTGTAGCCTTCGAGCTGATTGTCGTGACCGGGGCTGCCGGGAAGAATGTTGTGCAGCTCTCGTCCCACGGCTTTTGAATTGCAGTTGTGCATGAGCATTTCCGGCACTATGCGGCGGTCGGCGATGAGGTTGGGGAGCGACACATATTTTATCTTCAGGATTTTCTCCATGATCTTATATGTGATTCGGGAGCCGTTGGACCGGTAGCACACCACTTGAGGGGTGTTGAGCAACGCGCATTCAAGCGTGGCGGTGCCTGAGGTGACAAGGGCTGCCGACGCGTAACGCATCAGTTCGAATGTCATTCCGGTGACTATGGGGGTGCCGGGGGTCACGTAGTAGCCGTAATAGGAGAGGTCGATGCCGGGAGCGCCGGCTATCACTGTCTGATATTCGGGGAAACGCTGCGCCGCGGTCTCCATGATCATGAGGTTGTTCTTGATTTCGGAGCGGCGGCTGCCGGGAACAAGCGCGATGATGGGACGGTCGGGGAGATTGTTGCGCGACAGAAACTCCTCGCGTGATATTATGTCGGCGAGTTTGTGGTCGACCTCCTCAACCGATGGATTGCCCACATACTCCACTTTCATGCGGTGCCGGGCGTAGAAGTCGGTCTCGAACGGGAGAATGCAATATACCTGCTTCACATATTTTCTGATAGCCTTCACGCGGTGCTCTTTCCACGCCCACACCTTGGGCGAGATGTAATAGAACACCGGTATGCCGAGAGAGTAGGCATATTCTGCAAGCTTCAGGTTGAAACTGGGGTAGTCCACAAGAATCAAAGCGTCGGGCTTGAATGCGGCGATGGCGTTTTTTGCCCGCTTCAGGTTGGACAGCACCTGGGGGAGATGCCGTATCACCTCGCTGAATCCCATGAATGCCATGTCGCTGTAATGTATCACGGGCGCATGACCTGCCTCGCGCGCCATGAGGTCGCCGCCGAGGAACGACACTTCGGCGGCTTTATCGCGGGCTACGATCGCTTTTATAAGCTGGGCGGCGTGGATGTCGCCTGATGCTTCTCCTGCTGAAACGAAATACTTCATCGGTCGGTGTTGGTGTTGCGTGCCACAATGTCAAAATTCTCCACATATATCTCGGTGACCGTGTGCTTGATGGTGTTGCGGTCCTCCCACGACCGAGTGCGCAACTTGCCCTCCACATATAGCTTGGTGCCCTTGCGGATATATTTTTCGGCAAACTCGGCTGCTTTGTCCCACATCACTATGCGGTGCCACTCGGTGCGTTCCGGAATCTGCGCTCCTGCCGCGGTGGTGTATGCGCGGTCGGTGGTGGCAAGCGAGAATGATGCCACTGCGCGGGTGTCGATGTAGCGGATTTCGGGATCCTGCCCTACGTTGCCTATGAGAATGACTTTGTTTATTGACATGGTGGCTGGTTATTTTGCTGATGCTTTGAGTCCTTCAATTACTGCCGTGGTGAATCCGGCACGCTCCATGGCGTTAAGGCCTTTTATGGTTATGCCGCCGGGAGTGGTGACTTTGTCGATCTCACACTCGGGGTTGTTGCCTGTCGACTCGAGGAGCTTGATCGCCCCCTTCATGGTGGCGAGCATATATTCCTGCGCCTTGGCGGGGTAGATGCCCAGCTCTACGGCGCCCTCGGTGGCGGCGCGCACGTAGCGCATCACATAGGCGATGCCGCATGAGCATAATGCTGTGGCGGCGCCGATGAGGCGCTCTTCGATGACGGCGGTAGAGCCGAGCTGGTCGAAGAGGGTCACGATGTCGTTCACCTTGTCGTCGGAAGCATTGTCATGGCAGATGAATGTCATGCTCGCGCCCACCGACATTGCCGTGTTGGGGATGACACGAAAGATGGTGCGGTCCGATGAATAGCGGTGGAGCATCTCGCTGATGTCGGCAATGGTGATTCCGGCGGCGAGCGACACCAACGACTGGTCGCGGAAGGCGACTGCCGGGGCTATCTCTTCGAGAACAGCCGGCAGCACCCACGGCTTCACGGCAAGGATGATGTAGTCGGCGCCTTTTATCGCCGTGCGGTTGTCGGTAGAGGTGTTTATGCCGGGGCAAAGCGCCGACAGCGCGTCGAGTGTGCTTTGGCGGGGAGAGCTGACCGAAATATCGGATGCGGCGAAATTGCCTGAGGACACGAGTCCGCTGACAATAGCCGATCCCATATTTCCGCCGCCTATGACTGATATTTTCATTGTTGGGCTATGTTGAGAAGTCGTTTGAAACGGGTGAGGAATGTCTCAGCCTCCTCCATAGTGAGGCTTAATGGAGGCAGAAGACGCACGATGTTGGTGCCTGCCGCGCCGGTGAACACGTGTTCGTCAAAGATGAGACGGCGACGCAATTCCTTAGCCGGGAATTCCAGTTCGATTCCGATCATGAGTCCGCGTCCGCGCACCTCTTTTATTCCGGGAAGTCCTTGCAGCTCGCTGAGCAGATAGGCGCCGACGAGAGCGGCGTTGTCGACCAGCCCTTCCTCTTCAAAAATGTCGAGCACGGCTATCGCAGTGGCGCAAGCGAGGTGGTTGCCTCCGAAAGTAGTGCCGAGCTGACCGTATTCGGGTATGAATTTCGGGCTTATCAGCACACCGCCCATTGGGAATCCGTTGGCAATGCCTTTGGCGACGGTGATAATGTCGGGACGGATTCCTGAATACTGGTGGGCGAAGAATTTTCCGGAGCGTCCGTAGCCCGACTGTATTTCATCGAGGATGAGCACGGCGCCGTACTGGTCGCACTCCTGACGGAGCACACGCAGAAAATCGTCGGAGGGGATGCGTATTCCGCCCACACCCTGAATGCCTTCGATGATGACGGCGCACACGTCGCCTTTCTTCAGTTCATTGATGGTGGCGTCGATGTCGTTAAGTGGCAGGAATGTCACGTGTCCGTTGTCGTTGATGGGCGACACGATTTTGGGATTGTCGGTCACCTCGACGGCTGCCGATGTTCTTCCGTGGAAGGCTTTGCCGTAGGCTATGACTCTCGACTTTCCGGTGTGGAAAGAGGCGAGCTTGAGTGCGTTCTCGTTAGCCTCGGCTCCTGAATTCACGAGAAAGAGTTGGTAGTCATCGTAGCCAGATACTTTTCCGAGTTTTTCGGCAAGCTTCTGCTGTAGCGGGTTGATGACCGAGTTGGAGTAGAACATCAGCTTTGATGCCTGCTCGTTAATCGCCTTTACGATTTTCGGGTGGCAGTGTCCCACCGAAATCACGGCATGGCCGCCATATAGGTCGAGGTATTCGGTGCCGTGGTTGTCATATACGTGGCAACCGTTGCCCCGATCTATCTCGATGTCGAAAAGCGGATATACGTCAAATAGATTCATCGTTGATTAATTGAGGTGTTGTTAAAATGCCGATGGCTTCAACTGAAGTCCCACGCGCTCGTGGAGCCCGAAGAGTAGGTTCATGTTGTGTACGGCTTGTCCCGAGGCGCCTTTCACCAGATTGTCGATGACGGAGGTGATGAGCAGCTTGCCGTCGACTTTTTCAAGGTGGAGTATGCACTTGTTGGTGTTGACCACGTCCTTGAGGTCGGGAGCCTTGTCGGTCACGAATGTGAAGTTGTGGTCGGAATAATAGTCCTCATAGAGTTTTCTCAGCTCTTCGACAGCCACGGGGCAGTCGAGGTATACAATAGCCATTATTCCGCGCGCGAAGCAACCTCTCACGGGGATGAAGTTGATGTCGGCTTTGAAGCTGTTCTGAAGCTGAGTGAGCGACTGGCGTATCTCGGCGAGGTGCTGGTGCTTGAACGGCTTGTAGATCGACACGTTGTTGTTGCGCCATGAGAAGTGGCTTGTAGCCGACGGCTTCACGCCTGCGCCTGTCGAGCCGGTGATGGCGGTGACGTGGACGGGTGAGTTGAGCAGGAGGTTCTTGGCGAGCGGCAGCAGTGCAAGCTGGATTGCCGTAGCGAAGCATCCGGGATTTGCCACGTGCTTGGCACCGCGCACAATCTGCTTGCGGTTGAGCTCGGGGAGTCCGTAGACGAAGTCGTGTGTGCCGTCGTTGATGCGGTAGTCGGTCGACAGGTCGATGATGCGGAGTTCCTCGGGCACCTGATGGCTCTCCATGAATTTCTTGGTTTCGCCATGGGGTGTGCAGCAGAACATCACGTCGATGTTGTTGAAATCGGGGTCGGAGGTGAACTTCAGGTCGGTTTCTCCGATGAGCCCCTGGTGGATGTCGGCGACGTTGTTGCCGGCATTGCTTGAGCTGTGGACCCACTTTATCTCAACGTCGGGATGGTTTATGAGGAGCCTCAGCAGCTCTCCGGCGGTGTATCCCGCTCCTCCTATTATTCCGGCTTTGATCATGCTTCTCTTTCTTTATTGTTGCGCGCCTGTACGGAATGGTATATCTTCATCTGGTTGCCGAGGATCTTGGTGAATCCTTTGACGTCGTCGGCAGTCCAGCCTTTGCTGAGCTCGCCGTATTCGCCGAAGTCGGTCTTCATGAGGTCGAAGTCGCTCTCGACGCCCACGGTGATGAAGCGGTAGGGCTTGAGGTCGATGATCACCTTTCCGGTGACGTTGCGCTGCGATGACTCGAGGAACTTCTCGATGTCGCGCATCACGGGTTCGAGATACTGTGCTTCGTGTAGGAACATTCCATACCAGTTGCCGAGTTGCTCTTTCCAGTATTGCTGCCACTTGGTGAGGGTGTGCTTTTCGAGCATCTTGTGGGCGGCGATGATCACCATGGGGGCTCCGGCTTCGAATCCCACACGACCCTTGATGCCGATGATTGTGTCGCCGATGTGCATATCGCGTCCGAGCGCGTAGGGAGCCACGATCTCCTCGATCTTTTGGATGGCTTTAACCTTGTCGGCAAACGGCTCGCCGTTGACTGCCGAAATCTCGCCTTCGGTGAAGTCGATGGTGAGGCGGCTGTCGGCGGTGGCGGTCATTTGGGTGGGGTAGGCTTCCTCGGGAAGAGTCTGGTCGCTGTGGAGTGTTTCCTTTCCTCCGACTGATGTACCCCACAAGCCTTTGTTGATGGAGTATTCGAGTTTCTTGAAGTCGGCTACATAGCCATGTTCCTTCAAGTAGTTGATCTCATACTCGCGGGTGAGGTTCATGTCGCGGGTGGGGGTGATGATCTCGATTTCAGGTGCGAGGATCTGGAATGTGATGTCGAATCTCACCTGGTCGTTGCCGGCGCTTGTGCTTCCGTGTGCCACGTACTTCGCTCCTACCGATTTTGCATATTCGATGATGGCTATCGCCTGGAATATGCGCTCGGAGCTTACGGAGATGGGGTAGGTTCCGTTGCGGAGCACATTGCCGAAGATCATGTATTTTATGCTCTTGTCATAATATTCTTTGGTTATGTCGAGAGTGGCATGTGCTTTCGCGCCGAGGTCGAGGGCACGTTTTTCGATTGCTTTCAGCTCTTCGGGTGAGAATCCGCCGGTGTTTGCAATCGCGGTGTAAACGTCATAGCCGCAGTCTTCCGACAGATACTTTACGGCAAATGAGGTGTCGAGACCGCCACTGAAGGCGAGCACCACTTTCTTTCTTTCTTGAGTCATGATGTATGTGTTGTAATTTAATTTATAATCAATTGGTGTGATGGGGTTCTTTCGGGTCGTAGAGAAGACCTGTGCAGAGGCATTTGTGTCCGCCGTTGCGTTGCAGTATGTCGAAGTTCACGCAGCTTTCGCATCCTCGCCAGAATGCGGCGTCGGTGGTGAGCTGATCGAATGTGACGGGTCGGTAGCCAAGGTCGTGGTTCATTTTCATCACTGCCGCTCCGGTGGTGAGGGAGAAAATTTTTGCATCGGGAAACATCTCTCTCGACAATTCAAAAATGCGTCGCTTGATACGTGTCGCCAATCCCAGTCCGCGGAATTTATCGGCAACGATCAATCCTGAGTTAGCCACAAATTCCTTGTTGCTCCAGCACTCAATGTAGCTGAATCCTGCAAATTCGCCGTCGCATATTGCAACGACAGCTTTGCGTTCGAGCATTTTCTGCTTCACGTATTCCGGCGAGCGTTTGGCAATGCCTGTTCCGCGCACTTTAGCTGCGCGGTTGATGGTGTCAAGAATTTCGTCGACATACCCTATGTGCTCTTCCGAGGCGACTATGACCTCAATGTTTGACATGTTGTCTGTCATCGTTCTTATATTCGTCTATAATAAATGGTTTAATATTAATTGTTGCTTGCCTCGGCTATCTGCTTGCGTGCGTTGGCGATCACCCTTTCGGGGACGAATCCCTTGAAGAAGTCAAGTATCTCATCGCGTGATGCGTCTTCGGCAGTTGCCACCATTACGGTGTCGGCTCCGGCTATGGTTCCTAATATATAAGGAGTGACGAGCTGGTCGAGGTCATAGGCGAGGCCGCTGGCATATCCGAACGGAGTTCTGAATATGAGCATATTTCCGGTGAATCTCATAGACTCCACATTGCGGTGGGTTCCGGTCTGAGCTGTCGTTGGGACGGTCTCGTATATTTCGTCCTCAGGCACTTCGCCGGGTTTGGTGACTATATAGCGGTAGCCACCGAGCGATGATACGACTTTGGTGGTCTTAAGCGCTTTCAGGTCGCGTGACAATGTGGCTTGTGTGACAAAGAATCCACGAGCAGCAAGGAGCCTGGACAGCTCTTCCTGGCTGCCGATGCTGTTATTGTTCAATATCTCAAGTATCGCCAAAAGGCGAATCTGGCGTTTGTTCATAATTCCGTCGGATTATTTTTGGAATGGCAAATTTACTAACAAAATACAATAAATGCACAAAGAAACTTGAATTTTTATGCAAATTTATTGCAAAACCGCGAAAAAGCACGGACTTTTTCGCGGTTAAAGGTCAAAAAGGGAGGTTTTCGCCCCCGGTTTTATCTTGTTTCGTAAAGATGTGTGAGGATGTCGATGTCGGCTTGAGTCAGTTCGACATGTCGGCGCGCCATTACGCGGCGGGCAGTGTCGAAAAATTTGCTGAGCGGAAGGTCGGAGAAACCGGCGGCGCCTCCTATGCTGAACGATGGAATGTAGGTGCGCGGGAATCCGGCTCCGTGGATGTTGCATCCCACGCCTGCCACTGTGGCGGTGTTGAACATGGTGTTTATGCCCGCTTTTGTGTGGTCGCCCATGATGAGTCCGCAGAACTGAAGTCCGGTGTGGATGAACCGGCGTGAGGGATAGTTCCACAGGCGTATTTCCGAGTAGTCGTTTTTGAGATTTGACGACACACAGTTGGCTCCGAGGTTGCACCATTCGCCGATTACGGCGTTGCCGAGAAATCCGTCATGCGCCTTGTTGCTGTAGCCGGTGATGACCACATTGTTTATTTCGCCGCCCACCTTGCAGTAGGGTCCGATGGTGGTGGCGCCGTAGATTTTTGAGCCCATGTTGATGAATGAGTGGTCGCAGAGAGCGAGAGGACCTCTCACGCAGGTGCCTTCCATGATCTCGGCGTCGCGACCGATGTAGACCGGTCCGTGGTTGAGGTTGAAAATGACCCCTTCGGCTTTGGCGCCGGGTTCGAGGAACAGCTTGGGTGTTCCGTCGGGGAAGGTGGTGTCGCCGATCACGGTGCAGGTGTCACTTACCGGCAGGGAATTTCTTCCGCCGGTGAGAGCCTTGAAGTCGTCGATGAGGGCGCGGTCGTTGAGCATGAAGATGTCAGGGAGGGTCTTTATGATGAGCGGTGCGGCGCCGTCAAGCACTATTGAGTTTTCGGCTTTTTTTCCGCGGCGTGCTATCTCAGTGCCATTGCAGGTGATTGCCGTTCCCGGCTGTAGTGACGACAGGGCGTTGATCAGCTCGGGTGACGGGCACACATTGCCGGCGATGTAGAAATCTTCGATAGTGTTTTCCTCTTTCAGCGGATATTTCGCGGCGAGGTAATCCTGAGTCTTGTAGGAATAATTTCCGGGAAACGCGATCTCCCACTTGCGGCGTATGGTGTTTATTCCGATTCGTATTTCGGCAACCGGACGGGTGAAAGTGAGCGGCAGAAGATTGTCGCGCTCTTCGGCAGGATCAAAAAGGATTATGTTGTTAGCCATAATGAAGTGTTGTTGATTGTTCTACTGCAAAGGTAGGAAAAAAACGAAAAACGGATTACGATAAGTGCCCAAATTCAGCAGTGATAGCGATGATATGGCTTTGTCTCTATGGCGTGTGGTCTTGTTTTTGCAGAGGCTATATTCCGGAAAAGAGACAGGCTCTCGTGTTTGAGCCTGTCCTCTAAAACGATTGTCACGATAGTTTTTCCGGAACAACATTAAATTAATTCTACATCAAACCACAACTCTTGATGTTCTTTTCCATTGTCGTATTTTGTTGTCTATTAAATGAATTCTACATCAAACCACAACACGCGAGCTTTAGAAGTTTCATAACGCAACGTTGTCTATTTAATGAATTCTACATCAAACCACAACAGAGCGTTAGTC
>CAJUTE010000010.1 GCA_910589555.1 uncultured Muribaculum sp.
GCCCCCGCCGCTTGGCATCCCCTCCCGAGAGGAGTGAGGGGATTTATTTAGCAGCCGAACATTCGCACTTCGGATTTTAATTTACGAAGTCAAACAAAAAAGCAGTGCGACAATCACTTGCCACACTGCCCACTCCAAATTTATCACAATGTAATTAAATTTCTATTTTTCAGCTTTCAACCAGCGGTCGAGCCAGCGGAAGAACACTCGCTGCCAGAGAACGGCATTCTGAGGCTGGAGAATCCAGTGATTCTCATCGGGGAACACAAGCATCTCGGCAGGAATGCCGCGAAGTTTGGCGGCGTTGAACGCCATCATGCCCTGCGATGCGAGAATACGATAGTCAAGCTCTCCGTGAGTGATCAGAATCGGGGTATCCCATTTGTCAACAAAACGGTGGGGAGAGTTTGCAAATGAACGCTGTGCGGTGGCATTGCTCTTATCCCAGAACGGACCGCCGAGATCCCAGTTGGCAAACCACATCTCCTCAGTTTCAAGATACTGCGACTCAGTATTGAAAATACCCGCATGGGCGATGAGACACGCGAAACGCTTGTCATGGTTGCCCGCAAGCCAATAAACCGAGAAACCGCCGTAGCTTGCGCCGACAGCGCCGATGTGAGCCGCATCCACGTATGGACGAGCCTTCATATAGTCAACCGCGCTGAGATAGTCCTTCATGTTCTGACCGCCGTAATCGCCCGAAATCTGCGCATTCCACTCGGTGCCGAAGCCCGGAAGTCCGCGACGGTTCGGAGCTATCACGATATAGCCCTGCGAAGCCATCAGCATCAGGTTCCAACGATAGCTCCAGAACTGGCTCACAGCCTGCTGCGGTCCACCCTGGCAATAAAGTATCGCTGGATACTGCTTGCTCTCGTCAAAGTTGGGAGGAAGCACAACCCATGTAGTCATCAGCTTGCCATCGGTGGTGGGCACAAGCTCCTTAACCACGGTGGGCATATTGAGCTGCGACATGATATCCTTGTTGGCATCGGTAAGCTGAGCCACTTCGCCACCCTTCACTGAGAAAATATCATTAGGCGCAATCATCGAATGACGCATAGTGATCAATGTCGACGCATCAACCGGAGCGAGAGCCGCGTAGTCATACACACCGTCGGCAACGGTGTCGATCTTGTGGCTTGCCACATCTATATTAAATATCGGGGTCACGCCCATATAGGGAGCAAGGAAATACAGCGACTTGGAGTCGGTGTTCCAGGCGATCGCATCGGCTGTGAAATCCCAATCGGTAGTAAGATCGGTCTTCTCACCGGTGGCGCGGTTCATAACGAATATGCGGTTCTTGTCACTCTCATATCCGTCATGCTCCATGCTGAGCCATGCCAGATAGTTTCCGTCGGGCGAGAATGCGGGCGCTGTATCATAGCCCATCATACCCTCGGTGATATTTTTAGTCTCCTTGGATGCCACATCATAGAGATAGAGATCGGAGTTGGTGGAGATGGCATACTCCATGCCGGTCTTCTTGCGGCTCACATACACAAGCTGCTTGCTGTCGGGCGACCAGGCAAACGACTCAACGCCGCCAAACGGCTTCATCGGCGCCTCGTAAGGCTCACCCTCCATGATGTCAACCACGTTAGCCACACTGTTGCCGTCAAAGTCAGCAAGGAAAGGATGAGGCACTTCAGTCACCCATTCATCCCAGTGCTTATACATGAGGTCGTCGATGATGCGTCCCGACGCCTTGGGAAGATCAGGATAAACATCCTCGGCGGTGCGGGCATATTTCACATTGGATATCATCAACACCTTACTCTCATCGGGAGAGAACTTGAAGCCAAACACTCCGCTCTCCACGCTGCTCACACACTTGCGGTTGGAGCCGTCGGCATCCATCACCCATATCTGGGTCTTGTCGCCGTCGGGATAAAGGAACGCGATTTTCTTGCCGCCGTCGATCCACACGGCATTGTTCTCCGATTTCGGAGTGCGGGTGATGCGTGTAGCATCCGACCCGTCGACATTCATCACATAAAGATCGCGGTTGCTGCGGTTCTGCTCAACGCTCTCGTAAGCGATTCCGTAAAGGATTTTTGAGCCGTCGGGAGAAACCACCGGATCGGTGACGCGTCCCAATGCTTCCAAAGCCTCTACCGAGAATATTCCATTCTCACACTTGACATCCATCTTGTCAATCACTGTCTCTTCAGCCTGCTTCTCCCCACAGGAGGCAGCAGTGACAAGTAGAGCCGACATAAATAACGGTTTTAGATAATTGTACATAAAAATGTGATATTTAATAAGATTCAATTTCATTGGTTTTACATGCAAAATTACAAAATTATTCTCAATGTTCATTTCTTGTTCACCTTATGTAAATAATAATTGGGCTGATATAGGCGTTTTTTAATGGCGAAATAATTAATTTTGCACTATAAAACAACCACCGATGGACGAAAAACCCCAATCATACTCGCGGCGACAGCCCAAAAAGCCGGCTCAGGCATTTGAAACGATAGGCAAAGTCATGCCTCAGGACAAAGATGTGGAAGAAGCGGTGCTCGGCGCCCTGATGCTTGAAAAGGACGCATACACCACCGTGTGCGACATTCTCAAGCCCGCAAGCTTCTACGAGCCTAAGCATCAACGCATTTATGAAGCGATACAGTCGCTCGGCGTGGCGCAGCAGCCCATCGATATGCTTACCGTCGTGGAGCAGTTGCGACGCAACGACACTCTCGAGGAGATTGGCGGCCCCGTGGTCATCTCGGAGCTCACGTCAAGAGTCGCATCGGGCGCCAACGTGGAGTTCCATGCCCGAATAGTGGCTCAGAAATACCTCGCCCGCGAACTCATTTCATTTGCCGCAGCCATCGAGGGTAAGGCATTTGACGAGAGCAACGACATCGACGATCTTCTTCAAGAGGCTGAAGGTAAGCTGTTTGAGATTTCCCAACGCAATGTGAAGAAAGAGGTTACGCAGATCGACCCGGTCATCGGACAAGCCATCGAGCAGATTCAGGTGGCGGCAAACAGAAAGTCGGGATTGAGCGGACTCGAATCGGGATTCCATGAGCTTGACAAACTCACCTCGGGATGGCAAAGCTCCGACCTCATCATCATCGCCGCACGTCCTGCGATGGGTAAGACCGCGTTCGTGCTGTCAATGGCAAAAAATATGGCGGTCAACTACAACACTCCCGTGGCGATATTTTCGCTTGAAATGTCCAACCTGCAGTTGGTCAACCGTCTCATCAGCAACGTGTGCGAACTTGAAAGCCAGAAGATTAAGTCGGGACAGCTCTCCGACATCGAATGGGACCAACTCATGTCGCGCGTGAAGCACCTTTACAGCGCGCCGCTCTTCATCGACGACACCCCCTCACTCTCCATCCTTGAGCTGAGGACTAAAGCGCGCCGACTCGTGAGAGAGCACCAAGTCAAGTTCATAATCATTGACTACCTGCAGCTTATGAATGCCGCCGGCATGAAATTCGGCAGCCGCGAGCAGGAGGTCAGTATGATTTCACGCTCATTGAAGCAGCTCGCCAAGGAGCTCAACATTCCTATTGTGGCGCTTTCACAGCTTAACCGTTCGGTCGAGTCACGTCAGGGAAGCGACGGCAAACGCCCGCAGCTCAGCGACTTGCGTGAATCAGGAGCCATCGAGCAGGACGCCGACATCGTGTGCTTCATCCACCGACCCGAATACTACACACGCTCTACCGAGGATGCTAACGGCAATGATATCAGAGGATTAGCCGAGTTCATCGTGGCAAAGCACCGAAGCGGATCGGTCGATGACGTGAAATTAAGATTCAAGGCTCGTTTCGCCCGCTTCGAAAACTGGACCGACGAAGAGGTGCGCGCAGTATCCGGAACCATGGGCTCGCGCATCAATGCCCTATCCGACGCCCCGAGCGGAGCCACGCAATTCTCCGGCGGAACAGCAGATATCCTCGGCGGCCCCGAAGAGGGCGCGCCACCGTTCTAATACACTACGATAGTAAGACACCAATACAGCGCTACACATCTCCTCGTGCATGAGAAACGCGAGTGAGGGCAAATGATGGTGGTTCAGGTGCTCTCCGGGTATCCACATTCTCTTCGCCTGAAAGCCGAGGGCGACATCTCTTTATTCTTTTTGAAAAATTTGCAAAAAGCTGCCATCTCGGAGAAATGCAATTCTGTAGATATGTCCTGAATGGACATCTTTGGATTTTTCAGCAGATACACCGCACGCTGCAACAATTCATCGCGAATAACGGAATAAGGCGTTTTGCCAAGTTTCTCACGAATGACCCGCGACAAATGTTTTGTTGACAAGCACAGACTATCGGCATAAAACTCCACATTATGTTCTGCGAGATAATGCTTCCACACCAATTTCAGGAAACTGCGCGTAATCTGATCCTGTCGGGTTTCGACCTCCGATGTCCTGAATCCGGCATTACGTTTGTGCAATACAATATTTCCATATTCAAGCATAAAACTACGGAAATACGACCTGCACAACTCAATTCTATAGAAATGACCGGTGTCAACAAGAGCTTCATGCAGCATATTCAGCTGCCGATCCATCACGGCGCACTCCTCACCGCTCAACCCGAGCATAGAGATTGACAGCCTGTCTTTAAACAGTTCGGAATCTGCCGGTTTCATACCATCCAGGGATTCATTCGTAAACAGATAATTCGGCAACAGACACCATGCCACCAGATCATCGCTAATGGATTCAAAATATGTAGGCTCCCAAGCCAACATATCAACGAGATGATTGGCTTCGACCCGCATCGTGGAGATATTTTTCTTTATTGTAATCGACCCACGGGTTATCAGCAGGAACATCCGGCATTTATGCACTGATTTTTCGAGCAATTGATGAAACATCTCCGGGCTCACAAGCAGCATCCTGTCAAGCACGGAATTTTCAGACGGGAAAAAATCAATCAGCTGTGTATGTGTCATTATCTTCGAGATGATTTATCCTGCAAAGGTATCTGATGCTGAACAGATTGGGAAATCCGGCATATTAAATTATGTGAATTTGCCACACTTGTGGGCACATTGGACAACTTTTGGTCTAATGAGATTAAGCCGTCCCCTTATATACGAGCGTAAATTTGCACAAATTTCAATTACGATATGATAACCAATAAATCAATTTATGTTATGGTGCTCTCCGTATTTGCCATGACCTCGTGCAATGGAGGAAACGGCGAGCAGAAAATTGACGTTCCGCAGGAGTATCCGTTACTCATTGTAAAACCCGAGGAGAGGAATCTTGCCGTCAAATACACAGCAGTCCTCGAAGGCCGACAAGATGTGGAAATACGTCCTGAAGTTTCAGGACTCATCACGGAAGTATGTATTGATGAGGGCGCGAGAGTTCGCAAAGGTCAAGTGCTTTTTATCATCGATCAGGTTCCTTACCGTGCGGCGCTTCAGAAATCGCAGGCAGCAGTGGCTACCGCAGAAGCAAGTCTTGCCAACGCTAAACTGAGCCTTGAGGGCAAAGAGGAATTATTCAAAGAGAAAATCATCTCGGACTTCGAGCTTCGCACCGCTCAAAACACATACAAGAGTGCCGAAGCGGCACTCCTTCATGCCAAGGCAGAACTTAGAGAAGCAGAAAACAATCTCTCCTATACCGAAGTCAAGAGTCCGGTCGATGGAATCGCGGGAATGACATCTTACCGCATCGGCTCACTCGTGGGACCGACAATTGCCACACCTCTTATAAATGTATCGGACAACTCCAGAATGTATGCTTATTTTTCCATGAGTGAGAAACAAGCCCTTGAACTGACCACAAAATATGGTTCAATGGAGGATGCTCTGAAATCTTATCCCCCGATATCGCTTGAGCTAAAGGATGGCAATGTGTACAGTCATAAAGGACAGATAGATGTGATCAGCGGGATGGTCGACAAAAGCACCGGTACAGTATCGCTCCGCGCAAACTTTCCGAATGAGAGTCGCCAATTGCTAAGCGGCGGTTCAGCTAACGTAATACTCTCCTACAACCGTCCGGAGTCATTAGTCATACCACAAGGGGCAACCTACGAGCTCCAAAACCGCATCTTCTCTTATAAAGTGGTCAATGGCTCGGCAGTCTCAACCCCTATCGAAGTTTTCAAGATTAACGATGGCAAGGAATACATTGTCGTGTCGGGCATTGCCGAAGGCGACACTATCGTTGCCAAAGGTGCAGGACTACTCAAAGCCGGCACTAAAATCACCGCGATGAAAGAGCGGACAAAAACACAGGAGGACGCCAAATGAATATCCAACGATTTATCGACCGACCAATCCTCTCGATAGTCATTTCAATTGTAATTGTTGTGGCGGGACTGATTGGTCTTTTCGCTCTCGCCGTCGAACAGTATCCCGACATCGCACCGCCTACAGTCCGAGTCTCCGCCACCTATAGCGGAGCAAATGCCGAGACTGTTCAGAAAAGTGTGATCGTGCCGCTGGAAGAAGCGATCAACGGGGTAGAAAACATGACGTACATGACTTCCACCGCGAGCAATACAGGAAGTGGCGAAGTCACTATATTTTTCAAGCAAGGGAGCGATGGAGATATGGCTGCGGTCAATGTGCAAAACTGTGTATCGACCGCTACCGCTCTTCTTCCCGCTGAGGTGACAAAGGTTGGAGTGACGACCCGCAAGCGCCAGAACAGCACCCTCATGGTGTTCGGGCTATTCAGTCCAAACAGCACTTATGACGAGACTTTCCTGACCAACTACATGAACATCAACATCAAGCCCGGCATCCAGCGTATCACAGGCGTAGGCGAGGTAAACGTCATGGGCGGAGCTTACGCCATGCGTATATGGCTAAAACCCGACGTGATGGCTCAATACGAACTTGTGCCGGCTGATGTTACCGCCGCCCTGTCAAGCCAAAACATCGAGGCCTCGACGGGCGCCATCGGAGAGGATTCGGAAAATGTGTTTCAATACACCCTTAAATATCGCGGACGACTGGAGGAGGAGAGCGAATTTGAGGAAATCATCATCAAAGCATTCGATGATGGACGGGTGCTGCGCCTAAAAGATATAGCCGATGTAGAACTCGGAGCCCAAAGTTATTCCTACAAAGATTTCGTCAACGGTCTGCCCGGCGCGACCTGTATGATCAATCAGATCTCAGGCTCGAATGCCAACGAGATAATCATCAACATCGAGGATTATCTGGAACAGGTAAAAAAATCACTTCCCGATGATGTGGAGCTGGTTCAGCTCATGAGTACCAAAACATTTCTTGACGCATCAATCAACAAAGTTATCGAAACTCTTCTCGAAGCCATCATCCTCGTTGTGCTGGTAGTTTATTTCTTTCTTCAGAATCCGCGCTCGACACTTATCCCTACAATCAGTATTTTCGTATCACTTATAGGTACATTTGCCGTACTTTACATAGCGGGCTTCAGCATCAATCTGCTCACCCTGTTTGCCCTCGTTCTTGCGATCGGCACCATAGTGGATGATGCGATTATTGTTGTCGAAGCCGTCCAGAGCAAATTTGACGAAGGTTATAAATCCACCTATCGCGCCGCCGTCGATGCAATGGAAGGCGTATCATCCGCCCTTGTTACCTCGACACTGGTATTCATGGCTGTGTTTGTTCCGGTATCCTTCATGGGAGGCACCTCAGGTGTATTCTATACTCAGTTCGGCATCACAATGGCGGTTGCAGTAGGCATATCAGCCATCAATGCGTTGACCCTCTCCCCCGCCCTTTGCGCACTTATACTTCGTCCGAACCAGGAACTAACCGAAGGGAGCAAACCAGAATTCTCCACACGCTTCCGTCTTGCCTTTGACGCAGGATTCAAAAAGATTGTAAATAAATATGTGACAGGCGTATTCTTCTTCATCAAACACAAATGGCTCGGATGGTCGGTGCTTGCAACATCCTGCGCTCTCCTAATCGGGCTCATGGGCTCCACCAAGACGGGTCTTGTGCCCAACGAGGATACAGGAACAATATTCATGAGCTTTGATTCACCTGCCGGAAGCACGCTATCGGAGACCGAATCAATCATGCAGGAGATTCAGTCAGAACTGAAAGGCATACCACAGATTGACAATTTCAATATGGTAGCAGGTTTCGGCATGGCATCGGGAAACGGCTCCTCGCACGGAATGTTCATCATCAAGCTCAAGCCATGGGAGGAGCGTACCGGCGACAATGACAACATTGATGCGATCCGTAGCGAAATATACCGGCACACATCACACATCAAGAATGCCAGACTGTTCATTTTTGCACCTCCTATGATCCAGGGTTACGGCTCAGGCAACAGTTTCGATGTATATTTGCAGGACCGCTCCGGAAAAGGTTATGACGAACTGAGCAAAGTCACCACCGACTTCCTTGAAGCGTTGAACAAACGGAATGAAATCGAGATGGCACAAACATCCTTCAGTTCCAATTTTCCTCAATACACCATCGATGTAGATGAGGCTCAATGTCAGCGTGCCGGAACCACAACAAGCGAAGTGCTCAACGTGCTGTCGGGGTATTTCGGCAGCATATACGCATCCAACTTCAACCGCTTCACCAAGATATACCGCGTGATAGTCCAGGCACCCTACAATTACAGAGACGGCATGGAGGCGCTGAACAATATCTATGTCAAGACCAAAGGCGGCATGGCTCCTATAAGCCAATTTGTAACCTTAACCAAGACATACGGCGCCGAATCATTGATGCGCTTCAACATGTTCTCCGCCATAAACGTGCAGGGTATGCCGGCACAGGGCTACAGCTCGGGTGATGTCATCAAAGCAATCGACGAAGTTGCCGCAGCTACTCTCCCCACAGGTTTCGGATATGAGTTTTCGGGGATGACACGAGAGGAGGAACAGACAGGGAACAATCATACGACAGTCATTATTTATGGAATCTGTGTACTTTTCATCTATCTTATCCTCTGCGCTCTCTACGAAAGTCTGTTCATTCCGTTGGCAGTTATCCTGTCGGTGCCCTTCGGCCTCATGGGGAGCTTCCTTTTCGCCAAACTTTGGGGAATTGAAAACAATATCTATCTCCAGACCGGTTTGATCATGCTTATCGGCCTCTTGGCTAAAACCGCCATTCTACTCACAGAATACGGAACTGAACGTCGTAAATCAGGCATGTCACTGACTGAGGCAGCAATGTCGGCAGCATCAGTGCGACTGCGCCCGATTCTGATGACTGCATTGACGATGATTTTCGGGCTGTTACCGCTTATGTTTGCCACCGGAGTCGGAGCTAACGGCAACACCTCCCTCGGAGTAGGTGTAGTGGGAGGCATGATCATCGGCACAGCCGGCCTCCTGTTTGTGACTCCCGCATTCTTCATCACATTCCAGTGGATTGAGGAAAAAGTCATGGGGCGCCCCCGCAAAGAACGTGAAAAAGAAAAAGAATTATCAAAATGAAATTTCTACCAATATTAATACTATTATCCTCGGGATTGACGGGCTGTAATATATATAGCAATTACAGCCGTCCCGAGGGACTTCCGTCAGAGTCACTTTACAATGACTCTACAATGATGAACGCTGACTCCTTGTCGTCACTCGGGTCAATTCCATGGCATGATTTGTTCACTGATCCTTGTCTGCAAAGTCTTATTGAAGAGGGGCTTTCATCAAATACAGACCTACAGATCGCCATGCTCCGCATTGACGAGGCGAAAGCAGGACTTACCGCAGCAAAACTTGCCTATCTGCCCTCACTGACATTCTCACCCAACGGAGCCATCACCAGCGTTGATGGCAACAAATCATCCAAAACTTATGAGTTGCCCTTATCTCTGAGTTGGGAGATTGACCTTTTCGGCAAACTGCGTAATGCCCAAAAGGAGCAACAGATGCTGTTGCTGCGCCAGCAAGCTTATGCACAACTCGTTCAGTCGGAACTCATCGCGTCAATCGCCAACAGCTACTACTCGCTTCTGATGCTCGACAGCCAGATTGAAATCAGCAATCAAGCAATCGAGGTATGGCGTGAGCAAGTACGCACAATGGAACTACAGTTGAAGGTAGGTGAATTACGCGAAAACGCATTGAGCCAAGCCAAAGCCAATCTCGAAGGGCTTCGTGCCACACACAATACACTTATACGACAACAGCGCGAAACCGAAAATTCAATCTGCACTCTATTAGGTGTCACTCACCGGTCCATAGACCGCTCCAATCTTGATGCTCAAAATATTCCGTCAGATATAACCGTAGGGATTCCTCTCATACTTCTCTCCCGCCGTCCGGATGTGGTTCATGCCGAAATGGATTTGGCGGCAGCCTACTACTCGACCAACCAATCCCGCACAGCTTTCTACCCGTCGCTCACCATCGGCGGTTCTGCGGGATGGACCAATTCCCTGGGGCAAGCTATCAGCAATCCCGGAGGGTGGATACTTTCTGCATTGGGCTCACTGACACAACCTATATTCCAACGAGGTAAACTCATCTCAAATCTGAGAATTTCTAAAGATGAGGAACAGATTGCACTGCTCAACTACAAGCAGTCGCTTCTGAATGCCGGTCAAGAGGTGAACGATGCGTTGTTTTCAATCGAATCGTATGGCGACAACTACGCATTCCACTCCTCCCAATGTGAGGCTCTTGAGAAAACTGTCAAATCAAACGAAATCCTGTTCCGGACGAGCAACGCCACATATCTCGAGCTTCTGGCATCACGTCAGGATTTACTGAACTCCCGATTAAATCTTGTCTCCGACAAGGTCAATCAGCTCCAGTCGGTCGTTACGCTCTACAAAGCACTCGGAGGAGGAGCCGACATCTGACAATAAATGCGTGTGGGGTGGAAGAGGATTCTTTCAGAAACATTTCATCAAACAACATTTTCCGAGGGTCTCGCTTCGCTCGGCCCTCGGCTGCAGATAGAGTAACCTTTTCAGGTTTGTAACTCCCTCATCACCATCAACCACGCACGGACAACGAGAGAGAGTGTGTGGGGATTGGACGGGATGGAACACCTCCGGTGTTCCCAGTGCGAGTAACGCGAGTATGGGAAGGACGCCGGAGGTGTTTATGGAGGGGAAGGATTAACCTTTCAGGAGTTGTTGGAGTTTGGTGAAGAGGTGGGGTAAATAGGATTTGAGTTGGGCACTGTCGGTGATGTATTTGATGCGGGTATTGTCGGCGCTTTGCTCGAAGCCTTCCGCAATGAGGATGTCATTGAGGCGGTCAAGCAACTCGGATTTCTTGGGCGAGCCTTCTTGGGTGAACTCCAGCCTAAATCTTTTCAGACTCCAATCTTTATCAGGATCGGTTTCGGCATAAATGGCAATGAAATGATTGCGGCGGTCTACTCTGTAGCCGTCAAAGTACATATAGGGGAGCTCGTCATTCACTTTCTGCTCGGCATAACCGATTTCGTCGAATGGCTCAGTCGGGCTATTTTCAAGTTCGCAGCACAATCCCCAGGTGTAGAGCTCGCAATGGTAGCCTGACAGGCGGGAGGAGCGCATCGGCAAGATTCCTTCGCAACCTTCGCGACCTTCGATTCCCCAGAAGAAAGAGATGAAGCCTTGCTCACAGTAACCGATTGCCGAAGGATGTTTGATCAAACAGTCACGCCACTGCGATCCGGTAGATTTTCCAGCGAAAACGGCTTTCAGGGATTCATTAGGCTGAGAAGCGTCGAAAGCGGGATCGTCAAAAACGGCTTTCACGAAACCGCGCCGTTCTGTTGCCTCCTCATCCTTGTCAAGCCTGAGATGACGTTTCCATGAGAAATCACGTTTGACGTTATTCCGGGATGTTGCGGTGGAGAGCAGATTGTAATGCTGATTATTTGACGGCAGATAGTCGCCCTTAAACAGCACCGCGCGTTCAAACCGATATCCCGCGTCATTGACTCTATCCTCATAGCTATTGGCAAACACAGCCTGAGCATCTTTTGAATACTTCACAAATTTGGCAAAATAGTCCACGTCAGCATCGTCGGTCCAGTCTGCCCCATTTTCATTTTTATAGAATTCCCATATACCGGAAAATTCAAGTAAGAACCCGATCTGTCCGTTAAAGTATCCGTGGCGCTCCGCCTCAAGAATCTCTTTCAGCCATTTATCGCCATTATCGCGCAGGATTATCGACGCTTTAATACGCTCCTCTTCCACAAGCCATGTGGGGAATCCTTCGATGGGATTACCCTCGGCAAGATGTTGCAGAATCGACGGCGCATAGTCGAGCATCCGGTGAATATTCCTAATCGCCGATGAGACTTCAGAAGCGCTGTCAATACGGTTATTATCGGCATTTGACAAATTATAAACCACACGCATCCATTGATTAATTCCGTCATCATTACCATATTTCAGAAGATACCCGAGACAGGCATAGAGCATCACACGGTCATTGTAATTCAAGTCCCTCGGAGCGAACAGGATTTTCTCCATCAACGAATGAAGCGGGAAACAGTGCCGGAAATCGGGGGAAAGGGATGATTGAGGCTTCCCGCCTGATGCCGCGAGCCGATCCATAGCATCGATCAGGAACTCAGTGCTGTCGAGCGACAACGCATCGCCGTCACGCAAAGTGATGAACGAGAGCATCTCCCTGCCTGACTGATTGACAAGTAGCACAAACGCGGGATCGGTCTCCCCTTTTACCTGCGGATGACGTTCGATGTATTTCAGCGATAGCAGGGCGCTGATAAGATTTGCCATGCGATAGTCACACATCTGCCCGCAGTCAAGCGATGAGTCAGTATCACCGTCGTTACGGTATGCCCATATCATATTGGTCCACGCCGAGTCTATGCGCTCGGCAAAATACTTGTCGAGCGGCAAGGATAGAGACGTGCCGCCGCTCAGGAGGCGATTGCGACATACCGATTTGCCTGACTTCCGAAGCTCCTCGCCGATATATTCCGAATAGCGCGCCTTGAAATTTTCGAAGTCGGTGAGCGGTTTGCCGCGAGAGTTCATCTTGATATACAGTTCATCAGATAGATGATAGCGGTCCAATTCCATAAACATGAATGTGATGACCGGCGACTTCAGGTCAAGGAGCTTGGGCAAGAAGTCGGCTCTGTCATGAAACAGGCTGTGTATTGCGTCAAGCATATTGAGCATTGACATAATCGTGGGATCACGTTTCCATGATAGATGAAACCAATTTTTGTCAGCGATGATTTTTTGGGGAGTCGAGAATCGAGAGTCGAGAGTCGTGAGTTGAGAAGGTGGAGTTGGGGATTGGAAGTTGAGGTCGTGGAGCATGAGGGCGTCGCAGAATTCGCCGGAGCTGACACGGGTTTTATAGGTAAACCGGCAGTGTTGGCGTGACTCATCCAATAAAGCCTCGTCAAATCGCTGCCTCAGAGAGCTGTCGGGGGTGATGCGGCTGAGATACCAGTGCAGCAGGAACAATGTGGTGAGTCTCTGCTGACCATCCAAGGGGATAAAGGCATTGTCAGACACATTGCCGTAGATGAAATCGAGGTCTCTCCCGGGCACACCTTCATCAAGATAATTGTACAACGCCTTAAGGAACTCAATCCTGATCTCCTTTACAGCTTCACGCCCTTGGGCATATTCGCGTTGCAACATGGGAATGACGATTCTGAAATCATTCTCCACGAATAGTTTGAAAAATGAGGTTCTGTCGCCTTCTCCTGATATATTGTTCTTCTTCATGTCATTCATGATTTTCCGGTATAATGTAATCGTTGATAGTTTTCTCTATGGCATCACGATAATGATTGCCATCCTCCTCGGTCCAGTTCTCAAGGCTGTTCACTCTCGGAGAATAGTATTTAAGAAACAGATTTTTTGTTGCGATAGGCACGAAAACACCATTGCTGTCATTCTCGATTATGCGCTTTCGTTTAATGGGGAAAAACGCATTGCCATAGCTGCGATTGGTGGCATAGTCCAGTAGAGCCAAGTTGGAGATGTTGTCCTTATCAGGGATTGAGGCATCCTCCTCGTTGAAACGCTTTTGGAATTTTGAAAACAGATCAGAAGCAGCATCTTTATCGGGTTTATCGCTTTTATAAAGAGAGGCTACCGCAAGCAAATCATTCTCCAATCCGGTATCGTAACCGGCACCACGGACAGTCTCTTCAAGCGCGTCAGGAGTAAAAGCGCTTAAATAGAATTCCAAGATATCCTTACACCACATTGAGATTCCTGATTTTTCCAATGTGCGGTCGGTCTGCGAGCACACGTGCTCAATGTCCCATTTTTCAGTTTTAAAGCGATTGAACGGGAAGCGCATATCGGAATTGTCTTTTTGCAGCACGGTCAATATATTGAACAATAACAGCACCTTCTTCACCTCGGAACGGGAATCGTAGGACAATTCAGGGATTTTAATGCCGCTTACAGTTTTGCTGACTTTCGACCGCAGATACAAATGGCGGAACTGAGTCTTGTCGCACCTGCTCCACTCATCCATCAATTCCTCGATCTTGACGCCTTGTTCGAGGAGGTACCCTATTATATGGTATAGTTCCCGATCCATGTACCACTCGTTCAAGAGGTTGTAATGCTGCTTGACTTTGAGCCAAACTTTTTCAGCTCCATCCGAAGCGATGAGTTGCTGAAATATGTCAAAGGTGTGGTATTTGCGGCTTTTTTGAGTGCGACCGCTGATTATGTCAAAAATGAATTCTATGCGGCTTGAATATTTCAGAGGGTTGTTGCTGCGATTGAGGAAATGCCAGAAGCTTTCGTCATGAAGATGTTGCTCGATCAAGTTCCATTCAGTCGAGAGATTTATTTTCCTTAATTCCGCATCGGAATCGCCGAAGTTTCCCCGGCTTAAAAACAGAGCTTTAACGAGTTCGGCATCGGTGAGCGGTATTTTGCCGATGTTCAGGCGGGTAAATATATCGACAGACGATGAGGTTTCATCCTCAGCGACCTCATACCATATCACTCTTATATTGTTGGCTTTGTCGATTGTGACACCGTTGTTCTCAACCCTCTTCATCTTCAGCAACGCGTCGAGCATATCCCTCCGCAAAGAGTCATCAGCCATTCTTTCAAACCATGAGACAATCGTCAGATAAGCCTCATTCATGAAATGGAAATCGATATAAACGTCGGCACTTACTTTGGGACTCTTTATATTTGCCAGAAACTCTCGGGATTCCGGTCTTGTCTCATACTCGATGCCATACAGCCGGAAACTCGGATAATTATACTTTATACCATCACCAAAGTATTGCAGGAGGAGATTTAGGGTGGTGAGACGCTGTTGTCCGTCAATGACCTCATATCGGTTTTCGGCGATTTTACGCACTACTACGGGCTGCAAGCAATAAAACTCGCCTTCCTTTTTGTCCCTCTTTATGAATTCGGCAAAGTCATCGAGCAATCGCTCTACCTCAACAGGCGACCAGCGGTAACCGCGCTGGTAGTCCTTTATGATGAAATCCATGCCGGAGAGCTCGGAGAGTGTTTTGAGCTCCAGCCGGTTTGTGCCTGTCAACTGTTTTTGTTCTGTCATTTTGTTATGTTTTTATGTGTATCGCTTCTTCGAAGCTCAGGTTGTTGGGGTTTCTGTAGCCCCCACACTCGCTCGTGTGGGGGTTGGGCAGGATGGAACACCGGAGGTGTTCCCGGCACGAGCGACCTCCTTTTCGGGGATGGTCAGGGGCACTCTTTGCAGAGTGCATTCCGGGGTGCAAGTCTCCGGGCACAGGTCGCCTGCGGCTCCCTGTACCCGGCTAACCGTAAGCATCGCCTTTCAGGCGGTTATGAGCGCTTCAGGAGAGATGATTCTCTGCAAGCAGAGCGGCTAAAGCCGATAACGCTTCGCTCGGTGCCCGGATAGCGATGGATTTACCCTTCTGGTTTTTATCATCAACATATCGCTTCTTCGAAGCTCAGGCGTGTATAGTTCCTTAGCCACCACACTTGCGTTGCTCGTGTGGAGGATGGGCAGGATGGAACACCGGAGGTGTGCCCCGCTATTTCGGGTTTATGCGGATGCGATGTATCGCGTCCCTACTGCCAGTCCTTCATTGATTTGCGGAAGTCGTAATTGGCGATGAGGAGGTTGGTGATGGTGTCGATCACTTTGCGTTCTTCAAAGTGAGATGGCTTTTTCAGTTCAATCCAGTATTCGGGATTGTTGGTGATTTCGCCTGACATCCATCCCATTTTGTGGATGTAACGCAATTCGTCGGTAAACGAGGCAAAGTAGGTGGAATGTCCATCGTAGGTGCGTCCTTTAAGGTAATATTCTGATTTAAGGAGAGGAGCAAGCACTGAATCAAAGCCAGTCAAAGAAGATGCCAACCGCTCATCGGTCATGATTTCATCGAATGACATATTCTTCATTCTTTCCGGTCTTGCGATGTGGAAATCCATCCACAGCTTCAACGAGATTTCATTATTTGAATTTATCGACGGAGTAAAGGTGACGTCAAAGCTTGTGTCATCATCAATCCACATATATATGCCTCCATTGCCGGTGTTTCGCTTCAACTTATATCGTGTGATATCGGGACGAAGAGCATTGAGGCGTTTAATCATATTGCCATACAATTTATAGATAAGATCCTTCTGGTCAAAATCCTCAGCCTTAAAAGAGGCATTGACACCGGTCACTGATGATTTGTCGAGCACTTGCTTCAGTTTTAATCCTATCGTTTCAGGATTTGCTTCGTTCGATTGCCCCATAATTTTTATAATCATTAAAAATAACGACATTATGTCAGGCATGTGTTGAGTGAGATACTTGTCGGTGGCACACGCCGCCTCAAGAACATCGTCCCACTCCTTGAATTCAGGATTGTCGGCGTTGACGCTGATTCCTTCTTTATGCACGAATTCCTTGTCCCACAGCATGAATGCAGGTCGATGCACAAGCAACCGATATATCCGGGGATAGCATATCTGAATTGCGACAACGATGAAGTTCAAGAGTTTTTCGTCAATCGTCGGCACCTCTTTTTGAGAAGCTCCGCACTGAGCGATGCAATCGAGCAATGAAAGCGTGTTGATCAATCGCTTTATGGATCGTGGATTTTTACCGACAGATGATTCAACCACCGCCGAAAAACGGGTTATGACATTGGGGTCGGATGCGTCAAAATCATTCAGATAACCGATATCAACCAACGCTTTCAGGACAAAGTCCATAGGACGATAACTGCTCACCGGCAGAGAGAAAGGCACCTGGATAATCTTATCGAAAAATGAACGGAATTCCCTTTCGTTTTTATCGGTGAGTTTGCCGAATTTAGGTTCAAGCCCCTTGACCACCACGTCATAGTCAATGGCAAGAACAAATATGCAATTGTCAAGAGTGAACACATTTTTCAGCAGTTCAAGAATCTCCACAGCGACAGGCGGATTAAGTCGGTCAAGATCGTCGACAAACACTATCACGCCTCGCTTTCCATCAGCTTCAATACGCCGCTGTATGGCTCGTTCAAGCTCGATTTTGAGTTCCGACAAAGATGCGGTATCGTTTTCGTCAGATCCAAATGGAAAATCCGATGGAGCCAGCATTTCAATACCTACTCCGGCTAACGGACCAGCACCTTTTGCCACCTCCCTTAAGCCTCGATATAAGATATTTCCGGCACCTCGCATAAACTTTTTGAACGTCTTTTTAGTGTCAGAATCATCTTTCGTTAATTTTTGCACAAGTCTGGCAAGAATTCTATAGACTGTAAATTCGGGCGTAGACATCATAGAATATTCCCATGTGTTTATGCTGACACCGATAAAGGACGCGTTATCTCCGATACAAAGGCTACGCTCCAAGCGGGTCATCATGGAGGTTTTTCCGCTACCCCACTCACCTTGCAGGGCAATTGTAATTGGGGCAGATGAGTTTTCTATGAATCTAATAAGTCCATTTACATAGCGTTCGGTTCCGAAGTCATTTTCCATCTCCTTGAAAGGCATATCGGACAATGAGGTTTTTCCGGGTTGTTTCATATAGTTTCCGGGTTGTTTCATATAGCAGGTATTATTTGGTAGTGTATTATTTGTGTTTTTATTCTTCGGCTGTATCAAAAAAGAGGACACAGCACTCTTTATCAGCATCTTTTCGGTTGGGCTCTGGTAAAGCCGTTGGGTCAAGAATTAGAAAAAGCAGCCTGTGCCCTCCGTTGGGAGGACGCACCAAGCAAACTTTGACCTCATTCTTCGACCCATTGTTAGATTTACCAGATTTAACCGAATCAAAATTTAGTCATTGCGCGTTAATGCAAATCGTTATGTGTAATATCTTTCGTATGTCTGTTTCGTAATTACATATTATGGTTATTTCTGCAAAGATACGATTTTTTTCCATACTCGAAATATGCTACACAACATATACACGGGGGCGCACAGGCTGCCGCTGTAAAGTTATAGCGGAGATGTATCAAAAAACAGCGCAAGAGGGTCAAGATGGCGCATGATTAAAAAAATTATATAAATTGTGGATGGCTTAAACTTTTTTTCCCCGGATGTTGTTCTTAGAGTATAAAATGACAAACGAACATTTAAAAACTCAACTATTACTTAATGTTTATGAAAAAGGCTTTATTAATGATTGCCATCATGCTGGGTAGCGTGACAGCTTTCGCACAGATTAACAAGAACGAGGTGAAAAAGCTTCAGGAATTTTTAGCTCAACCAGCCGAAAAGGGAGGCACAAATGCATCACAGCTTAAAATCACAGACCTCAAGTCGCCGGCAACATGGGAAGGTGTCACAACCTCCGGAGGCCATGTAACAGCGATCGAATGGAAGGATAAGCATCTTGCAGGCTCACTCGATCTTTCAGGATTTACCGCTCTTACAAAAGTAGACGTTTCACGTAACGCTCTTACTTCACTCTCAGTAGACGGCGATGCAGCACTTACCGAACTCAACGCATCACGTAATAAACTTTCAACCCTCGATATCGACGGAACTTCAGCGCTTACCAAGTTGACCATCTACCGTAACCGCCTGACCGAAATCAATATCGCCGGTTCACCGCTCATCCAGAACATCAATTGCTCCAACAACCTCTTCGTGGAACTTAGCGTAGCTAATGCCACCACATTGAAGACCCTCAACTGCCAGGGCTGTCATCTTGAAGCATTGAATGTGCAGGGTTGCTCAAGCTTGAAGAACCTGTATTGCGGTTACAACAAGCTCACCAGCATCAACCTCTTCGGAGTTGAGAGCCTTCAGAACCTCAATGTTGACGACAACGAGATCCAGAACATGATCGTATCAGGACTGCCTTCTCTTGCCACTTTCATCTGCAGCGACAACCGTATGGCAACTCTCGCCCTCCGCGACTGTAACGCTCTTCTTGACATCGTATGCTCTTACAATGACTTGACCAGCTTCACTGTAGACAATTGTCCTAACATCCAGTTCGTAGACTGCTCTTACAATGACTTGACCCAATTGACATTGAGCAACCAGACTTTCCTACAGAGACTTATCTGTAACAACAACCAGCTGACCATGCTTGACGTGTCATTTGACCAGTCACTTACCTACATCAACTGCCGTTACAACTACATCAACGACTTCCGCACCATCGCTTGCGAGAACTTGAGAATGGTTGCCTGCCAGTGGAACTACTAAATACCCGATGTTAAGTAAACTCTGAGACAAACATATAACTAAGACTCATGGGCGCCGATATGGCGCCCATGAGTCTTTCAGGTTGCAGCCGTTAGCTTCCCAAGAGGGGGTTATCGGCTGCATTATGTCGCAGAAATTCATTATTTGGTCGCAAAATCATTCCAAAGACAGGAAATATTCCATAATTTTGTGCCGTGAAAAAGATAGAGCGATTATAAAGTGATTTTTCCAAAAATGAAAAAAGCGATAAAATATCTGTCATTGACATTGATATTCGCTTACCTCTCATCGGGTGTAGTGATCTCGGCATTTCAGGACACTTACGACAAAATCGGCGGCAATATTTTCTGGCTGCTTGTGCCGGCAGTGGCATTTTTCATGCTTGCCGCTACGGTCAACGATGTGTGGTTAGCGCCGCGCCTGTTGATGAAAAAGCGGTATGGATTATATTGCTGCGGAGTTTTCGCCACATCGTATGCCGTGGCGCTTGCGGGACTGGCGGGAGAATACGGCGCACGCATCTACTTTGGACTGCCGATGCGTATCACCAACTATTGCGATCCATGGATATTCATCGACTCTTTCAGCAACTGCATAATGTTGTCGCTGATCCTGCTGAGTCTTGGGATGTGGCAGCTGTATGTCAAGCTCGGATTTGAGCTAAAGAGGGAGGCAAAGATGACCGACAGATTGAAAAATCACATAGCTGCAATCAACAGCCGCCTGAAGCCCACCCTCATTCTTGACAAGATGACGGATATATTGGCGGCTCTCAAATCAACTCCCGAGGTTGCCTCGGTTAAGATACGAGAGCTGTGTGATTATCTTCGCATCCAACTTTATGAGCTACCAGCCCCGCCGCCAGTGCCGATCATCCGTGAGAGCGCGCTTGAGCATTCGCGTGTCACTTCCTTTCTTGTGGAACGTCGTTTCAGACTGAGCCGCAACATCATATTTCTGCTGGTTTTAGTCATCATTTCATTCGGGACTTTCTTTTCCACCCCCGACCAACCGGATTTTACAATTGAACGTATCGTCTCGGTGGTGTTTATGTTTCTCCTCCTGGCATTTCTTGCATACATCAACATATTATGGCTCTATCCGCGCTTCAAGTCCAACGGCAGCGTGAGGAGTTACGCATGGTCAGTGTGTATCTTCATCACGGCTATTACTTTTCCCTTGATAATGGCGCAGATTATAACCTATGAACCAAATGTTTATGACAAAAACCTGCCGTTGGTCATCGAAATAATTTCGGCACTCGGATCCATTATCACACTCCTTCTCTACATAGGTGGCATCAGCGCAATATTATTGTTGCAGGACTGGGTGAGAACCCAACAGCGCGTGGTATTGCTTCAAGCCGAAACGGCACGTCAGGAATATGCATATCTCCGGAAGCAGATCAATCCGCACTTCCTGTTCAATGTGCTCAACAACATAGGAATTATCGCTTATGATGACGCTGATCTATCGGTGTCGCTGATGAATAGTCTTAAAATGCTGTTGACCTACCAGTTCAACAACATAAGCCGCGACTACACCACCGTAGCCGACGAAGCCAAATTTCTGGAAAGCTACCTCGTCCTAGAGAAATCACGCCGAGAGAACTTTGACTATACCATAGAGATGAACGGAGAGTGCGGATGCGCCATGATGCCTACCCTGCTGCTCATCCCATTTATTGAGAATGCGGTCAAATATTCACTTCCGTCATGCAGCGCGCCGACCGTCGATGTGCGTTTCAACATCCATGCCTCCCGGCTCTCCTTCAAATGCAGCAATGATTTCCACCCTGAAGATGTGGAGAATATGAAAAACGGAGGAATCGGCATCAGCAATACACGCCGCCGGCTTGACCTGCTTTATGATGGAGATTACTCCCTGACATGCCGGAACAGCGGCAAAACATATTGTGTAGAATTAGAAATTCTGTTGAAATGAAGTGCATAATAATAGATGATGAACCGATCGCCCGCAAAGGGATGAAAAGACTTGTCGAAACCCGTCGAGAACTGGAATTGGCGGCTATGTTTGACAATGCCGCAGAGGCTAAAGAATGGCTTGCCGCAAACAGCACCGACCTCATATTCCTGGATATTGAGATGCCAGGGCTTAACGGCATCGATTTCGCCCGCAATATCCCGGTTAAATGCATGATAGTATTCACCACGGCATACTCGGATTATGCCCTTGAAGGATTTGAAGTGGAAGCGCTTGACTATCTTGTGAAGCCTATAGACCCTGAGCGATTCAACAATGCGGTTGACCGGGCATTGGCATACAAGAGACTTATTGACGAAGCCGAGTCAAATGACGCAAAGCCGTCGGATACGGAATTCATGACAGTCAAGGCAGATAGAAAATATGTGCGCGTCAGGATGGACGACATACTCTATGTGGAAGGGCTGAAGGACTATGTCATAATCCATCTTCCAAGCAGGAATATAGTGACCCGCATGACCATCAAGGTAATGGAAGAGACTCTGCCACGTCCGCGTTTTCTGAGGGTCAACAAGTCATATATAGTGAATAGCGACAAAATAGATGCATTTGACAACAACGATGTTACCATAGGCGCAACCGATATTTCAATCGGGATGTCATATCGTGATTCTGTAATCAACGCACTGCTGAATCATATAAGGTAAAATAGAATGTTTTTCAGGTTTTTATTTATGGGAAGCGCATTAGTCGCCGGATGGACTGAGGCATTTCCACAATCAACACAGATGACCGCCGACAAGGATTCGGTGGAGACTCAGATACTTGATGAGGTCGTGTTTACGGGCAACTCGGCGACTCGGCGCATGGGAAATGTGCAATTAGGCGCCGAGTCGCTTGAAATGCGATCGCTTGAGAAAGCTCCGGTGCTCTTTGGCGAGGTTGACATCATCAAATCGATCACCCTCCTCCCGGGCGTGCGCCAAGAGAGCGAAGGATCGGGCGGCTACATGGTGCGAGGGGGCACAGCCTCTCAAAATCTTGTGCAGCTTGACGGAGCCACGTTCTACAATCCATCACACGTGATGGGAATTTTCTCAACATTCAATGAGGATGCCCTCGCAGGCGCCACACTTTACAAAGGATTGATGCCCTCATGCTACGGAGGAGCGACTTCATCGGTGCTCGACATACAACTGGCGCCGGGCAACATGGAACAATGGCACGCTTCCGGAACAATAGGCGTGCTTGCCGCCAAGCTCAATGCCAGCGGTCCGATCGTCAAGGAAAAGCTCTCGCTTGCCGTGAGCGCGCGGCGGTCATACGTCGATCTGTTTTTGAAAATGGTTCCTCAATACAGGAGCACGGTTATGCACTTTTATGACATCAACGCCAAGCTCCGTTACCATCCGCGACAAGAGGATTATATCGATGTCTCATGCTCAATCTCCCATGACAATATGGGCATTTCCGACATCATGTGGATGGACTGGGGAAATATCGCCGGATCGCTGAAATGGACTTCTTACCGCGGCGACAGGTGGAAATTCATGACCACCGGCTCATGGACAAGCTACTCGGGCGACATGTGGATGGATATCATGGGCGACCATCAACGCATGAACGAGTATATACACACCGCAGCTCTCAACGAACGCGCCATCTATGGCATTGCCGACAGTCATGAGTTGGAGGCAGGGTTCCGCACGGAATTGTTTCGTGTGAAATCGGGAGAATGGGTCGTGAACTCCACCCGAGAGAAGGATATACGTTCGGGCTGGGGAAACGACTTGTGGCTTAACTACACCGGAGACTTCTCGGAACGGTTTTCGCTGCAAACCGGAATAAGACTGAACCTGTTTTCAGCTCTCAAAGGGCATAGCTTCACCCAATCAGAGGATTACTACAACCCCGGTCTTCAGCAGGGCAAAAACGGCATCGACAAGACCTACGTGAACTTCGAGCCTCGCCTCAGCATGAAACTTGAGGTTGCGGAACATCATAATCTAAAAGCAGGAGTGACGGCATCGTCACAAAACCTCCACGCCATACGCACATCGTCAAACAGTTTTCCATTTGACCGATTTGCCATCACATCACGCCGAGTGAAACCTGAAACATCATGGCAATATTCCATTGGCTATGCAGGAATGAACGGCACCGGAATGTGGGAATGGTCGGCTGAAGGATACTACAAAAGCATGGAGAATGTATATGATTACCGGTCGGGGGTTACGATTTTCACCGATATCAACCTTGAAAACCTCATACTCGGAGGCAAGGGGCGATCCTACGGCATGGAACTGATGGTGCGGAAAAATTCCGGACGGCTTACGGGATGGTTGTCATACACGCTTTCGAAAACCCAAACCAAGATTGACGGCATCAACGACAACCGATGGTATGACGCCTCGAATGACCGCCGCCATGATCTGAACGCAGTGGCAATGTTTGACCTCACTGACCGGTGGAGCCTGTCGGCATCGTTCCTGTATGCATCGGGGCAGGCGCTTTCAGTGCCTGACGCCAAATACCAACTTTCAGGAGCGACAATCTATTACTATGCCCGGCGTAACAGCTACCGTACCCCGTCGACACACAGGCTTGATATTTCGGCAAATTACCGTCACTCGGGCAAACGATTCACCTATGAGTGGAATATAGGCATTTACAACCTCTATAACCACTACAACCCTTACATGATTTATTTTGAAAATTGTCCTGACAATGAGTCAGGCACACGTGCGGTGCAGTATTCCATGTATGGCATTGTACCTTCGGTTTCTTACACTCTAAAATTCTAACATGAGATTAATCAGATATATAATTCCGGCGATTGCCGCCGCTGCCTTTGCTTCTTGCGAAAAGGAGATTGACTTCAAGTATCACGATATTCCGGAGCAACAGGTGATAGAATGCCTGCTCACCCAGAATGGAGTTTCGGCAAAACTGACCAAGACGGTCGCGACCGATGAACCGTTTCCCAAAGAAACGGTAACTGACGCAAGTGTGATCATCAACGATGTCACCGCCGCCCGGAGCTTCACACTCACATCGGACAGTTCGGGAGTTTTCACTTGCCAAGATCTTCGCGGTGAGCCGGGACATGAATACGAGCTCATGGTGACAATGGGTGCTCAGAGCTATGCGTCGTCATGCCGCATGCTTGAGCCATCGAAAATATTATCGGCTGAATTCAGCTGGATAAATATGCCTTACGATGATGTGGCTGTGCTGAAAGTGCAGTTCACCGAGGATAAGGACCCATACACCAACTATTGGATGAGAGTGTTCAGAAACGGAGAGATCTACGACTGGCAGGCGGTAAGCTCACATAATGCCGTCGACGGAGTTGTGAGAGGCATGATGATGACTTCGCGCAAGGATGCGGATGAAGAGGATGACGACACTGTGCTCCGCGACGGCGATGTAATCGACATTGAGGTGCTTCCTGTATCTCGCGATATCGCCGACTATCTTAACTCGCTTAACAATGGCGACTATAACGGCAATCTGCTCTTCACCGGCTCCTATTGCCTCGGATATTTCCTCGCCGCTCCCGTGGCAGAGACTCAAATCATTTATCATCCCGACCAAATACATTAAACACCCTATAAAGTTATTTAAATATGAAACAATTCTTTACTAAAACCGGGTGGCTTATAGCCATAATCCTCGTAGTGTCAGCCCTGTCCATGCTGTTCACAGGAATTATTCAAATGTGCATGAAATCGATAGGCAGCATGAACGGAGCTGAAATACCTGAAGATATATTGCTGGGCGCAAGCGGCAGTATCGGTGTAGCGTTGGCGGCAATAACATTATGGCTTGCAATGCGGAGATCCGCAAAGTGGGGCTTCTACCACTGCGAACGCCCGGCAGGAATGGCATGGAGAGCAGTTTTCATACTGTTCATTTTTGCCACGTGCCGTGTGGTGTTACCCGCCATCTGGGCATATATCCCTTTCACCACAGGCGATAGCGGCACGTTGTCGACTGAACCGCTATGGGTCAAAATCGCTCTCGGAGTTGTTTTAGCTCCCGTTTTTGAGGAGCTATTGTTCCGAAAAGATATTTTATCGCTGTTATTGCACAAGTTCACTTGGCAATGGTCGGTGGGATTATCGGCATTCCTTTTCGCTATAATTCACGGCTACAATGCGGAAGGCTTTGTATCATGCCTTTTTGCGGGAGCATTGTTTGCCATACTGATGCTTCGCACCGGCAGCCTTATGACGTGCATCGCCGCTCATGGACTTTGCAATCTTGAAGCTTTGGTATATAATATGCTGGAGGATAGCGGATGCGGGATTATTGTAATGGTTGACGGACATTCCGTTTATAATGTAGCGATAAACGTAATCGGGCTCATCGTAATGGTTGCCTGCGCCATTTATCTATGGAGAAATGATTGCGGCGTTGCCTCTTGTCATTGAGTGTGTGATTTATTGCGGGTAATGGTTAGTATTTGGATGATTTTTTGTAATTTTGCGGCATGAAAAATATCCGTAACTTCTGTATAATCGCACATATTGACCATGGCAAGAGCACACTTGCCGACCGCTTGCTTGAGTTTACCGGCACAGTAGCCCCTAAAGATCTTCAGGCTCAGGTACTTGACGACATGGACCTGGAGAGGGAACGTGGCATTACAATCAAGAGCCACGCTATCCAGATGCTGTATAAACTCAACGGCGAAGAGTATACTCTTAATCTCATCGACACTCCGGGACACGTGGATTTCTCCTACGAGGTGTCAAGGTCTATAGCCGCCTGCGAGGGAGCGCTGCTCATCGTTGATGCCTCACAGGGCATTCAGGCTCAGACCATCAGCAACCTTTATATGGCTATCGACAATAATCTTGAGATTATCCCTGTGATAAACAAGGTTGACCTTGACAGCGCCAAACCTGACGAGGTTGAGGATCAGATAGTGGACCTGCTCGGCTGCAAGCCGGAAGAGATAATACGCGCCTCGGGAAAGACCGGCATAGGAGTGCCTGAAATACTTCAAGCTATCGTGGAGCGCGTGCCTGCTCCCAAGGGTGATCCCAAAGCTCCATTGCAGGCATTGATTTTCGACTCGGTGTTCAATCCGTTCCGCGGAATCATCGCTTATTATAAAATCATCAACGGCACCATCCGCAAGAATGATTTTGTGAAATTCGTAGCTACCGGCAAGGAGTATCATGCCGATGAGATAGGCGTGCTTAAGCTCGATATGTCGCCTCGCGAAGAGCTTTCAGCCGGCAATGTGGGATATATCATCTCGGGTATAAAGACTTCAAAAGAGGTTAAAGTAGGCGACACCATCACCCATGTGGATAATCCGTGCAGCAGCTCCATCGAGGGTTTCCAGGAGGTGAAGCCGATGGTGTTTGCCGGAGTTTATCCCATCGAGACTGAAGATTTTGAGAATCTGCGTTCATCACTTGAGAAACTCCAGCTAAATGACGCGTCGCTCACGTTCAGCCCTGAATCATCGATGGCATTGGGCTTCGGTTTCCGTTGCGGATTCCTCGGACTTCTCCACATGGAGATTATCCAGGAGCGTCTCGGCAGGGAGTTTGACATGGATGTGATCACGACAGTGCCCAACGTGTCCTACCGTGTGTATGACAAGAAAGGCAACATGACAGAGGTTCACAACCCGTCGGGACTTCCGGAGGCAACCCTCATCGATCATATCGAGGAGCCTTATATAAGGGCTTCGATCATCACCGCCGCCGATTTCATAGGTCCTATCATGACACTGTGCCTGAGCAAACGCGGTGAGCTTATCAAGCAGGAGTACATCTCGGGCAACCGTATGGAAATGATATTCGATATGCCGCTCGGCGAGATTGTGATCGACTTCTATGACAAGCTGAAATCGATCTCCAAGGGTTATGCTTCATTCGATTATCACATCCATGATTTCCGCGAATCGAAGCTCGTGAAACTCGATATACTGCTTAACGGCGAGAGCGTGGACGCGCTGAGTACGCTGACCCATGTGGACAATGCCGTGACATTCGGTCGACGGATGTGTGAGAAGCTTAAGGAGTTGATTCCACGCCAACAGTTTGACATCGCCATCCAAGCGGCGATAGGCGCCAAAATCATAGCGCGCGAAACAATCAAGGCAGTGCGCAAGGATGTGACCGCAAAGTGTTACGGAGGTGACATATCCCGAAAGCGCAAGCTTCTTGAAAAGCAGAAGAAAGGAAAGAAACGCATGAAGCAGATCGGGTCGGTCGAAGTTCCACAAAAAGCTTTCCTTGCCGTTCTGAAACTTGATTAGGATATTATTTGTTATAGTAGGGTAAGAACTATTTATTTTTATCCTATCTATGACAGATGATATTTTCAATGGCGGAGGGAGCTTGGACAATGCTTTTTTCACTGCCAAACGATCATTAAAGCGTCATGCCACCGGCGGCAATGTGCTCATAGGCACTACATTGCTGGCACTTATCGTAGCCAACATTCCCGGCGTAAATGAACTTTACACCGATTTTTGGACTCAAGAGATACGCCTCCAGGTGGGGTCGTTCAACATCTTCAGCCATGGCGGGCATCCGATGAGCATGCTACAGTTCATCAATGATGCCATGATGGCGTTGTTTTTCTTCACTATAGGTCTTGAAATAAAGCGCGAAGTGCTTGTGGGCGAACTAAGTTCCATCCGACAGGCGCTCTTGCCTATTATCGCCGCCGTAGGGGGCATGATCATACCGGTGGGAATCTACATGGCACTCTCAGCCGGCACTGACTATATGAGCGGAGCGGCGATCCCGATGGCTACCGACATTGCATTTACGCTCGGAATCCTCGGCATGCTCGGCAGCCGCGTCCCGGTGTCGCTGAAAATATTTCTGACCACGCTTGCCGTGGTCGACGACATCGGCGGCATCATTGTCATCGCAGTGTTTTATTCAAGCCATATCGAGGTGAGCTTCCTGCTTTATGCCCTGGGGCTCCTTGCCATGCTGTTTCTGGGCTCCAAGCTCATGATCCAGAGCAAAATCTTCTATCTCGTGATTGGCACCGGAGTGTGGTATCTGTTTCTCAATTCAGGCATCCACCCCACTATCGCCGGAGTGTTGGTGGCATTCTGCATCCCGTCGACTCCGGTGTTGCCGCCAAAGAATTACATAAAGACCATCCGCACGCAGATAGCCTACTTCAATTCCGCCGACGATGAGTCGCTTGACAAGCGCTCTATCCTCACCAAAGCCCAGATGGACCATCTTAAGGAGATTGAATCGGCATCCGACATGGTCATCTCCCCTCTTCAGGATCTTGAGGACTCGCTGCATCCGATAGTCAACTATATCATCATTCCGGTATTTGCATTTGCCAACGCCGGCATCCTGCTGTGGCATCTTGATCCATCGTCAGTGTTCAGCGGAATAGGACTTGCGGTGATCGCAGGACTTGTGGTCGGCAAATTCCTGGGCATATTTCTGTTTTCATGGGGGGCTATCAAGCTCAATCTCGCACCTATGCCCGAGCATACCGATTTCAAGATGCTCGCAGGCGTAGCGGTCTTGGGCGGCATCGGATTCACAGTGTCGCTGTTTATCGCGAGCCTGACCTTTGACGGCACTACCGCCGAGGGGCTCAATATGCTCAACAACGCCAAACTCGGAATCCTTGTGGGATCATTGCTCGCAGGAGCGATAGGCTACGGCATTCTTCATCAAACACTTCCATCTAAAACCACCGGTTCATGAACCGGCGGTCTTGGAGAGAAGCGCTGCCACATCGGCGGAATATAGCCTTCCGACCGGAAGTTTTTTCCCGTTGGAGAGCTTTACTTCCTGCTTGTTAAAGCTCACAATTTTGGATTTTGAAACGATGAATGACCGATGGATGCGCAGGAAATCGTCATCGGGGAGCATCGAGCCGATGTTCTTGAGGATAATGCGCGAGATTGTGCACACACCATCGGTGCGGAATATCTTGGAATATCCCTCCATCGCCTCTATGTATAAAATATCGGCAAGAGGGATGTTGACATTATTGTATTCCTGCTTAACCACGATGCTTCGCTTTCCCTTTTCGGCATCCCGGTCTATCCCCTTGCGGCGCAACGCTTTAGAGAAAGCCGTCTCAAAGCGGGAAAATGAAAACGGCTTATGAAGATAATCGACCGCATCGAGATTGAATCCGTCAAGCGCATATTCGAGATATGCCGTTGTAAAGATAAAACACGTGCCCTGAGGCAATTGCTCGGCGATAGACAAGCCGGTGATGTTTTCCATCTCAATATCAAGAAAAACGATATCGGGCGACAAGCGTTTTATAGCCTCCAACCCCAAATGCGGATCAGAGAAAGTGAGCAGGTCTATGCCGCCTATTCTTTCACAAAAGTTGGCTATAATATCGAGCGCAAGCGGCTCATCGTCAATGGCTATGCATTTTATTCCACTCATAATCAATTGAGATTTATAGATAGATTGACATTAAACTTTCCGTCCTCCTCATAGGTTTCCAGAGAGTGTTTCTGCGGAAATATCCCATTAAGTCTCGCTTTGCAATTCTCAATACCCACCGACATATCACCGTGAAACTCGCTGACGTGCTTCATGATGGAGTTGGAAGTGCGAAACACAAGCAATCCGGAATTGAGAGTTACCGAAATGGAGATCACACAGTCGCGGCTCGTGGACGCGCCATATTTAAACGCATTTTCCACAAAAGTGAGCATCAGCATGGGAGGGATCAGCACAGAGTCGTCATCGACCTCCTCAGTCCATTGCACAACGGTGTGCTGATTGAGCCTTATCACTTGCAGATCAATATAATTCCTGATGTAGTTGAGCTCATCCTTCAGCGGCACATATTCATTTTCAATCGTTATGTAGGTATATTTCAGCAGTTCGGTGAATTTTATAAAAGCATCCTCGGCTTTTTGCGAAGTGCCTATGACAAGGCTGTAGAGAGTGTTGAGCGTGTTAAACAGGAAATGCGGGCTTATCTGAGCCTTGAACACAGCAAGTTTCGCCTTATCACGCTGAGCTTCAATCTTCTTTTTCTGCAACAGCTGGTCATACAGCTCCCTTACAAACGATGTGGTGAACGAATAGCCCATCACCAGCGAAAACATCATCCACAGGCTTATGGTAATGCTGTAGTTCCTGATGCGTGTCTGATACTCGCTCATCGCCGGGGTAATGAAATCCATTTCAGGGAGAGGATAGATGGTGAGCAGATAATTGCACAACACAAGAACCCCCACCACAATGCCTATTTTCCGGTAGTTTTTAGATATGAGGAGCATGGGAATATTGACCCATTTCAGAACGAAGTAGCTTCCGTACAGCAGCACACAGGTCAATATAAAAAACAGGTGCCAGCGACTCATCCAAGAGTGCGCGGGACCGAGGAATATCAGCACCGGCATGAAAATGACACAAAAGAAAATGTCAATAATCCGGGCGGTTTTATTCTCTATTGATTTCATGCCGCAAATTTAATATATCGCATTGATACTGACAAATCTCCCTTAGCCATACAGGAAGATTTTCAAAATTTTCAAATATTGCCCGATGAAGTATCGATGAAAGCGGAAAATGTATTAATTTTGCAATAAGCACAAAGAGGCAACCGACATGAAGCATCATATCATCCATATCTTAGCACTCAGCGCCTTGCTGGGGTCATGCAACAATCAGGAGTCAAACCAGCAATCGCTAATTGAGGCATCGCGTCAGGAGCTGGCGACTGCCCTTTCGGAACGCGATGAACTCCTTGCTCTTGTGAAAGAGATAGCGACCGCCACCAATCAGCTCAAGCACCTTGAAAGCATAATGACTCTCACCGGAAGCCAGTCAAAGGAGAATCCAAGCCACTCACAAATTTTGACCGACATCGCAGCTATAAAACAGACACTGGAGCGCCGCAGAAAGGAACTGTCGGAACTTGAAGAGCGGTTGAAAAAATCATCGCTGTTCACTGATGACCTACAGGCAACGATCGAGGCACTGCGCACGCAGATAGATGCTCAAGCCGAAGATATAGCCCACCTTCAAGCCCAACTCTCCATAGCCAATAACAGGATATGGCGCCTTACGGATACTGTCGACTCACTCAACGTCACGGTAGCCGAAACCAACAGCGAACTTGACGCTTCAAGAAACGAATCGATAAAACTGGAGAATGAGCTTAACACGTGCTATTATGCCGTAGCCACTAAAGGCGAGCTTAAGGAACATCATATAATTGAATCGGGCTTCCTGCGCAAAACGAAACTGATGGACGGAGATTTTGACAAAAATTTCTTTAAAACCGGCGACAAGCGGTCGCTCAGGATGATAATGCTCGGCGGAAAAAAGGTCAAGGTATACACAAACCATCCATCGGGTTCTTTTGAAATAGTCGATGTCGGAGAACAGAAAGCGCTCAAAATCAAGAATCAGGAAGAATTCTGGAATTTAACCGACTATCTCGTGGTTCAGGTTGATTAAACACCCTCTAAGATTACAGCCCGGAAAAACCGGAGCAAATGTCCGAGCTTCCGTTTGGGAAAATTGCAATTCATTTACAAATTTTCGCATTCTATTAGCACTGTGTTTTTAAGGTTGAAAAGTGGAGTTATATTTGTATATAATTACTACTTATTAATCAATGAGAAGAGCAGTCTTGACAATAATTTTGTCGGCATGGGGTTGTTTCCATTCATTTCCCCAAGCCACGCTACCGGCATCAAATGATAATGGCTCCGACTCGACAATAGTCGTTTCGGGAACTGTGAACGATGAAAACGGACAGCCGTTGATCGGAGCGACTATCAGCGTGAAAGGGCATGAAGATAAAAACGCTTCAACCGATATCAACGGTAATTTCAGCATATCCAATCTTCCTCCAAACAGTCTTTTGCAAGTCTACTACATCGGCTATCAGCCGAAAGATGTGCACATCGGCACCAAAAGCGACTCTTACACCATAAGCCTGAGCACCGACGCTTCCCTGCTTGATGAAGTGGTGGTGGTAGGATATGCCACACAACGCAAAGTAGACATGACCGGAGCGGTGTCGGCTATAAACGCGGGAGCGTTATCCGACCGCCCTATCACGAATGCCACAAACGCCCTTGCCGGACTCGCCCCCGGACTCAGTGTGAGCAATACCGGCGGCAACACTCCCGGCTACGAATCGCAGAGCATAATGGTGAGAGGTCAAGGAACGCTCAACAATTCGGCTCCGCTGGTGGTGATCGACGGCATGACCGGAGTGGCAATCAGCGACATCAACCCTGCCGACATCGAGAATATATCGATATTGAAAGATGCAGCCTCATCTTCAATCTACGGGTCGCGCGCAGCCAACGGAGTGATCCTTATCACCACCAAACAGGGCGCTTCAGGCGCTCCGCGTCTTACTTACAGCGGAAACATATCATTTGAGACAGTCGCCAAGCACCTTAATCTCGTGACAGACTATGCCGACTTCATGGAGATACAGAATGCTGGGCTCATTGCCAACGGGCAAGCGCCACGCTTTTCGCAAGGCAAAATCGACGAGTGGCGCAACGACAATGGCGAGCATCCCACCATCTATCCCAACACTGACTGGCAGGATCATATTTACCGCAATCCATCGGTGGTTCAAAACCATAACCTTTCCATCACTGGAGGGGGTAGCCGTGCCCGCTACAACATATCACTCGGCTACATCAATAACCCCGGAATAATATACTATACCGACTATGAGCGTTACCAGCTACGCACCAATCTTGATGTCACCGTCAAGCCGTGGCTATCGGTGGGCACCAATATCTTCGGGTACATCGACAAGAACAATCCTTCATCGGAAAATGCCACTGCCGGCGGAGATGTGATATTCGGCTCGGGAGCGTTCAACACGGTGCCGGGAATGACACTTTATGATCCGGCAACAGGATTATATGGAGGCATCCAGAATCCGGAGGAGGAAAACGTGAGCAATTTCAACCCCTATCGCCGTCAATGGTTTTACAAAAAAGAGTTTCCTACAAAAACACGACGCATAGTGGCAAAAATCCACGCCACGGTCAAGCCGGTGAAGGGACTCACGCTGCGCGGGTCATTCACCTATAATTATTGGGACCGCCGAGTCGAGCAGCATCTCACTGACCGCGACCTGTTCAGATTCACATTTGACGGTCCCGTACTGATACGCGAAGGTGTGGTGCGCACTTATATACGCCGATATAATTACGCCAACACATTCCGCTCATCGGAAATTACCGCCGACTATAATTTCAATTTCTCCAAACTCGAGGGCACAATCCTTGCCGGCGCGAGCCAGGAATATGACAGGGACGAAAATGAGCATTTCCTGAAATATGACCTCATCGACGATTCCATGACCTCCATCGATGCCGCCACCACCAACGGTCCTATAGGCGGTAATTATACCGAATGGGCAATGCGGTCATATTTCGGCAGATTGAACTTGAACTGGGACAGCAAATATATGCTTGAGGTAAATCTCCGAGCCGATGGGTCGTCCAAATTCGCGCCTGATTCACGCTGGGGGTATTTCCCTTCGGTTTCTGCCGGATGGCGCATAAGCCAGGAGTCGTTCATGAACAGCACATCGTCATGGCTGAACGAACTAAAAATCAGAGCGTCCTACGGATCATTGGGAAATAATGCCACCACCAGCTACTATATGTATCAATCGCTGTTTGCCACTGCCAATTATGTGTTGAACGGCAATATCGCGGGAGGCTTTGCCCAAACCGTGTTATCCAATTCCAAGCTGTCATGGGAAAAGACCTACATGACCAATTTCGGTTTGGACTTCGGATTATTCAACAACCGCCTCAACGGCTCTATGGAGTTTTACAACAAGGACACGAAAGGAATCCTGATATCCTTGCCGGCACCTTTAGAGCACGGCACAAGCATCGTGCCCAATCAAAATGCCGGAGAGGTGAACAACAAAGGTTTTGAGTTTGAGATAAACTGGAATGACCGCATAGGCAATGTCGAGTACAGCATTGGCGCAAACATGGGATTTGTGAAGAACAAAGTGACCAAATTCCAGGGCGACGTATCGTCAATAAGCGGCGTTTATAAAATCCAAGAAGGAAAACCGATAAATCAACTTTATGTGATCACTGTCGACCGCATCATAAGAGATCAGGCTGATCTTGACTACGTGCAATCGCTCGTTGACAAAAATCCTGATTATTTCGCCACATACCAACGTCCCGAGCTTGGCGATTTCCTGTATCGCGACGCTAACGGAGACGGCAAACTCGACACCAACGACCGCGTGGAGATAGGCAATGGCACACTGCCGCGTCTTTCGTTCGGCATAAGCATCGGGGCATCGTGGCGAGGTTTTGACTTCAGCGCTCTGTTCCAGGGAGTGGGCAATCATGAAGTGTATTACAACAATCAGGCATTCCGATTTGTGACCGTCATGGGACAATCGCTGAACAAAGATATCACCGACAATGCATGGACTCCGGAAAATCCCTACAAATCGAAGTATCCTATACTGCGCAACAGCTCCAACGGCAAGAACAACATTGAGAGCGACGCCTTTGTGCACAACGCCGCATATTTCCGGTGCAAAAATATCCAGCTCGGCTATACGGTGCCGCGAAAACTCACCCAGAAATTTTTCATCCAGAATCTGAAATTATACACCAGCATCGACAATCTGTTCACGCTCACTAAATTTCCCGGGTTTGATCCTGAAATAGGAGCCTCGGTGGGCTACCCCTCCATACGTCAATATTCAGTGGGAATAAATGTGACATTCTAATCTATCACCTCAATTATTATGAAAAAGATAAGCCTATTAACTATATCATCACTTTTACTATTCGGCAGCTGCGAATCACTTGACTTCACCCCCGCCGATCAAATGTCGGACACCACTTTCTGGAAAACCGAAACCCACGCACGCCAAGCCGCAATAGGAATGTATGCCGCGATGAAAGAAAAATGGTGCTTTGGCATGGAATTCACATTTGATATGTGCAGCGACTTAGCCGACGGCACCACACCCTGGGCCGACATTTCGCGAGGAAACTCATTTGCATCAAACAGCGGAGGCGTCCAGAACCATTGGCAGTATCTATATGAACTCGTGCACCGCAGCAACACTGTGATACGAAACGTCGCCACAATGCCCATTAGCCAAGAGACAATCGACCGAGTGACCGGAGAAGCGAAATTTCTCAGAGCCATGGCTTACTTCAGAATGCTCAATTGCTGGGGAGGCGTGCCGTATTATGACGAGACGTGCAACATCAATGAAGAATTTGCCAACTTGAAATCGCCCCGTATCTCAGCCGAAGAGATAAGGCGCCACGTGCTTGAAGACCTTACCGAAGCCATAGAGAAGCTTCCGGTGAAATGGGACGACGCCGATCTGGGACGAGCCACCAAGGGCGCCGCCTACGCCCTGCGCGGAAAGGTGTATCTGTTCAACCGACAGTGGACCGAGGCGGTATCCGACTTTGAAGAGATTGTTTACGACAAGAACAACACTTACGGATATTCCCTTCATGCTGATTATAATGAGCTATTTCGTCTATATAATGGAAAACACAGTCCGGAGATGATTTTTTCCATCCAGTCAATTGATGGAAATACGTCGGGATATGCACTCGACATAGTGTCATACTTCGGGAATAAATCGACAATGCGCCTGATAGCAAGCAACTGCATCGTTCCCTCGACAAGGCTTGTCGATATGTATGAAAACGCTGACGGCAGCCCATTCAACTGGGATGATGTCTTCCCCGGGTTTAATAATGGAGATTCCAAATTGCGACGCAAATACATGAGCGTGGCAATAGACCAGGGGGGCATCACCGTCACAAACACCCTTGATTGCGACACGGCTAAAGTTGCCGACGCTTATCGTCGCCGCGACCCGCGTTTGTGCCTCAATGTCATTACCCCCTACTCCCATTATCTGGGCACAGACGCCGGCTCCAATCCCATGGACAAGCAATTTGTGCTCGCCGACCCCACACAAGGCGGCTCTCCCATGGAAGCTATGTCGTTCATCCGCAATTCCGAGGGCTGGAACTCCTATTTCTGGCGCAAATGGATCCCGACAGGCAATCTTGACGGATATTGGGGAGAATATAACCGCACCCCCTACGAATTTCCGTTGATACGCCTTGGCGATGTGCTGCTGATGCTCGCCGAAGCATATAACGAAACCGATGCCATTGACAAGGCAGTGATTGAGGTAAACAAAGTACGTGTCCGCGCAGGCATGCCCGAACTTAACTCAGGAGCCTCATGGCTCGCCGTAGCCGACAAAGAGGAAATGACAACGAGGATACAACGTGAACGTGCCTTTGAACTCGCCGGCGAAGGACAACGCTACTGGGACTTGAAGAGGTGGGGAATGCTCGAAAGCTCAGTTGAAAACGCAACTGATATTTTCGGTGACCTGATGTACACACGTTCCTACCAGAAACGACATGAATTATGGCCTATTCCACTCGTGGAGACGGAACGCAACACCAATCTATCCCAAAATGAAGGATGGTAAGGATCTCATAATAGAGACCTGCATAATAAAGACAGCCTGAAAGCGATGCTTTCAGGCTGCGGTGTTTTCCAATAGATTTTTATAACCATGAATTATAGATTTTCATACATAACTTCCAACAAAATCAATATTATATTGTAGAGACAAATATCCTTAGTGCAATTTTTTTAACCTTAGAAAGTGATCTACAGGATCACAAAATTATGTAAATGTGCTTTAGTCAAGTTCAAAAACATTTCAAACTGAACAAGTGTACTTTCTATATTATCTATAGTCTTTCAGCATTTCCTGAAGTCTTTGGCGAGCAAAGAAAATACGGCTCTTCACAGTTCCGAGCGGCAGATTCATCTGCTCAGCAATCTCATTGTACTTATATCCCGCAACGTGCATAGAGAACGGGATGCGATATTCATCGGCAAAAGAGTTGATAGCATCACCGATTTCATTGGCAGCGATTGAACCTTCGGGAGTTTCAAATCCTGAATCCTGAGGAAGATTCAAGTGGTAGAGATCTTCAGTCTGATCAATCACAGTAGCCGAACGAACAACCTTACGATAGTTGTTGATGAAGATATTGCGCATGATAGTGAATACCCAACCCTTGAAATTGGTGTTGTCAACATATTTATCCTCATTGTCAAGAGCCTTCAGAGTGGTATCTTGAAGAAGATCGTAAGCATCGTCGCGGTTAGCGGTCAATGTATAAGCAAAATTCAATAGATTACTTTGTAAGTCGAGTAACTTGGTTTGAAATGTTGAAGAAGCCATGATGAATTATTTTAATCAGTTTATTTATCTTTTTTTGTTTTTGCAATCGATTCACAAACTTGTTACAAATTGATTACACCACAAAGTTACGCATTATTTTTAATATGCAATACCTTTTGAAATTTTTTTCATGAAAACTATGTTAATTAACTATGGTTAAATCATAACACATTGTATTACACCACATTAAATTTTAAGCCTCCAATTACATACTTGTTACATTATTTTACACAAACTGTGACAACACGGCTAAAAGCCTTTATTTGAGACTGTTTCAAGACTGTTACATCCATTAAAGAAGAGAATAACGCTATTCCACCGGGAAAAGGCACGATCACAATCATTTAAACAATAATATTGCCGGGCGGCAATATCGGATAAAAATTTCAGCAATAAAAAAGCCATGACACCTCCGGCAGGCACCATGGCTACATACATTTTATGATATAATATCGTCTTACGACTTCCGATTATCCGAATTTTGAAATCTTGCGAAGCGCGTTTTCATTCATTATCTTTATACGGCGTCCATCTACAATCAAGATTTTTTCTGCGACAAATCCCGAAAGGGTTCTGATGGCATTAGAGGTGGTCATGTTAGACAAGTTTGCCAAATCCTCACGTGCCATATATATTTTAAGCGTGGCATCGTCGTCTTCATAGCCGTAACTGTCGCGCAATGCAATTAAAGCTTCAGCAAGTCGACCTCTGATGTGCTTTTGAGTCAGATTTACAATTTTAGTATCGCTACCTCCCAGATTTCTCGACAACTCATGAATGAAAAACCAAGCAAGCTTTATATTGTTTTGAATCAAGTCCTCAACGATTGTCATAGGTATCGATCCGAGGATGGAAGGTTCAAATGCGGCTGCCGTTGAGTTATATGATTCACCGGCAAAGTAAGCCCTGTATCCGAAATACTGCACCGGCCTTATCAACCTCAGTATCTGTTGTCGTCCGCCTATTCCATCTTTATAAAGCTTCACTTTACCTTTCAGGAGGCACCACAGATTCTCGGGCATCTCATCTTCGGCATATATAATCTGATTTTTCTTGAAGGTATGCGTTGTAAAATTTTCCACAATACGACGCTTCTCATCTCCGTCAAGAATAGACCAGATGTCAGACAAATCGTCTTGAATTACTTTTTCTAACGTACTTTTTTTAATCATTATAATGTATGCACAACTATGTTTTGTAACATAATTGCAAAATTAGCAATAAAAGATGATATAACAACATTTAAACAAAAAAAGTATATTTTACCACGCTTGATTTTTATATTATTCCTATTTTTTCATCCAAAAACGAAATAAAGCATAGTCCAAAACTCATATTTAATTTAAAATATATACCTTTGCATTTTAATCGTAATTATTCGTCACTATGAACGATAACAAGAAACGTATTTTCGGCATAATCGGCAAGCCGCTCACACACTCGTTTTCCCCTGTATATTTCAATCAGAAATTCGAGTCGGAGAATATCAACGCAGAATATCTTAAATTTGAGCTTCCCGACATCGGCGACCTCATGGAGGTGGTTTCGGAATATTCCAATTTATCAGGACTCAACGTCACAATCCCCTATAAGGAACAGGTCATACCCTATCTTGACGACATCGATGATGACGCAAAGAAAATAGGCGCGGTGAACGTGATAAAAATCACCCGCGGAAAGGGCAAAGATTTAAAATTCAAAGGTTATAATTCCGATTGTCCGGCATTTGCCAATTCGCTCCGCCCCTTGCTCACACCCGATTGCAAGAAAGCTCTCATCCTCGGCACCGGAGGCGCGGCAAAAGCCATCCATCAAGGACTCATAAACTTGGGAATCGAACCCACTTATGTGTCACGCACAGCCGGAGAGAACCGCATCACCTACAACGACCTCAACGAAGAGGTTATGTCGACACACAGCATCATTGTCAACTGCACTCCGGTGGGAATGTACCCTCACGAAGACCAGTGTCCCACCATACCTTACGAGCTGCTTACACCGAACCATATATGCTACGATCTCATTTATAATCCTGACACTACATTATTCATGAAAAAAGCCGAAGCCCACAGAGCGACCGTCAAGAACGGACTTGAGATGCTGCTTCTGCAAGCTTTTGAGTCATGGCGTATATGGAACTCATAAAAAATTCAACATATAAATACATCTACTAATGTTTAGCGAAAAACGTAGCAGCATGCTACACGGCATACTGCTTATTGCACTGTTTGCCTGCGCGGCATTTTACATAGGCGACGCGCAGATTCTTAAGGATATTTCCTTAAGTCCCATGATCATCGGCATCATCCTCGGTATGCTTTATGCCAACAGTCTGCGGAACCATCTTCCGGAAACCTGGGTTCCGGGCATCCAGTTCTGTTCCAAAAAGATATTACGCCTTGGCATCATCCTCTACGGATTCAGGTTGACACTTCAAGACATCGCGGCAGTCGGCACAGCCGGCATACTTGTCGATGCCATTGTGGTTGCCGTAACCATACTGGGCGGCGTGATGGTTGGCAAGTGGATGAAAATGGACCGCGACCTCACCCTGCTCACATCAATCGGAAGCGGTATTTGCGGAGCGGCGGCAGTGCTTGGCGCCGAATCCACAATACAGACAAAGCCATACAAAACCGCAGTAGCAGTAGCCACTGTGGTCATCTTCGGCACCATCTCCATGTTCCTCTATCCTATCGCCTACCGCACCGGACTGCTTGACTTAGACCCTCAGCTCATGGGCATATACAGCGGATCGACCCTGCATGAAGTGGCTCACGCCGTAGGCGCCGGCAACGCCATGGGTGGCGAGATCGCCAATGTGGCAATCATCGTAAAGATGATACGTGTGATGATGCTCGTGCCTGTGCTCCTCATCTTAGGATGGTGGGTAGCCACTAAAGCAGAAAAGAAAGAAAGCGAAGGGAAAAAGGCAGGCAAAGTCGCAATTCCATGGTTTGCTCTCGGTTTTCTTGCCGTAATCGGATTCAACTCCCTTGATCTTCTCCCGGCAGCCGTGGTTGACGGAATCAATTATTTCGACACCTTCCTTCTCACCATGGCAATGGCTGCGCTCGGAGCGGAAACCAGCATTGACAAATTCAAGAAAGCAGGCGCCAAGCCGTTTGTGCTCGCGCTCATTCTTGACATCTGGCTTATAGGCGGCGGATTCCTTCTCGCCAAATACATAGCCCCGCTTTGCCTATAGCGACATTTTTTTGAACCGCACCCTCTCTCCCCCAAATGCGTTTTCTCAATCAAATCCCACTATTGCCCGTTGCCGCGATTGTCGTTGTATATGCATTAATACTCAACGGCAATCGCGGCACGACACATCTTAACACTGAAACAAAACATTCAGCCGTGGTCCAAAAAGCGCGGGAAAGCTCATCGGGACAAATCCTTACCGTAGAAAACAGCAACGGCGAACTCATCAGACTCACCATTCCGTCAATTGAGAGCAAATTCCATCCGGGCGACAGCATCCAATTCAACGCTCCGTTAAAGAATCCCTCAAGGTCAGACCAATTCGAGAATGATTTCGCCGCATTGATGAGAAGAAGCGGCATCGCATACATCGCATTCGCGCCTCCCGACAGTGTCACCGCCACCTCAACATCCACCGGTGCGATATGGAAGATAAGACGGCTGCAACCCCTGCTCTCACAAATACTCGGCAGCACATCGCTCAACGATGACACCTACGAATTTCTGAATGCCGCCATAATCGGCGACACTTCGACCCTTGACCATGACACACGCTCGGCATTTTCCAATGCCGGTGTCGCCCACATACTCGCATTAAGCGGGCTCCACGCCGGCATTATAGCGGCAATCATCCTGTTGCTGCTTTCACCGCTCAACATTTTTGGCCTACGCAAATTCCGCATCGCCGCATCGATCCTGATATTATGGATATACGCGACGCTTACCGGACTGTCGCCATCCGTGACCCGCGCGGTGATAATGGCGACCGCAGTAGCCATCGGATACATCATCGGTCGACGCAACTTTGCGCTTAACGCACTCCTGCTCGCCGCAATAATAATACTTTTATCCAATCCCGCCCAGATAATGATGCCCGGATTCCAGATGTCATTCTGCGCGGCGGCATCCATCATCATCACTCTGCCGGCGATCAATTTAAACCGCAAGCGAAAATTCACCTACTACATCACATCGGCAATAGCAACCACATCAGCTGCTACGTTATGCACCGGAGCCATCGCCGCGATTCATTTCCACACCTTGCCGGTCTACTTCCTCATCGCCAACATTCCAGCCGTGGCAATATTGCCGGCAATATTAGGCGGCGGAATGCTCCTCATCACTCTCGAATGCCTTTCAATACCATCCGAATGGCTGTGTGACATCATCAATTTCGCCTACAAATTGATGTTTTCATTCATCGAGTTCATCTCGCGACTACCCGGAGCCACCTTGCAGAGCATACATCTGCATGATTGGGTGCTGATTCCCTACTTCCTGACAGCCGCATTGGTCATCTTTGCACTATATAAAAAACGTAAACAAGCATATTTGACAGCCTCGGTCAGCATAGTTGTCACAATGGTGTGCTTCGGTTGCTCGCAGAAAAAATCCACTGCCGAAGAACACTTCATAACCAAAGCGGCAGGGCACACCTGCATCGTTTATCGCAACAGCAACCATGCCTATGTAATAATGAAAGCGCCGGCGACAATAAGAAAAGAAGCCGTCAAGGAGATAGAGCGCCGATACAGCGACTATCTGTCATTACACAGGATAAATGCCATTACGGCAATAGATGGTTCACCGATGGAATGCGACGGTTTAAAATATGACGGACAAAAAATCGAGATACACGACACAAGCTACATAATTGCCGCAGCCGACTCGCTTGCCGCCGACACCGCCGATTACTGCATAATAGCCCGAGGGTTCCGTGGCGACGCGGTGAAACTCGCCCATAAGATCCATGCCGACACATTCTTACTCGGCAGCGACCTCGACATACGCCGCCACAACCGCTATGCCGACTCATTGACAGTCCGCGAAATCCCGTTTCGATCATTAAGACAATTTTAGTAATTGCAGTTTGCAATTAAAGAGCATTATAACTACTTTTGCAGACATCATGGAAGAAGAATTGTATTATGACGCGATCGACCTTCTAAAGAAGCTGATCGCCACGCCCTCTATAAGCCGCGATGAGAGTGCTGCCGCCAACATCGTGGAAAATTTTCTGCGAAACATCTGCAACAATGTGACACGCATCAACAACAATGTCATAGCCTATGCCCCGGAGTATGACGCGTCAAAGCCCACACTGCTGCTTAACTCACACATAGACACCGTAAAGCCGGCTGCCGGATGGACACGCGACCCATTCTCCCCCACCGTCGAGGATGACCGCCTCTACGGACTCGGAAGCAACGACGCGGGAGCCTCGTTGGTGTCGCTGATTGCCGCATTCCGCTATCTGTGCGACATGGACCGCAGCTACAATCTCATATTTGCAGCTTCAGCCGAAGAAGAGGTAAGCGGCAAAAACGGCATAAGTAGTGTGATTCCTACGCTTCCGCATATCGACGTGGCTATCGTGGGGGAACCTACCGGCATGAATCCGGCAATTGCGGAAAAAGGGCTTATGGTGCTCGATGTAGAGGTCGACGGCGTTGCGGGGCACGCAGCCAGAAATGAGGGAGTGAACGCCATCTATGAATCACTCCGCGTGATTGAGGGCTTCCGCAACATGACATTTCCTAAAACATCCAAAACTCTCGGGCCGATAAAGCTGAGCGTGACACAGATTGAAGCCGGGACTCAACACAACGTGGTGCCCGCGCTGTGTAAAATGGTAGTTGATGTGCGCACAACCGATGCATACTCCAATGAAGAGACTCTGCACATTATACGCGAGCAGCTTCCCGGCTGCCGCATCACGCCACGCTCCACAAGGCTAAATCCATCGTCTATCGACCCGGAGCATCCGTTGGTAAAACGTCTCGCTTTTCTCGACCGCGCCCCATTCGGCTCACCCACACTAAGCGATCAGGCTCTCATGAACTGGCAGTCGTTGAAGCTGGGACCCGGAGACTCATCACGCTCACACACCGCCGATGAGTACATCGAACTTAAGGAAATACGCGAAGCCATACATCTCTACATAACGCTGCTGTCAAACATCAACCTCAAGCAATAATCATGTTATCGTTCATCTTAGGCATCCTTGCAATTCTATCGCCAATAGCGGCAGATGTCGACTCCGTCCGCCCCAAAAGTCGAATCATCATAAATACCAACTATAACACCGTGATGAGCGAGGATGAGTATAACAGATTGAAGCAAACAGAACAAATTCGGTCAATTGACATCACTCCCGACACTATTAAAGTCACACTCTACGGCAAGTCAATAAGAATTCCTAATCTGAGCGATTACAAAAAAAGTTACACCGCCAATCTACTGATCAATAACAAAAGAGCTACTTATAATAAAGACGAGGAACCGTCTCACTCCCCTAAAACGACTCAATATAACGCATCCGACAGTTGCTTTTATCTGACATTGGGATTGTCGCCAAAATTTCAAACAAAAGGCGAGAAGATGGATCTGTCGGTATTCTTGTTTTGCGACTCCATTCCTAAAGCAGGCGACAAATTCTCAATTGTTCCGGTTACTTTTGATGACGACAATCCTATCAAACAATGGACAAAACACACAGGGAATGCCGCGATTCTTCAAATAGGATATTTTCCAAAAACAAAAGATGTATTTCCCAAAGAGCTTTTATCCGACTCCAATAAGGACAAACGAGTCGTTCTCTCCACAACCGAGCCAACCGGTGAAATAGAAGTAATGTCGATCAAAAAAGGGAAATATCAAGAACAATTGGAAATGAAGATTAAGCTAAACGCAGAAGCAGTGTTTTACCACGAAGGGCTAAAAATTCCAATAAATATTAAAGACGGAGTCATCAATCTCTACCAAATCGAACGGCAGAATCTAAAACCTTTATTCTTTGAAATAGACTATGCATGGCCTGACACCTATGTGCCGGTTGATGCATTCCGGTAAAATAAACCGAACCCCAAAACAGCCAAGACAAAATCGATCAGTATGACCGTAGGATGTTCCCTGTATGTAGCGCCAGCGGATAGATTTCCGAGGTGCGGTGTAAGGTGAACCAAATGAACGAGCATCGAAGATGTCCTCCAGTCGATAGGTGGCAAGCTCCTGAGCACCGGCAAGCTGCACCTCATCACCTATCACTCCGAGCTGCTGCTGAGCTGAGCAGAGATCCTTTATGCTCTGGATATCCTCTTCGCGGGCATCCATGGTGTTGCGCATATTGACGGCAAGCTTTGTCTCCGCCTCAATCTGAGCTGAGTAAAGCTGGGTAAGACCGTCCAATGTGCCAAGCCATGAGCTCAAAGTATTGCTGACTGAATCTATGCCGGTGGCTAAAGCTCCGAAATTGATGATGTTTTTTTGAAGATCTGTGGACACACCCACAGTAGCTTGCATCACATTGTGAAGCTCCTTGGCATCCACAGTCAGCTTTTTCAAGCCGTTCTCGCCGTCAGCCACCTTGAATGATATGGAAATCGCGCTGTTGCTTGCCATTTTACTTGCGTTTTATTTGCTTTTTACTGCTTTTATTTGTACATTTGAGAAAATTATAAAAATCGCTGCGTTATGATTTTAAATCAAAAGTCTCTCTTTGAACTATTATGGGTGCTCGCTAAAATGATGCCTATTACTACAATCGCTTTAGTTTTGAGCGCAATAGTTATCGGTCTTGCTACCATCGGTTTTATAAAAGACAAATGGAAGTATTTCTAATTTATTGATTACGATTTAGTAATCTTTCAAACCTCATACGCTTTTCATCGGCTGACAGCTCAGGCTGTTCTCGCCGATTTTTTTTGTCCTTTTCGTCCCACGGCAACGGCAGGAGACGTTTGGGGGTGAGCTTCCGCTTCACATGGGGCTGGATGCAGATCGCGGCAAGCAACCTCATCCGCTCCCATGAGTCACGGTTCTTTGACTCAGCCATTGATCTCCACGACTTGCAGATGCTCTCAAACTCGTCGTAATAGCATCCGCAGAAGTCATCGACCGTCATTCCGACGCAGCCCACCGCCAAGCCCATAAGCTCTAAGATTCCGGCAGGCTTTTTTTTTCGCCGTTGCCGTCACCGGCACACCCGCCATCAGACACCGCGCGGCTCCACCCCGGGCGGGGCGAGTCTGTTGAAGGAATGCAGGCTATCCGGTGTTGATTGGTGGACATCTTCGATGCCCGTTCATTAGCTCACCTTACACCGCGCCTCGGCTATCGCCTCGTGGCGGTGCTTAAATTATTTTGCCGTTTCACGGCTATAGGTTCACATTCAGGAAAACACCGGCAATCCATTGTATAATTGAAAGATACACTGACAGCCAATATTTTACCGGACACTATTAGATTTTTTCTGAAGTTATGTGGACACACCCACAGCAGCTTGCATCACCTTACGGAGTTCACGGCTGAAACGGAGCATGGCATAATCGCCGCCAAATACGTTAAAATTCACAGCAATCACCTTGAGAGATGATTTTTTTGAGATGTTTCAATATTTTTTGTAATTTTGTAAATTAACCGACGAAACACCTCATAGCCGGAATAACACAAGCATGATTGAAACTAACGATATTCACCAAGACGAAAATCCATCCTACAACTATTCAGGAGACGACATAAAGACTCTTGATTGGCGCGAACATATACGTCTGCGTCCCGGTATGTACATCGGGAAACTCGGCGACGGGTCACAAAATGACGACGGTATTTACGTGCTGATAAAAGAGGTGCTTGACAACGCCATTGACGAATACATGATGGGATTCGGAAAGCAGATAGATGTCGAGATCACCGAGACATCGGCATCAGTGCGTGACTATGGACGAGGCATCCCCTTGGACAAAGTCGCTGATGTGTCGTCGAAGATGAATACGGGAGCAAAGTATGACTCAAAGGCGTTCAAAAAATCGGTAGGATTGAACGGAGTGGGCATAAAAGCTGTCAACGCTCTTTCCACTGAATTCCGGATAACCAGCACGCGCGACGGTCAATCACGCACCATCGAGTTCCGATGCGGCGAAATGGTAAGTGACAGCGGAATCGTGCCAAGCGACGAGCCTAACGGCACAATGGTGTCGTTTCACCCCGACAATTCAATATTCCGCGATTTCCGGTATAACGACGAGTATGTGATTCAACTGATCAAGAATTACACCTTCCTCAACACAGGCTTGTCGATATATTTCAACGGCAAACGATACTACTCCCGCAACGGGTTGCTCGATCTTCTTAAAGAAAACCTCACGACCGAGCCACTCTACCCCATCATCCACCTTACCGGAGAGGACATCGAGGCTGTAATCACCCACACCAAGCAATTCGGCGAGGAGTATTACTCATTTGTCAACGGTCAGCACACCACCCAAGGCGGAACCCATCTATCGGCATTCCGCGAATCGGTGTCGCGCACCATCAAAGAACATTACGGAAAAAACTTTGAATATTCCGACATACGCGGCGGCATGGTCGCAGCGATATCAATAAAAGTCGAGGAACCGGTATTTGAGTCACAGACCAAGACCAAACTCGGATCACGCGACATGGGTCCCGAGGGTCCTACCGTGGCTAAATTCATAGGCGACTTCATAAAGAAAGAGCTTGACAATTACCTGCACAAAGAGCCTGAAACCGCCGACATCCTTCTGAAAAAAATTCAGGAGAATGAAAAGGAACGCAAGGCAATGGCAGGCGTCACCAAAGCCATAAGAGAGAAAACAAAAAAACTGGCGATAAACAACAAGAAGCTGCTGGATTGCCGCACCCATCTCAACGACACCAAGGGGGACGAGGACAAAAAGATGGCATCTTCGATATTTATCACCGAGGGTGACTCGGCAGCCGGTTCGATAACAAAGATACGCAACGTCGACACCCAAGCCGTGTTCTCACTGCGAGGAAAGCCGCTCAACACCTATGGCATGCCGCTGATTGAAGTCTATAAGAACGATGAGTTCTCCTCGCTCCGTTTAGCGCTGAACATTGAGGAAAGCATCGACGATCTTCGCTACAATCAGGTGATCATCGCCACCGATGCCGATGTTGACGGAATGCACATACGCCTTCTGTTGCTTACTTATTTCCTCCAGTTCTGTCCCGACTTGATAAAAAAGGGGCACGTGTATGTGCTTCAGACTCCGCTGTTCCGCGTGAGAAACCGAAAGACCACGCGCCGCTCAGGAACAACAAAAAAATCCTCATCGCAACCAACTGAAGATGTTTATTATTGTTATACTGATGAGGAGCGAATAGATGCGATAAACAAGCTTGGCAACAACGCAGAGATCACCCGATTCAAAGGATTGGGCGAAATTTCCCCCGAAGAGTTCCGCGAGTTTATCGGCCCCAACATACGTCTTGACCGCGTGACACTCCGCAAGGAAGATGCCGTAGACGATCTTTTGGAATTCTATATGGGCAAAAACACGGTTGAACGTCAAAATTTTATTATTGACAATCTTGTAATTGAAGATGACTCACAAATCTCTTGAACGCATAGCGCTATACCCGGGAACATTTGACCCGTTCACCATAGGTCACCGTTCGATTGTAGAACGCGGACTGGCTCTTTTCGACAAAATAATAATCGCAGTGGGAATAAACGACGCGAAACGCTGCTACAAGCCCACCGAAACACGCGTGAGACACATCAAAGCGATGATGGCTGATGAACCAAGGGTTGAAGTCACGTCATACAACGGGCTTACTGTGGATGTGGCAAAAGAATATGGAGCCAATTTCATTCTCAGAGGAGTGCGTACAGTTGCCGACTATGAGTATGAACGCAATCTCGCGTATGCCAACAGGCAGATCTCAGGCATCGAAACAGTGCTGTTATACACACTCCCGGAACTGCAATACGTAAGTTCCACAATGGTCAGAGATCTCGACCGTTATGGTTATGACATAAGCCAATTCGTTCCTAATTCCGAACTTTTAAAAGACTGACTATGAAATCACTTATATCTACAATCGCACTACTGCTCGTATTTTCAATCAGCGCTCTGTCGCAAGACATAAGGTTCACACCCGACAGAAAACTTCAATATGCAGAAGCTATCATTGCCAACTACTATGTCGAACCGGTGGACCGTGACACAATTGTCGATGAGGCTATACGAGCCATGTTATTGACCCTCGACCCGCACTCGGCATATTCAACGCCCGAAGAAACCCGTGAGCTAAACGAACCCCTCAACGGTAATTTCAGCGGCATCGGCATACAGTTCAATATGGCGACCGACACACTATATGTGATCCAAACCATATCAGGCGGACCCTCGGAAAAAGTGGGCATCCTGCCGGGCGACCGCATCATCGAGGTCGACGACACAATCATCGCAGGTGTGAAAATGAAAAACAATGATGTGATGAAGAGACTTCGCGGACCAAAGGGCACGACTGTCGATGTAAAGGTAAAGCGTCAAGGGGTGCCGGATCTTATCGATTTTACCATCACCCGCGACGACATTCCCATCTATAGCGTGGATGCCGCATATATGGCTGACCCTAAAACCGGATATATCCGCATAAGCCGATTTGCCGAGCAAACACCCGACGAATTCAAGGAGGCATTGCAAAAATTGCGTGCCAAGGGGATGAAAAACCTCATCGTGGATCTTCAGGACAACGGTGGCGGATACTTAAACGCGGCAAAAGACATCGCTTCAATATTCCTCAACAAGGGGGATCTGATAGTCTACACCGAAGGTCCTAAAACACCCAACTACACTTATATCGCCGATGGCAATGGCGAATTCCGCGACGGAAAGTTGGTGATTCTTGTGAACCAATATTCGGCTTCCGCAAGCGAAATTCTCTCCGGCGCCATCCAAGATCACGACCGTGGACTTATCGTAGGACGCCGTACATTCGGCAAGGGTCTTGTGCAACGCCCGTTCCCATTCCCCGATGGCTCCATGATACGCCTCACCGTGTCAAAATACTTCACACCTTCCGGCAGGTCGATCCAGAAACCCTATACTAAAGGGCACATTGACAATTATCTGGAAGACATAAAGCACCGTTACGACGCCGGAGAGCTTATGCACTCCGACTCGATACATTTCCCCGACTCGCTTCAATACAAGACATTGCACGCCGGCCGCACAGTGTATGGCGGAGGAGGCATAATGCCTGACCGATTTGTGCCGCTTGACACCATGTGGTACACTCCGTACTACCGCGATATTCTTGCCAAAGGCACACTATATCAATATGTCCTCGGGTATCTTGACCAGCACCGTAACGAGATTAAGGCAAACTATCCTAATGAGGATACATTTGCTGAAAAATTTGAGATAACACCTGAGATGATGCAAGGCTTAATCGATCGTGCCACTAAAGCCGACATCATCTACAACGAAGAACAATACAAGCAGAGTGAATCATTCATGAAACGCATGGTGAAAGCGCTGCTTGCCCGTGATTTATATGACAACAGTTCTTACTTCAGAATTGTTAATGAAGAGAATGAAGCTTTCAACGAAGCTCTAAAACTAATTAACGATTCAGATGCTTATTCAAAACTACTAAAGAAATGATTGACAACACTATAAATCTTGAAAATTCAGAAAAAGCCGTCTTGGTGGGACTTATAACCCCACAGCAAAATGAGACCAAGGCAAACGAATATCTTGACGAACTTGCGTTTCTCGCCGACACTGCCGGCGCAGTGACGCAAAAACGATTCCTGCAACGCGTGGATTCTCCCAATTCACGCACTTTCGTAGGAAAAGGAAAGCTTGAAGAAATCAGACAATACATCGAGGACAACGGCATAGGACTTGCCATATTTGATGATGACCTTTCATCAAAACAGGTTGTGAATCTTGAACGTGAGCTCAAAGTCAAGATCCTTGACCGCACGAGCCTCATCCTCGACATATTCGCAAAGCGCGCCCAGACAGCCAATGCCAAAACCCAGGTAGAGCTTGCCCAATACCAGTATCTGCTCCCCCGACTCACTCGAATGTGGACCCACCTTGAACGTCAGCGAGGAGGTATCGGTATGAGAGGTCCCGGTGAAACGCAGATCGAGACCGACCGCCGTATAATCCTGGATAAAATATCACGTTTAAAAGCCGAGCTCCAAAGCATCGACAAGCAGAAGTCGATTCAGCGCAAGAACCGAGGCAAACTGACACGAGTGGCTCTTGTGGGATATACCAATGTGGGAAAATCCACCTTGATGAATCTGTTGAGCAAGAGCGACGTCTTTGCCGAAAACAAATTGTTTGCCACGCTCGACACCACCGTGCGCAAGGTCATAATCGACAATCTGCCATTCCTGCTTACTGACACAGTCGGCTTCATCCGTAAGCTGCCCACCCACCTGGTCAACTCATTCAAGTCAACACTTGACGAAGTGAGAGATGCCGATGTCCTGGTCCATGTAGTCGACATAAGCCATCCGCAATTTGAGGAACAGATTGAAGTCGTCAACAAAACCCTGAATGAGATATGCGGCGAAGACAACGACAAGAAAATGATTATCGTCTTCAACAAAATCGACGCATTCACCTACAAGCCAAAAGATGCCGACGATCTCACCCCGGCGACAAAAGAAAATATGTCGCTTGAGGATCTTAAAGCCACATGGATGGCGAAATTGAACGACAACTGCCTGTTCATTTCGGCAAAAGAACAGATAAACATCGATGAACTGAAGCAAAAGATATATGAGAAGGCACGTGAAGTACACACTGCACGATTCCCATATAATGATTTCCTGTTCCAAAAATATGACGAAGAGGAATTAAACGCTGAAGAATAATCCTAACTAAAACATAAGCCAATCAACATGAAGTACCGCAATTTGACAATTGAAGAAATAGACACCATGCATCGCAATGGATGTACGGCTTCTGATTGGAATCTCATAAAGGTGAAGGAAGGATTCAACGCCTCCAACTATGTGAGAGCACAATTTTCAGGAAATATAACGCTCGGATTGACCAACGAGAAAGTAATCGGCACAGCAGGAATAATAGCTCCATCCGGAATATTTGACGCTATCATACAAGATTGCTCTGTAGGTGACAACGTGCACATCTCCCGCATAAACCAGGGCATCATCAACTATGACATCGACAACTGCGCCTATATAGCCGGAGCCGGCTCCATCATCTGCACCGGTTCACGCTCATTCGGCAACGGCACCAAACTTCATGTGCTCAACGAACAAGGGAAGCGAGAAGTGGCAATATATGACCGCCTTTCGGCACAGATAGCCTATATGCTCACAGTCTACCGCCATGACTCCAAGCTGATAGAAAAGCTCGATGGCATGATAGCGGCATATTCCCTATCCAAAAAGAAATCACGCGGACACATCGGCGCATACGCCAAAATCACTAATTTAGGCTCGGCAACCGACGTCAACTTTGGCGATGAAACACTGACTAAAGGCACATCTTTGCTATGGGACGGCACCATAAGCCCACGCGCATTCATGGGACCGAATGTCATAGCCGAACATTTTATCGTGATGCCGGGCGGAAAAGTTGACAAAAACTCCATCATAAAAAATGTGTTTGTCGGCGAATGTGCTGAAATAAGCAACGGATTTGTGGCTGAAAACTCCCTGTTTTTCAGCAATTGCATCATGCACGCCGGAGAAGCCGCGGCAGTATTCGCCGGTCCTCACTGCGTGTCGATGCACAAGTCAACCCTATTGATAGGCGGCTTTTTCTCCTTCTTCAATGCCGGATCGGGCACCAACCAAAGCAATCACTATTACCGCACGGGACCCGTGCACCAAGGGATAGTGGGACGCGGCAGCAAAACCTCCAGCAACGCCTACATATTGTGGCCGGCACGTTTCGGACAATTTTCACTCATAGGAGGAAGCCACTACCATCACCCCGATACTGTCAAGTTGCCCTATTCCTATGTGGTGGAACGTGACGGCGAGACAATGGTAGTCCCCGGCGCCAATGTTGTCACGGCAGGCACCATACGCGATATCCTCAAGTGGAAGCATCGCGACCTGAGAGCCACCGACCATAAACGCTATGATTTAATAAACTATTCATCGTTAAGCCCCAAAAACATAAGCCGCATATATCAGGCGATAAAATTCCTCAACGACTACACCGAAAATCCTGGAATTACCGATGAATACAATTTCACCATCAAATCCGAATATATAAGCCGAGGCAAACAATATTACGCGCTTACCGTCGACTTTTTCTTCGGCATGGTGATCACATCCCGCCTCCTTGACCTAAAATTTGACAAATCACGCTCTTTAGGCGAGCAGCTTATGTCATCGTGCGATGATGACATTGAATCGTGGGCAGATATGGCAGGACTGGTTATCCCGATGTCAAGAGTCGACAAGATCATCGAACAGATAAAATCAGAAGAAATAAATACACTTGACATGCTTCAAAGCGCATTTGAAGCTGAAAGCGACGCATACAGCGAGTATGTGTGGAAATTTGTAGTTGAAAACTTCAAAACCTGTTACGGACAATCAATAGAAAATGTCACTCCCGATGATATAGTCTCAATAATCCACCGCTGGGAAGAAAGCGTCAATTCACTTGAAATGTTACGCAGGCAAGACGCCAAAAAGGATTTTGCCGATTTCACCAAAATAGGCTACGGCATTGACGGTGATGACGATATAAGAAATGCCGATTACGACGCCGTGAGAGGACTCCCTGAAAAAAATGAGCAATTATTTGATTTCATAGACCATTATCACTCAATTTCCAAAAACGGATATGAAGCTATCGCCCGCATAAAAGAGATGATCGGGAAATAATTTTATCAATTGCATATTGCGATAAATCATGGTTTTGTCGTAATTTTGCAACAACTAAAAGAGATTTATGAAACATATTTTAATTTCAGCCGCCATATTAGGCACACTCACTGCCTGCAACTCCGAAAAATCATGGGAGGTAAAAGGGCAAATTGACAATTCCCCCGAATCCAAGATGCTTGTTCAAGCATCGGAAAACGGTCGTTGGTACACACTTGACACTATCGAGATAAAATCTGACGGAACATTTGCCTACAAGCATTCTCCTTCAGGCTACCCCGACATATACCGTCTTACGCTCGATGGCAAGTCAATCTATTTCCCGATTGACAGCATCGAATCGGTCACGGTTGAGTCCGACGCAAAAACATTTGATTCAGAATACACGCTTTCCGGCTCCTCTGCCGCCGAAATGCTGATGAATGTGGACCGATTGATAATGAGCAAGGCTAAATCAGGAGAAACCAAGTCAGACTCTTTGCTAAAGCGTGAACTTGGCGGGATGATAATCGGCGACCCTGCCGGAATTGTTTCCTACTATATCATCAACCGCCAGTTGAACGGCAAACGCTTATTTGACCCGTCAAACAAGAGCGACAACCGCATAATCGGAGCTGTCGCCAACGCTTTTAATGAGAAGCGTCCATCCGATCCACGCACAGGCTATCTCACTTCCATATACCTCTCCAACAAAAGCAAGGGAGCGCCTACCGACACTATTGTAGCCACGACAATGTCATATTTCGACCTTGACTTGAGCGACAACAAGGGGGTGGAACATAAACTGTCAGAAGTGGTGAACGGCAATAAGGTGGTAATTCTTAATTTCACCTCCTATCAGTCAGACGGCTCAACCGCACTCAACGTACTGCTCGCCGATACATACAGGAAATACCATAACCAAGGTGTGGAAATATATCAGGTGTCGATGGACAATGATGAGTTCCAATGGAAACAATCGGCAAAGAATCTTCCTTGGGTGACGGTCTACAATCCGCCGACACAAGGATTCACTCTCGCCAACAAATACAACATCATGGGGCTCCCCACCACTTATCTGTTCTCTGACGGAGAACTGGTGGAACGCGTTGAAGACCTCACCAAACTTGACAGCCAGGTGGCACGCCACCTCTAACAACGGTCAGTACCGTCAGCATTAAAATTACGCCGGGCAAACGCTACGCCCTGCCACAAATACAACAACGCCTTGTCGACACGGCATCTCCCATGCTTGTGCTCGCGCAAGGCGTTAATTATTATCCTCGGCAGCCATGAACGACGATATTTCATATATATGACCACCCCCTTCGCTTTAACCACCCCCTTCGGTTGGTTCTTACGCACACCGGTTGTCTCGCCGGCATGAATCGCGATCACCTCAGGGAAAAAACGCCCCTTCAAGCCCTTTTTCATCGCCGAGAAATAGAACATCTCCCCTTCTCCCGCAAGGATTTCTCCTGAGCCGAGACCCAGACGAGGGCTGAAAGCAATCTTTCCTGCCACCGCTTCACGGCGAAAAGCCATCTCAACCTCTGTCACATAGAAAAACCGAGGAGGAGAGCTGAGATCATATTCATGATCAGCGTAACGCTTGCCATCGCCCGATTCAATTTTAAACAAGGCGATATCCACATCAGGATTACGTTCAAAAGCAGCTATCACACGCCGCAACATCTGAGGCGTATATCGCAAATCATCATCAGCAACAAGACAGATATCGGCTGTAGATTTTGAAAGAGCATAATTACGATTCACTGAAAGCCCTTTAGTCTCATGAGGGAAAACCGAAATGTCACTGCGCCTCAACGCTGAGGGGACTACAGCATTGCCGGGCATCTGCCATGAAACCACATACCTCACTCCATCCACTACAGGAAGCTCCATGCTCGCCACCCGTTCTATCCCCTCTTTATAAATAGTGGAAATCAAGACATCAAGACTCATCGCTCATATATTGTTTTTGTACAATATAAACGAGGATATTCACGTTTTATTACAAACTCCACACCCTCAAGATGGACCTTAACCGACCCAAAATATCGATCATCGTCGCCACCTACAATCAAGAGAACACCATAGCCCGCACTCTTGACTCGATCCTGGCTCAGGAAGGAGACTTCGATTATGAAATCATAATCGGAGAGGACTGCTCTACCGATAACACCGCCGGTATATGCAAGGAGTACGCGGCAAAATATCCACAGAAAATCAAACTCATGCTGAACAACCCCAACAAAGGGTTGCTCAACAACTATTTCGATTGCATCCTCGCAGCTACCGGCGACTATATAGCTGATTGCGCCGGCGACGACTACTGGATCGACAACCGGAAACTCGACAAACAGCGCCGCATCCTTGACTCCGACAGCTCCATTGTGCTTGTACACACCGGCTGGAACTACAACGATGAAACATCCCGCCTCATCACTCCGGCTCGTCAGAACAACTCGCACTACCATAAACCGGTAATGCCCGAAGGCAGCCTCCTGCTTCCGGTGCTGCGCCGTGACGATGCGCCAATAGTGCATCTATGCACCGCCCTATACCGCCGCGACACATTTTTGAAGATATACAACGATGACCCTTATATGTTCCGCTGCAAGGATTTCACCTGTGAGGACCTGCAGTTGACAGCCGCGTTTTCCAATGCCGGGAAAATAGCCTACATTCCCGATATAACGATGAATTACAGCACCGGCATTAACTCAATCTCCTCAGAGAGAGATGCCATAAAGACATTCGATTTCTATTTAGGCACGTTGAAACTCACCCGATATCTGCAACTCAAATACCACATCACTGACCACGAGCTGAGAAACTATTACCAAACCGACATACATTACATCATCACCCGTGCGTTCAATGCCGGCGACTGGCAACGATGCATGACCGCAAAAAATCTCGCCGACGAATACCGCGTAGATCTCAAATTAAAAAGCCGCATCCTCACCGCCATAAGCACGATAGCCATAGTCCGCGACATCGCTCTTAAGCTGAAACGCGTGTTCCACTAACCTCTCACCACATGACAACACCGTCAAAACTCATAAGCATTGTCATACCGGTGTATAACCGGGCACACACCATCGAGCGCACTCTTGACTCAATCTACAGCCAGGACTCGCGCCCCATCACTCTGATTTTGGTGGACAATAACTCCACCGACGATTCCCTCGAGGTGATGAACCGCTGGAAAGAACGCCATCATTCAAAAGAATTTGACATAACCATAACATCGGAAAACGCCATCCAAAGCGCTTCGGCAGCCCGAAACAAGGGACTTTCGCTGGTAAAGACACCCTACGTGATGTTCTTCGATTCCGACGACACCATGCGGAGCAATCATGTGAGACGCGCGGCAAACGCCTTCAACGAAGATCCCGACCTCGACATAGCAGGATGGGACATAATGTTTCACGCATCTGACGGCTCCACATCCATCCGCCCATTCGCCGATAAAGATGCCGTTTTCCGCCACACGTTCAATGCCACTTTAGCCACTTTGCGTTACGCGGCAAGCACCTCCTTGATAAGAGCCGCCGGCGGGTGGAACCCCACCGTACTCGGCTGGGACGACTATGAGCTGGGCTTAAGACTTCTGCAACGAAATCCGAAGTTAAAACGGCTTGGCGATGAAATCACAGTGGACGTGACGGAATCAAAAGAGTCAATAACCGGCACCGACTATTCCTCGCGCGCCATTCAGTGGGAGTACGCGCTTGACCTGGCTGAACAGCACTTCCTGAAGAGCGGCTGGAACACAAACTGGATCAATCTGCGGCGCGTGGTTCTGGCTGCGTTATACGCCCGTGAGCACTCACCCGAATCCACACGTCTGCTGAAAGAGACATTGAGCCGGGAACCGAAATTCCACAAAAGAGCGCTATACCGCTTCGCCTACACCTATACCCGATGCGGCTGCCGCGGAATACACTTATTATTAAGGGGATTTTTATAAAAATGTTTAAAAACAGATTCCCAAATTCTTTTTATCGCCAAAAATTCACTACCTTTGTAACACAATTAACAACGAAATTTATAGAGATAAGGGTCTCGCCAAACGGTCGAGATTCTTTAATTTTTTAGTCTAACTTAAATACTATATAATCATGGCCATCACTTACATGACTCGTGAAGGGTACAAAAAGAAAATGGATGAAATCGCTTATCTTGAGAATGTTAAGCGTCCCGAGATATCACGTGCCATTGGAGAAGCTCGTGACAAAGGCGACTTGTCGGAAAATGCGGAATACGATGCCGCTAAAGAAGCTCAAGGAATGCTGGAAATGAAAATTTCACAGCTTAAGGATCTTGTGGCTAATGCACGCATAATCGACGACAGCAAGCTGAACAACGAAATAGTTCAAATCCTGAACAAAGTGAAAATCAAAAATATCGCCAACGGCATGACTATGGAATACACCATTGTTGCCGACAGCGAAGCCAACCTCAAAGAAAAGAAGCTCGCGTCAAGCACTCCTATCGCTCAAGGTCTGCTCGGCCACAAGCTCGGAGAGGTTGTGGAAATCAAGATCCCGGCAGGAATCGCCAAATTTGAAATAGTCGAAATATCATTCTGACAATGGCTACTATATTCAGCAAAATCGCTGCCGGCGAAATCCCGAGCTATAAAGTCGCTGAAGATGACAAGCACTACGCTTTTCTCGACATAAATCCTGTGGCTCCGGGACACACTCTTGTCATCCCCAAAAAGGAGGTGGACTATATATTTGATCTCTCTGACGACGAATACCTCGAATTGCAGCTTTTCGCCAAACGTGTGGCAAAAGCCATGAAGAAATCGCTGCCATGCGAAAGAGTAGGTGTAGCCGTCATCGGGCTTGAAGTGCCTCACACCCACATCCATCTTGTGCCCATCAACAAAGAGAGCGACATGAATTTCTTCAAAGAAAAACTCTCGCTCGACAGCAAGGACATGAAGGATATAGCTGATTCAATCGCAGCCAACTTCAAGTAACACCATTTTCACTCATCACATAAATCATCTCAGCCCGAAAATTATGAATAATTTCATACTATTATGTCGGCAGAGATGATTTTTTTATCGCTATAATCGTACATTTCCAAAATTTTGACTATATTTGGAGAATTGAAATACAGATGCCGCCAAAATATATTTGCGGCTCACTTAACAGAATAACCTTATGGAATTACGTGACCTTTCCCTGCCGGAGGAAAACACCGAAAGGGATATCTTGAATGGTGGAGAGGAATCTCCCACAGAAATTGCAGAAAATGCAACGGTGGAAGCTATGGATGCCGATGAAAAACAGAGCAATGAGCCAAATGACAAAAAGCATTTGACAAAGGAAGAAATTATCGCCACCTTAAAGGATTTGAACCTGAAAGATGGCAGCGAAATATCACGTGATGAGATCACGCATCTAAAACAAGCGTTTTTCGCCATCCGCAAGAATGAGCTTGCGGTAGAAAAACAAGCGTTTCTTGAAAAAGGCAACGAAGAAGCCGCTTTCGCTCCCATGCCTGATGAAGCCGAAGAACAGTTCCAGGCTATCATGAAGGAATTGAAAGAGAAGAAAGCCGCCTACATTGCCGAAGTGGAAGCACAAAAACAAGCAAATCTCGCTAAAAAGCTGGAAATAATAGATGAGCTTGAGAAACTTGCCGAGGACACTGACAACGTCAACCGCACATTCCCCCGCTTCCGCGAGCTCACACAGGAATTCAAAAATGCCGGTGAGGTGCCTCCTACCGAAACCACCGACATATACCGCAACTATTCAGCGGCGGTGGAACGATTCTATGACCGCTTGAAAATCAACAAAGACCTGCGCGACTATGATTTCAAGAAGAACCTTGAGCAAAAGCAGCTCCTCATTGATGAAGCTGAAAAACTCGCAGCAGAAAACGATGTGATTCTCGCATTCCGCCGCTTGCAGGAACTTCATGAGAAATGGCGTGAAACCGGTCCTGTAGCTAAAGAAATAAGGGAAAGCATCTGGGAGAAATTCAAGGATGCTTCGGCGGTGATCAATAAACGCTATCAAGACTTCTTTGAACAGCGCAAAGCTCGCGAACGCGAAAACGAAGAAAAGAAAACAGAAATATGCGAACGCGTTGAGGCTCTTGATTTTTCATCATTGAAAAACTATGCCGCTTGGGAAGAGATGACCAAGACAATATTGGCTGCTCAACAAGACTGGAAAAAACTCGGATTCGCATCGAAAAAGGTAAACAACACCCTATTCGCGCGCTTCCGTGAAACTTGCGATAAATTCTTCGCGGCAAAAGCTGAATTTTTCAAAAACATCAGAGAAAACCATTCAGCCAACCTCGACAAGAAAGTTGCCCTATGCGAAAAAGCTGAAGCGCTTAAAGAGAGCACCGACTGGAAAAATACTGCCGACAAGCTCGTAAGCTTACAAAAAGAATGGAAAACAATCGGTTCTGTCGACAAGAAACACAGCGATGCCGTGTGGGAACGCTTCCAGCAAGCCTGCGACTATTTCTTTGACCGCCGAAAAAAAGCCACTTCAAGCACACGCAAAGCCGAACAACAGAACTTAAAAGACAAAAACTCAGTCATCGAGAGCCTCAAGAACATTCCGCTCGAAACTCCGCGTGACGAGGCGGTGAAGCTCATCAAAGACGCAATGGCTAAATGGCAGCAGATAGGACACGTTCCGTTCAAGGACAAGGACAAAGTCTACAACGCATATCGTGAAATAGTCGACAAGCTTTATGACCATTTCGATGTCAAGGAAACTCGCGCCAACATGGCTAACTTCGCCAATGACATAAACGAGATGGCTGCCGACACCAATAAGCTATATCGTGAACGCGAACGCCTTGCAAGAGCTTGCGAACAGAAACGCAGCGAATTGAAGACCTACGAGAACAACCTCGGATTCTTCAACATCACCTCCAAAGGCGGAAACTCACTGCTTAAGGATAACGAACGCCGTATGCAACGCATCAAAGAGGATATCGCTGCATTGGAAAGCAAGATCAAGCTCATCGACAGCAAACTATAATCCGGATAAACCGGTAACCATACACTAAAACAAAAAAACTTCAAGATACCGCGAAAGCGCGGCATCACTGATTAAGCCTTATAACCTTCACTTGCTCCCGGGAAGCACACTCATGCTTCCCGAGGGCAAGCGAAATATTTAGAGGCAGTTCAATAACCATCCATTTCTTAAATTAACCATACATTGCAAGGTAAAGGCAGATACGGGAAATATCTTCATGCGGCAGAAACGCTTGTCGGTTTTTTAATGGTCAACCTGGCATTCCTGATCGCAAGTTTATCCGACGAATTTGTCGTCGGATTCAGGTGGAAAGTGACGTGGCTCATAGTCAACATCTCTTATCTGCCTGTAGCTTACCTGCGTGCCAATCTGAACCAAACGAGAGCCACCCATCTTGACATAATAGTAAAGCACGCATTTGAAGCTGCATTCATTCATGCGTTGTTCTTTTTCTCAATATTGGCGTTTCTTGACTCGTGGGTTCACAATATGTCATTCTACCTTTGGTTCTACGCCCTGTTGTTCACATTGCTTCCCGTAGGATGGATATCCACAAGGCTATGCACCAAACACCTGCGCAAAAAAGGCATAAATTACACCCGAGCCATCATAATAGGCAACGGCGACACTGCCATACGCCTGCAGGAAGAGATGCTCTCTGACCCGGGCTACGGATATAGAGTGCTCGGAATATTCGCTTCCTCACAAGGAATCATCCCCGATAGCTGTTACCTCGGCACGTTGGACAACCTTGAGAGATTTGTCATCGACAATAACGTCGATGAGATTTATTATGCCATATCGGGAGAAGATGCCGAAACCTTCCGCAGAGTGGTGAAAATAGCCGATGATTCAGTTGTGCAATTCTACTACGTGCCTCAGGTAAGCCCTTATGTGACACGTGTCGGAGAGTTATCCAACATTGGACGCGTGCCCATATTGTCCATCCGTAAAAATCCGCTTAAAAACCCTCTGAACCGGGCATTGAAACGAGGCTTTGACCTGCTGTTCTCAACCACGTTCCTGATAGTGTCGCCAGTTGTATTCATCCCCATAGTAATCGCGGTGAAACTATCATCGCCGGGACCGATATTCTTCAAGCAGAAGCGCACAGGATATCTCGGACGTGAATTCTACTGCTACAAATTCCGCACGATGAAGGTGAACGCCTCAAGCGACAGCAAGCAGGCGACCCGCAATGACTCGCGCATCACAAAGGTCGGAAAATTCCTTCGCCACACCAGTATGGACGAACTACCCCAGTTCATCAACGTGTGGCTCGGCGATATGTCGGTAGTGGGTCCTCGGCCGCACATGATAAAGCAGACTACCGACTACACCAAACTCATCGACAAATACATGGTGCGCCACATGATAAAGCCCGGCATCACCGGATGGGCGCAAATCACCGGCTATCGCGGACAGACCGACGAGCTTTGGCAGATGGAAAAGCGCGTGGAATGCGATGTGTGGTACATCGAACACTGGAATTTTTTCCTTGACCTCAAAATTATCGTTCTCACAGTCATCAACGCCATTCGCGGCGAAGAAAATGCATTCTGAACAGTGAAAGATTCCTCTTTTATCACCAAGGCAAAAGCCCTGCTTAGAAAATTCTATGGCTACGATGAGTTCCGGCAAGGACAGGAAGAAATCATATCATCAATCGCCTCTCGACGGGACACAGTGGTGTTAATGCCCACCGGAGGCGGCAAGTCAATATGCTACCAGCTTCCGGCAATAATAGCCGAAGGATGCTGCATTGTCGTGTCGCCGTTAATATCTCTGATGAAAGACCAGGTATCGGCGCTGGAAGCTAACGGCATTCCGGCTGCAGCTGTGCATAGCGGCAATACCGACATTGCCAACCGCACCGTCATGGAAGAAGCCTATCGGGGCAATATAAAACTGCTTTATATGTCGCCCGAGAGGCTCGTGATGGAGATGCAGCACAATGATTTCAGCCGATGGGCAAGTTTTTTTGCCATCGATGAAGCGCATTGCATATCGCAGTGGGGACATGATTTCCGCCCGGAGTACGCTGAATTGGGAGCTATCAAAATGCGTTATCCCGATATGCCGGTAATAGCATTGACTGCCACTGCCGACAAGCTCACTCGCGACGACATTGTGGAAAAACTCCACCTCAAAAATCCGTTCACCTACATATCATCATTCGACCGCCCTAACATATCCATCTCCGTAATGCCCAATCCCGGCAAGAAAGAGAAGATGAAAATAATCGAACGAATGATCGACAGGCATCCGGGCGACAGCGGCATAATCTACTGCCTCAGCCGCAAAGGCGCCGAGTCCATGAGCGCCGAACTGAATCTGCGGGGATACGAAAGCACGGTCTATCACGCCGGTTTGTCGCCCCACGAAAGAGACACCGCCCAGAATATGTTCATCAGCGGCGACACCAAGATAGTGTGCGCGACAGTAGCGTTCGGCATGGGCATCGACAAGAGCGACGTGCGCTGGGTCATACACAACAATATGCCCAAAAACATCGAAAGCTACTATCAGGAGATCGGCAGAGCCGGCCGCGACGGAGCGCCGGCGGAAGCGTTGATGTTCTACTCCTTTGCCGATGTCGCAGCCATTCAAAAATTCATCGAGGAATCAGGAAAACCCGGAATAGACAACACAAAACTCTCCCGCATGAAGGAATTTTGCGAAAGCCATGTGTGCCGGCGCAGAGTATTGCTAAGCTATTTCAACGAAACATTCGACCATGACTGCCACAATTGCGACGTGTGCCTCGACCCGCCCGAGCGGATTGATGGATCAACCATAGCGCAGATGGCGCTCAGCGCCATGATACGCACCAATGAGAAAGCAGGCATAACAATGCTTATCGACGTGCTTCGCGGATCGGCTCGGTCTGAAATTTTCGAACGCGGATTTGACAAAATAAAAACCTACGGAGTGGGACGCGGCAGATCATTTGCCGAATGGAATTTCTATATGTCACAATTACTGCAACTGGGAATAGTCGACATAGCCTATGCCGAAAGCAATCACCTTAAAGCCACACCCTACGGAATGCAGGTGCTCCACGGAAAAGCATCGGTTCAGCTCGCTAAATACATACCTCCCACCCCCACAGCCAAAGCATCTCCTCGCAAGGCAAAAGAGAATAAGCCAGCCAATCCGGCTGAACGGTTATTCCTCGCATTGAAAGAGCTCCGCTCAAAGATAGCCAAGGAGGAAAACATACCCCCTTACCTTGTCTTCTCCGACAAAACTCTGCTTGAAATGGTCAGACACCGTCCCACTACATTGATGTCATTCAACTCAATTAATGGCGTAGGCGAAAAAAAGAGCCTGAAATACTGGTCAAGATTCACCGCGCTGATAAAGCAATTCACCTAAAAAACAGAACAGCATGGCACATCCTATTGAGTATCTGAAAAAAATATTCAAACTATCGCCCGAGAGAATCGAACTGGTGAGCACCATGATTGTCGAGAAGCACATGCCGAAAGGGAGCTTTATCGAACGCAGCAACCAGGTGATCGAAACCTACTATATAAAAAAAGGAGCAGCGCGCGCTTTCTACACAAAAGACGGGAAAGAACACACAATCGCATTCGCGTTTGAAGACGAGTACCTGTTGACTAAAGGATTCGCAGGAAACGAACCTGTCCAAATCACCATAACCTTCCTTGAGGATACGAAGATAATCTACATACCATCTTCGCGGCTCAAAGAAGCCCTTGACAACATCAAAACCGAAAAATCGCCGGAAGCGATCCTGTTTTTCCATGCAGGACTACAACAATATCTCACATATCTTGAAGAACGGCTCTACGTGTTTCAGAGCATGAGCGCCAGAGAACGCTATGAATGGGTCATAAACCGATATCCCCGACTGCTGGAATATGCCACATTGACACAGATCGCATCATACCTCGGGCTCACAAAAGAAACCCTCTACCGCATACGCTCCGGAAAATACCGATGATGCAGCATCGGCACTATTGCATATCGGCAAAAACAGATAAGAGATGCCGTGAAACGGCATTGCAATCGCAGCTCCGCCACGAGATATGGGGAAAAGCTATAAATGCCTGAAAGGCAGTGCCTACGAATAGCCGCGGTACAGGGAGCCGCAGGCGACCTGTGCCCGGAAAGACGCACGCCCAAGACGCACTCTGCAAAGAGTGCCCCTAAAAAACGCCACAAATGCCGTGAAACGGCATTGCAATCGTAGCTCCGCCACGAGGCGAAGCCGAGGTGCGGTGAAAGCCGGCACAAACAAACGGGCATCGAAGATGTCCACCAACATCACAAACCCCACCGAACTAAGTGTCCGCCCCCAAAAAAACATGGTCAAGCGCCGAAACAGGCACCTGACCATGCTATCGTTCTATTTCAATGAAAATCAATCCTGCTGAGCCAATGGAGCCGGAACATTATACACGCGTGTCGCGAGCTCGCGGTCAAGAGTATAAAGAGCAAGGCCGTCATTACCGATCAGTTTCAACCGGTCGATGAGATTGCGTGCGGTTTCCTCCTCCTCTACCTGCTCGGAAACAAACCAGTCAAGCTTACCACGGGTAGCATAGTCATGTTCAGCCTCGGCAAGAGCATAAAGATTATTGATCATGGCGGTCACTTTCTCTTCATGAGCCAAAGTTGCCTCAAATGCAGCCAACGGTGATTCCCAGCTTGTTTCAACAGCTGCAATAGGTTCAAGCATGACACGGCCGCCGCGTGAATTCAGATAGTTGATGAAGATTTCAGCATGAGCCTGCTCTTCCTTGAACTGAATGCGGAACCAATTGGCGATGCCTGAATTGCCCTCTGCCTCAAAGTGCATTGCCATTGAGAGATAAAGATAACCCGACCAAAATTCAGCATTGATCTGCGCATTTATTGCGTCTTGAATTTTACCATTAATCATAATACTATTGTTAAATCAATTCATAATTTTCGTAAAGCAAAAGTAATTGTTTATTCTGAAAGAACAAAAACTTTCCTCTTCAATAGTGATATTTGACCAAATAAAATATTATATTATTTAAAAAAAATTAAATCTATTCACAAATATGACATTTATCATATTCAGTCCCGTCAACCCTAAGTAACTTTGCAACTTGAAAAAGTATAAAACCATCAGAACAGAAAGCAAAACATTAATGTATAACAAATTTTTTATGGAATTAAACGTAACGAAGTCTGCCGGAATAATCCTGGCATCAGCTTGCGTAATGGCTCTTTCCTCTTGCGGAGGAGGACAAGGTCAAATGATGCAGCAATCAGCTCCAGAAATCAAAACAATGAGTGTAAACTACGGAGCTTCTGAATTAGAGAGTTCGTTTCCAGCAACAATCAAGGGACGCACTGACATCGACATCCGTCCCCAAGTAACAGGGTTCATCACAAAGGTACACGTTGACGAAGGTCAGCAGGTGAAAAAAGGACAAGTACTGTTCACTCTTGACCAGGTGCAATATCAGGCAGCCGTAGAATCAGCAGAAGCTTCGGTAAAAGTTGCCGAAACTGCCGTTTCAAACGCTCAGTTGACTGAAAGCAACAAGCGTCAGCTTCTAGAAAAAAACATCATCAGCGACACCGAATGGCAATTGGCGGCAAACGCGCTCGCTTCTGCTAAAGCTCAACTCGCTCAGGCTAAAGCCAATCTCGTGAACGCTCGCAAAAATCTCGCCTATACAGTTGTCACTTCTCCGAGCGACGGCGTAATCGGCAGCATACCCAACCGTGAAGGATCACTCGCATCTCCGTCTTCTGCTCAGGCATTGACCACTGTGAGCGACAATTCAGAAGTATATGCCTACTTCTCTCTGAATGAAAAGGACATCCTCAACCTCACTCAGAACGGAAGCAAGTCGCTCAACACATCGGTTAAAGAGATGCCTGAAGTGTCACTGCGTCTTGCCACCGGCGAGATATATCCCCTCAAGGGAAAGGTTGCCACTGTGTCAGGTGTGATCAACAACACCACCGGAGCTGCAACTGTTCGAGCATTGTTTGACAACAAGAGCGGTATGCTGCGCAGCGGATCTACCGGACAGGTTCTCATCCCCAATAATTTCAAGGATGTGATCATCATACCGCAAGGCGCCACAAGCGAACTTCAGAACATTCGCTTCGCATACGTGGTTAACGACAGCAACAAGATTGTGGCAACTCCTATCGAAGTGTCCAACATCAGCGATGGTAAAAACTTCATCGTCACCTCAGGCCTTCAGCCCGGACAGCGCATCGCCATCGAGGGTATCGGAACCACAGTAAGAGACGGTGTGACAATCACCCCGGTCGATGCGGCACAAACCCAGGCTGAACAGCCTCAAGCAGAAGCGGCAGAAAAATAAACCGACACAGCTTATCAACATATTACATTTCAAGACAATAAAGCTGACATGAAATTAGATACTTTTATTAACCGCCCGGTACTCTCGACGGTTATATCAATCTTTATCGTGTTGCTGGGTTTGATTGGACTAACGTCACTTCCTATCACCCAGTATCCCGATTTGGCTCCGCCTACAATCCGCGTTTCCACCACTTACACCGGTGCCAACGCGCAGGCTGTGCTGAACTCAGTCATCGCACCCCTTGAGGAATCAATCAACGGTGCCGAAGGCATGACCCACATGGAGTCAACAGCCACCAACACCGGTTCAGCCGACATCACAGTATACTTCAAGCAAGGATTCAACGCCGATATGGCGGCTGTCGACGTGCAAAACCGTGTGGCTAAAGCCACCAACCTTCTTCCTTCGGAAGTAACACAGGTGGGTGTGCTGACTCAGAAACGCCAGACATCCATGCTTATGGGTGTGGCGCTTTATTGCGACAACGGCGAATATGACCAGACATTCATCGACAACTACATGAAGATTAATGTCATCCCGCAGTTACAGCGTGTGAACGGTGTGGGCGACGTGATGTCATTCGGTGCCGACTATTCAATGCGCGTGTGGCTCAAGCCCGAAGTGATGGCTCAATACAAGCTTATGCCGTCAGACGTTTCTGCCGCTCTTCGCGAACAAAACGTGGAAGCTGCCCCCGGTTCTTTCGGTGAGCAGGGCGACCAGTCATTCCAGTACACCATCAAGTATAAAGGACGCTTGACATCGCCTGAAGAATTCGGCGATATCGTAATCAGCGCCACCCCCGACGGTCAGGTGCTCCGCTTGAAAGACGTTGCCGAAATAGAATTGGGTAAGGTTACCTACGGCTTCAGCAACGGTCTTAACGGCTACCCCGCAACCTCAGCAATGATATTCCAGACCGCAGGATCAAATGCGACACAGATTATCAAAGACTGCGAAAAAGAGGTTGAATTGCTTGGCAAAGATCTTCCCACCGGATTGCACTTCGCGATCCCGATGAACAACAACGACTTCCTTGAAGCTTCAATCCACGAGGTTATCAAGACCCTTATCGAGGCGTTCATCCTCGTGTTCTTCGTGACCTACGTGTTCCTTCAGGACTTCCGTTCGACAATCATCCCGGCAATCGCCATTCCGGTGGCGCTTATCGGTACATTCTTCGTGATGTACATCATCGGCTTCTCAATCAACCTCATCACCCTTTCAGCTCTCGTGCTTGCTATTGCGATTGTGGTCGATGACGCCATTGTGGTGGTCGAGGCGGTCCATGCCAAACTTGACGTGGGCTATAAGAGCGCCCGCAAGGCTTCTATCGACGCGATGACTGAGATCGGTGGCGCCATCATCTCCATCACTTTGGTCATGATGCTCGTGTTCATCCCTGTGTCATTCATGCCCGGAACCTCAGGTGTGTTCTATCAGCAGTTCGGTTTGACAATGGCTATCGCCATCGGTCTTTCAGCATTGAACGCGCTTACCCTCTCCCCTGCCCTCTGTGCTGTGTTCTTGAAAGCTCATGATGATGACTCATCATTGAAAGAACGCATGGGAACAGCTTATTCAGAAGCAGCCAAGACAATGAAGAAGCGTTACGCATCGGCATGGAAGCTCAACCTTCCTCCGTTGGTGACATTCGCATTCCTTGCCGCCACCATCACATTCATGGTGCTCGGATGGTATCAATTTGAAGTGATATGGAAGCTTGTGATAGCCGCCATCTGCGCTATCGTAGCAATCATGGGCATATTCAGCGACCGTTTCAAAGCCGGTTTCGAACTCGGCTATTCACGCCTGTTGAAAGTATATGACAAGGCTACATCATTCTTCATCCGTCATAAAATCACTGCATTCGGAACCGTTGCTGCCTCAGTGGCAGTGCTTGTGTGGTTGATGTCAATCACTCCCACCACTTTGGTGCCCGACGAAGACACCGGCTACCTGTTCACCATGCTTGATATGCCTCCCGGCACATCACAGGAACGCACCTCAGCCGTGCTTGATGAAATCGACGCAAGCATTCTTAAAATCCCCGGAGTCAAATACACTCAGAAGATCATGGGTTACAGCTTCCTTGCCGGACAAGGTAACACTTACGGTACTATCATCGTGAAGCTCGATGACTGGTCGGAACGTGACGAATCAAGAAGCAACACAGCAATCCTGCGTCAAATCTACGGCATGACCTCCAAGATTAAGAACGGACGTTTGGTTGCATTCGCGCCGCCGATGATCACCGGTTACTCGCTTACCAACGGTTTCGACCTCAAGATGCAGGACAAGACCGGTGGATCAATCGACACATTCTATGGAATCGTGCAGAACTTCCTTGCCCAGTTGATGGCGCAACCCGAAGTTCAGATGGCATACTCTACATTCAACCCCTCATTCCCGCAGTACATGGTTGACATTGACGCTGCAAAGGCTAAACAAGCCGGAATCAGCCCCTCTACCATCCTCTCCACATTGCAAGGATATTACGGTGGTATGTATGTCAGCAACTTCAACCGTTTCGGTAAGATTTACCGTGTGATGATGCAGGCTTCTCCTGAATCACGTGTATCTCCCGAAACTCTCGGATCAATCAAAATCCGCAACGGCAACGAAATGGCATCTCTGTCTAACTTTGTTACCCTTAAGAAAGTTTACGGACCTGACCTTCTGAACCGATTCAATATGTTTACCTCAATCTCAGTGACCGGACAGCCCGCGCCCGGATACACCTCAGGTGACTGTCTTGCAGCCGTTGAACGTGTAGCCGCTCAAGTCCTTCCGCAAGGATACGGTTATGAGTATTCAGGTATGACCCGTGAGGAGGCTAACACTTCAAGCAATGCTACCGCCATGATCTTCGGTCTCTGTTTGCTGTTCGTCTACCTTCTTCTTTCGGCTCAGTATGAGAGCTACATTATTCCATGGGCGGTTATTCTTTCAATTCCGTTCGGACTTATGGGTTCATTCATCTTCGCCGGTTTTGAAGGCATCTCCAACAACATCTACTTGCAGATCGCGCTCATCATGCTTATCGGTCTTCTCGCCAAGAATGCCATTCTTATCGTAGAGTTCGCCCTTGAGCGTCGACGCATGGGTATGTCGGTTGTCAACGCCGCCATCCAAGGAGCATCAGCCCGTCTGCGTCCTATCCTCATGACCTCATTGGCGCTTGTCATCGGTCTTCTCCCGATGATGTTCGCCCACGGTGTAGGCGCCAACGGTAACCGCGCATTAGGTACCGGAGCCATCGGAGGTATGTTGATCGGTATGATACTTCAGGTGCTCATCGTGCCCGCTCTGTTTGTGGCATTCCAGCTTATCCAGGAGAAGATCTCTCCGCTCAAGTGGGAAGACACCGACAACACCGGTCTTCAATCGGAAATCGAACAATATTCCCGTTAATCAAATAACCCAAGAAACGATATGTTCAACAAAATATCTCGTGTGGCATTAATCCTTGTAAGTGTGGGAGCTCTTTCGAGCTGCCACATTTACAAGAAATTTGACATGCCCACCGACAATGCTGCTACAGCTCAATATGCCGAAGCCCGTGACGCTGAATCCAATTCCGAGGCATTCGGCAATCTGCAATGGCAAGATGTGTTCACCGACCCGGCGCTCGCCAAGTTAATACAGCAGGCTCTTGACAACAACGTCGACCTGCAAAATGCCAAGTTGAATATCGACGTGGCTCATGCGCGCCTGAAAGGAGCAAGACTCTCCTACCTCCCATCGGTAGTGTTCAACCCCAACGGAGCCGGAGCGTCATACGACCACTCAACCATCAACTGGACCTATCAGTTGCCTATCGCGGTAAGCTGGGAGGTAGACCTGTTTGGCAAGTTGCTAAACTCTAACCGAGGTGCCAAAGCGGCTCTTCTTCAAAGCGAGGCTTATTGCCAGGCTGTGCGTTCACAGCTCATAGCCGGAATCGCCAACTGCTACTACACAATCGCCATGCTTGAAAAACAGCTCCAGATAAGCCGTCAGACCGCTGAATACTGGAACGAAAGCGTGCAAGTGATGAAAAACCTCAAGCTTGCCGGCAGAGTAAGAGAAACCGCAGTGGTGCAAAGCGAGGCTAATTATTACAGCATCCTCGGCTCAATCACCGACCTTGAGGTATCGCTTCACGAAGCACAGAACACTCTGTCGCTGCTCCTCAACACCGAACCCCGCACATGGGATGTGCCTGTAGGAGCAACTTTCGTGGCTCCAGCCATCATCCGTGAAGGTGTGCCCATGCGTGAGCTGGCGTCACGTCCCGACGTGCGCGCAGCCGAGCAGTCACTCGCCATAGCTTACTATGCCACCAATCAAGCCCGTTCAGCATTCTATCCCGGAGTGACACTTACCTCCAACGGCGGTTTCACCAATCTTCTCGGTTCAATGATTGTGAATCCCGGAAAATGGTTCATACAGCTTGCCGGATCCCTTTCCGCTCCTCTTTTCGCCCGTGGACAGCTCATCTCCAATCTTGAGGCAGCAAAGGCACAGCAGAAGCAGGCGATGAACAATTTCGAGCACACCCTCATGAGCGCAAGCGCCGAGGTGAGCAACGCTTTGGTTCTTTTCGCAAAGAACAGCGAAAAAGCAGAATTACTGGTTCATCAGGTAGAAAAACTTGAAAAAGCTGTGGAATATACCGAAGAATTGCTAACTTTAGACGGTTCATCAACCTATCTTGAAGTATTGACCGCTCAACAGAGCCTTCTTGGCGCCCAGATATCACAGGTCGCTTGTGAAAATGCCAAGGCACGCGCGGCGATCAATCTATATCAAGCATTAGGCGGTGGACGATAAAACACAAATTTAATACCTAAAAAATTATGATTAGTCCACTATCTCATGTAGATCCGTCAGCCAAAATCGGAGAGAATGTGATCATTCATCCATTCGCTTATATCGATGCCGATGTAGAGATTGGCGACAATTGCGAAATCATGCCCTACGCGAGTGTCATCAAGGGCACCCGCATGGGCAAACACAATAAAGTTTACCAAGGCGCCATCATCGGAGCCGACCCACAGGACTTCCGTTGGAAAGGGGAAAGCACCTATTGCCATATCGGTGATAACAACATTATCCGCGAGTATGTGATCATCAACCGCGGAATACGCCCCACCGGCGGAACCGTCATCGGCGACGACTGCTTTATCGCGGCAGAAAGCCACATAGGACACGACAGCGTGATTGCCGGCAGAACCGTGCTCGGCAACGGCACCATGATCGCCGGCGACTGCAAAGTGGGAAAATGCACAATCCTGTCATCAGGAGCCATGCTTCACGAACGCAGCGAAGTGGGTGACTGGGTGCTCATCAAAGGCGGTTGCCGCATATTGGGCAACGTGCCACCCTACGTGGTGATTGCCCACAATCCCGCATCCTACTACGGCATCAACGCCATCATCATGGGCAAGCACGGATTCACACCCGAGCAGATTGACGATGTGGCTAAAAGCTATCGCCACCTATATCAATCAGGCACATCAGTGTTCAACGCGCTGCAACGCATCGAAGCCGATGTGGCTCCCAGCGACATCCGATCCAACATCGTAGATTTCATACGCAACCACGACATGAAAATTGTGGCAATTCCCACCGAATTGGAATAAGGCTGAAGCTACGCTAAAATTTTTTAAATATGACCTGCGTGATCAATGATTACGCAGGTCATTTGTTTTATTGATGCAGAAAATGTATCTTTGTATCAATCTCGTATATTTCAAAGTCTAATGAATACAAAACGCCAACTTCTTTTAATAATCAATCCGATATCGGGTGTCGGAGACAAAGGCTATATTGAAAATCTTGTAAAAGAACGACTTGAACCATTTGGCTACAACATAACCACCGCCTACACCTGTGCCGGAGGCGATGCCACAAGACTCGCCGGAAAGGCTGTGTCGGAAAACTTCTACGGCGTTCTCGCGGCAGGAGGCGACGGCACGGTAAATGAAACCGCAGCAGCGCTTTGCAACACCGACACAGCCCTCGGAATAATCCCGTGCGGATCAGGCAACGGACTTGCAAGACATCTGGAAATCCCTATCGACCCGGTCAGAGCCCTCAAAATTATAGCTGCCGACAATATCGTGAAATGCGATTACGGAAGTGTAAACGACCGCCCGTTCTTCTGCACTTTCGGAGTTGGGTTTGACGCTGCCGTAAGCGACAATTTCGCACGTCAACAACGTCGCGGCAAACTCGCCTACATAAAGAGTGCAATTTCCGAATATGTGAAATTCCATCCCCAGGTATATGCCGTAAGCGCCAACGGACACGTCCTTACTGAAAAAGCGTTTCTAATAGCCTGCTGCAACGCGTCGCAATATGGCAACAACGCCTACATCGCGCCCGATGCAAGCATTACCGACGGCTTGCTCGACATCACCATAGTCCACGCCGGCACCCCTCTTGACACAGCTTTAGTGGGAGTCGACCTCTTCACCGGCTACATCAACAGCAACACCATGATCCACACGTTCAGAGCGCCATCAGCGGTAATATACCGTAAAGAGGACGGACCGGCACACATCGACGGCGAACCGGTGAGAATAACCGACACGATGGAAATAAAGTGTCACGCAAAGTCGCTGAACATATTCACCCCTACCGTGCAATCGGAATTCCGACCGATAATAACACCCATGGAAAATATGTTTAAGGACATAAGTTGTGCTTTTTCCCGACTGTTTTACTCAAAAAAATGAACTTGCATCGTAAATTAAAATCCGAAGTGCGAATGTTCAGCTGCTAAATAAATCCCCTCACT
>CAJUTE010000011.1 GCA_910589555.1 uncultured Muribaculum sp.
ATCGAATTCTTCAAACACTTTTCGTAATTTCGCACTTGCCTGTTTAATCTGCGGAGAGTTAAATTAATCGCAAATATTTCATAAATTTACATATTATATGTATATTTGCACTACCAAATTTAACATTATTTCATTTTTGATTGAGTCTATCTACTACATAATTTAATGATGGAGCATCTATAACTATTTGCTCCCATGTGATCAAAGTTCAAGTATATATTTTTCACATACCGAGACTCAATGCACCGGTTTGCAGCGATAACGCTCAAGCCGGTGCTCTTTTTTATAAATCTCGCAGGGAATAAAAAAGCAGAGACTCTTAACAGAGTCTCTGCTTGTGTAGCGAATCCGGGAATCGAACCCGGGTCTCCACCGTGAGAGGGTGGCGTGCTAGGCCACTACACTAAATCGCCATCATTTTGACACTGCAAAGGTAGATATAATTTTTAAATCTGCAAAATATTTTTGAAGATTTTTCTCCTCTTCGTGCATTTTTCCGTTTTTAATTGAGTTTTTAATTGATGCCGACCCCTCATTAAAGACACAAAAGCGAAACATCAGCCTCAACCACTATATGCTAATCGGTCACGGCTTTGCCAAAATGAACCGCATCACACCCAGGACTGAAATTTTAATTTCTGCGGCTGACGATGACGTTTAGCAGTCCAACTATTTCATTCACGGTTTTGCCATCTTCTCCCAACGGGATTCTCACTATCGGGTTAGATAGACTATTGACATTAACTATCACGGTATAATTGTGGATTATCCTATCATTGCCTTGCTTGACTATGGTCTCCTTCTTAGCCGTGGCACCACCTACCCCGACAGCGAAGTCTGCACAATCTCCTGCTTCAACTTATTTATCTCCTCTCGAAGACGGATAACTTTATCATAATCAGCTTTCACTTCAAATTTCAACAACGCCATTATTCTTCTTTTTTTTCACAAAGAAATAGGACATCAATTGAATAAAGGCATGATACAAAGACAAATCCGTTACCTTTGTTTTATGGTCACAGATTTGCTAAAATAGACGGCTAATATGTAACGCGGCTAATAAGAATTTGATATTAAATTCTTAATTAAAATTCCACATTCTTATCCCTTTCATTTATCTGTTTCTTAATTATTTCCTTGATAGCCATAAACTCATCTTTTTTATTCGGATACTCTTTAATCAGCAAATCACAGGCTTCTAATTGATCCTCCAATGTATAACGTCCAGCAACTATGGTAGGACTACTGCTTACAACATTAAAGAGGCTGTCGGTATAAGCCTTGTTTTCGGCTTCAGCGCGTCCATTACCACATGAACACAATAACAAAGGGCATATTATACCAATAAGGGTTTGCAACATTTTTTTCATAATTTCAGACTTAAAAAAGCATAAACATATTAAACGGATTAGTAATTTCGCAAATGTAGCAACAAATTTTAACTAATCAACTATTCTAAACCAATTTTCGATTCAGACAACACGACATCACAGCATCATCTTCGTTTTCTACGGCTTGCAAGTTCTTTTCCCGTGGTTTTCCGGACAATTTCGCCTGAGGCGACATGAAGCTTGTCCTTCTGCATAATGAGCAGATTCCGATATGGAATCACATTCACGACCTCATCATAGGACAGATGCAGATTTTCCATGAACGTGGCAATCTGTCCCAGCATACATTCATTTCCTATTGTTTTGGATTTGCTATCAGCTTTTGCACGTTCCTCACTAAAACTGATAGCTTTGTAAAATTTTCGGTTGACAATAATGAGTATGCCGCTAAAACGCCGTTCAACACCTCACCAAAAGAGGCTTCGGATAATTCATCCGCCAAAGACTCGTCCCCGGCAATAAACCACGACAACGCGTGTGCGAGATTGCCTATTTCCGTCATCATGCATAAGGTGTCTTCTTAAGACTGATTTTCTGAGATAGTCTAGCAATAGAAACTACCAATTTGATTATGATTATGGTTCTGCAACACCCTCCGTTCTGAGCGCAGGCATGAGTCGCTTTTTGTTTTTTAAGTCGCGGAGTACCATATTATTCAATTATTTTCTTATCTTTGCGATATGACTCCAACCATACCGCCAGGATCAATACTGCTGCTGAGAGAAGTTCAGGACTGGAAGGAATACTTCGGATATGGCAATATATCCGTCCTTTGGCTCAAAGACGACCGCCGAATCACAAAAGAGGCACGCCGCTACGATGACGATGCGAAAAATTACATCTGGAGTGTATCACACAATCTCGATGTAGCCGACAAAGAGTTGCCAAAATCATTCATTCATACGTGGAGTATGGAAAGTCATAAAATACCAAGCCGATTTCGGTTGGTAAAGCGATAAGATAAACAACAAATTAAATAATCACCTTTGTCTACCGAGTCATGGGCACAATGAAAATCTTTTAAATATTAAATATCAATAAAATATGGTTACACAAGATTTCAGAAAAGTGCTGACAATCCCGCTTTTCTATTTATGCATGCTGTTTTTTATGTCTTGCAGCTCAAAGACATCAGAATCCGACGCAACCAAGTTAGAAGACCACTGTGAAGAATACCCGTACGACGATATCGAGCCCTTGATAAACGGAGATTCACTTTTTTCGTGCTACCCAGGAGCACGCGATGATCGTGCACAACGAATCAGAATGGAAAAAGTCATGTATGATCAAATAACCAAGAAAAAAGGCAACCGCCTCCCGTGTATAGAGCTAATACCATTTATGTACGAAGAAGGACATTCCAGAATTGAAGATTCTGTCTTTGTGCAATTCGTCAGCTATAATTACTCCGTAAGAGTCTCGGCTGTTATACCCAAAGAAGAGGCTCAAAAACTGTCATTGGATTCGTTTTACAGAATTAGAGGAACATTCATCGGATTTCCCGCCTCAAAAGCCCAGTGGCCAAAAGTGACGACAGACACAAGAAAGATCGATATCGGCGTGCTTGAATACGAAAATTTGACATTTACAGATTTCCCAGAATCCGAATTAGATTATTTCTTGTCGAGCTATTAATCTTACAGATTCAATTCAGGCAAGCTGTTTATTGCTGTTTCTTTGAGGCTATCAACCGTTCTTATGATGAATGCACTTTCTGCGCTAAAAACGCGAAACAAACATAATCAAACCAATCAAAATAATTAATTATGGAAATTTTATTCGCAGTAATCTCGCTCGCAAGTAGCGTTTTAGCAATCATCCTGTTTTTCAAAGTCTGGGCTATGTGCAACCATGTGCAACAGATAAACGAGAAAATATCGCCGGCAGTGTCAAACGCCGCCCTGCTCATGCTCGCAGGGGATAAGGAAAAAGCCGGAGATGCCGTCAAAATCGAATATGTGAAGAAGCTCAGAATGGCATACCTGACTGATTCAAGCATTCAGGCAGTAATCGACAAATATTCCCCCATATTGGCGGAATTGGAAGTGGAGCTGCCTGAACACTTGAAATCAGAAAGCGCCTTCAACAAATACTACGGCAAATGCAGGTCGTTAGGCATCGAATCAATGCACATCTCTCGGATTTGGAAGAATTAGCTTGCATACATCAAACAAGAGTAGCAGAGTTTTTAAGCAGCTCGAAGCCCTTGTCCACCTCCTGCTGAAGCACCTTTGCGTAGATTTGCGTTGTGGTTATATCGGAGTGGGCGAGCATCTTGCTCACCACTTCGATTGGCACCCCTTTCGACAAAGCCCATGTGGCGAACATAAAGTCCGGTACAATTTTGGTACACAAAAAAACTGTACCAAAAGCTGTACACAAATTTACGGAATTATGTGGAATTTTGCGAAACTCGCCGGAAATTCAAGCCGTTTTGATTCCGCGTTTCGACTCCCACGATGTCACTCACTGACAGCTATTTACATCGCAACCATCTAACAGCCAAGGGGATAAAACAAAGGCGGCTCGCAGCCGCCAAGTATGCCCGTAGGGAGTCGAACCCTAATCGTCGGAACCGGAATCCGATATTCTATCCATTGAACTACGGGCACATTTTCCTATTATGGTGCTGCAAAAGTACAAAAGTTTTTGTAGTTTTGCAAATCAAACATTGGAGACCACTGATTTATTTTTCTGCAAATGGAAGTTAGAATAGAACCGTCTTGGAAAAAAGCATTACATGAAGAATGGGATAAGCCATACTTTATAGAGTTGACTGATTTTGTACGCTCTGAGTATGCGTCACCCCGCTATGCAGTCTATCCACCTGCCGCTAAAATATTCGCAGCTTTTGATGCCTGCCCATTCGATGATGTAAAAGTCGTGATCCTTGGACAAGATCCATATCATGGTCCCGGACAAGCCAACGGACTCTGCTTCTCAGTGGGAGAAGGCATTCCTAATCCCCCCTCCTTGATAAATATTTTCAAGGAAATCCAAGACGATCTGCAACTTCCCGAAGCTCCGACCGACGGCGACTTGACAAGATGGGCACGCCAAGGCGTCCTTTTACTGAATTCCACACTCACTGTCGAAGCTCACCGTGCCGCATCCCACCAAGGTCGAGGCTGGGAACGATTCACTGATGAAGCAATCATGAGATTAAACCGTGACCGTGAGAACATAGTGTTCATCCTTTGGGGATCATACGCTATAAAGAAGGGAGCGTTCATCGACAGAAACAAGCATCTGGTCATCACATCGCCCCATCCTTCTCCCCTGTCGGCATATCGTGGCTTTTTCGGATCAAAACCATTCAGCAAGACAAATGAATATCTTGTGAATCATGGGAAATCACCTATAGATTGGAAATAATGAATAAAACTGACTTATCACTACAGCAGCGCTTACTAAAAGCAAAAGAATATAAGGGCAACGGTTATAACTGCGCCCAATGTATGTTTATGGCATTCAGCGATATCCATAATCTCGACGACAACACCGCTCTGGCTCTTTCATGCGGTCTCGGCGGAGGTGTGGGAGGACAACGCCAAATATGTGGCGCCGTGTCGACAATGGCATCTATTCTTGGAATGACCACATTCAAGACTCCTGCCGACAAGGCTCGATTGTATAAAGAAATACGCGAGTGCAGTCTGAAATTTGAAGAGAAGAACGGATCCACAATATGCGCGGAGTTAAAAGGCGGAGAGGCAAGAAAACCATGCATGTCTTATATCGAGGACGCGATTGAGATACTGCACAACAGGATAAACGAAGACCGGTGAAACGCATCCTGACTGTCATATTAGCCGGAATAGTACCGTTTGCAATGTTTGCCGCCGACACTCTCGACGGCATATTCAACTCTCGTTTCAAAAGCCTGACTACAACTGTAGCCGGAAATGAGATGTCACCACCGGTCATTACGCTCAATGGCAATGACCGCGTAATCATAAGCTTCGATGAACTGTCTGACGAACGTAGCTATCTAAGGTATTCACTCGTACACTGCAACGCTCTGTGGCAACCTTCAGGGCTGGTAGAAAGCGAATTCCTTGACGGCTTCAATATAGGCGATGTAGAGGAATTCTCTTATTCCCAGGCAACGACCGTTAATTACATCCACTATTCCCTATCACTTCCCAACGACCGGATGAGATTCACCATTTCCGGAAATTATCTTCTCAAAGTGTTTCCGGAGAATAACCCCGAAGAAACCATTCTCCAAGCCCGATTTTCGGTAAGCGAGAACCTCGTGAGAATATCCGGGGAGGCAACTCCGAGAACCGACATCGACTATCTCGGTAAACACCAGCAACTGAATTTCTCCGTCGACACCAAGGATGCCGACATACACAATCTGTATACCGATTTAAAAGTCATTGTGTCGCAAAACAGCCGTAAAGACAATATGCTCATCATTTCCACTCCTCAAAGAGTGTCAGGCGACATGGCATATTACGAACATTTGCGCCCTCTGATCTATCCGGCAGGTAACGAATACCGCCGCTTTGAGACAACCTCCACTACCTATCCCGGAATGAATGTGGAGGCAATCGCATACGAACACCCCTACTATCATCAAAAATTATATGACGATTACCCGCGAAAAAACATCCCCTATCTATACGACATGACACAGCGCGGACGCTTCAAATTGATGGACACTGACGACGGAGGGGATTACGTAGTGGTGCATTTCGCTCTTGAATCCGACCCGATAGACGGTTACGACATATTCATTGAGGGCGACCTCACCAATGGACGATTCAATCCGGAAAGCATGATGCATTACGACTTCTCCGACGGAAAATACAAGGCATCCATGCTGTTAAAGCAGGGAAGCTACAACTATCAGTATCTTGCCGTGCCTGCCGGAAGCACCATGGGTGAAACATCTCCCGTGGAGGGCGATTTCCATAACACGGTCAATGAATATGGCATCGGCATATATTACCGGGCTCCGGGAAGCAGATATGACCGCCTCCTCGGATATACAATACTCATGACCAATTAAACACTGATTTATGCCTGACAACCATATAACTACAGAAGAACTTATGTTACAGATCAAAGATACACTTGTCTCGCTCGATATTGTTGAGCAATTTTTTTGTTGCGACATCTCAAAATGTCTCGGAGAATGCTGCATTGAAGGTGATGCAGGAGCTCCTATCACCAAAGAAGAATATGAGAAGCTGAAAGAGATTCTCCCTGTCATATATGATGACTTATCCCCTGCAGCACAACGTGAGATCGATGAAAACGGCGTAGGCTACATCGACGAAGAGGGGGACCTTGTCACATCGATAGTCGACGGACGCAATTGCGTGTTCACTTGCTATGCCCCGGGAGGCGTGTGCCAATGCGCCATCGAAAAAGCCTATAATGAGGGCAAAATAAAAGATTTCCGCAAGCCCATATCATGTTATCTTTATCCTGCGCGCATCGCTGAATATCCATCGTTCACTGCTGTGAACTATCACCGATGGAAAATATGCCGCTGTGCCGAACTGCTCGGCAAAAAAGAGGGAATCAGACTGTATCAATTCCTGAAAGGACCCCTTACGCAGAGATTCGGTGAAGAATGGTATAAAGAACTTGCCGAGACATGCAAAATATATCTTGAATCAAAAGAATCAGACAACTAACTCTACTAAAACCAATGAGATTATCCGCTATTTTAGTATCAGCATTATTGGCATTGCCCGCCACTGCCCTCTACGCTCAAAAAGGTCACGAGGGACACAACCATGCACCTGCGGTTGAAGTTCCGGCTTCCGACATAACAAAAAACTCGCAATGGAATGGAAAAAATGTCGCATTTCTTGGCGACTCAATGACCGACCCTAATAATAAATCGACCGATGCTCACTACTGGAGCTATCTGTCAAAGCTGATCGGCATAAATCCGTTTGTATATGCCCGCAGCGGCTTTCAATGGGACGGCATATACAAAAAGGCAGAAGAAATGCGCAAAGACCGAGGTGATGAAATTGATGCGATAATAATATGGGCAGGCACCAACGACTACAATCACAGCAAACCTCTCGGCAACTTTTTCACGGAAAGACTCGATTCGGCTAATGTCAACGGATCGATCCAAGTGAGAAAACATAGGACATTGGCTATGAACGACACCACATTCTGCGGCAACATAAACCGCGTGATGTCATATTTGAAACACAATTACCCGACCAAACAAATCATAATCATGACACCAATACATCGGGCGTATGCCAAGTTCAGCGCAAAAAATGTGCAGCCCGATGAAAATTACGCCAATGCATGGGGGCTATATATCGACTCCTACATCGATGTTCTACGTCAAGCCGCATCGGTGTGGGCAGTGCCGTTGATCGACCTCTACTCCGAGAGCGGACTTTACCCTCTTGAGGAAAATCATGGACAATACTTCCATGACTCACCCACCGATCGTCTGCATCCCAATGCCAGCGGACATTACCGTATAGCACGCACCATCCAGGGCAAACTGCAAACCATCCCTCCATCTTTTTAAGATGAAAGATGAAGACCTTAAAGCAGAGGAGCGAAACCCACACCGGATTTCGCTCCTCTTGCTGTTATTAATTAAGCCAATATCGGATTATTTCTCCACCTTGTTATAGCGGGCATTAAGACCCTTGATAACCTCGTCGGTAATGTCAAGATCGGGATTGAAATAAACACCGGCAGCTTTATAAAGTATAGCGTCATACTTCTTGTCAGCATTATACTGCTTGATAAAAGACTCGATTGAATCAGTGAGCTGCATCTGCTGCTGCACCATCTCCTGCTGAGCCTCGCGCTGCAAGCTGGCTATGTAGTTTTCAGCATCTGACTGCTTCTTGTTAAGATTCTTCATATCCTCTTCATAACTTGCCTGTGACAGATAACCGTTGTTATTCATTTTCTGCTGTATTGAATTGGCAAGCTTCTGAAGCTCAGCGCCACGTGAACGCTGTGCATTGTCAATTTTGCTGATAGAGCGCAATTGAGCTTCATTGAAATCCTTTGCTAAGTTGTAGTGGGCTGCGATTGAGTCAGCATCGATATAACGGATGTTTACTGCTGTTTTGGCTGCTGTGTCATCAACTGCGGTGGTTGAAGTCGCTTTTTCATTATTGGCGCAAGAAGCGGCTACAAAAGCCATCATAAGCATCATTACCTTGGCACTAAGTGCTAATTTCTTCATTGTTTTATATGATATGAGTAATTTAGTTATTCTTATTTTTGTGCACTTCAGCAATGTCATGGGCATGACCTATTTTGAATGTCCCGCCCTTTACGAAAAAGATTTTAACCCCTATCAAAAGTACGGCAACAGCCAGCAATATTATGGTCAAAAACACTATTTTCACTGCTCTAATGCTATTTTTCAGTGCAAATATAAGAAAGCTAAATCAATTTTGGTAATATCTGAATTTTATTTTGTAACTTAGAGTGCGAAAAGTTAATATTTTAACAATTTTATACAGTTTCGCACGACTTTTAAACAAGTATATTATCAATAAAACAATTACCGAGTATGACTATTAAAGATCTCCAGCCCTCGTTGATTTGGACTATTTTTGATGAAATCACAAAGATTCCACGTCCATCCAAAAAGGAAGAAAAAATTCGCCAATATCTGCTTGATTTTGCAGCGAAACACAATATAGCTGTAAAGACCGACTCTGTAGGAAATGTGGTAATGAGCAAGCCCGCTACACCGGGTCACGAAAATGCGCCTACCGTCATCATGCAAGGACACATGGACATGGTGTGCGAATCCAATCATCCGTTTGATTTCGAGAACAACCCCATCACAACTATCATTGACGGCGAATGGGTACATGCCGACGGAACCACTCTCGGAGCTGACAACGGCATAGGAATGGCAGCATCGCTTGCTGTGATGGTTGACGACAGCCTTGTACATGGTCCTGTCGAAGCCCTCTTCACTGTTGACGAAGAGACTGGCATGACCGGAGCCAACAATCTTGGCGAAAACATGATGAACGGCTCTATTCTTCTCAACCTCGACTCGGAAGACGACGGAGAAATATTCATCGGTTGCGCAGGCGGCATTGACACTACCGTAACATTTGACTACAAACGCGAGATGGCTCCTGCCGACAAGCACTGGTTCCACATCGAATTTGCCAACCTGAGCGGAGGACATTCCGGAGGTGACATACATGAAGGCAGAGCCAATTCCAACAAACTTCTTGCACGATTCCTGTTCAATCTTTCACGTGACGTTAAAGTGTCATTGAGCGAAATATCCGGAGGAAATCTGCGCAATGCCATTCCACGTGCGGCAAAAGCACTTTTCGGTGTGCCTAACGCTCATAAAGAAAGTGTGGTTGTGGCGTTCAACGAATTTGTCGCTGCCGTTGAGAAAGAATATGCCCACACTGATCCAAACATGAAGATCACTCTTGACTCAGCCGAGAAACCGCAATATGCGATCGACGAAGACACTGCCACCCGCCTCATCCGCTCACTGTATGCATGTCCTCACGGAGTGATTTCAATGAGTCATGATCTTGAAGGTCTTGTAGAAACATCAACCAACCTTGCATCGGTAAAAATGCTGCCTGATTCAAAGATCCTCATCACCACAAGCCAGCGCAGCTCGGTTGAATCACGCAAAATCGACATCGCTCGTCAGCTCGAAGCTCTGTTCCTTCTTGCAGGAGCAAATGTAACTCATGGCGACGGCTACCCCGGATGGACTCCCAACATGAATTCCACAATCATGAAGATAGCAAGCGATGCCTACGAAGAACTTTACGGCGTTAAACCGGCAATAAAGGCTATCCATGCCGGACTTGAGTGTGGATTGTTCCTCACCAAATATCCGCATCTCGACATGGTGTCGTTCGGACCTACTTTGCGCGGAGTTCATTCCCCCTCGGAGAAAATGCACATTCCCGCTGTAGAACGCTTCTGGAATCAGCTCACTTTAATCCTTAAAAAAGTTGCCGATCTCAAAAAGTAAAAAAACTTAATACATCCCCAACTCAATAAAGGGACGTGCCATGGCACAATAACACCTGGCACGTCCCCTTTTTTTCAACAACCATGAACCTCCGTAGCATACTGATAGCGGGCACAACCTCAGTTTGCGTGATTACAAACGCAAATGGCACATCTGAAAAAGAGCTTTCCGATTCTCTGATTCAGGTGCCTGACTCTGTCAATGTCACAACACAAAGCGCCACTACTATCGAAAGGCTCACGGAAGATGATTATATAAGAGCTGCCGAAGAACTCGGCGTGGAGGTCGCCGCTATAAAAGCTGTGGTGCTTATCGAAGCCGGACATAAACTCAACGGATTTCACGCGCCGCGTGTGCCGCTGATCAACTTCGACCTGTCAATGTTTACCAAAGCGGCTACCCGTCGTGGCATAAAATTAAACAAGTTCAAAAAGACGCACTCAGTCGTATTCACACGCCCTAATAAAAAAGCCTATGGCTCCTATCAGGAAGCCCAGCATGCAAGATTGACCTCGGCTATGACAATAGACTCCATAGCCGCTATAGAGGGCACTTTTTGGGGGATGTTCCAGATAGGCGGATTCAATTGGGAAAAATGCGGAGCTGAGTCTCATTTCGACTTTGTCGACAGAATGTCACGGTCAGAATCAGATCAGCTTGAACTGTTTGTAAAATTCATTCAGACAAACAAACTGGAGAAATACCTCAAGAAAAAAGACTGGTCATCATTTGCCCGCATATACAACGGACCATCCTACAAGCAGAGGAACTATCACAAACGAATGGCAGCAGCCTACCGAAAATTCTCTAAATGACAGCTAATCGGCAAGACGCCTACGCTGATAAAAGACACGCGTAAAAGCTAAAAACAGGAGCGTGCCCGCCATCTGCATTAATGCCGCAACCCAAAACGCCGCGGAAAAATTCACGAATTCAGCAATGACCCCACCGGCAAGAATACCGATTCCCATGCCAAAATCCCAAGAGATGAGAATTGATGAATTGGCAGTACCTCTCTGGTCATGACGCGCCACTTTCACAAACAGATTAAGAAATGCCGGATACATTCTGCCGTTTCCAAGACCGATGAGCAGCGCCGACACATAATAGGTCCACTCATTTATCGCCATTGCAAATAATATATACCCACATAGGGAAAGCGACACCCCCACAGCGCAACTTTGAGTTATCCTGCCATTTCGCAATGCTGTGTGCCCTGAAAGACGCGACAGCACGAGACCCAACGAAAGAAGAGCAAAAAACACTCCCGTGCCGTCAGTGATGCCAAGCTCCTTCTGCCCGTATAAAGCCACGTAGTTGCTGAGCATTCCCCAACATAACCCGAACAGACACACGTTAATCGCCATAAGCCACGCGCGCGACAGAAAAAAGTGGTCCAAGTCAAGACGAGGCTTTGACTTCTTTATCTCGCGTTCAGGAATCCTGACCGATGTAGAACAGAAGAAACCTACCATGGCAAGCAGGAGCGAAAGCCAGAACAGAAGACTGAAATTATCCGTCACACTATAAATATAAATCCCTACCGACGGCGCGAGAGCCATTGCGAGATTATTGCTTAACCCGTAATACCCTATACCCTCATTGCGTCGCGATGACGGAAGCACATCTATCGCCACCGTGGAATTTGCCACAGTTGCCGCCCCGAACGGAATGCCATGCATAGTTCTTATAATCGCAAACATAAGCAGCGTCCCGGCGCCTATATATCCCGCAAAACAGATGAAAAACGCGAAGAAACATATCACCAACACCCTCTTCCGGTTAAAGCTGTCAACAAAAAATCCACTGAACGGGCGGACAAGGAACGTGGCGATCACATAACCCGATAACACAATCCCTATCGTGTCTTTATCGGCAGCAAACTGCCGGTCAAGATAGATGGGAAGCAACGGAGTGAGAAGATAAAATGCAAAAAACAACAGAAAGTTGGAGCACATAACCTTGCAATACTCCGCATTCCACAATCTTTCCGGCGGGGTCACTCCCCTCTCTTCAACCGCAACTTTATCTTGATTTGACTTTTCCATTTCGCTATTCCTTTCATTAAGGATATGCAAAATTACACATAATTCCCCTGACTTCAAATGTCCTGAGGTACATCAAAATAAGAAGGAGGCTGAGAAAACTCTCAACCTCCTGTAAGATTTATCGGCGTCGGCCTCCAAATCCGCCGGGTCCGCCGGGACCACGACGCTCATTACGGTCGGAGGGCTGATTTCCTTTTCCGAATGTATTGAACCGGTAGGAGAATGTAGCCATGAAATAACGCGTGAGGGAATTATATCTTGTGTCATCGATATAGTTAGCAGTAACGCTTCGTGAAATATTTTTTCGCTGCTGCAGCAAGTCGTATCCTGCAATAGTGAATGTCGCAGCCTTACCCTTCAGGAACTGATAAGCGATAGAAGCATTCCACATCCATTGTTTTTCATCATATCCTGCGGCATATCCTTCTGTTCCGGAGAAACGCAGGGTCGAATTAAGCACAAGCCCGAAAGGAGCATACCATGATGCATCAAACATTCCACCGTAGGTCTGCACATTCTTATTGGAGTTTTTCGATACCGTATTGTGCGTTGTCTGCCATGAATAGGTAGGACGGATAGTGAAATCGAAGTTATCAGGACGGAATGATATCGAGAAATTCGGGCGGAGGTTCAACGCACCACTGCGATTACGAGTACCATTATTGAATCCTATAGTTTGATTATAACTTGCATAGACATTGGCATTAAATGACCACGCCTTATTACGGAACGGGAAAGAAATCATCGAGAAAACATCAGCCGACCAATTACCGTTCACATTTTCATAAGTTGTTATCTGACCGCCGGTCTCGCTATTAAACGTGGTCTTTGACACAATGCTGTTGCGAGTGACTCTCGCACTTGCCATAGCCATGATTGAGCGTTGTGCATCGGCATTGAAGTCTTGGAAACGGACACGCAGATTGTGAGTGAACGAAGGATCAAGATTGGGATTACCCACTACTATACGCAATGGATTGCTCACGTCGGCAACCGGCTGCAACTGCTTGATTGAAGGCTGGCTTGTGTTACCTCGATAGTCAAGGTTGACACTTCTTGTCTTGCCCATCTTATATCGATAACGCAAATATGGAGCCAAGTTCCACACCCATCGTTCAGGAATGTTACGTTCTTCAATTATGAGGTCACGACTCTTTGACATAGCAGGCATAACCCCGATACCGAGGTCAAGATTATACATCTTATTCACCTTCTTAAATCCGACCTGAATACGCTGATTGAAGAAATCGTTGCGGAAACGGTTGCTCAATGTGTCATTCATCACAAGCTCTTCCAGCTCGCGGTCATAAACCATTTTATCGGCATTATTCCATCGGTAATTGGCTCGATAGCTCACCGTAAAGAAATTTCCGTTCAGAACATCTCCTATTGGCTCGGTCCAAGTGAGTCGTGCTCCAAGCTGATTATTCCAAGTGTGATTGTCAGTGTACTGGTCATACTCATCAATAGAATCATTCAACAGGAAAAATTTATTATAACTGTAGCTATCCTCCTTCTCTCTGGTATCACTCAATGAATAATTCACCGAAACAGAGAACGAACGTCCCGGACGTGAACGGAATTTATGATTAAACCATATATCACCCGATACTTCGTAAGAATTGCCATCAGAATCGCCTATATTAAAACTCTTGGTAACTTGCGATCTATTGGCATCTCCTGCGTATGTCATCGACGAGTCAGCGCTTGTCGACTTATTGTAATTAAATCTGAAACTCGGACGGAATTCAAGAGTGGAGAATGAGTCAATCTCCCATTTCATGCGAAAGTTACCTTGTACATTGTGTCCTTTGTCGCGTGAACCACTCTGACTATTGTAGAATGAAGTAGAGTCAGTGAACAGATATTGACGTTCACGCGATGTGCGTGAACTTTCATCAGTGTGAGAGTACATCAAGTCACCGCCCACACGGAATGAATCGTCAGATTTTCCCACATTGAAGTTCATACCGAAAGCCTGAGTCGTGGTTATACCACGGCCGCCGCCAAAACGGTTAAAACGGTTTCCGTTACTATCGGTAAAACCTTTCTGATTAATATTGTTGAAGTTGCCTAAGAATGTTATCTGATTGCTGTTCCAGAATCGGTTCACATTAAAGTCAGCCTTATAATGGTCATCGGTTCCGTATCCGGCATTGACCACGCCGAAATATCCGTTTTTCATACCCGGCTTAACTGTGAGATTGATCACAGTCTCCTCCTCTCCGTCATCAACACCGGTAAGACGGGCGAGATCGCTCTTGCGGTCAACCACCTGAAGCTTGTCAATCATGTTTACAGGCAAGTTCTGTGATGCCACTTTGGGGTCGTCGGAGAAGAACTCTTTGCCATCCACAAGTATTTTAGTCACCTTCTTTCCGCCTGCTGTGATGCCACCTTCCGAGTCCACCTCCACTCCGGGAAGTTTCTTAAGCAGATCCTCCATCACGGCATTAGGCTGTGTCTTATAGGAATCCGCATTATATTCTATAGTGTCCTCCTTGACTGTGATTTCAGTCTTGACGGCTGTGACAGTAGCCTCTTTCAACATCACGCTCGACTCTTTCATCACTACAGGATCAAGAGTCTTGGTGCCCGACTCTATCGAAAAATCACGATAAGCGGTCTCATATCCAATATATGATACTGCCATAATGTATTTGCCGCGATTGACGTTACCGAACGTGAATCCGCCGCTCACATTAGTCGTGGCGCCTTTTACAAATGAACTGTCCTTGGCGGCAAGCAACCTTACGGTTGCCTCAATCATTGGGTCGCCGGATGCATCTTTAACAATTCCCTTTACCGTTGCCGCCGACATAGTGCCGACCGCTGCAAGGGACAATAGAAGGATTAAAAGGGGTTTCCTGAGAAATAAACTCATTTTGGTAGTCTGTATATAGATTGTTAGAAAGTATTCACAATCCTTTAGACTATCTAACTAAAAAAGGTTTAATCAAGGATGGCGTTTTTTTAATCAAATTCTGAAAACGCCAATGGAAGAAGCGATTTTATCGACGGAAGCAAGTATATTTTCTCCGATCCTACGAGAATAACCTTTACATCACCGCCGGAAAGCGTTTCATACTCCAACAATGCCTGACGGCAAGCGCCACATGGAGATATGGGCTGAGGGGTATAGATGCCCGAAGTGTCACGGGCGGCAATAGCGATGACGCGGAACTTTGCTTCAGGATAACGTGCATGGGCGTAATAGGCGGCTGAACGCTCGGCACACGTGCCCGACGGATAAGCGGCATTCTCCTGATTGGCGCCGGTCACTATCTCGCCGTTAGAAAGCAGTATGGCTGCCCCTACAGAAAACTTGCTGTACGGAGCATAAGAATTGTAGGTCATTTTACGTGCCTCATCAACGAGCTGACGCTCAATTGCGTCAAGCTCGTCATAGGAGGCTATCGTTAAAGGAATAACCAGTTGTCGGATATCCATGATTGAGAAAAGAGGTTTAAGTGACAGGATTAAAGATCCCAGATGATGTAAAGGGCTCCCCAGGTGAAACCTGCGCCAAAAGCGGTGAGAATGATCTTGTCGCCCTTCTTCAATTTATCTTTATATTCATCCAGACACAACGGAATGGAAGCGGCAGAAGTGTTGCCATAGTGCTCGATATTGACAAGCACCTTTTCAGGGCTTATGCCTGAACGCTCGGCTACAGCTTCGATGATGCGGAGATTTGCCTGATGAGGCACCAGCCAGTCAACATCCTCCACGCTGAGTCCGTTGCGTTCCATCACGGTCAATGATGAGGTAAGCATATCGGTAACGGCGTGCTTATATACCGCACGACCCTCCTGATACACGAAATGTTCGCGGGCATCAACTGTCTCATGCGATGCAGGAAGAACTGAACCTCCGGCTTTCATCAGCAAGTGGGGCAATCCGGTGCCGTCGATGTGGAACACACCGTCGATTATACCGGTCTTGTCGTCGGAAGGCTCAATAAGCATACATCCTGCGCCGTCGCCAAACAGCGGGCAAGTAGTGCGATCCTCATAATTTGTCATCGACGACATTTTTTCAGCAGCGACAACTACGATTTTCTTATACATTCCACCGCGGATATAGGCAGCAGCATCCTGCAATGCCACCAAAAAACCGGCGCAAGCAGCTTGAATATCGTAAGCATACGCATTGGTCATCTTACATTCATGAGCTATTATTGAGCCGGTCGACGGGAAGCGGTAATCTGGATTGGAAGTGGCGCAAATCAAAAGATCCACTTCTTCGGGAGCAGTACCGGTGGATTCAAGCAGCTTGTTCACTGCCTTTATTCCAAGATAAGATGATCCGGCACCCTCTTTCTTTAATATACGACGTTCTTTAATGCCCACGCGCGTGGTGATCCATTCATCGTTGGTATCAACCATCTGCGAAAGCATCTCATTGTCAAGAATCTCTTCGGGAGCATACGAAGCTATACCGGATATTCTCGGATATTGCATGATATGACTGATTTATAGTTTGTAATTAAAAAAATATCTTCATGCCGGAACTCTTGACGGGCTCCGGCGATGAAGTAATCGAAGAAGAGAGAAATTTAACAGTTTAGACTGCTGCAGGCTTTTCGATAGCCACTTTACCACGATAGTATCCGCAAGTGGGGCATACAGTGTGGTAAATGTGCCATGAACCGCAGTGTGAGCAGATTGCCAATGTGGGTTCAAGAGCCTTGTCGTGAGTTCTACGCTTTGCAGTACGAGTCTTTGATTGTCTACGTTTAGGATGTGCCATTTTCTATTATGTTTAATTATATTTTACTGTTCGTTATCCTGATTCTTTAATTTTTTCAATTCATTCCAGCGGGGATCTGACGGGGTGTCGTCAACTGAATCAATATCATCGTCGATTGACTCCATCAGCTCTTCCACCATTTCGCCGTCTTCCCCCTCGATGTTGGACGCCGGAGAACGATGCTTACGGAGCAAGGTGCTCATCGCACGGTTGCATTTACCCAGCGGATGAACGTGCTTGATAGGCACCGTAAGAGCCACCGTGTCATAAAGGATATAAGCGATATTTAGGAAATTATCGCTTTCCGGTATCACCAGCAGATTGTCGGAGTCGTCATTATAGTCTTCGCCATATTTGACAAAGACGCTGTACTCCGTGTCAACCGGCATCTGCATCTCATCGAGACATCGGTCGCATATCAGTGTGATTTCGCCCGACACCTTCAATGTAAGCTCGAATATGTCGCCCTTGACATTGACTGTAGCAATAACTTTAAGGCGAGCATCACGTATGTCCGCGCTCTCCATATCCTCAAAGAATTGTTTGCCCAGGTCATATTCAAACTCATGGCTTCCAGAGGGTAGTGATTTTAACGGCAGCTTGTAAGCTGAAAACTTTCCCACTTTATATTTGTGTTATTAGTACAAAAATCGCCGCAAAGTTAAGGTTTTTCGCCCAATTAAGCAACTTTTACCTCATTTTTTCGCGTTCTCTTGGTCATCATGCAGCCAAACTGTGCATTTTATCTCGAAATTCCATGCACACGCAGCCTCAGAATCGGTAGATCATGATGCCGTCAAGCGTCACGCCGTCAGTGAGAGCCTTAAGCGTCAATCGGTGACCATTGCCGTCATTCGCAACACGCCATCTGCGTATTGCCTGATTTTCGAGCACATTGCGCTTCCACTCTTCGCTACGCCCCTTTGTGGCATAATCAGCCTTTTCCGCGATATGTCTGTCATCAATCAGCAATGCGAAACTCAAGCCTTCATCTCCTGCAGGATGAGTCGGCAGCAGTCTCACCTCGATTGTGAGGGAATCACAGCCGCCCACAGCAGGCATCTCGAAGCTCACCGCATCATTCTTTTCTATATCAACCGCACGCCCCGTGTGACCTAAGTTCCGGCACTCTTTATATTTCCCGGCACCGTCAGCACCGCTGAACTTCAATACCGCACCGGCTTTCTCCGGAATCGATACTGCTCCCCTCGCCTGTGGCACCTTCCCGAACACGGGCAAGCCCCTCGGAGCCATATCCATTATGCCGCGCCATTTTCCGTTGTTATGTATGCCGTCATTATATATTGCGGTCAACGCCGCTATGCTGTCATACGCTTCATCGCTTTTAGATTCCGGAGCCATTCCGTAGCGGCTCAATTGCGCGTCGATGAATTTCATGTTCATCTGCGCGGCGCCCTGCACCGGATATTTGACGAGCTGAAAATAGCAGTCTTCCCTACCCGGCATCACAGAGATATCCTCAACCTTGTCGGATATCGCCACATATTCTTTGCGGCGTCTCATCAGCGAGTCGGCGCCCCATTCATTATCTCTTACAGTACTGTAATACTCACGGTTCTTCTCTTCAACGCGTGTGTTAGCCATAAACTCCGGCTTCTTGATGAAAGCGAGCCGGTAATGCTCGTTCATCACCGGAAGCAATTCACGCGCGGCATCATCGCCAAACTCACGTGCCAGAAATCGCTCCAGATGCTTCTCAACACCGGAGGCGGCAACTCCTTCGATGTCCCACGCCATATCCATGAAAAGCTCTATCTGGTATTCCGCAGGTTTTATGTCGCCCACATTCAGGATCCATATCCGGTCTATGCCGTGCTGATAAGCGCCGTGCATCTGATGAAACAGCAGATAGGGGCTGAACGTGCCAAGCCACAGATAGTCATGAGGGCGCCCCCAGTAAGAGACATGATAGTAAATGCCGTTGCCCCCACGACGCGCGCGTTCCGACTCGGTTGGAAAATGCCTTATATATCCGTAATTGTCGTCACACCACATCAACGCCACATCATCAGGCACCTCCAGTCCGGCATTATAGATGTCAAGAACCTCCTTATACGGGATAAACACCTGTGGCACTTTCGTCACATCGTCATTCACATATTGCTTCAATAGATTACGCTGATCGATAAAAACTCGTTCTATCACTTCTTTTCGGTCTTTCACGCTTTTAGCGCCTTTCATGGCGCCGTCATGCACGCCGCGCATACCCAAGGTGTAGAAAATTTCCTGATCGGCAACCTCCTTGACTCGATCCTCCCAGAATCGGTATACCTCCGCGCTGTTATTCACATAGTCATATTCTCCATTGCCACGGCGCGACCACTCCCCTGCCGCGTTGCAAGCCATCGGCTCACAATGCGACCCACCTATATATATGCCATATCTGCGCGCCACCTCGCGGTTCCCCTCTGTCAGGAAAAAAGGCATCGTGCATTCATGCATCGCAGGCCAGAAAGTATTGGCACGCAGCCTGAGCATCAACTCAAATATCCTGGAGCATGTCTTGGGCCCTATTTTACCATAGCCACACTCAGGCTCATAATTGTTGCCGCTCCAAGGCATCAGCCCCCAGTCCTCGTCATTTATGAAAATGCCGCGATATGCCACCGACGGCGAGTGATATTCGGTGTAATCCGAGGGCAAGGCAAACTCCTGACGGGTCTCAGGCTCCGAGTCTGCCCACCATTCCCATGGCGAAACACCAAGATGACGGCTCAGCTCAAGCACTCCGTATGCAGCGCCATGACTGTCGCTGCCCGCAACGAGAATCGTGCCGTCATCAAGCACTTTTATTCCAAATGCCTCCCATTTTCCGTCAAGAGAGTCAAGCATCGCATCAATGCCGCGACATCTGCCTCGCAGATCCTTGGACACCCCCACGATCATGTCGCCGCCATCTTGCACGGATTCAGCTGCCACGCCAACCACCTTTTCCAAATCGCCGCGAAACATCTCTATAGCTGAAACGATCACAGGATCGGCATCATCCTTATGCTCGATTTTAAATATCTCGCCGCGTGCTATGCGAAAATCGCTGCCATGCGAAGCAACCGACGTGACAACCACAATAAAGCCACACGTAATCGCCCGCATGGATTTGAGCAGATTCCCTCTTGTTCTATTCATAAGTCAGTATAGTTTGAGCCATAGCAAAGTTAAGCAATTTTCCTCGCCATCCCAATCTCTTTACGATGATTTTTAAATGAAACAAAATCGGTCTGTAGGACCGCTACGCCCATTCGCTGAGGGAGGCGGGTGGATAACAGACAGGCCTCTGATCACTCAGAAGCCTGCCTACCTAATTTAACATTTTTATAATCTAACTATCCCATTTAAATAACACATTGCTATTTATTGTTTAATGCTTCTCACGAAGCACGCGTCTGCTCCATTTGCAACATTTCCTTCCGACAGCGGGAAGAAGTCAAATGTAAAATAGTTGAAATCCCAACCCACAAGGAATCCAGATTCCATAGAGTCTTCAGCAGGACGTTCAAACCAATATATTGCTCCGGGACGGCGGAAAATATCGAAGAAGAGAGGACAGGCATCAATACCTTCAGGATAAACTTTTCCATCTCCCAATATTCCGGAAGGGAAATAACCCCAACGCCCACTACTTGCATAGCGAAGCACTCCCCGGTATTCTTTCTTGTTATTGTCGCTCTGCTTATCTTTCCTATGTCCATAGCCTGATGCTCCGATGGGGAAAAAGAGGTTCTTACCTGTTCTATAGTTGTAAACGAAGCACCCTCTCATGCCCTTGTCAACCGCTTTATCTCCATCAGCCATATAGCCATACACATCATTCAGATTTGTAAGCGTAGCTGATGAATCATCACCATAAAGCACACCGAAGCCTTGCTCGATATCGGAATTATCATAAAGAGCTTTATAATCTTTAAATTCCGCCACATGATATGTTCCTTTAAACGAAAAATAAGCATCACCACGCACATATTTCACGTCATTACCATTAGCGTCTTTCTTTGTAGCAGTAATAGCTTCATACTTCACTTTAGCCCAAGTATTTTTACTCTCATCTGTTAATTCAAGCTGAGTTAAACCGGCTGCATTTTTCGCAAAATCATCAGGAGTAATATTGATCCATGGACTTATGCCATTCTTATTATTGGATGACTTTATTCCGGTCCATTTTCCATATTTAAACATGGATCCCTCATCAAGCGGAGATGAAGCAAATTCATCCAAACCTGTATTGTTGCTTGCCATCCACTTGGCACCACCCTCAATCAAATCGTCGGCGCCATAACCCTGGCGAACGAATATAAGGTGATAGCAGGTGTAATTATGATATTCCACACGGATAACGGCGTGATTTGGAGAATCCTCAGAGGTGGTCTTGCCATTGAATTTTATAGTGAAATCCATATTAGAACCGGTTGAGCCTTCGATGGTCTGATAAGTACGGGATTTTCCGTTTTTATCTTTAATCGCCATGCTTCCGGTAGTGGTACCGACTCCGCCCTCAAGGCGTATGGTACCGTTGGCATCATTCCAATTGTCAGAATTATCCTCGCCGCGCTGAGTGTCGCGAATCACGTAGGCACGCCACGGTCCTTCGGAAGCGAGAGGCTTGAACGTAGTGGACTCCTCGGAAGGGAGAATGTTGAGCACTACGCGGAAATCATTGTTGTTATCGGCACGGCGATAAACACCCTTGGGATTGACGATGCGTCGTACCTGACGGATTGAAATTGGCTCACCTGACTGAGATCCATTCTGAGTTGTAATACCGGTAGTGAGCGTATCACCATCCGACAGAATCGCCAGCACCTTAACTTTTGCCTCTCGCTGATAGGCAACGAAAGGATTGTTACCGGTATAAGCAGTCTGCTTGATAAGCTGCTTTGCACGAGTCCACATAGGTATATTCAGAACATAATGGTTATATCCATCGTCATTCTTTTTAAGTTGAACGTGCATTTCACCATCCTCAAGCGCTTCCTGAATCGACCCGGTGCTTTCATTGAAAGTGGTGTAGCTTACCTCTCCTCGCTTATTTGTAGTATAATAGGATTCATTAGCGTTGATTTTAAACGGAGGTTCTTTGGTTATCACAGTTTGCTCAGTCGCTCTCAGTGACAGGAAGCCATTATAAGGATATGCCGTAGGATTGTCCATCTTTTGCCAAAAGAGGGCATATTCATTATCTTTAGGAGTTTCCGACACACCACCCGTAGCGTCCATAGGTGCCCAGTTATTGGACTCTATCTTCAGTTCAAGCCTCTTGATGGTCGCCGATCCGGCATCGATGTCAAGCGGGAGCATCATTGAGTGGTTGTAGAGATAGGATATATAGTAGGGATTAGGGTTCTGGATCTTACGGTCCTCTTTCTTGTAATCAATGTGCCAGTCGACATCGTTGGCATAGCCGTTGAAGCGGAGTGTGAGTTTGTAGTGATAGTTGCGCTGGGCATTGTAATCGAGCTTCACATCCTTGCCAAGCATGAAGCGGTAGATGATGTCGCCCTGTCCCGGATCGCCCGGATTGAGCGACAAATAGTATGCCTTTACCTCAATATATGTTCCGTGAGGCTTCGCATCCTTCCACGCCACTGTTGTAGTGTCGATACCTTCGGGATAGGATGTGACATGGTCGTTCTTATCTTTATCATTTACCTGCTGACGCTTATCGGACTCTGTTCCTTCCACACCTTTTCCTTGCATATTTTCGAAGAAATATAGAGCGTTCACACTCTGGGTGTGCTGCGCGGCGAGACGCTGCTCGTAAGAAAGATTGGTGTCAAACGCTTTTTCGGTATCATATCCGAGTATGGGGTGACCCTTGGAGATGTACTCTTCCCACGCAGAAGAGGTATAGGTGTCGCCTTCGTGATATGTGATTTTTTGTCCTTCGGTGACGAGCGGCAATTTCACGCCACGGTCGCCGGCGGCAAGCTTTGAGGGATCGCCGGGGTTGTAGTCGGCAAGATAGCATGAATCGGGGACATCCTTGATCTCAACCGACTTCACGAATATCCATATATTTTCTTTCAGTCCGCGACCGTCAAACGCCACGGTCACTTTCGACACCGCACGCTTTACCCACGAGTGGAGCGACACGGAGGTGTTGTTGATCACCAGCTCCTTGCCGATGAAACCCTCGCTTGCGTACTCGGTAGCCTGATGCTCGGTGAAGTAGCCAAACATCTGATTGTTGGCACCGATCTCCTCGGCATTCCATTTCAACCGGATGGAGTGCAGCTTATCTTCGGTGGAGAGGTCATAGTCGGCAAGATCGCCCATATTGGCGACTGCATATATGCGGTATTTTCCAAACGGAAGTCTGTTTTCCACTTTGTTCACACCTATCTTGAACGTAGCGCGTCCGGTGGGAGTCTCAGCCTGATGCTCGTTATCCTTTATTGCATCGGAGGGCGACGAAGTGTTGTCGGCGGGCTTGTAATCATACTCCTCAAGGTCATTCTGAGTGTATTTCTTCACCAAGTCGCCGTTTATGTCGTAGGCAAGGACGCAAACCGAATTGATCGCTCCGATAGCCTCGCCAGGAGTTCCACCTTCCACGGCACGCGATTCGAGCCTGCTGTTTATCTCATAGAAATTAAGATCCGCCGTTATTGCCGCCTCTCCTTCCCCGATTATGGTGGGGTCATATAGCAGATCATCGGTACATGATGATGCGCCAAGCAGCATGACCGCCATGAGAGAAGCGATCAATGAGCCGGATTTTATGTCGAAAAACTTAAATCTCATTGCAAATAAGAGTGTGAATATATAGTGGATGTATATATGTGATTTTGATGATGGTTCAATCGTCTCGGTCGATGCCGAATTCGGGTGTAAGGTCCACTCCGGTGTAAGGGACTACCGTCACGACACACACCATTGAAGAGCCCTTGAGATTAATCTGTACCAGGACATGGGTGTTGCGTGGAAGTGACGGCAGATTGGGTAGTGGTGCAGTGAGCTCCACTCCGTTCACCGGGAGTGTGATGGTGTAAGGCTGCTCGGAGCCGTTGCCTAACTTGGTCTCGGGCATATAAACCGGACCAGCCGAGAATGAGCGGTTGCTGTCGCCGACAGGACTCCATGACAGCGACCATGAATGAGTCTCCGCATTTGTCGGTACTGAATAGGCGGTGATGATGCGATTGATCTTGCTATCGATTGGATCGGGAGCCTTGATAGGCTCATAGGTGGTGTTGCAAGGAAAGAGGTATTCCATGTCACCCACCTCATTGAAAGTGATTTCAGACAGTTCCGACGGGTCAAACTTTATATAGGAATCGGCTACATTAAGGCTGAACGACAGCTTGACTGCCGCACGGGTGACAAAAAGGGTCGCCTCGTAGGGGTCAGGATTTCCATTGGCGTCATATTGCGGCGCGCCTATCTCCACCTGATGCACCTCGGTCATGGGTATCGGCTCGCCGGCGGCAAACAGCGGAGAGTCAGAGGACCGCGACAATGTGTATGTGCCGTAAGTGTCGACAGGAAAACGCTCGCCCTTTTTAAGATTGCGGAACACATTAATGACATCTTCAGGAATCGAAGCCTCGTTGGCAAACAGATAGACCGTTTTTGTTTCATTAGGCTTCACCTTGAACAAGCGTTTAGCGGTCATAACGTCGGGATTCTGGGAGATGGATATGTTGTGCTCCACGCTGCCATCTTTATCGACGATGAGGAAACGCATGGTGCTGATCTTCTCATTGTCGAGAGTCGGTTCTTCAAAGTAATAGTCGTCGACGCGGCTCCCGATTCCGGAAGAAGCCTCGACAGCCGTTATCGACAGCGACATATAAGCCATGGGGTCGCGCTCAGCATCGACCGGTGCCGGAGAGTCAGATGAGTCTCCGCAAGCGGTGAACAATGCTGTCGAAAACGAGCAGAATAAAAGCAGATTTACAAGTCGGTTCAATTCCATAAGTCAGTAGTATTGAGTCGTACAACCCAACCGTTGATGACAATCTTAGTATCTATCCAGTTATTATTACTGTCAAGGAAAAATATCACGTTCCATTCCGATTCGCGGTCAAGATACTCCTGAGAGGGCATCGATGCATATTTCTCGCTCTTAAGAAGGAGAAGACACCTGATAAGGGGCACTGACAGCACAGGCTCGCCGGAAGCATGATTGGAAATCTCAAGCCGCATGGGAGCGTTGGCATACAGACGCGATGTGCTGAATTCGGCAAACGCCGCAATGGGAGCAACAGTTGCGTCATCGTCTGCGTCATCGTCAGCGATCAAGTTGCCGTAGGAGTCATATTTTGCATTTTCGTCGCCTTTCACCCAAGGATAGACATCGGTGTCCTGACCCAAGGGGAGGATGTTGTTGGCGTAGTCAAACATGAAGTTGTCGGCGCCTGTGATAGCAAAATCGAAGTCATCGCTGCTGATGGGGTTGCCGTTGACGTGCTGAAGCAACACGCGCACATTGTGAGTGTCGCACATCATGGGAAGTGTTGCCGTAGTGTAGGTGTTGGATTCGGGTTCAGGCACAGTGACCGTCAGTTCGCCATAGTAGAGCGAATGAAGCTTCACGCCGGGATTGGCGCCGATGCAGTTGGTGTTCATCGCCACGGTGAGCGAGTTCATCTCGGAACCGGCACCGGGAATCGGTGAGAAGTGGAACGATGGCTTGTCGCACTGCATACCGCCGTAAGCGAGCAGATGATACTCGCCTGGGTCGAGTTTGAGAGCCATGCGGTAGTTCTCATCCTTGAGCGCGGATGTGGTCTCGGTGAGCGTGGTCACATATTTGTAGTCCGAATCATACACGAAAAGTGTCAGGCAATCCACCTGCGAGTAAAACGCGTTGGCAAACAGCATGTTGTAGTCATATACGAATCTCACCTCAATGCCCGAGCGGCACGGATCGAGATCTTCATATATGGCGCCATCGCATGACGACAAGCTTACCATAGGAGCGGCGGCAATTGCCGCTCCTATGACAGACTTGGTAATGATTCGTTTTAATAGATTCATTTTATTGAAATGAAGCGATTTTTAGAAATCAATAGTGTTAACTCGTACTACCCATGGAAGAGCCTGTACTGAGAGCTGGAAGTAAGTCTTGGGGGACTCATCGGGATCTTCGGGCTTTTCGGGATCGGGGTCGTCGCCGGGATCACCGGGGTGTCCGAATTCATTGATAGTGTTGACTTTCAACTTGTAGACATTGTTACGAACTACGGCAAACTCCATCTGACCCATGTTGATGGCATCACCATTGTTGTCATGACGGTTGTAGTAGTAATAGTAACAAGGATATACATTTTCAGAACCTACAGTCTCAGGGCGATAGATGGTGAAACCATCCTCAACAGTCGATTTGAGGTCGCCGTTAGCGTCCATGTTGTCAGCAGTGAAAAGCTCATTGTACAAAGCTGCAAGAGTAGTGGTGGGAGCCTCTTCAGCCTTAGCCTTAATGGCGTCCTTGTCACCATAGATATGACCTTCGTAAGCGTAGAGCACCTTACCTGAAAGAAGCATCTCATTTAGCTTGGTATCGTTACCACCGCGAAGATAACCCTTGAAAATCACACCGGTAGTGATACCGTGCAGCTGTTCGTCGATGCCGGGGATAGTATTCTCGGTTGCATAGCGCCAGATCTTATAGCTGGTACCTGCACCCGGCTGCCAGTTTTCATCCTTGTCATCAGTAGTAAGGCTTGAAAGCATGGTGTAGTCGGCGTTGCCGGGAGCGAAGCCGGGAGCTGACATCGCGAAATCGAAATAAGATGATGCATCGCCGCGGGTATAAGTCGACTTGAAATCATAGTCGGTGCTGACAACCCAGTTGGTGGTGTTCTCACGCTCACACACTACGGGATTTGACCAGTCAGCGTTAGCCGACATCATGGGAAGATAGTTGAAAGTCTTCGACATATTGATGAGCGACATACCCACGAGTTCAACATGACCCTCGATTTTTGTTTCATCATAAACGCTACTTACAGGATAGAAATTAGGCTTTGACTCACCTTTTACAGTAGTTGACTCGAAGTCGAAACGAGCCGCAGCACGCTGCACCTTCACTGTACCGAGATCAATCGGGTTCTTGATGGTAGAGTTCTGCATCACTTCTACAAGGGGAAGTTCCTTAGAACAGAGGTCGCGGTTGGTCATCAAGAAATTGTTTGCCATCCAGATGGGAGCATTCGCATCCAATGAAGCGTTGAAGTCGGTGAATGAAGCGCCAACTTGCAGAGTTTCCACCTTTGACATGATATCAGTAGTGGGGTTACAGTAAGCGAACACGAAAATCTTCTCCCCGGCTTTCGCCAAAATCTCGGGCGACTTGATGCGTACAGTGAATTTCGGGAGATTTGCACCGTCAGAATTGTCCTCAGTTGCATCAGCCTGAGCGAATGCGATGAACTTGTAGTCAACTCCTGTTCCGTTCTGCACCTGGTCGGCAAGCACAATAAGCACCGAGTTGATGTGGTTTTCACTGTCCTGACCGATTTCATAACCTGCATCAGAGTTGGTGTTGTCATCAGGAGTCACTGTTACGCTTCGCGAACCGGCGGTGGGCAGACTTAGCGTCAAGCGGGCTGCTATACCCTCTTCCGGCATTTCAATCACGCTCGGACGGTCCTCATTGCTGTCGCAAGATGCCATCATAAGAGCGGCAAGGATTCCAAAAGTTACCTTTTTCATTTACGATTTGTGTTGTTTTAAGATTAGTACTATGATTTTTTTCTCTAATTATTTGTTTCGTTCATTGTATTCCATGACCTCCTTGAGCTGCGCAAAGGCATCGGCTGCTTGCTTAAGACCGCGTGAAGCTGCTTTCTCAAAAAGTTCAAGAGCCTTCTCATTGTTCATCTCCTTAGCCTCGACAAGACCTGTGGCATATATAGCTTCAGGGGTGTCGCCCGCCTTAGCGAGATAAGCGCGAGCCTTGGAGAGCTCGCCGCGCTGAAGAGCGATGTTGGCGGCGTTAAGGTTGGCGGTCTCGTTGTTGGGGAACATACGCACGGCAGTCTCAAACACGTCGCAATACTCTTCCGAACCGGGCTCGTAGCTCTGAGCCACAAGGAACAGCTCGTTCAACGACAGATTCTGCGGCGCGGTGGCGAGCACTTTCTTTATCTCATCGACTGAGGTGAATGTGCGCACGATGTAGTTGATGGTGTAGTCAGAGTGACGCAACGCCGGATACTCCTCTTTGAGAAGGAAAGCGTATTGCTGCGGATAGGTCGACTTGATCTTGTTGTCCTTGGGATCGGGAGCGAGGTCGCTGTCGATGATGGCAAGTATGCCCTCCTTGTTGGCGATGTCGCTTGCCTCCACATAGCGGCGGAGTCCTTCCCAGTCCTCCGGCTCATAGGAAGTGTGCATTATCTCCGGATCGAAAGCGTAGAGACGCTGCACGTAGTCCTTCAACGTGGCGGTACGGCCTTTTGCGAGACGCACGTTGTTGGTGTAGGATCCTTCAGGCGAAGCATATCCCTTGATGGTGAATGAGGTGATTTTCACATTCAGGTCATTGCGCACCACGTCGATGGTCTTGCGTATTTTGGCAAGCTCCTCGGGATTGCGACGGTAGTCGGGATACAGCTCGGTGCGGTTCACGGGGAAGTCGATGTAAGCCGAGCCTTTGAGGTCGCGCATCTTCACCGCCTCAGCCTCGGGTGTGATGAACGCATACTGCGGAGCAAACACGCGGGGCTTGTAATCCAGATGCACCAACGGCATGGCTTCAAGCGGCATATCGCATCCGCAATCGCTCTGACCGTATTCTATCGAAAGGTCGGAAATCTCCATCCACGGCTCATAGTCAATCACCGACTGATAGTTGATCATGAGATCTTTTCCACTTCTGTATAAAAGATAGGAATGAGGTGTAGCATCGTTGCGGAGACGATAGTAGTAACGGTTTCTGCCTGAGATCACTACCTCAGGAAAGCGGTAGGTCTCCCCTGCCTTGCCGTTAAGCACCGGCACGAGCATTGTTTCAGAGCTTCCGCCCTGTTTCAACAGGCGAGTGTCGATATCCATGTTGAGAATCAACTTACTCTGCGAACGCTCCACTTTTATTCCATTGAGCCCTACCGAACCTTCAAACATGTCTACGTTCAGGGCATGGCAGCCAAATATTCCTGCCAATAGAAATATGACAAAAAGGGTATTTTTCATACTATAATTGTGTAATCGTATGAGATAATCAGAATGTATATACCAGATTTATAGCCGCTTTAGTGGGACCTACGTAGTGCACCGGTTTATCTTTGTATTCCGGGGTTCCACACTCGGCGCAAGGGTAAGCCGTGGCTCTGGAATAGACCCATCCGAAGCCTATCTCAGCCTCAATGTTCCAATGGCGCGACATGATCCATGAGTAACCGTAGGCAACGCCCACACCTCCATACCAACCCTCGTAGCGATGTTTTTTGAAGTCGCCGAGCTTATTGCCGAGGAGATTGAAGTTGGGGAAATCCATGTTGCCAATGTTATACTGCCCCACAAGTCCGTGAGCGGCAACAAAATGACCTTGCCACTCCTGGCAAAACCAGTAGCGGAGTTCGGGCTGAGCAAGCCAGTGCCTCCACCGGCGTTCATTGACAGTCCACGCATTGAAATTGCCCGAAAGGTCAAACGTCCATTTCGGAGCGAGACGGGCTTCAGCACCTGCGTTCACAGTAAGAAGCGCATCATAAAGGAGATTGGTCTTAATCGCAAATTCCTGAGCTTTAACCGAATAACTCCATGTCAGTAAAAACAGTAATAATAGAATTACTTTTCTCATCACTTAAATTTTTCTTTATGTGTAATTTCATTGGGATAGCTCCCTGAAGTATGACAAAATAACAGTCCGGATGACGTATCCGCTATCTGACACACGTGTGTTATAAGTGATTCTACAACAGTCCGTTACGAGCATTGCAAAATCGATTACAAGGGGATTTGCCATGGCGGTTTATACCATTGCAAATTTATGGGCCTTATAGCGTAACTCTTGCTAAGAGAAGAATATCTCTTGCTAAGAGATACTCATCTTAAAAATTAGTTTAGGTTGCACTACGCACTACAAAGTTGCGAAATATTTTAGAATCATACAATTATTTCCAATATTTAAAGTCTTATTTTAAGACTATTTAACCCTAAAAGGATTATCGCTATTAAAATATATTTAACGGATATTTAGCTATTCTCGCAAATAAAGACACCATACATACCTATTTATCAACAAATTATCTGCATTCACAATCTCTTAGCAAGAGATATATGAGTTAATATTAGTTAACAGTACAATTGTCTCTATATCGGCGCCGGATCAAACAAATCATACCGTGAAATTGTTAATGTTGAATATAACCTGATTTAATAATATTCATAGGTATGAACTTCTTAACAATAGACAAATTGGTCATTGTCGGCGCTGCCGGAATGATCGGATCAAACATGGCGCAAACCGCTATCATGATGAGGCTGACCCCTAACATCTGTTTATATGACCCCTACGGACCGGCATTGGAGGGAGTGGCTGAAGAGCTTCTGCAATGCGGATTTGAAGGAGTAAATATCACCTACACCACCGATGTGAAAGAGGCGTTGACCGGAGCAAAATATATCGTAAATTCCGGAGGCGCCGCACGTAAGGCTGGAATGACCCGCGAGGACCTTCTGAAAGGAAACGCTGCCATAGCTGAACAATTCGGAAAGGACGTGAGAGCTTATTGCCCCGACGTGAAACACATCACGGTGATATTCAATCCCGCCGACATCACGGGTCTTATCACCCTACTCTATTCAGGGCTTAAACCGACACAGGTGACCACTCTTGCCGCTCTCGACAGCACACGTCTGCGCAACGAACTCGCAAAGCAGTTCAAGATGCCTGCCGATGAAATAGTGAATTGCCGCACCTACGGCGGTCACGGCGAGCAGATGGCAGTGTTCGCATCAACCACCACTGTCAACGGCAAGCCGCTCACCGAAATCATAGGAACCGCAGAACTTCCCGACAAGGAGTGGGATGAATTGAAGACACGCGTGATCCAGGGCGGAAAACGCATCATAGAGCTTCGTGGACGTTCCTCATTCCAGAGCCCGTCATATCTGTCGATTGAGATGATTGCCGCCGCAATGGGTGGCGCTCCGTTCCGCTGGCCTGCCGGAGTATATGTGAACAACGACCGCTTCAGCCATATAATGATGGCTATGGAAACTTGCATCACTAAAGACGGCGTGACCTGCAAACCTATCAAGGGAACTCCCGAAGAGGAGAAGGAACTCGAACAGAGCTACAAGCATCTTTGCACCCTGCGTGACGAGGTGATCGAGATGGGTGTGATGCCTCCTATCAGCGAATGGAGCAAGCTCAACCCCTATCTTGACGCTCACACCTGCTAAGCGAAATTCACTCCTCATATAAATCAAAAAAAAGCTCGCCATCGGCGAGCTTTTTTAATATAGATACCGGAATTCCGGTTATTATACCCAAAGTACGTAAGCGAAATCCTGACGGTGAGGAAGGTTGGGATTCCAGGGATATACGCGGAAAGCGTAACGGAACACACCTGATTCACGCATCTTGGACTTGAGCTGGTAAGTGAGACGGTTGCCCTCCTGTCCTACTACGCGGAACGGTTCAGTAGCAACCAGATTCTCTTCGCCATTCTCAACCTTGTAAATGACCATTTCAACCTCAAGATCGCGGCCGAGACCGTTGGTGTCAAGCACGATGGTGGTGGTGAAAGGTTCGCCGGTCTTGCCTGCGCCTGCCTCAGGTGACTCTTCGATAGACTCAACCTTAACGCCTGACCATGCAGCGGCAACTTTTTCCTTCCATTCCACAATCTCCTTAGCGAGAGCGAAGTGGTTTGCCTTAAGTTTCTTGGTGCGATGAGCCTCCTTGTCGTAGAAGCGAGCGATGTAGTCGTCGATCATACGCTTCATAGTGAAGTTAGGAGCGATCTTTGCCACAGAGTTTCTGATGTATTGGATCCACTCGGGAGAATATCCGCGAGAGTTCTTGGCGAAGTACAAGGGGATGATCTCGTTTTCAAGCATCGAGTAGATGGTAGCGGCGTCAAGCTGATCCTGCTGACCCTGGTCAGTGAATGTGCGCTTGTCGGTAAGAGCCCATCCGGCTTTTTCTGAGAACTTGTAGCCTTCATACCACCATCCGTCGAGCACTGAGAAGTTGAGCACGCCGTTCATCTCGGCTTTCTCACCTGATGTACCTGATGCTTCAAGAGGACGGGTAGGAGTATTCAACCAGATGTCAACACCTGACACAAGGCGTTTTGCCACGATCATGTCATAGTTCTCAAGGAAGATGATCTTGCCGAGGAACTGAGGCATACGTGAAATCTCAACGATGCGCTTGATAAGACCCTGACCGGCGCCATCGGCGGGGTGAGCCTTTCCGGCAAAGATGAACTGAACCGGGAACTGAGGATTGTTGACAATCGCAGAAAGGCGGTCGAGGTCAGAGAAAAGAAGGTGGGCACGCTTGTAAGTAGCGAAACGGCGAGCGAAACCGATGATCAACGCATTGGGATTGATCTTGTCGATGATCGACATGATGCGTGAAGGATCGCCTTGGTTCTTAAGCCACTTTTCACGGAAGTCACGGCGAACGAAGTTGATGAACTTGTTCTTCATTGTCATACGGAGGTTCCAGATCTCATCGTCGGAAACGTCGTAGATCTTTTCCCAGTACTTCATGTCGCTCTGGTGCTGGAAGAATTCAGGACCGAAAGTCTTTTCATACAAAGCCTTCCATTCTGAAGCTGCCCAAGTAGGCATGTGCACACCGTTGGTCACGTAACCCACGTGAGATTCACGCCAGTTGTAGCCCTTCCATATTCCTGAGAACATCTTCTTTGACACTTCTCCGTGAAGCCAGCTCACACCGTTTGCCTCCTGGCAAGTGTTGAGAGCGAACACGCTCATGGAGAAACGCTCGTTGGTGTCGGGATTCTCGCGGCCCATGTTCATGAGATCCTGCCAAGAGATGCCGAGTTTTGCGGGATATTCACCCATATATTTGCCGAAGAGACCTTCGTCAAAGTAGTCGTGACCGGCAGGAACCGGAGTATGCACAGTGTAGAGGCTTGATGCGCGCACCACCTCAAGAGCTTCATTGAATGTGAGCTTGTCATCCTGCACATAATCCACAAGACGCTGCAAGTTCAACAATGCGGCATGACCTTCATTGCAGTGGAACAACTCAGTCTTCACGCCGAGTTTCTTCAACATAAGCACACCACCGATGCCGAGAAGGTATTCCTGCTTGATGCGGTTTTCCCAATCGCCACCATAAAGCTGGTGAGTGATCTGACGGTCAAACTCGCTGTTCATGTCGAAGTCAGTGTCAAGCAGATACAACTTCATGCGGCCCACGTTGACACGCCAGATGTGAGAATAAACAATTCTGCCGGGATAAGGCACTTCAAGAATCATCGGGTGACCCTCTGAATCAAGAACCTGCTCGAGAGGAAGCTCGTTGAAGTTCTGCGGCTCATAGTTGGCGATCTGCTGACCGTCAACTGAAAGAGTCTGGGTGAAATAACCGTAACGGTAAAGGAAACCGACAGCGGTCATGTCTACGCAGCTGTCAGAAGCCTCTTTAATATAGTCGCCGGCAAGCACACCGAGACCGCCGGAATAAATCTTAAGAGCATTGCAAAGACCGTACTCCATAGAGAAGTATGCCACTGAAGGCACGTCCTTGCGCATAGGAACCTTCATGTATTCCTTGAAGTCAGCATAAACGGCTTCAATACGACGCATCAACACATCATCCTTGATGATTTCCTGAAGACGGTCGAAACCGAGACGCTGGAGAAGCATGACAGGGTTTTCACCCACTGCACGCCACAAGTCAGGGTTCAAATCGCGGAAGAGAGACTTACCCTCGCTGTTCCACACCCACCAGAGGTTGCGGGACATAACTTCGAGGGGTTTGAGCTTTGACGGCAATTCATTCTTTACCGTAATGTCACGCCACACAGGGGCGTTGGTGTTGCTCACTTGTAATTTCATAAATATAACAATTAATTTACTATGTTCTATGTCTGTAGATTATCGATGCTCACGCTTAGCCACCATATCGAGCGCCATGCGGAAAGCATCTATATAATATTTGATAAAGTAGCTCCATGCGGCTTTGGTGGCGGTGAGCATGGCACGTGAATCGACACACGCCTTCTCTCCGGAATCAAGCCCCGCGAGGTAATCAAGCGAACGCGCTATCTGCTCGGTGACCTCATCATAGTTGAAGTCTCCGCGAGCGATCACATTCACGCCCGATTCCTGGAACGTATTATCCTCAGTTGCAAGAATCCACTGACCGAATCCCGACAGTGTGGTGGTGACTGTAGGCACTCCGAACGCCACACTCTCAAGCGGAGTATAGCCCCACGGCTCATAATATGACGGGAACACCGTAGCATCCATTCCTATCAGAAGGTCATAATAGGTCTTGTTGAATATGCCGTCATCTCCATTGAGATAGCATGGCACATAGATGACCTTGACATTGTCGGCAGGCGAGTTGGTGAAACCGAGTCCGTGTATGCGGCAATTCACCGGATCTTCGTTAGGGTTGTTCAACTCATGAGTGAGAACCGGATCAGCAAGCGCTTTCTTACGCTTTGCGTTCAACGCCTTCACAAGATCCTGACGGGGTTCTTTAACCCATGCCGGAACCATAACGAATGACACAATCTGGCGTGACGGATTCAAATCACGCAAGCGAGCCATCGAGTCAAGATACAGGTCAAGACCCTTGTTGCGATACTCACATCTGCCCGAAGTGGCAATGATAAACGCATTGTCATCAATCTTGCTTCCGGTGAGCGATGACGCCACATTCAGCAATATCTCGCGTGCCTCTTTGCGGGCTTTCAGGAATTTGCCTTTGCCCGGCACAAAATTCTGTTCAAATCCGTTGGGAGTGACCAGCGGACGACGCTCAAGCAACTGCTCGCACTCAAGAGCGGTGATATCACTCACCGTAGTGAAACAGTCAGCGGCGTGGGCGGCAGCCTTTTCCAGCGAATGCTTCGACTCCATGTTAAGCTCCCTTGCCATCTGGTCGCCGTTATATCCGCGGAGATAGTCATAGAGAGGCTTTCCGTTTCCACATATACTCCTGCCTATGCAAGTGGCGTGAGTAGTGAAAATGGTGCCCACTGTTGGCAGCTCGGCTTTAACATAAAGGAGCCCCATTCCGGTGGTCCATTCATCGAAATGAGCTATTACATTCTTATCTGCAAGTTTCTTGTAGTCGCAAATGCTTTTTATCACCAATCCGGCGGCATGAGAGAACGCGCACGCCTCATCATAATCGCCATAGGCGTGAAGCGAGTCGACATGGTACAAATCCCACATACGACCATAAAATTCGTTTTTGACGGCATACATTCCATCAAACTTCACGAGAATGACAATGGGCTTGCCCGCTACATTCCATCGGCCAACTCTCACGCTGACACCTTCGGGAAAAGAGGCTTTAGCCTTCCAGTCCTTCAACAAGATTGATGATTCGACAAAATAAGGCGATGGATTCTCTTTGCTCCATACATCAGGACCAATGAAAATGGTCTTATCCTTATACAATGTTTGCAGCGTCTTCGCTTTTGTCGACAGGACGGTGTATATTCCTCCGATTTTATTACAAACTTCCCAACTTGTCTCAAAAAGCAGGTCTAAATTTACCGGCGCTTTATCCATATAATAGATTTAAAATTTTACGCGGGGCAAAGATAGTCATTTTTTTTGAAATACCGAAAAGCTTTCCACTTTAATTAAAATAACTTACTTATTTACAAGCCGCATTATTGGTTTTTCGACTGCCCGATTGTATATTCTGACCCAGCAGAAACGCCGCGACACGCACCCAACGGCTGTGGCTATGTGTCTTCAAATATCGGTATCCAAGCCATGGCACATAAATTCCCGACACAAGCGACAACACGCTGTACACCCACCACGGAAGCGACACAAAATGGCTCAAAACCTGCTGGCTGGCAACATTGCAATACCATGAAAGAAGAAATATAAGATAGTTCGCGCCTATCAGATGGTCGAGAAATCCATAGTTCCTGTGTTCCAGGATTTTTGCCATAGATACACACATACATATACCGACCATCGAGCACACGGCAAACCAGCACGTATTCTCCAAAAGAAAGAACAACCCCGCCCAGACAAGGATACAAAGGAGCAAAAAACATGGAGAACGCCACGGAACCATCCGGTCAATCGAGTCAGAATATCTCGCAAAAACAGATCCCGCCACGAAATATCCGCCTAAATCTATGGCTTTTTCAATTGAAAAAAACGCCTGCCGTTCAAAAGAGCATAGCGGCAGCACCAGAAAGAATACAAGCAACAGCAAATACACCCACCTGTCATCCAGCCCTGATTTTCTGCCCAAACGAATCATCGCGTAATTAAACACCAACAACAGGAAACTCGCTTGCAAGAACCAGTAATAAGGAATGACAAGCTTGCCATTATAAAGCAGCGCATCAGCAAAAGTTGCGACATCGGCAGTCATAGCGTCGTCGGCAACACCCGACATCAACGTGCGCGGAAAGAACGTGACGAGCGACAACACAACGAAAGGCAGAAGAAGCCGCTTCACCTTATTCCATACAAATGACGGCAATGGCGACGCATCAAACCGGAGAATCGTGGTATAGACCATGAGAAATCCCGACACAAACACAAACAACGGCATCCTGAAGCTGTGCATCATGCGATACATAAGCATATCCATACCGAAATTTCCACCCGGATATTCGTGAAATGAATGACCGAGCACCACAAGCACTATGCCTATCACCTGAAGATAGGCGATATACTTCACAAACGGCGGTCTTCCTTCCGATTTTTTATCCATCTATGATCTGAATTACATAAGCAAAATTATGCAATATAGCCGTCATTCCAAAATTCCATGCCATAAACAATCTATAAAAACAGGAAAAGGCAGGCGTTTTTCAACCGACGCCTGCCCTTTCCGCCACCTCTTCGCCGGCTATTTCTTTATATTGACTATTCTGCCGTCGAAAAGCGTGACGACACGATGGGCGTATGCAGCGTCACGGTCGGAGTGCGTCACCATCACCACAGTTGTCCCGCCGGCATTAAGGTCGCTCAGGAGCTCCATCACCTCAATTCCGTTTTTCGAGTCAAGATTACCGGTGGGCTCATCGGCAAGCACAATCGACGGCTGCGTCACCACAGCACGCGCTATCGCCACACGCTGCTGCTGACCTCCCGACAATTGGCGGGGATAGTGGCTCGCCCTGTGGGATATGTTCATCCTCGCCAGAAGCTCCTCTACCCTGCTGTGCCGTTCACGTGCCGACATATCAAGATATGTGAGCGGCAACTCCACATTCTGACGCACATTCAATTCATCGATAAGATTAAAGCTTTGGAACACGAATCCCACATTCCCCTTTCGAAGTCCGGTGAACTCCTTCTCTTTGAAGCCCGACACGTCACGTCCCATAAACTCCATGCTTCCGGAAGTGGGAGAATCAAGGAGTCCTAAGATATTGAGCAACGTGGATTTTCCGCAACCCGACGGTCCCATTATCGCCAAAAACTCACCTTTTGCCACCTCAAGATTAATACTGTCCAATGCCACTGTCTCCACCTCATCCGTGCGGAACACCTTTGATATATTATGTAATTGTATCATTTCGTTAAGAATTTTATTCGTTTCTCAAATTTTCTGTCGGTTTTGCATTCGCCGCTCTCCACGTCATCAATATCACTGCCACGATGATTATAGCCATTATTGCAAGCGAAGTGACAACATAAATCATCCACTCACCGCCTGCCGATACCGGAAACAGCTTCATGAACAATGTCCCTGTCCACCATGCCGCGACACCGCCTATGACGACAGCAGGCAACGCTATCTTCACCATCCCTGAAATCAACATCCTCACGATAGCCCCCGCTCCGGCACCATTCACCTTGCGTATGGCGATCTCCTTACTGCGGCGCTGGATCTCGTCGGCTACATACCCCACCAGCCCCATGAAAGCGATGAAAAATATCGACACGCAGGCGATAAGCGCGATATTCCTCATGATGCCTACATCGGCATATTTATGAAGCTTTATCTCTGCCACCGATTTAGGCTCATTAGCCGAATTAGGAAACATCCTGGAAAAATCAGCCATCAACTTTGTGAAATTCTCTTCATACGGCGCCTTCAACCTCAATGTCACGAGACTGGCGTTATTCACCCACGCCTCGGCAGAGTAGAGCATCAACGGCATCGGTTCAGAAAAGAATGAGTCGATATTCACATCCTCCATGACTCCTACCACCTTCACGTTGTCCATTATGGATGAAGGAACCATTTTTCCCACTGCGTCGTCCACGCTCCAGCCCATCAGCTTGCAGAACTCACGATTCACTATCATCTCCGACTTCCCTTCTATCTTTTTGCTTCCTGCAAGCAATTTAAATCCCATGAAGTCAAAATAGTTTTTATCAATGCAATCAAATCGGGATGAGAACAGACTCCGTCCCATATTGTCCCTAACCATACTGCCGCTGTAGGAGTACACCGGCGTAGATCCGGAAATGACGCAACCCTCCACATAAGGCATACTCGCAAGTGTTGCCATATAGACATCCAAGTCGTAATCATTCTGATAAGGAGCCAGCACAAGACCGCTGTCATCATACCCCACATCCTTATTTACCATATAATTGTATTGCGCCCATACCACACTCAGGAAACCCACGATAAAGGAAACTCCGGCAAACTGCACAAACAGCAACACACGCTTCCACCGGTTGCGGTTTTCAGTAAACCTGCGAAATACGGTAGCAACCGAGATACGCGACATGATTATGCCAGGCACAAAGGCTCCTATGGCAAACACAGCCGCCACTACCGCCACGGCGACATAAAGACGTTCAGGAGCAAACAGGCTGGCAATAGGAGTTTTAAGCGTAGCCTCTATAAAATCATGAAACTGCAAGATAAGCAGAACTATCAATACAAGCGCTCCTGCAACCACAATCATGGTCTCGTAGACAAACATACGCAACACGTCGTTGCTCTGCGCTCCGCTGCATTTATGCACTCCCACCGCCTTAGCGCGACGGCTGAGCGACGCAATCGACACAAGCACATAATTCAGAGCAGTGATTATGAGCAATCCCATGGCAAGCATTCCCAACAGAATCACCATGCTGCGGTTGCCTTCAGCATTCTGGAAAGTCTCTCTCATGAGCCTGGCATGACCGCGTATGCCGTTTCCGTCTTTGTCAGGAGCATGACGCTGGATTATCTCATCGATCCTTCGGTCAAATTCTTCATAGGATATATCAACGCCCTCCTTGATCCTCACATAGCCTTTCCAACTGTCGCCTCCATGCCAGGAATATACCCAACCCTTCGACAGCCATGTGGGCAACGACACCACAATATCCGGATTGACGCTTGAATTTTCAGGTATAGTCTTGAAAACACCGGCTATCCTCACCCGGAAATCGCTGTCGTAGACCAACTCCTTGCCTATGGGGTCAGTGCCGCCATAATAAGTGTCAGCGATTTTATCCGAGATAAACGCCACATCCTTGCGTTGAAGATCAATGCGGGGATTCCCGCTTAGCACATCAACACCCATTGTCTCAAAAAATAAAGAATCGGCTACCGTGCCTCTCATCGTAAGGAATTTGCCATCCTTCCCTACTTTGACATCTCTGACCGGACGCATTGTTGTTACGCTTTCCACCACATCGGGCATCTCCTCATAGACACCTTCGCCAAGTTTGCCTATGATTGTTGTTGACGGAGGTATAACCTTGTCACCCAGCACCCAAGTCATCCACAATTGATACAGCCGGTCGCTGTCACGATAGCAGGTGTCATAACTTTTAAAGTAAGCCACACACGCGAATAGCAGTACGGCTATGCCTATGCCAAAGCTAAGGCTCACCACTTTAATCAAAGATTGTCGGGGAGTATGTATCACCGACCTCCATGCATAAAAAATTTGTTTAAGCATAATTCGTCATATTTACACTATGAAATATGCCAATACCGTGCCAAAAACACATACTCCTAATTGTCAGCTTCTTACATTTTTCACAACACTCTTCAAGTGTATGAAATTCATTCATCAGGTGTCAAAAAATCATACAATCAGCACGATGCAAATAAATAGCGCGACACAATTATAATTTTATTTTGTAAGTTTGCACTAAGGATTACATAAAAAAACAGGAACTCTGCCAAAATGAAACCATTAAACACAATAATAGTTGTTGATGACAACCGGTCGGTACGCACAGCCATGACGCTGCTGCTACAGACGGTAGCCGAAAAAGTAATCCCCGTATCATCGCCGGTGACACTCCCCCGACTCATACCCGAGGAGAAACCATCATGCGTGATACTCGACATGAATTTCCTCTCAGGCACAACCAACGGCAATGAAGGGATTTTCTGGTTGAACGAAATTTTACGCCTCGCCCCCGGAGTGCCGGTGATACTGATGACTGCATACGCCGACATTGACCTCGCCATAAAAGGAATAAAAGCCGGAGCTGCCGATTTCATCATAAAACCGTGGGACAACTCGCGGCTGCTTCAGGCTGTAATGTACGCGGCAGGAAAAAACGTCAGCCTCAAGAAAGATAAGACTCACGATGATTTCTCTCCGTTTTTCGGCTACAGCCGGCGCATGGCGGCTCTGCGCGAAATCGTCGATAAAGTCGCAGCTACCGACGCGTCGATACTCATAACCGGAGAGAACGGCACCGGCAAAAGTATGCTTGCAAAGTATATCCACCACCGTTCGGGCAGGCACAATCTGCCGATGGTACACGCTGACATGGGAGCCATCACCGACACTCTTTTTGAAAGCGAGTTTTTCGGACACGAGAAAAACGCCTTCACAGGAGCATCGGCTACACGCAAAGGTCGATTTGAAATAGCTCATGACTCCACGCTGTTTCTCGACGAGGTCGCCAATATCCCCCTGCCCATGCAGTCCAAACTGCTGTGCGCCCTACAGGAGAAACGCATCACCCGCGTAGGCGCCAACCGCCCGATAGATGTCAACGTAAGGCTCATCTCAGCCACCTCCTCCGACCCGGAATCGTTGGTGGAGCGTGGATTGTTCCGCCGCGACCTGCTGTGGCGCATAAACACCATCCACCTCCACTTGCCGCCGCTCCGTGAAAGACGCGAGGACATAATCCCACTGGCAAGAATATTCATTTCCTCTTTTTGCGATAAATATGGACGTCAGGAATTGACTCTATCCCATGAATGCCACGAAATACTTATGTCGGCATCATTTCCGGGAAACATTCGCCAGTTGGAGCATCTGATTGAAAAAGCCGTGATCCTCACCGAAGGCGACACGATCACCGCCGAACAGTTTGCCGAACTTTCATGTCAACCGGCACGCCCCTCCTCCGCCTCAGCTCCCGTGACTCTTGAGGAAATGGAGCGGAAGATGATCGCCGATTCAATACAGCAATGCGACGGCAATCTTTCCCAAGCAGCGTCAAGGCTCGGGATAACAAGGCAAACCCTGTACAACAAGATTAAAAAGTACGGTCTATGAAGCGTGAATGCTACTTCTCATGGATCATGGCGATCAAAATCGCCGCTATAGCCCTGCTCTCCATTTCCGCAACCATCCTATATATGAAAGGAGCATGGCTGTTTGGAATCATCTGCATCGCGGCGGCGTTCATCCCTGCCGCATCATTATTCCGGTCACTGAAATCATCCCGGATGGCAAGCCGCATGCTGCTCGAAGCTATTGAGAACAACGACGGCTCATTCAATCTTTCTGCACAAAAAACATCGCCACTCATCGCCGCCAACATCAACCGCATAAAAGAAATACTCTCGGAAAAACAGCAGCTGATAGCGTCACAGGAACAATTTTTCAAGGAGATAATCTCACTCGTAAGCACCGGCATAACAGTTATTTCAGCCGATGGCAGAATAAAGCTCAACAATAACCGCGCTCTGGAGCTGCTCCACCGCAGCGTATTCACCCACATCAAGCAACTTGAGTCCTCCGATCCTGCGCTCTACAGTGCGTTGTGCGGCATAGCCCCCGGTGAGACTCGTCAACTCGCCACATCCACCGAATCGCTGCTCATTCATGCCAATTCCATTGTCATTTCTGATGAACAGCTGAAGATAATCACAATCGATGACATTGACACCGCGCTTGCCAATCACGACATGGACTCATGGGCGAGATACTCGTCAGTGATAATGCATGAGCTGATGAACTCTCTCACCCCCATAGCTTCCATATCGCGTCAACTGCTCAGCACCACCGACCCGGCGCTACGCAGCGTGCGGGCAAATATAGAACCGGTATACTCATGTGCCACCTATCTTATAAATTTCGTAAACGGATTGAAGAAGCTGAACCAGTTGCCTGACCCTGACCTCTCTCTTTTCGGACTGAAGCCATTCCTAAACCGGGCGGCGACACTTGCGTCTCACATACACCGATTCCCTCTCGACAATATCAATATAGCCTGTGATGACTCGCTTTATGTCAACACCGATGAAAGCCTGCTGGGGCAAGTCATGACCAATCTGCTTAAAAACTCAATCGAAGCGATGGATGGCATCGAGCATCCTGAAATAACGATATCAGGCTATTGCGATGAAAGGGAGAATATCGTGATTGAAATTTCCAACAACGGTCCGGAGATTCCCGAATCGACAGCCCCTAAGATATTCATCCCCTTCTTCACCACCAAAACCGCCGGTTCAGGAATAGGACTCTCCCTGTCACGGCAGCTCATAAGACGCTGCGGCGGCACATTGAAAATAGTCAACCTATCACCACACCCGGTGTTCCGCATAACAATACCGTGACCCACGCGGTTCCGCGTCCAACTTTTATCTTGAAAACGTGTTTTTAGTAATATACACTAACTATTACTAATTTACGCATGGCATCAAAGCAAATCATGGATGGCTGCACAGCCGCCACTCACATAGCCTACGCTCTCAGCGATGTCGCTACAATCTACCCCATCACTCCGGTAGCTGAAATGGGACAAGTAGCCCAACTTTGGGGCATGAACGGACGTAAAAACTACATGGGAGCGACCATGGCGGTCAAAGAAATGGAATCAGAATTGGGAGCGGCGGGAGCCACCCACGGCGCACTCGCCGCAGGATCGCTCGCCACCACATTCACCAATTCCCAGGGACTGCTGCTCATGATTCCAAATATGTATAAGATTTCCGGCGAACTGCTTCCGGGGGTGTTTCATGTGGGCACACGTTCACTGGCGGCTCACGCGCTCTCCATTTTCGGCGACCATCAGGACATTATGGCGTGCCGTGCCACCGGATTCGCGTTTCTCGGCTCCTCTTCAGTGCAGGAAACCATGGATCTCGCGCTCGTGGCTCATCTCGCGGCTATAGAAGGCTCGGTGCCTGTGGTGCATTTCTTCGACGGATGGCGTACATCGGGCGAAATGGCGACAATCGACGTGATAGACTACGACACCATTTTCAGCCTCATTGACCGTGACAAGATTGATGCATTCCGCCGCCGCGGACTAAATCCGTGCCATCCTGTGTTGCGCGGATCGGCACAAAACCCCGATGTATATTTCCAGAACCGCGAGGCGGCTAACAAATATTACACCACTTTCCCCGACATAGTGCAGAAAGCCATGGACCGCGTGGGTGAAAAGACCGGAAGGTCATATAAAATCTTCGACTATCACGGAGCGCCCGATGCCGACCGCGTGATTGTGATAATGGGCTCAGGAGCCCAAGTGGCTAAAGACACCGTCGATTACCTCAACGCGTCAGGCGAAAAAACCGGAGTGGTCAACGTAAGGCTATTCCGTCCTTGGTCGGCACAGAGATTCATCGACGCCCTCCCCTCCTCGGTCAGGACCATCGCCGTGCTCGACGCCACAAAGGAGCCGGGTTCACAAGGTGAGCCGCTGTATCAGGACGTGACAATGTCGGTCCACAACTCAGGCAGAACCACGCGGGTCATAGGTTGCCGCTACGGGCTGTCAAGCAAGGATTTCACCCCGGCTATGGTAAAAGCCGTGTTTGACGAAGCCGCCAAAGAGAATCCCAAGCATCAGTTCACTGTAGGCATCGACGACGACGTCACCCACCTCTCGCTGGACATAGACCCGCAATTCACGATAGAGCCAAAGGACACCACGCAGTGCATATTCTACGGCATGGGGTCCGACGGTACCGTCGGCGCCACAAAGCAGATAGCATCCATCATCGGCAATCGTCCGGGATGGTATGCGCAGGCTTATTTCCACTATTCGGCAAAAAAATCGGGAGGCTACACATTGTCGCAGCTTCGCTTCGCCCACTCTCCGGTCACAAGCGAATACTCAATCGACCGTGCCGATTATCTCGCCTGCAACAAGGACACCTATGTAAACACATTCCATGTCACTGAAAAGATTAAGTCCGGAGGCACATTCGTGCTCAATTCGGCATGGACCCTCGACGATATGGACCGCATCTTCCCGGCACGCCTGAAAAAGAGCATCGCCGCGAAAAAGCTGAAATTCTACAACATCGATGCTACAAAAATAGCCGCCGAAGAGAATCTCGGCGTGAGGATAAACACCATAATGGAAGCGGTGTTCTTCCACCTCACAGGAATCATCGACATCAACGAGGCGCTATCGCTGCTGAAAAGCCAGGTCAAAAAGAGCTATATGCATGAAGGGGGCGATGTGGTCAACAACAATATCGCGGCAATAGACCGTGCGATACAGAGCATCACCGAAATCAACTATCCCGATTCCTGGATAAACGCCACCGACTCTCATCCACAGGACTCAAATGACAATATCCCTGAGTTTATAAAAAATGTGGCAAAGCCGTGCATGGAATTGCAAGGCGACACTCTGCCGGTGTCCATGTTCTCGCCCGACGGTTCAATGCCGATGGGCACCACGGCATACGAAAAACGCCGCATAGCCATAAATGTGCCGCAATGGGAAGCTGATAAGTGCATCCGGTGCACACTATGCTCGCTCGTATGCCCCCACGCTGCAATACGCCCCTATCTCCTTGATGCTGATGAAGCAAAGACGGCTCCGGCGGGTATGTCAATGAAACCCGCCACCGAAAGCGAGCTGCAGGGATTGCAATATCGTGTGCAGGTTTATGTTGAAGATTGCGTGGGATGCGGTTCTTGCGCCACAATATGCCCGGGACACGCCCTGACAATGATGCCCCTTGAGAGCCAGCTCGGAACTCAGATTCCCTATCTGGACTATCTTCAGAAGAGTGTCACGCTTAAGGAGAACCTTATCCCGCGTTTCACCGTCAAAGGCTCACAGTTGCAGCAGCCGTTGCTTCAGTTCTCGGGAGCATGCGGAGGATGCGGCGAGACTCCATATATAAAATTGCTCACACAGCTTTTCGGCAAGCGGATGATTATTGCCAACGCCACAGGGTGCAGCTCGATATGGGGAGCCAATTTCCCAAGCAATGCTTATTGCACCGACTCCGACGGCAGAGGTCCCGCATGGGGCAACTCTCTATTTGAGGACAACGCGGAATATGGCTACGGAATAGCGGTATCGGTAAGACAACGCCGCGAAAGAGCGTTGGAAATGGCGAAAGCCGTCGTTGCCGACACTGCGGCAGCTCAAGCAGACAAAGAGGCGGCACAAGCGTGGATCGACGCATTTGACGACCCTGAGAAATCAGAAACCACAGGTGAAGCGCTCGCAAAAACAAGAGCGGAGTTTGAACCGTTTGCCGATATTCTCGGCAAAAAATCAGTGTGGGCGATAGGCGGCGACGGCTGGGCTTACGACATCGGGTTTGCCGGACTGGACCATGTGCTCGCTTCCGGAGAAAACATCAACATCCTCGTGATGGACACCGAATGCTACTCCAACACCGGAGGACAGACCTCCAAGGCTACCCCGCTCGGCGCCGTGACCAAATATTCTCCCGACGGCAAACGCACTGTCCGTAAAGACCTCGGCAGAATGATGATGACCTATCCTTACGTCTACGTCGCATCAATCGCGCTCGGAGCCAACTACCAGCAGGCTATAGATGCCATGAAAGAGGCGGAAGCATATCCGGGTCCGTCAATCATAATAGCCTACTGCCCCTGCATAAACCACGGAATACGCGCAGGCATGAGCCATTCAATCGTAGAGGAACATAATGCAGTGAAATGCGGCTACTGGCAGATATACCGCTACAATCCTTCGCTCGCCGACCCGATGTCGCTGGATTGCGCAACACCGGCACAGCAAGCATTCCTCCCGTTCATTAATGGAGAAGACCGCTACGCCGACCTCAAGATGATAGACCCCGCCGAAGCGGCAAAATTGCAACCGGCGCTGCAACAACGCTGCTCAGTAGTCCACAACATCCTCTCAAAGATGTAGCAGCAAATTGCCAATAAAGCGGTCAGTATGACCGCAAGATATTTCCCGGCATGCAGTACCAACGGAATGCCGGGAACCATGAACGACACCCATTTTTTAGTTCCGAAGGAACGGGATATGAATTGAGCTTCGAAGATGCGACACATTAGTTTCTCATTCTCCATACCCGCCCCCTCGGAACCATTTTTATTTGTTAATAATACCTAAAATGTTTGTAATATATATATATATATCTTTGTGCCACATTATGTTTAACCTAAATTATTTTTTATGCGTAAATTTACTCTATTAGTGGCAGCATTAGCCATGTTTACCTCATTTAATGCCAGTGCAGAAACCGTCCTTCTCGGCAACCCCAACAAGGTAAAGCAGAACATTCTTGAAGGAAAAGATTTCGTTAAAACCCCTGCAAAACCGGGTGATGATGCTACAGATGACGACAAAGCAGCCTATGAAGCAGCTCTTGAAGCTTACAACAAGGAAGTTGCAGCAATGGCAGGCTGGAAAATGCAGTGCATGAACACCGCAAAAAGCATTGAATCAGGCAGCACTATGACTCTTCCTGAAGGATCTGTAATCCCGATGAAATTCTCTAACGGAGCAGAACATATCCTTACTCTTCCTGAAGGATTTGTAGCAACTAAAGTAACCCTTTACACAGTCATTAACAAAGATGCTGCTACAGATCGTCCCGCATTCTGGAAGAAAGTCAACGAACACGAATTCACCGCTGAAACAGGCAAAATCGCAACCTCTTACAAAGATTTCGAAAATCCTGATGCTTACGAGTTCACTATCGCAAAAGCATCCAATGTATCAATCACCAACTCAGGCGAACAGCCCTTCGTTGCAATCTTGGTTGAATACGAAAAAGGTGAACCCGCTGGTATCGACAATGTAATCGTTGCTGAAGACGAAAACGCTCCTATGTACAACCTTCAGGGTGTACAGGTTGACGAAAACTACAAGGGTATCGTCATCAAGAACGGAAAGAAATTCATCAACAAGTAAAAATATATTATTCCCGTTAGGGTAATAATTTTTTTCAAAGTGAGTGAGTGTGTCAGTCTGTGAAAGATTGACACACTTTTTTTTACGCCGTCAGCCGGAATGAAATTTTGAATATCCTATGGTTTTCACTAATTTTGTACCTGACCTTAAACAGTAAAGTAGCTATGTATCGAAAAATATTGACAGCGGCAACGCTTGCCTGCTCCATCGGCAGCATGACCGCCCAAGACTACAAACCGTATGGCGTGGAGCGTGAGATGCCGGCGTTTCTTAACGACATCAAGCAGGAGCTCACCTATCCAATGGCTTGGGGCAACAGTGACATCACCGACTTCGACACATGGCGCGACAGCGCGCGTCACGTGCTCACCGAGGCTATGCTCGCGCCTCCCCCACATCCCGACGATTTCAATCCCGAACTTATCGCTGAAGAGAAACGCGACGGATACACGGCGAAAAAAATACGCCTCAACATCAGCAAATACACGCGTGCCGACGTGCTGATGCTTCTCCCCGACTCTCCCGGACCGCATCCGGGCGTAGTGCTGCTACATGACCACGGAGGCCACTATTTCATAGGGAAAGAGAAGATGATAAAACCGTTTGACACCGATTCGGCAGTCATAAAGGATGCCGATATGTGGGCGAAACAGTGCTACGCCGGTCAATTCGTGGGCGATTATCTCGCTTCCAAAGGCTACGCCGTAATCTCTGCCGATGCCATATTCTGGGGCGAACGAGGACGCAAAGAGGGCGTGAATAAAGCCAAGCTCGGCGACTTTGCCGGCAACCTCATGGGGCTCGGACGATGCATGAGCGGAATCATGACCCACGAGGATTCATATCTGACCGAATTTTTCGCTTCTTTGCCCGAAGTCGATGCCGACCGTGTGGGCTGCATGGGATTTTCAATGGGAGCCTACCGTGCATGGATGCTCTCGGCATTCACCGACCGCATAAAAGCCGGCGCCGCTGTGTGCTGGATGACTGTGACCGACACCCAATTCTCCTGGGAATACGGCAGGGAGAACGGAGGATATGCCAACACACTCCCCTCAATACGCCTCTACATGGATCATCCCCACATCGCGTCAATCGCATGTCCCAAGCCCATGATGTTCCTCAACGGCAAAAACGACAAGCTATTCCACCCTACAGGCGTGAAAGCTTCGTTTGACATAATGCACGACGTGTGGAAAAGCCGCAATGCTGACGAGAAGCTGACCACCAAGATATGGGATATGTCGCATTATTGCGGTCCTGAGGTGCAGGAAGAGGTAAAGGATTTCTTTGACAAATGGCTAAAATAACTTATTAACCCAACTTATATTTATGGAAACAAAACGATATTGTCTTACACTGGATCTCGTTGACGATCCGGAATTGATCGAACTTTACAAAAAATACCATTCGCCGGAAGGCATCTGGCCCGAAATTCCGCAGGGAATAAAATCGGTGGGCATCACCCGCATGGACATATACCTGCTCGGCACCCGCCTGTTCATGATCCTTGAAATGCCCGAATCGGTGGATCGCGACGAGGCTATGGCTAAACTCGCCACCTTGCCGCGACAGGATGAATGGGAAGCTACAGTAGGCAAATGCCAATTATGCGACCCCAACGCCACCTCATCAGGCAAATGGCAGCTCATGGAGCAAATATTCACTCTCCCCGAATAAACACAATCGCATCTTAACACAAGAAAAGCATGGGTTCCGGTTGGAATCCATGCTTTATGTTTTAGCCGAATCAATATAGGGCTATGCTTTGAGCGATGAAGTGCGTTTGCCGTAAGCGGTAACTACGACAAAGCAGATAAACGGAATAAAGAACGATATATTCACGGCAGGCATACCGAACACCGAGCCCATGTCGATGATTGCAGCCTGCAACGGAGGAAGAACCGAGCCTCCGAGAATAGCCATAATCAAACCTGCAGCGCCAAATTTCGCATCCTCACCCATACCGTCAAGAGCGATACCGTAGATGGTGGGGAACATAAGCGACATACATCCCGACACGGCAACGAGGCAATACAATCCCACTACGCCATCAATAAAGATAACTCCAAGAGTCAATGCGCCGGCGGCAGTGGCAAGAATCATAAGCAGCTTGCCCGGATTGAGATAACGCAGCAGGAAGGTGCAGATGAATCGAGAGCAGCAGAAGAATATCATTGCGGCGATATTGTACTTCTGCGAAAGCACTTCGGCAGCCTGCTCACCCATGCCCTCAGCCATGAACACGCGGGTACCATACTGGATGATGAATGTCCAGCACATGATCTGCGCGCCGATGTAGAAGAACTGGGCAATAACCCCTTCGCGATAACGGCGTATGCCGAATATGCGTTTCAAGGTAGCCGCAAAATGCACATCCTTCACGCTGTCGCCGTTTTTAGGCATCTTGACACACCTGATGACGATGAGCATCAGCAATATCACAAGCCCAATGATGAGATAAGGAGCGATAAGCACATCGAGGTCATAGTTCTTTATCGCTTCAAACTGTTCGGGCGACAGATTGGCACGCTCAGCGCTGTCAAGCGGGTTAAGACGGTTCTGGATGAAATTCATCGCCACATACATACCCAGCAGCGATCCCATGGGATTGAACGACTGGGCAAGATTCAAGCGGCGTGTGGCGCTATCCTCAGGACCCATTGACAGGATGTAAGGATTACAGCTCGTTTCAAGTATCGACAATCCGCAAGTCAGCACAAAATAAGCCAGAAGGAACGGAAAATATTCCCCTGTGAGTTTTGCAGGAAAAAACAGGAAAGCCCCGATTGCATAAAGTCCAAGTCCGAGCAACACGCCCGCCTTATAAGAGTACTTACGGATGAAAATAGCCGCCGGAAAAGCCATCGCAAAATATCCGCCATAGAAAGCCACCTGCACAAGAGCGCCCTCGGCGACACTCATACGGAATATTTTGGAAAACGCTTTCACCATGGGATTGGTGATGTCATTGGCGAAGCCCCACAGGGCAAAACAGCTTGTTATGAGTATGAAGGGTATCAGATAGCTGACGCCGTTCTTACTTAATATAGAGTCTGCTTTCATGTGAAAATGTCATGGTATGAAATGAGGTCCTGCAAGGAATCGGTTTGTCCTCACAGGACCTCATAAACGGGTTATACTAATTTATTTATAAATCGGACCGTAGTTTTTGCAAGCACGGTAATCGGCTCCCTCTTTATCCATGCCGAAAGCATTCCATGCCGACGGACGGAATATCTTATCCTCCTCAACATTGTGCATACATACAGGGATGCGAAGGATAGAAGCAAGTGTGATCAAGTCAGCGCCGATGTGGCCATAGCTGATAGCGCCGTGATTGGCTCCCCAGTTGTTCATCACTGAGTAAACATCCTTGAACGGAGCACGGTCGCATAGGCGGGGCACAAACCATGTGGTAGGCCAGGTGCGGTCGGTGCGTTCGTCAAGAATGCGGTGCACCTCAGGATCAAGTTCCACTGTCCATCCTTCGGCAATCTGGAGAACCGGACCGAGTCCTTTCACGAGGTTCAAGCGTGACATGGTCACAGGCATACCGCCTTTTGAAAGGGAGTTCGACGAGAAGCCTCCTCCACGGAAATAGTCACGGTTGGCAGGACACCAGTTGGTGTTCTTGAGCATCTTGTCGACCTCTTCTTCTGTGATTTCCCAGAAAGGCTTCATGGTGGGGTTGCCCTCTGCATCGGTAGCCTCGCCGGTACCGTCAAGAGTGGTGGCTCCTGAGTTGATAAGGTGTATGATACCGTTGGCGGCAAGACCGGTAAGCTCTTTGCCGGTGACACGCTTCACTGCCTCGGGGCTCCAATAGGTGCGCACGTCCGAGAAGATCTGGGCACGGTTGGAAAGAAGGTGTCCGAACAACATTGCCACGCCGTTGCAAGCGTCGTTTTCGGTTGCAAGCACGAAAGCTTCGCGAATGCCGTTCCAGTCGAAAGAAGTATTGAGCAACGATTCTGAATAGTCTCCGTTGGGATAGAAGTCGGTCCATTGACGCTGACCCTGGAATCCGGCTGCGATGGCGTTATGACCGATAGCCTCTTCCTTGAATCCGAGTTTCTCCAATTTCGGGTTGCCTATCATGAGGTCGCGCATGATAATGGTCATCTTCACGATAAACTCCCAATCCTGGTCTTTCTGCTCGCGGGTCTTGGTCTTTTCAGGAATGTTAACGTCTACACCCTCCTTTGTCATGCAGTTCTTGCGGGTCCACTCCATCGCCTTCTCGAATTCCTCCTTGTCATAGATTCCTTCTGTCATGCGGCGGATGATCTCGGTAAGGTCGATCGACTCATTGCGCATGCCCAGATATTCCTGGAAGAAATCGGGGTTGACGATTGAACCGGCGATACCCATACTTACGCTACCCATCGAGAGGTAAGACTTGCCGCGCATTGTTGCCACTGCCATAGCGGCACGGGCGAAACGGAGAATCTTCTCTGCCACATCGGCAGGGATGGTGTTGTCGTTCAAGTCCTGCACATCATGACCGTAGATGCCGAATGCAGGAAGTCCTTTCTGTGCGTGTGCCGCAAGAACAGCCGCAAGATAAACAGCTCCCGGACGCTCTGTGCCGTTGAATCCCCACACTGCCTTCGGCCAATAAGGATTCATGTCCATGGTCTCGGCGCCATAGCACCAGCATGAAGTGACTGAGATAGTGGCGCCCACACCTTCGCGCTCAAACTTCTCGGCGCAGGCGGCGGTTTCTCCCACACGACCTATTGTGCCGTCGGCGATAACACATTCATAAGGTGTGCCGTCGCCATGACGCAAATTAGTGGATATAAGTTCGGCAACTGCTTTTGCCAGATTCATTGTCTTTTCTTCAAGGCTTTCGCGGACGCCACCCTGACGACCGTCGATAGTGGGACGAATCCCGATCTTTGGATATTTGTTCATCTCTATTATATATTAGATTTAATTGAGTAACGCAAATTTAAGCGTTTTCTTTCAGATTGTCAAGTGCTATAAAACATAGTTTTAAAACTCGGAGTAATATTTATATATTCTGAAACAATAGTTAAAACAGCAACGGGACCGTGCCATAATAGGTGCGGTCCCGTGGGAAAAATATGGAATTAAAGTAACGGCGCTATCAATAGCCCCATGAATTGACGCTGTTGTCGATCATGTCATTGGCGTCAATGGCTGCCTGAGGTATAGGCCAGAGGGTTTTAGCTCCGATAACCTCGGCGGCTGAGCCCTTCAGGTGGGGATTGTAGAGATTATTGTACTCGATCAATTTCTGAGTGCGGCGAAGGTCCATGCGGCGGAATCCGTTGCCAAACATTTCACAAGCGCCCTCCTTCAGGATATCGTCGATAGTGATGTTGCTCTTGTCGGAAAGACCGGCACGACGGCGCAAAGCATTCAATCGGTCATCAGCTTTGCCGGGCTGTCCACCTTTAAGGTAGGCCTCTGAGGCTACAAGAAACACTTCAGGAAGCGTGATCACATGAACGTCACGGAAGCTCACTCCTGACTTGTACATGGCGGTGTTGCTGTCGTCAAACTTGCGGCAAGGATGCACTGCCCAAGCCTTTGACTGCACCACATCATGATTGTCGAAATCATACTTTGCTACCACACCGGTGGTTGATTCCTCCATGTCGGCATAATATATCTTCCACGGCTCAATGACGGCGGTCTTCTCATCCATGGGAATCACGAAGGTCATGGCGCGGTTCACGGGATCCTGGGCTCTCCATGCCGCAATCTGCTGCGGGGTCGACTCCCAGTGAGCGGGGTAATAAACACCCACGGGCTTGCCCTGAGCCTTGTTGCCATTCTTGTACCACCCGAAATAGTCGCCTTTGGGAGCGCTCACGCCAAACTTCTCGGCATCGGGGTCGGTGGGATCCCAGGTGTCCTCCACGAGGAGTTCCTGAAGGAAAGTCACCGAGTAGCGCTTGTCGCCAGGCTCGAAGCATTTCAACGCATGGAGATTGGGGGTGAAGTCCGATGAACCGTTCTTCATGCCCTCTTCCTGACCGCCATAATATCCGCTGAAATAGCTCTGCCATGCATTGCCTTTCGACTTGTCGTGAGTAGCCTCGTAGCTGTACTCGATATCGAAAAGGAATTCGGCATTGTCATCACCTGAATAATCGGCAGCCCATAGATCGGCGAAATCGGCGGTGAGAGTGCGTCCGGCAATCACCTCATCGGCAAGACGTGCCGCTTCAGTGAAATAATCGGGACGGTTGAGATCCCACGCGGCAGAAAGATAGGTCTTGGCAAGAAGAGCCTTTGCGCTCTCGATGCTCGCCTCTCCGCCACCCTGTATTGCCGACGAGGGGACAAGCTTATTGTTGGCTATCACCTCGGTGAGCTGATCGATGATGTGGGCGTAGATGTCCTTTGCCGGAGATACGGGATAACCCTTGACAGCAGTGCTGGCATATTCAGTCACCAGCGGCACTCCGCCATAATTGTTGACGAGAAGATAGTAGAACATCGAGTTAATGAAACGTCCCTCATCGATCGCTTTCTGCTTTACATCGGCGCTCACTTTTGCCGAAGGGGCATAGTGCTGGATCTGGAGAGTGGAGCGGATGCCGTCATAACACTGAGTGTAGAACTTAAGCACTGTGGCGTGCTGGGGATTGAAATTCTGCCAGCGGTGAAGACCCGGGTCTATGTCTCGGCGGCTGTCCTGATAGAGATCGGTGCCGGCATTGAAAAATTCGGGAGTGTCACCGGTAGAGAATATGTCGGTCAACTGAGCGTAGGAATCATACACCAGCGACTTGAATCCCGATTCAGTCGAGAAATAATCGGTATCGGTCACCGAGCTCTTGTTGTCGGAATCAAGAAAGTCAGAGCATCCGGTAGCTGTCATCGCCAATCCAATAGCGGTGGCGCACATTATATTTTTATATAGTTTCATTGTGTGTGTCTATCGTTATTAAGATTAAAACTTAAGATTCATACCAAATTGATAAGTCACTGACGAGGGACCGCCGTTGGTGAGGTTGGCGCCTGCCCACTCCGGGTCAAAGCCTTTGTACTTGGTCCAGCAGAAGGGATTCAGCACGTTGACGTAGAGTCGCAGATCCTTCACATAAACCTTGTCCATCCACTTCTTGGGGAATGTGTAGCCGAGTGTTATATTTTTCACCTTCACGAATGAAGTGTCATGATATTTCACCGCATCGCTGCCTTTGCCGAAGTAGCCGCCATAGGTCTTGTCGGTGTTGTTCGGGTAAGGGAACTTTCCATAATGGGTGTCGACGGTGGTGATAATCTGTCCGGTCGACGGATCCATGATTGGAGTTCCGGCGGGGATATAGTAGTCAAACATCAACTTCTGGCGTCCGCGGTCCGACAGGTCGAAGTACTGCTCGTGGAAGTAACTGCGCGACATCTGTCCCTGCTTGGTGTAGAGCATGAAGGAGAAGTCCCAGCCTTTCCAACTCATTGACGAGATCAAGCTTCCGGTCCAGGTGGGGTCGGTACACCCTATCACATGGCGGTCATTTGCGTCGATCACGCCGTCATCGTTCCAGTCGTTGACTGCCCACTGACCTTCATACCAGTTGAGGTTGCTCGCCGAGCCTTTGCCGTATTTTTCAACCACTTCTTGAAGAGTGTAATGCTTCTTGCCGTTGATGGTGTTCATCGTCACACCCTTGTCGGTGATAACGCCGGCATCGGAATAACCGTAGATCACGTTAAGACGCTCGCCGAGGAACCATGCCTTGCTGATATCGTCGCCATTGGGAAGAGAGGTGATCTTGCTCCAGTTGCGGGCAAAGTTTACCGACACGTTCCAGTAGAAGTCGCGGGTGCGGATAACTCCTATGTTCACTCCAAGCTCGATACCGGTGTTGCGGATCGATCCGATATTGGTGGTAATCTTTGTTTCGCCCGATTCGATGGGCACGGTGGCATCCATGATCTGACCGTCGGAATCCTTGCGGTAAAAGTCGGCTGACACATTCAAGCGGTTGTTGAAGATGCCGAAATCAACTCCGAAATCAAATTCCTTTATCTTTTCCCATACCAGCGCCTGGTCGATAAGTCCGTTGGGGTAATATCCCATGTGCTCAACGCCGCCGATGATGGTATAGTTAGGTCCGGCTGCCGATGAGTTGGTCACATAGTCGCCCACATTGTTATTTCCTGTGATACCGTAAGAGAGACGGAACTTAAGGTTGTCGAGCCACTGTACGTCGCGAAGGAACTCCTCCTGGCTTGCGCGCCATGCGAATGCCGCCGACGGGAACCATCCCCAACGATGATCTTTAGCGAAACGCGAGCTGCCGTCAGTACGGATGGTCGCGGTGAGCATATATCGGTCATCGTAGTTGTAGTTTGCTCGTGCTGCAAATGACATGATCGACGACTCGGTGTAGGTGGAGGCAAGAGTGGGATTTGAAGCGCCCTTGTTCATCGCCCACCATTTGAGCTTGTCATCTGCCACATTCTGCACGGTCTGAGTGTAGGTCTCCTTATTGGAGCGATGCATTGAGAACAATCCCATCATGTTAAGAGAGTGCTTGTTCCATTTTTTGTTCCAGTCAATCTGGTTGTCCCAAGTCCAGTCAAGGCGCTCAGTGTTGATGCTGCTTGCCTGATTGTACTTTTTATTCTGGTACCATGAGCTTCCGAGAGGATATTTGTCTGATACTCCTGTAGCCATCCATATACCCTGACGTCCGTGATAATAATTGGGAGAGAGTGTGGTGGTGAAACGCAGACCGTCGGCGATGTTAAGACGCAGATAAGCGTTACCAAACACGTGGAACTTCCTTGTGGAATTGTCGTAGGGATTGATCTCAAAGTCGATAAGCGGGTTAGGCATCGATGAGAAAGAGAAGTTGCCCACTTTGCCGGGTATCGGCGCCAAGGTGCCATCCTCATTATAAGGCGACAGGATGGTGGGGAACCAGAAAGCATTGTTGTAGGGAGAGAAATTGGCTGAAGTCTCAGTGATCCAGTCGTTGACCACGTCGTGGGCAAGATTCACCGACATACCGGCTTCAACCACCTTGGAGAGTTTGCTGTCAAAAGCACCCTTGAGGTTCACGCGCCAATAGTCATTGTTCTTGAACACGTTTTCTTCGCTCTGATATCCAAGACCGAGACGATAGGTGGTCTTTTCAGTGGAGCCGCTGGCACTCACAAAGTGATTCTGCTGATGACCGGTGCGGAGCACGCTACCCTTCCAGTCATAGTTTTCATTATCCATATAACGCTGGCGGAGCACGCTGTTCTGGAAATCACCGCCGGTAAAGAATGCCGAGGCGAGATTGCCGTCGGTGAGGTAATATTTCACACTTCCGTCAGCGCCTACTCCTCCCACTCCGTAAGTGGGGTCAAGAATGGTATATTTGGCAAGACGATAGTCCATGAACTGACGTGAATCCATGAAATCGGGCATACGTGAAGCTTTGCGGAATCCATAATATCCGTCGTAGCTCACCTCGACAGGCATCGATTTTCCGGCTGACGCGCCGCCACCCTTGGTGGTCACCACGATCACACCGTTGGAAGCGCGGCTACCATAAATTGCGGTAGACGATGCGTCCTTCAATACGTCGATACGCTCAATGTCGGAGGGGTTGAGATAGTCAATCGATGACACCACCAGTCCGTCGACCACATAAAGAGGCTTGGTTGATTTATTGATTGACGACTGTCCGCGTATCTGCATCGAGAATTCGCCGTTAGCTCGTGAATTGCTCGAAGTGATGTTCAAGCCCGGAACGGCTCCCTGGAGAGCGTCCTCAACTCGGACTGTACCGCGAGCCTGAAGCTTTTCGCCCGACATAGAGCCCATGGCTCCGGTGAGGTCTGACTTCTTCATGGTACCATATCCGACCACCACCACTTCGTCAAGCAACTGATTGTCTTCGGCCAATACAATAGTGTAATTAGATTCCTCACCCACCTTCATTACTTTTGGCTGATAGCCGATGTAGGTGATTCTAAGTTCTGCGCCGGGCTTCACATCAAGAGTGAATTTCCCGTCAATGTCGGTAGATACGCCGTTGGCGGTACCCACTTCAATTACATTTGCGCCTGTCAAAGGCTCGTCGGTCGTGTCAACTACCGTTCCTGTGATCTGGCGAGTCTGTGCGAAGGAAGCCAAGCATACCGATCCCATGAGGAGGGTTGCAAATGCCCTTCTGGCAAGCTTTTCAAAAAACATATACGAAATTTTAGATTAAGTTGGTTGTAAAAAAATACGGTTGGTTTTGTTTTGATTACAATGCGTGTGTAATTGGTCTTGTGTGTGTTTAACAAGAAAAAGGTTTAGCAAGATAAAAGGGGGCTGATTTTTCGAACTGATATGTCCTCGGGAATCCACTCTTTGATGTGGCTGGACAAGTCGTAAATCTTCTACGCTGCAAATTTACAACAGCAATTTCATTCAAAAAGCATTTATACAAAATTTAACGTGGCATTTTGCTGCAAAATAACATTAAAATCTATTCAAAATTGTAAATACCATAGTAAATATCCTCAATTTAAGCAGATTATGCTGTCATATTGACACATTAACACAATACTCATTTTACTCCACATTCTACAAATATAATGATTATATCGGAATAACCACCATCTTTTTATACACTTTTTAAGCATATTATTTTTTTGGCATTTTTATGGCGGCAAGATTTGGAAAAGTCAACAATTTCACTTAACTTTGTGTTATAAGAGAAAGGCAAGAGAGCCTATTTGAAGAAATAACCACATCAAAGTTGATTGGGAAACTCATCAAATTTTAATGAAATACCGAGACAAGCTTAGTCGCCCAATGGCGGGCCCCACCTCTTTGAGGCTACCTTCTTAGGTACAAGGCGGATTACAAAGGACGGCGAGCGCTCAAATCCTGTCATTCGGAGTTTCATCGCATCCTTTGGTGTGGCACTATAAGTCAAGCAAACTGAGGTTTGCTTGACTTTTTTTATTCCACCACCCGCACGAGCAACGCGAGTGTGGGGATGCAGGAGCGGCATAGTCGCGATGTTGTGGTAAGCCCCGCACAAGCAACGCGAGTGTGGGGATGCTTATCTCTGCCAGACTATGAGCTTCGAAGAAGCGATATAGTCATAATCAACCAGATAATAACGCAGGGGCGCGTCTCACTAATGAGACACGCCCCTGATAAGTTATGCTATTATCAAGCGATTACTTGTTGTTTGCCTGATACTCGGCACGTGCTATGTACTTGTCGATATCAAGACGATACTGTCCCGCATACTCGGGATAATCCGACTTGATCTCCTTGAGCACTTTCAATTCAGCGGCATAGTCACCCTGAGCACGAAGCACTGTAGCCTTTTTCATCATGAAAAGCGGAGTATAAAGAGCGTTGTCGTCGCTTTGGCTGATAGCCTTGTCGTAGGACTTCAATGCAGCGCTATAGTTTTGAAGATTCACGTAGCAGTCACCTTCAAGCGACATAGCCGCAGCTCCTACAAGAGCTTCCTTGGGGCTAAAACCCTTAAGGTCGGCAAGAGCCTCTTCATATTTACCATTCTTATAACTGATGGTAGCAGCCATCAACGCTGCGCGATTGCCGGCGTCATAGCCATACTGATCAGCCACCATGCGATATTGGGCGAGAGCGATGGAATCATTGCCCTGGGCAAGCTCGATGTCAGCTTTCGACACAGCTTCATTAGCTTTCACAATACCCGGCTTGCGGATAAAGAAAAGATAGACAATAACCAACACCGCGATTACGGAGATGGCAATCATGCCCCACATAAGATACTTTTGACCCTTGGTCACATTGTTTTTCAACTCTTGATTGTCCTTAGTCACTTCATCAAGTGCTATAGGATCCTTCTGGTCATTTTCAGCCATTGTATAAATAGTTTTTTCTTAATTAACAATCTAAATCGCGATTTGGGTCAATCGCAACGGCAAATTTACTCCAAAATCCTTACAACTCAAAATTTTTTCAAAAATAAGTAAATTTAATATCCCTGAATAATCACAGTTAATCGTTTTTATAACTCCCACACAATAACAAAATTTCTTTTCCATTGGTTACATACATCCAACTTATCCAACTCACTCCGCAGGGGTTACAGTTATCGTAGCCTTGCATACTACAGATCGTCATATGTCTATTTCCCGGATTGGGAGATTTTGCAGATGTGTCTGCAAAATCTTACTTGGTCGCATATTCAGATGAATATTCAATTCTAAATGGCAATAAGCAGTTATTCGCCTCAAAATATCTGACATACCTTCCTACTGAAGAAGAACTGAGATCAGAGATTGAAAATCAGAAGCAAATATATCTCTTACAAAAAGGGAAAATATAATATGGTGTCTTTAATAATGTAAGATATATTTGGCAATAGCTATTGCAAACTCACCTCCGCAATTTTTTGTTAACTTTGTATTATGGAAGATATATCTACTCAAGCATTATTAATAGCGTTGCTTATGACAACGATAGCCGGCATGGGAACCGGCATAGGCGCGTTGTTGTCGCTCTTGCCCATGGCAAGGGATGCCCGTTTTCTGTCAGGAGCATTGGGGTTTTCTGCCGGCGTGATGCTCTATGTGTCATTTCTCGACCTCATGCCCGAAGCAATCGCAGAGCTTGGCGAAGCGTGGGGAGAGCGTCCCGGACAGATCTATTCCGTGATCGCATTTTTTATAGGGATAGCCATTATCGCCCTTATCGACTTCCTTGTGCCGGAAAACAGCAACCCGCACGAGTATGACCACCACGTGGGCGACACCCATCCTTCACGTTCAAAGCGTGCCGGAATCATGCTTGCGTTAGCGATCGGAATCCACAATTTCCCCGAAGGAATAGCCACCTTCATCTCGGCTCTCGACGGAATGACAATAGCCATACCAATTGTAGTGGCTATCATGCTCCACAACATTCCGGAAGGAATAGCCGTGTCAGTACCGGTCTACAACGCCACCGGCAGCCACCGCAAGGCATTTCTGTGGAGCATAATCTCAGGACTTGCCGAACCGCTTGGCGCCATTGTGGCTATTCTGTTCCTACTCCCCTTCTGGAGCCCCGCGATCAACGCGCTCCTCCTTGCCGGGGTTGCCGGAATTATGGTCTACATCGCCGTCGACGAGCTACTTCCCGGAGCCGAAAGCTACGGTCACCACCACACAACCATCAGCTGGCTCATCCTCGGCATGGCTCTCATGGCTCTCTCCATCCTCCTCGTCTAAATCAAACTATAGGTGTCGCCCGACAAAACACATAAATTTAGCAATAAATCTATTACCTTTGCAATGACCATAATCACAGATATCAATGATACACCTTAAAACGCTAATTCTATCATGCCTGATTATATTGTCAGGCAACAACATGGCGACAAGCCAAAATATATTTGAAATCAGCGACAGCACTGCCTGCTCCGATTCTATAATCACAGAATTATTCAAGGAGACATCATTCGTGATTAAAGGAGAAATGTCGCCACGCTGGGAGGGCTCACTTGATCTCGCCGTCACCGACCCCATAAAGAACCACCGCCACACATTGAAGACCACCGCCGGCAACAGATTTGAATGCGTAGTCCCAATGCGCGGCACCTTGCAACAGATATACCTCTATGTGCCGGGGACGGCACAAATCCCGGTATGCGCCGGCGACACCATAACCCTGATGCTCGATGACGACGATATGACACTCTCCTCCTCTCGCCATGATGCCGACCTCGACTTAAAGCTCGCTTCGACAATATTCCGAAAGATGAGAAAACGGGAGTACGAGCTGAACAACCTCTTCAATTCCTACATCAACGAATCGCGGATGTTTTCGGTGCAAAACACCGGCACCGACTCTATCAAAAACCGGACCATCCAACGATTCAGGGAGTATAACGACATGAATAAAACACTGATCGACACATTCATTCAGCACCACGGAACACCACGGTTGGAAAAATATTTCAGATACAGCGGATTCTACAAAACTCTGAAATGGGTATCGTTTTGCCGCGTCGATCTCCCGACGCTCAATCCCTCACTCCAGCTCAACGACACCACATCCCTGCCCTTTAACTCTTACGCCGACTCACTGCTGATGTATCCCGATTATCTGGATTTCATGATGGACTATGTAAACATGGCTGTCAGCAGAATAAACGAGAACAGCCCCTCCGGAGCCGACATGAAAAACAGTTTTAAAATAAGATGGGAAATATCACCGTCGCCCGGTTTTGCCGATATGGCTAATTACAAAGACCTGAATACAGTATATTCTTATTATGGTCCAGATCAAGCGGCAAATGTGCTCGGATATGTGTTTGAGACCACCGGCAACCGTGAAATCAAAAATGAGATCTCCGGCTTGATGCCCGACCTGACAAAACTATGCAACGGGGAACCGGCGCCGCCTATAGCACTGAAAGACTGCGACGGCAAGACCTATACCCTCGACAATTTTAAGGGCAAATACCTGTATCTCGATTTTTGGGACTTCGGATGCAAGCCTTGCATCGAGGAGTTCCGGTATATTCCCGAGTTGAAAAAACAGTTTGGAGAAAAGATAAAGAGTGTGGCTTTTGTCACCGTATGCGTGTCGCGACCATCCAAGAAAAAACTTGAGGCATTTGCCGCGCAACATGGCATGAATGAGCTTAATCTGATCCTCGACAAGAAGAATTCCGACAGTTGCTATGATGCAAACCTCCTCCCCACCTACGTGCTTATCGATCCCGAGGGACGGATTGTGGAATTCAACACCGCACGTCCTTCCGAAATTCTGAAAAAAGCCGCCGAAGGAACGCCAACCACATTTGAGCAATCACTTAACTGAACACGATAAACGGTAATTTGACATTCTTGTCAGCAACAATCATCGGTAAACTGTTTTGTGTTGTATATAAAAAGAGTTTACTTTGCATTATAAAACAGTTTTACAATGAAACAATCGGAAATTCTAAACAACATAGCGGGGAAAATGGGCATCGAGAGCCTCAACCCCATGCAAAAAGCAGTGATGGACTGCCAATCGAAGAACATCGTGCTCCTATCCCCTACCGGCTCGGGAAAAACATTGGGATTCAGCATAGCCATGCTTCAGTCGCTTCCCAAACCGTCGCCCGAGGTGAAGGCGGTGATCATCGCTCCGTCACGTGAACTTGTGACGCAGATCTACCGCGTGGTAAGGGATATCGCCACGGGCTACAAATGCGTAGCCCTTTACGGAGGACACTCGGTGAGCGATGAAAAAAAATCGTTGGGGCCTGCGCCAGACATCATCGTAGCCACACCGGGACGCCTTCTCGACCATCTGCAACGCAAACACGTAGATCTCTACAACACCAAGATACTCGTGCTCGACGAATACGACAAGTCACTGGAGCTCGGATTCCACGACGAGATGAAAAAGATAATCCGCACGATGCCCAATCTTTCACGCATAATCCTGACCTCGGCAACACGCTTGCAGGAGATGCCCGAATTCTTGAAACTCAAGTCGCCCGAGACTCTCGACTTTCTTGACAATGGCAACAATCCCGGCAAACGAATGTCGATCGTAGAGGTACCAAGTCCTGCCAATGACAAGCTCGACACACTCATCGACCTGCTGAAATCGCTGCAAAACGGCAAGGTGATCATATTCGTCAACCACCGTGAAAGCGCCGACCGAGTGTACCAAGGGCTCAGAAAAGCAGGATTGCCCGCAGGAATATACCATGGTGCCCTGGATCAACTCGATCGCGAGAAAGCCGTGGATCTTCTCAACAACGGCACCACACCCATCCTTGTCTCAACCGACCTCGGCGCACGTGGACTCGACATCGACTCAGTGCATTCAATCATCCACTACCACCAGCCGCTCACCGAAGAGACTTGGACACACCGCAACGGAAGAACGGCGCGAGTTGACGCCACCGGAACCATATATGTGATCACATCCGAGAACGACAACATTCCGGAATACATGGAATTTGACCGCAGCTACTCCCCCTCGGGAAAATCGGACGATCCTATACGCAGCGATGTAGCCACACTTTACTTCAATGCCGGAAAGAAAGAAAAAATATCCCGCGGCGACATAGTGGGATTCCTTATAAAGCAGTGCGGACTACAACCCGACACCATAGGCAAGATAATAGTCAAAGACCATTCAGCGATAGCTGCGGTGCCTTTACAGAAGGCAAAAGAAGCCATTGCAAAATCGGCACAGGAAAAGCTGAAAGGAAAGCGTGTAAAAGTAACTCTAATGAAATAATCAGTGGAAATACATAGCCTGAATTTCAACAATTGCAGCACAGGAGAATTGAAATCTCTCGTCTCTGTGCCACTACCCCACCATCTGCTCATAGGAAACGCATCGAGCGAAATAAACATATCCGACGATGCAGTCAGAAAGATGACTGAAACTGCGTTAAACCACTCAGCATCCATCATCTACTCCGACTATATCGATCATGACGGATCACTGCACCAGCTGATTGACTACCATGACGGATCGGTGAGAGACGGTTTTGACTTCGGTCAAATGATTCTTGTCAATACCGAAATGCTGAAAACTGCGGTATCAGAGCTGCCTGATTATTCACTTGCTGCATTTTATGCCGTGAGACTTGCATTGTCGAGACTCGCGCCCATAATGCACATCAACGAGCCAATATACAGTGTGGGAAAATCGAGTGAAACCGATTCCCAGTTCGCTTACCAACAAGCCGACAGGCAGCTCGCGCAACGAGAAATGGAGGAGGCATTCACCGAGCATCTTAAAGCGATCGGCGCCTACATATCACCCTCCGACATTATCTCGGAAATCGACTTTGACGACACATTTCCGGTAGAGGCATCAGTGGTGATCCCCGTGCGCAACCGTGTCAACACAATCGCCGACGCGGTGAACAGTGCATTAAGCCAAACTGCCGATTTTGAATTCAATGTGATTGTAGTCGACAATCACTCCACCGACGGCACCACGGAAACACTTAAGGAAATCGCCGCACGTGACCCGCGTCTCATCCACATCATCCCCGCCGAAGAGGGGCACGGAATAGGCGGCTGCTGGAATATGGCAATTGAATGTGACCGCTGTGGACGATTTGCCGTTCAGCTTGACAGCGACGACATATATTCCGGCACCGACACACTCCGACGCATCGTCAACAAATTCTACGAGGAGCATTGCCCTATGGTGGTCGGCTCCTATACCCTCACCGACTTTGACCGCAATGTGATTCCGCCGGGACTGATAGCCCATCTTGAATGGACTGATGACAACGGCAGGAACAACGCTCTGCGCATCAACGGACTTGGAGCGCCGAGAGCATTCTATACGCCGGTGGCACGCAGATTCCGATTCCCTGATGTGAGCTACGGCGAAGATTACGCCATGGGGCTTGCCATAAGCGCCCACTACCGCATAGGACGCATCTATGACTCTCTTTACCTGTGCCGCCGCTGGACAGGAAACTCCGACTCAATGCTCACCCTTGAAGCATCCAACCGGAATGATGCATACAAGGACTCATTGCGTCTCGACGCCATACGCTATCGCAAAAATCTTTTAGCATCACGCAACACCCACAAGAAGCTCACGGTAAATGGAGCTGAATGGAATGTGAGACTTCTGCCCGGACGTGCCGTAAGCACCAAGGCAAAGGTGGATGCAGCATCAATCGCGGCACGCCCGTGCTTTCTATGCAAGGAAAACCGACCTCCGCAACAGCCATCCACTCCGGCAGGAGACTACGAGATATTGGAGAATCCTTATCCGGTGTTTCCGGGACATCTCACCATCCCCACAAAGGCTCATGTTCCCCAAATGTTAATGGGACGAGTAGCCGACATGGTGGAGATCGCGTCCACCCTGCGTGGATACACAGTGTTCTACAATGGTCCGCGATGCGGCGCGTCAGCCCCCGACCATTGCCATTTCCAAGCTGTTCCTGAGCAATATCTTCCGCTTGACATAGCATACCCGTTCAAGAGGATTTATATGGTGGAAAAAGCCGGCTCAATAGCCGATGCCGTAGAACAAGCAATAGCCGGACTACCTCATAAAACCGAGGAGGAGCCCGACGTTAATGTCGCCATCCACATCCTCCCCGAAGGAATGGCAGAAGCTGTCATCGTGCCACGCAAAGCGCATCGTCCGAAATGCTATCCCGAAATCGGTGTCAGTCCCGGAGCCATCGATATGCTTGGTACCATCATAACCACATCACGCAAGGATTTTGAAGCAATCGATGCCGAAGCGTTGCAACAAATATTTGCCGATGTGGCGTTTCCCGTTACTATCCCGGAAATATCGGTTGGCATTATCGAGGCTGATAATATTGATTACGTCCTCATGGGGCAATTCAGTCACAGCGACAATCAGCACTCTCCCCTCACTCCCGACAGCCGCTTTAAGCTTCGCGATGTGATGATAGGAAAAGACTTCCACTGGCAACGCAATCTCGACCTCACATACACGGGATCATTGGAAATAAAGGAAGCCGACGGAAAGAAAATCGCGATCAACCATCTGCCGGTTGAGGAATATCTGCGTTCGGTGATCGCTTCTGAAATGAATGCATCGGCACCGATAGAGTTTCTCAAAGCTCACGCAGTCATCTCCAGAAGCTGGGTTCTTTCGCAAGTAGGCACCAAGACCGAGCATCATGCGGTACAAGGAATGACTACCGATGAGGAGATAACGAAGTGGTATGACCGTGAGAATCACCTTCACTACGATGTGTGTGCCGACGACCATTGCCAGCGCTACCAGGGAATTCCTGAAAACGAACCGGACCAAGTGAGACTTGCCATTCTCGCCACCCGAGGAGAGGTGCTTGTCGATGACGACGGAACGATATGCGATGCCCGATTCTCAAAGTGCTGCGGCGGTGTGTTTGAAGAATTTGAAAATTGCTGGGAACCCGTACACCATAATTATCTCGCAGGAAACACCGACACACCTGAACCCATAGAGGTGCCCGATCTCACAACAGAAGACGGAGCAAGAGCTTGGATCATGTCGCATCCCGCACAGCCTTTCTGCTCACAGGCAAGAGAGAAAACTTTAAGGCAAGTTCTTAATTCATACGATCTCGAGACCCCTGATTTCTACAGGTGGCAAGTGGAATATTCAGTTGATGAACTTTCAGAAATAGTCCGTTCACGGTCGGGAATAGATTTCGGCGCCATAACTGACCTTATCCCGCTTTCACGAGGCACATCAGGCAGAATCTACCGATTGAAAATCGTTGGCACGAAACGCTCCATCATCGTTGGCAAAGAGCTCGAAATACGCAAATGGCTGTCACGCTCACATCTCTACAGTTCGGCTTTCATAGTTGAAAAATCGGGCGACCGGTTCATTCTTCACGGTGCCGGTTGGGGACATGGCGTAGGGCTATGCCAGATTGGAGCAGCCGTAATGGCAGAAGAGGGATATAATTATCGCCAAATATTAGCACATTATTACAATAATGCGAAAATCAGCCGTCTCTACTAAAACAGTACGAAATCCTTGGGCATGGATCCCTTCGCTATACTTTGCTCAGGGACTCCCTTACGTCGCTGTAATGACCCTCTCGGTCATCATGTACAAGCGCATGGGGATTTCCAACACCGACATCGCCTTGTATACCTCCTGGCTTTATCTTCCGTGGGTCATAAAACCGCTTTGGAGCCCTGTGGTGGATATGATTGCCACCAAGCGGTTATGGACAGTGGTGATGGAGCTTCTTATCGGAATAGGGTTTGCCGGAGTAGCTTTCACTCTGCCGACATCTTTCTTTTTCAGTGCCTCGCTGGGTGTGTTTTGGCTGGTAGCCTTTCTGAGCGCCACTCACGACATTGCCGCCGACGGCTTCTATATGCTCGCTCTCGACAGCCATCAGCAGTCATTTTATGTGGGGATACGCAGCACATTCTATCGCATATCGACCATCGTGGGGCAAGGTGCCTTGGTGATGCTCGCCGGATATTTGGAGGAGCGTTGGCAACCGGCACCCGGCGAATCCATGGACTACACTCCGATTGCGTGGATGGCGGTGATGGGCGTGCTGTCGATCTTCTTTGTCATCATATCGGTGTATCACCGGTTCATATTGCCGCGTCCTAAATCGGATTGCGGAGTGAAAGGTCTCACAATCCGTAATGCCGGAAGAGAATTCATCGGCACATTTGCATCATTTTTCCGTAAGCCCGGAATCGGGATAGCTATCGCATTCATGTTGCTTTACCGATTTCCCGAAGCACAGCTTGTGAAGCTCATAAATCCATTTCTGCTCGACCCGGTCGGTGCCGGCGGACTCGGACTGACAACCTCACAAGTGGGGCTTGTCTACGGCACGATCGGAATAATAGGATTGACTGCGGGCGGGATAATAGGCGGCATCGTTGTAGCTCATGGAGGTCTTAAGAAATGGCTATGGCCTATGGCATGGAGCATATCGCTTACGTGCGCCACATTCTTGTATCTGTCCATAGCACAACCGACCGACCTGTTCACGATAAACTTGTGTGTGTTCATCGAGCAGTTCGGCTACGGATTCGGTTTTACGGCATATATGTTGTATCTGATATATTTCAGCGAGGGAGAATTCCGCACAGCACATTATGCCATCTGCACCGGATTCATGGCATTGGGAATGATGCTTCCGGGCATGGCGTCAGGCTGGCTTCAGGAGCTTATAGGCTACCAAGGTTTCTTCTGGTGGATAATGGCATGCTGTATCGCCACCATCGGAGTGACGGCGTTCATAAAGGTGCCGGAATCATTCGGCAAAAAGCATTGAATTTCTTTTGCTCATCGGGAGCTCTGGGAGCGTAAGGGGAATGAATGCGTATCCCCGAAACCGGTAGTGACGGCAGCT